>NZ_JBANSM010000009.1:0-78612 GCF_038374745.1 Levilactobacillus sp. HBUAS70063 | reverse complement strand
AATCAACGGAAGCTCGTTCGACTTGCATGTATTAGGCATGCCGCCAGCGTTCGTCCTGAGCCAGGATCAAACTCTCATCTTATAGATGATGCGCTTGAATAGCTCATCGATTGTTGTTACATTTTTAAAAGCGAATTGACTTCGCAAATATTGTTTGGGTTTGATATAAACATCAAACCGCCCTACACATATTTGGTTTGTCGAAACAATGTTCAGTTTTCAAAGGTCTACCTAAGTGATTACCAACGTAATCAGCTTAATTATCATATCATGTTGCTGATGTGATGTCAACAAGAAGTTTGATTTAACAACGTTTCTCGTTGGTTGCCATATAAAACGCGACAACTTATTCAGAATATCACGTTATCAATAACTCGTCAACAACTAATTTCAATTATTTAAATTGGTCTAGTTGGCAACTCGCCTTGACAACGTATATAACTATACCAAGTAAAAGCCCTTGGCGTCAACTAAAAACTGAAAATAATCGAATATTTTTTTCAAAGGCATAACTTATGATTGAAAGCTTAAGAATAGTTAACTGACGGCCGTGTGTTTCTTAACTTTAACGGCATCCCCGTTCGGGTTTATTTTGGCGAAGAAAAAAGTGTAGCGTTCAAAAACACCGCTACACTCTCTAAATCCGATTATGACTTGGCGATCCGAACCAGGAAGTACCGCTTCTTTCCCCGCCGAACGATGACAAACTTGCCATCGAAGGCACTGCTTGGGTCAACTTCGGCCTGCGTGTCTGTGACCTTTTCGCCGTTAATCCGAATGGCCCCATTCGTTAAATCTTCACGAGCCTGACGCCGTGAGGATTCAATCTTGGTGTCATCGACCAGCCATTCGACCAAATTCTTCTTGTCGGCGCTAACCGTCACGGAAGGCATCTTCTTGAAGCCTTGTTCGATTTCACTCGCCGTCAAATCCGCAACATCTCCGGAGAACAAGGCCTTCGTGATGTGTTCGGCTTCAACCACGGCATCGTGACCGTGAACAAATTCCGTCACTTCTTCGGCCAACCGGCGCTGAGCTTCCCGCTTTTCTGGGTGGGTGGCCACGGCCGTTTCCAATTCCTTAATCTGGTCTTGGTCCAAGAACGTAAAGTACTTCAATAACTTGATGACATCCTTGTCATTGGTGTTAATCCAGAATTGATAGAACTCGTATGGTGAGGTCTTTTCCGGATCCAACCAAACGTTGCCGCCTTCGGACTTCCCGAACTTGGTACCGTCTTCCTTCAACAGTAATGGAATCGTTAAACCGTAAGCCTTGGCATCGGAACCCTTGAGCTTATGGATCAAGTCGATTCCGGCCGTGATGTTCCCCCACTGATCGGCACCCCCGATTTGGAGTTGAACATCTTCGGCTTGGAACAAGTGTAAGAAGTCAATGGACTGCAGAATCTGGTAGGTGAATTCCGTGTAAGAAATCCCGACCTCCAACCGTGAAGCCACGACTTCCTTATTCAACATGTTGTTGACGTTGAATAACTTCCCGTAGTCCCGCAGGAAGTCCAGAAGGGAAATCTTGGACAACCAGTCGTAGTTGTTGACGATCTTAAAGGTCCCGTCTTGACCAAAGAGGTGTTCCATCTGCTTCGTCAGGCATTCCTGGTTATGACGAACTTGGTCCATCGTTTGCAGCACCCGTTCGGACTTCTTACCGGAAGGGTCACCGATCGAACCGGTGGCACCCCCAATAATAATGTATGGCCGGTGACCAGCTAACTGGAAGCGTTTCAGGATCATAAAGGGAATCAAGTGTCCGATGTGCATGGAATCCCCGGTTGGATCGATTCCCACGTACAATCCAACGGCCTTATCCTTAACTAATTCGCCCAAACCGGCCTCGTCAGTCTGTTGGTTAATCGCGCCACGCCATTTTAACTCATCAATAATTGACATTTCCGTTCCTCCTATAATAAATCTCTCAATAAAAAAGCCCCCAATGGCACTAGGCCATCAGGGACGAATTGAAATCCGCGTTACCACCCAAGTTGTTGTCCATTTAGACAACCGCTCGTCATCTTTAACGGAATGACCCGCCGACTAGTCGGCCGCTCCTCAGCGTAATTCGTGGTCACGGTCGTTCTGACTCGCAGCACCGTCAGATCTCTTGACCGGAGCCGTCCCCACTACTGAACTGATTCATCGCTTATGATGTCGATGATACCGGGAGTCCGGGGAAAAGTCAATACACCAAGTGGTTAAAAGAGACTCCCGAGACTCTCGACCACGATTTGAATGTTCAAAACGGTTAGGACAATCGTGCACGTCCACGCCAGAACGGTAATCCAACGCTTATTGACGTACTCTGCCCCCATGATCTTCTTCGAGGACGTAAAGACCGTCAGCGGAATCATGGAAAATGGTAGCGCAATCGACAGGAAGACCTGCGAGTTCACCAACAGATTATCCAGAGCGGCTTCATTGCCACCATAGATCAACGTGCAGACGATGACCGGTACCACGGAAATCAACCGGGTCACCAGGCGCCGCACCCACAACGGGATTTTTAAATTAATGAAGCCTTCCATAATGACTTGGCCCGTCAACGTTCCGGTGATGGTCGAGTTCTGCCCCGAAGCCAACAACGCGACTGCAAACAGCGTGGACAGCAGTGGTGACGCCACCGCGCCGGCTAATTGGTTATCTTGCAAAGCGGCGTACAGGTTCCCGAACGTCCCCAGTTGGTCAGTGCCCTTACCAAAGAACATGGCCGCCCCCAAGAGTAGTAGCAAGCAGTTGATGATAAAAGCCCCGAATAACTGAATGTTGGAGTCCCACGTGGTGAACTTCACCGCCCGGCGCATTTCGGCCGGGTCGTCACGGTTGAACTTCCGCGTCTGCGAGATCGACGAGTGTAAGTAGAGGTTATGCGGCATCACGGTTGCCCCCACAATCCCCAAGGCCATCGTCAACTGGCCAGAATGCATAATCTCCGTCCGGGGAATGAAGTTAGCCATCGCCGCGCCCATGTTGGGTTGGGCAATAATCACTTCGTAAGCGAAGACCACCAGAATCACCGTAATCAGGCAGATCACGATGGCTTCAATCTTCCGGAAGCCCAATTTCGTTAACAATAATAGTAATAAGACGTCGAAAACGGTCAGTGACACTCCGAGAACCAACGGCACGCCGAACAGTAATTGCAGGGCAATGGCGCCCCCGATGACCTCGGCGATATCGGTCGCCATGATGGCTAACTCGGTAACGACCCATAGCACGGCGCCAATCCGCTTACTGGTATGGGCCCGCGTGGCTTGCGCCAAATCCATCTGTGTCACAATGCCCAGTTTAGCCGCCATGTATTGCAGCAACATCGCGATTAAACTCGACATTAAGATTACGGACATCAGCAGGTAGCCGTACTTGGCACCCCCACCAATCGACGTGACCCAGTTCCCCGGATCCATATACCCCACGGCAACCAAGGCTCCCGGTCCTGAAAAGGCCATTAAGTTTTTCAAAAAGCCCTTACCTTTAGGGATCGTGACGGTCCCGTTTACTTCTTCCAATGACGGTCCGTTTGCGTAACCGGCTAAACGCGCCGATTTCGTTGAAACGTTGTCTGTCATAATTTCCAACTCCCTTTTCTCTTAGTTCTCATCCAATTATACGGATAGACCGCATTTTGTAAAGAACTTTTTAACCGTACCTAACTTTAATTTTATATTACCCATTAAATAAATAACCCTAAAAATGCAAGTTTTCCTTGTGTTTTCACGATGCTTGCAGCATAATATTTTTTATATTTATTTTTACAGAAAGTGGTGACCACCTTGGCCCATACGAAAATGTTTCTCGAATTGCTTGCCCCCTTATTTATTGCGGTCCTCACGATTGCCGTCCTCGCCGCAGCCGTCACCTGGCAAGTCACGCCAGCCGCTATCGGTTTAGGGGCTTTGGGCGCCATCGGCTTGGCCACCACCGTTTTGGGTGGCCTGTCCGCTGACCTCTGGGCCCACCGGCACGCCCCACAACGCCTCAAATCACAAGCGAAGAACCGCTAAACACGAAGAAGCCTGACTCCCCAGCTATTGAGGAATCAGGCTTTTTTCATTAAGCACCTAAATATTGAAAGTAGAATAAACGCGCTGATTCGCGGAACGGCAGTGTTCTGTCCACTAAAATTAATGGAAGCAGGAGCCTGCGCCTGCCAGGGGTTCCGCCTGCTATGGGGCCACCTTCAACCTGGGAAGCGGGCTTCCGGTTCGCTTGGAAGCCTTGCCAAGCCCGCAAGTCTCCCAAGTCGCCCCACGCTGTAAGCTGAGAAAGAACCTCAGCTAACACCGTCACCACAGCTGGCTCCACCCCTGACGATCTCCGGCAGAATGGTGTTTATCAGTAACACCGACGTTTATCGACAAATTAGTTGCTACGTCGGGGTAAGCCGCTGGTTGCTGGCCAGCACTTTCGTAGCCGAGAGTGAGGCAAATATGGGTTCAGCCGTGGGAGTTCCCTTAGCGGTGGTTCCTGCCGCTTAGGGAACTGGCGTCTTTGAGACGTGGGCTGTCGGCTCAAAGCGAGGTGTCGAGACCGAATTGCGGCTCGGCCTGTCCGCCCACCGCGATCCAACCCAAATTTGGCGAACGGTAAGGCGACCAATCTCCACTACGAAACTGTAAACAACTAAACTTAACGTCATGAGTTGCGCGATGACCCTAGTTTTAGTCGATTTCTATCTTTCAGCCCTTCTCGGTCGTCTTTTTAACCCTGAATTGACCAGTGATCAAGACATAAACTAGTCCTTTCCCGCCGCGAGTGGCGTCTGGTTGCTGACGCCGCGGAGGCTTTTCAGCGTCCGTTCTAGCGTGACTGGGAGCTTCGCTTGGATCAGCTTCAATTCCTTTTGTCCCAGCACCGTTAGCGTCAGATACCGCCGGCGCCGGTCCTTGGTGGCGACGCGCTGGCTCAAGTAGCCGCGTTTACACAGATCCACCACCAGATTGGAGGTTCGGGTCGCCGAAAAGTCGAGTTTCCTCGCGGCCTGGGCCACCGTCAATTCTTCACTGGCCACGTAGGTTAGCAACTGACACTGCGGGAGGTTTAAACTGAGTTCCGCGAGCGGCTGGTTGTAGCACTGCGTGACCAAGCCATAAATCTTAGTCAATTGTTTCAATTGCTCATGCTCCACCATTCCTACCGACTCTCCTTTCCACGAATGTGTATCCGTTTTCATTATAGCATGAACTGTCTACCGTGAAACCATCCCGCCGCATAATTAGTCCGCCATATACCCTATTCTGACCCCTAAATGCGCTTATTTCTCACAAAAAGCGGCCGGAAAGCTATCCGACCGCTCCACTTCATTTATCTTATTCGTCACCCAACGGATGCTTCCGGTTATTGAAATCCAGAGCAAACAACGACAGCTCGTGATGCCGCAACACCCGAATTAATCGATCCAAGTTCTCCCCGTAAGCCAGCTCCTTGACCCAGTGAAAGGCTTCGATGTGGTGTCGATCGGCAAAACCCGCGGCCAGGGGGTCCACCCCGTAAATGATGAGGTAGTTGGCGCGATTCTGAGGTTCAATCACCGTTTGATCGGTCAATAGGCTCAGGTGCACGACCCCACTCAGCAGGCGATTGAAGATGTCCGTGGTCACGCCAATCATGTCGTAGGTCACCAGAATTTCAACTTTAGCCTCCGTCAGCGTCAATCCATTGGTGTATTTACTCAAATGCTTCTGTACCAACCGAATATCCGTAGCGGCCACCTGACCGGGATACAGCCGTCCCATGCTCTTCGCCAAGGCCGTTGCCGCCGCTATCGAGGACGCGGTGGGCTGGTAAAGCGCCGTAATTTCCGGTCGTAACAAGGGGTCCACTCGGAAGAGCAACATGAACTGACACAAGGCGAACAGCCAGTTGGCGAACCAATCTCGCCCCGTGGCATAGTCTTGGAGCTCACGAACCCCGGGCGCCAGTTCGTAGTTGCCCAAGCGTTGCTTCAGTCCCAGATATAGGCGCTGCATCGCCTGAGGTTGTAAGGCCCGGACGAAATACGGCGAGCTGGTAAGCAAGTAGTCCAACGTGGCCAACTCCGTCAGCGCCTGCTGCGGCGTATCACCGAGCCGATCCTGAAAGGCCCCGGCTAAGCCGCGCAGGTCCGTCAGATGGGCCAATGGGAACCGCAACTGCCCGTATCGGTAGCCCTGATCCAATCGTAGCAACGCCAAGGTCACCAGCAAATCCTTACGCTGGGTCAGGCTAGCCGACTCCTGATAGACCCGGGTGTTCGCGTAGACCCGCATGATTTTGTCATGCAACGCCCGCATCGTCGCGGATAATGGCGGTAAGTCCGCCACGGCAGTCAAGGTCGTGCTAAACAACATGAAATAGAGGAGTTGAATCAACACCTCATTGCCCTCGAGCCGCAGGGGATTTGCGGTCAACTGTAAATTATACTGGGCTAGCTGTTGTTTCATGGCCTTCATGCGCCGGTTAAAAGTCGAGGTACTAATCCCCAGGTCAGCGCAAAAGTCACTGCTGGATTGCGACTTGCGTTGATCCAGCGTCACTACCATGGCCCGGTACGGAATGCTCTGGCGATACAACCAGTGGCGGTAGTCATCCATGGTCACTCGCGTCGCCAGGTCGTCCTTGGTCAGAATGGTTTGCGGGTCCAGTGCCAACAGATCCGTCCGTAAATTCAACAGCACGTGATACGCCCGCGAATAACTGACTTCCGTCATCTCGGCAAACGCCGTCAGACTAAAATGGCGGCGCTCGTCATTAATAAAGGTCAACAATCGAATCTTCAATATATCGCGGTCCGTTAACATCGCAAAGTCAATCTTCAATTCTCTCACTTCTCATTCGCCTGGCATAAACGAAAGCCCCCTCATGCTGGTTCATCAGGGGAGGCCTTCCACCATTATTTTCACCGGGGATCGCGCGCCCGGTTCGCTAGTCAATGCTCGAGATGGTGACGTTCTTCGCATCGAATTCCGTCAGGGTTTCCTTCAGAATAATCCGGGGATCGTCGTAGCGAATCCCGGGTAGCGCACTGCTGACGTAGTTACCGGTCAATTTGCCCGCTGCGACTTCCGGTTGAATCAGCACGTTCTGCCCATCGCTTGTGGTCAGGGTCACACTTTTCCCCGCCGTTAACCGGTCCACTAATGGTAAAATTGGCATTTTTTGCATCATTCCGATCACCCTCCTATACTAATTTCCACTTTCATTTTAACACGTTCACCACTGGAGTCTGTGCTTGCCGGCTCGGCAAATTTGCCACGTCGCTGGTGTCGGCTTAACTAGCTTTCCTCGAGCATACGGTAGTGGTCATCCGGACTTAAGCCAAACGCCCCGCATTGTTAAGTGTCGTGGCGCAACCATTTCTTTAAGGATCGCGATGCTGGTAATGCTGGCCGCCTTACCGTTCGCGAAATATGAGCTGGAACGCGATGGGCAGGACCGAGCCTGAGAATCGGTCTCGGCTCTCACTTGGAACCGACCAAGACCGGCGTTTCCAAGACGCCATTTTCTAAGTAGCCCACTTAGAAAATCCCATGACTGAGCTCATATTTCGCTTCACTCACGGCTCCGGTAGTGGTTAGCCATCAGTAACTGTTGCTTGCCGTCCGCACAGGTCGTCGTTTGCCAAACTGCCGGAGGAGGCCAGGAATGGAGCCAGCCGTAACGACCCAGTTAGCTGGCGTTCTGGGCCAGGTTACTGGGTGGGACGACTTGGGAGACGCGCGGGCTTGGCGTAGCTTCCAAGCGAGCCGGAAGCCCGTCCTTTGGCTGCAGGCGGTCCCCACAGCAGGCGGAATTTCTGGCAGCCGCAGGCAACTGGCAACGGCGAACGGCATGGCGACCCCCGAGGCAAAAAAACACGGCAATTCCATTGCGGGTGCAATGCATTACCGTGTCAGTTCCTTCCATATTAAGTGGTTCTAGCGTTGAACTTCATTTTTCACACTACGCCTTGACCGGTTGGGGCCGCGTGAAGCGCATCCCCACCAGATAGATTACCGCCGTAATGGCCATGGCGAAGAAGGTCGCTCCCACCGTCGTCGCAATCACCGGCACCTGCTTCAAGCCCCAGTAAGCAACCACGCCCAGGCCCCAGCTGGCGACCGCAATCCAGTTGATGCCGTGCGCATACCAGTAGGCGCCGTGAACCTTGGTGAATTCACTCAGCCGGTACTGCTTGCCCTTCAGGAAGAAGTAGTCCACCAGGAAGATGGCAATCTCCGGCCCCAGGAACATGCCGATACCATCCAGGAAGGTTTCGAAGACGTCCAGGAAGCTTGCCAGATAAACCGGGATAAACGTCACCGCTGTGGCTGCCAGCGTCACAATCCACAGACTGACGTTGAGCGACAAGCGATGCGTCATGTTGGTCAGCGCCGAGCCGGCCGACATCAAGTTAACCGCATTGGCCGTGGTACTGGTCAGCACGATGACCAGTAGCGCGATGATACCCAGCCCTAATTTAGCAGCGACGGTACTCGGGTCGGAGTTGTTCGGGTCGAAATGGTTCAGCGAGACCGCCGTCCCAATCGTGGCAAATAACCCGATGAAAGCGAACCAGAACAACCCGAAGTTAGCCCCCAGAAAACTGGCTTTTGTGGCCGCGGACTTCTTATTCGTGAAGCGACTGAAGTCCGAAGCGGCCGTCACCCAAGCCAGGTTGAAGGCGGCCAGCGTGTCGGCAGCGACCCCCGAGGACATCCGCAAGTTGTGCGGCGGTTGCCAGCCGACGATGTCGCTAAAGGATACCGTCCGGAAGACGACCACGGATTCCCACAGCACGAAGACCACGACCAGGATAATCCCAATCCGTTCAATCAACCGCACGGACCGTTCGCCCAGCGAAATACTCAATAAATGCAGGACACTCATAATCACAATGCCGACAATCAAGCCGAAGGCGCCACCGGGCTTGCCGTAAAGGGGCCAACCGAACAATTCGCCAAAGATGTAGCTAATCGACGTGGCCGCAATGAAGGTGTTGACGGCCGCCCAACCGATGAACTGAATCACATTAATCACCGAGGGAATGAAGCTCCCCCGCAGGCCAAACGACGCGCGGGTCAGCGCCATGGCGGGAAGGCCCGTGCGGTAACCCATGTAACTCGCCACCGCGAGCAAGGCGTAAGAGATCAGCCCTACCACGACTAAGGTGGTCGATGCGGTCAGGAAGCCACAGGCGGCAATCACCCCACCGATATACCAAGTACCGTTGTTGGCGTTTGCGCCGATCCACGTGGCAAACAGGTCCCAATTTGACATGTGCCGATTCTCTCGGGGAATCGACTCCACTCTACCGAATGATTTGGACGTCTTTGTTGCGGTTGCTTTAATCTCTTGTGCCATACGTTCTCACCTTTCCCTTGTTGGATGATCTGAACCGTCTTGACTGCTCTCTCTTATTCAATTGCTTCTGGTCGCGACACCTGCCCAGTATCGCGGCCTATGTAAGACAGAGGCGCTAGCGTCCCTGCCACGGCGGCCAGCCTGAAGCCCAACCGCCAGTTATCTCGCTTAAAAAATCTACAGAATCTCGCCGACAAATTCACCGGCCGGCAACGCCTTGAAGTCGTAGGACTTGAGGTCGTCAACGTTCTTGGTGTACCAGTGCATGCTCTCCGTTATCATCAGGTTAACGGCCTCATCCTTTTCCTGCAGGGCGATGATGGGCTTGTTACTCATCGTGGCCACGCCCAACTCGTAGGCCGTCCCGGAATCCAGGTTCTTGGCCTCAAAGTCAATCACCGTGACAATCACATCGGCAGCCGCAATCTGATCCATATCGCGGTGGAAGATTTCCGTGGCCCACGGCTTCGTGAATTGTTCGTTGGCCGCATCTTGATGGAGCCGTGGTGAGTAGAAATCCTTGACCGTTGGGTTGGCCTCTAAGGCGGCCTCCACCCGTTTTACCCGGTCAACCTGCTCGGGACTAAAGAACGGACTCGCAACGTAAATCTGTGACATAACAAAATTCCTCCATCGATTCGATTTCAACCCTCTCGGCATGAAAAAAGCGGCCGAATCCCGCAGGAATTCCGGCCGCTAGGTTCACCCGTGCCTAGACGCACGACTGACTTCTACCGTACCTTTATTAGCCTCACGGGACTAAATTAAAAGGACTTATTTGGTTGTTGTAAGTATTATACGGGCAGCCGGGACATCCGTCAAACCTAAAAACTTCTCCCAGCTTGCTAGTCAAACGGTAAACCGCCCGTCACGACGGCGATAAAAACTTTCTAAACAAACTTATTTTTCCCATCGGTTGTCAGGCTTTAGCCAACTTGCTACACTTAATTCATCAGGAGAGGAGTTTTTTGACTTGATGTCAACCGAAAATCACCATTTACCCCAGCGGATTAAGCTGATCTGGCGGATCAGTGCCCTGGGGAGTCTCGTTGTCTTTGGAGCCGTCACCGGCCTCATCTGGCTGGCTTACAGCTACTGGGATTGGCCGTTCTGGCTGGTCGTCGTCTTCGGCGCATTGACGATTATCGAATTCATCGTCGAAGTCGCTCTCGTTCCCTACCGTTACCGCTTTACCCGCTATCAGATTTCAGAAACGGCGGTCGAAATGCAATCCGGCATGATCTTTAAAAAGCGGGTCGCCATCCCCATCGCACGGGTGCAAAACGTGACCCTAAACGCCGGGCCCCTGTTGCAAGGCCAGAAGCTCACCAAGGTTTCGGTCGCCACGGCGTCCACCAATCACGGCATCGAGGGCTTGGAGCTAAACGAGGCCGAAGCATTGCGCGACCAAATCATGCAGCTCGCGCGGGAGGCCCGCCATGACCAAGCCTAAACGCACCCATCCACTGGGCCTATTTCTCCACATGGCTCATGCCATCAAGGATTACTGGTACCTGTTAATTTTACTGATTTCACTCTACAATCAGCCCGTCTGGTTCATCCTCGGCTGGGTCCTGGTCATCGGGGCCATTCTCGTCTGGCCCATCGTCCGTTGGGTCACGCTGAGCTATCGCGTGACGCCCGAAGCCGTGGAAATCAACTCCGGGGTCCTCGTGCGGCACCACGAACACATCCCCTACGCGCGGATTCAAACGGTCCAGCGTAAGCAGTGGTTCTTCCTGGCCCCGTTTAAGCTAGAAGAGGTGACCATTGAAACGGCGAGTCACGACGATAACAAGCCCGAGGCCCGTCTCGCCGCGGTCCCCACCTCACTAGCCGGTGAGATCGATCGTTATCGGCAAGGTGCGCCGGCGCCGACCGAAGTGGCTCCCGCGGTGGGTGAGGAAACGACCAATACCTTTGCTACTGAGGAACCAGCCTCAACCGGTCAGGCCACCGCGCACTACCGCATCAACAACCGAACGCTCTTCAAGTTTGCCGTCACGTCTACCGGGTTCATCCCCTTACTGTTGATCCTCCTGGCCCTCTACAACAAGATCCCCCGCAGTTGGACCGACACGCTAATCAACGACGCCACCCACTTGGCCCTAATTATCCTCGTCATCGGGGCGCTCGTCGTGGTCCTAATTGCCTGGGTTGGCGCCTTTCTATGGACCTACCTGCGCTACTACCACTTTGACGTGACACTACAGGGCGACCAGCTTAAGACGGCCAAGGGTTTCTTCCAGCGCAACACGATTACGGCGCCGCTCAGACGGATTCAGGCCATCCGGATTAAGCAAAATATCTTCCGCCAGTGGCTGCACATTCAAACGGTTCAGGTGTTGCTGGCCTCCAAGGCCGCCTCGGACGACGATGACGACGATCTGGTCATCCTTCCCGCGGTTCCGCAAGCCCAGCTCTACGACGTTGCCCCGAACTTTCTCGGCTGGTTGCCCAACCACATGCCGGACCTCGGCGCCCTCAACGTGGCCGACCGGCACAAGTGGTATCTGGTGCGCAACGCCCTGTTGGTCGCCATTATCCCGGTGGCCATTGCCACGTGGCTGTGGCCCCACTGGTGGTGGCTATTCGCATTGGTTCTCATTCTGGCCTACTTCCAAGGCCTGTTTGCGGCCCGGCAAACGGGCGGCCAGCTACTGACCCCCACCATGCTAGCGCTCCAAACCGGCCACGTGTGGACCAAGGAAACCTACTACGTGCCCGCCGACATGATTCAATCCATGCGGCTGGAACGTTCGGTCTGGATGCGGCGCAAGCAGTTAATGCACCTCGTCGTTAACGTCCGCCACGGCAATAAGAATCAAAGTATCGAGCTTCGCTATCTTCAAGCCAAGCAGGCCCAGCGGATTTATGATTGGTACGTCCGCACCGTTTGAAAGGAGTCCTGACCATGTCCACCCCACGTGTCTTCAAGATGAGCTTCGCCAAGATTTACCCACTTTACGTCCAAAAGGCTGAGCGGAAAGGCCGCACCGAGGCCGAAGTCGAAACCATTATCACTTGGCTAACTGGTTACGATCACGATGCACTCCATCATCAATTGGATCAGCAAGTTGACTGCGCCACCTTTATGACCGCCGCCCCTGACTTCAATGCTAAGGCCAACCAAATTACGGGTGTCGTCTGCGGTGTGCGGGTTGAGGATGTCGCCGATCCCACGATGCAACGCCTACGTTATCTCGACAAATTAATCGATGAATTGGCCAAAGGCAAGCCACTAGAGAAGATTCTGCGATCCTAATACTCACAGTCGATCAAAAACGGACAGCCCCAGCACTTACTGCTGAGACTGTCCGTTTTTGATCGACAACCCATTCCCCAATGGCTTGCCGCTCCCCTTGGTGCCGCGCACTTCCCCAAGCCGCTAGTCACCGCTTAAATCAATTTGAATCCTACTCTCTAGCCTTGTTTACGTTCACGCCACTGGTGCCACTGTTCGCCCAATCGCGGCCGCCACAGCCAGGCGTAGCCAAATAGTGCCGACAGCACGAAGGCAACGATTGCTGAGACGCCATCAACCGCTGACCAGCTGAATATCAGGGTCATGTAGAGGACGAAGACGATGTATACCGGAACCCGCAACCGCGGGAACAATAAGTACTCACCGTTGTGTTCCAGTGAAAGGTGTTGATACAGAGCCGCTCCCCAGACGAATAAGACCAAGGCGGCGATGAGCCAGACAATTAAGCCAACCCACATCGCCTGATCGCCAGTCAATTTGAACAGCCCTCTAGTTAAGATAGTATCACCAATTCCGGAAAAACCTGCTAAAGAAATTGTAAAACCTGCGACCGTGATCACCAATGGCCCCGATTGTCCCACGATGATTGACGCAAACCAGGTGATGGCAAATAATCCCAGCGACATGATGGCGCCGACCAGCCATGAGGTCAGAACCCCCGGCCAGGCAATGGTCCACGTGTAACCGTGCGGCGTCCCCCACCAAAAGATGAGATAATCTACGGCCGTGGCCACCACGTTGAGTAGTAACAGGACACTCCAGGTGACCTTGAGTTTGGACCAGTAAATCCGCTTGCGGCTGTACCCGCTGCTAAACAGGAATTGGTTGAAATGATCGCGTAAATCCAGGTGCATGACCACGAGTCCACTCAGCCAGGCCGCTAGCAACAACCACATCGAATATGCCGAGAAGTAAGTCCCATTGTAGGGCCGCCACTGTTTGATGAGACCAACGTTAACCATCTGATGCGTCCCATGATCCGCCACCACAGTGTGGAGGGCCACAAACGAGCCAATCAGCATGCCCAGCAGCGTCAGTAAAGCGATAGCAAATAGAATCCGCCGGTGACGTTGCCACATTAATTGATCAATCTTTTGTCTAAACATTCGCTATTCTCCTCCCTACTTAATCATCTGGTAGCCGGTATCGTGCGCGAGGTTGGCCCGGAAGAGGTCCTCAAGCGTCAGCGGCAACTCTTCGAATAAGACGGGATGGAGCGCCTTTAATTTCTGATCGACGGCCGGCGTGTAGTCGGAAATCACGACCACGAGGACCCGTCCGGAGACGCGAATGAGCTGACTCTGTTGCTTAATCACGTCCGGAATCACCTTGTCATTTAAGACCAACTGAATCTTCTTGGCCCGGGCCCGAATGTCTTCCAGATTGTAATCGTGGGCCAACCGACTGTCCTTTAATAGGAGTACCCGGTCGCTTAAGCCATCGAGTTCATTCAAGTCGTGCGAGGAGATCAGGAAGCCCTTCTGCTGGTCGGCTACCTCGTCAATCACCATCGTGGCAATGTTTTCTCGCACAATCACGTCCAGCCCATCGAAGGGTTCATCCAAGATGATGTAGGTTGCATTCGACGTCAGCGCCAAGATGAGGTTGACCAGGGCCCGCATCCCCTTTGACAAACGGCGATACTGGCTGTTCGCGTCCAGCTTGAACTGCTGAAGCAACGCCGTGTACCGTTGCTCGTCGAATCGGGAATACACCGCCCCAAAGAAGCGGGGGAGTTCCCACAGCCGATAGGTGCTGAGAAAGTTGTATTGCGTATCAATGAAGAATAGTTGCTGCTGCCGTTGCGGTACCTGTTGAATCGCCTCACCGTCGATCGAGACCTGACCCGCCTCGGCAATATAATGGTTCATCATCGTCCGAAATAGCGTGGTCTTACCCACCCCATTTCGACCGACCAAGCCGATGATTTCTCCGGGCGCCCATTCAAAATTAATGTCCTGAATGATTTGCCGGTCGTTAATTTGTTTGCTTAAACCCGTTACCTGTAGTGTCATTTCTCTACCCCCTCATATGCCGCTCTGATCCAATCGACCACTTCGTCCAATGGTACGCCGAGGTACCGAATCTCCGTCAATAACGTGAGAAGCTGCTTTTTCGAGGCAATCACCTGAGCCGAATCGCCGGCTGGTGGCGTTGTCTCACGGACGTAAGTGCCCTTCCCGTGGACCGTGGTAATGACTTGCTGGGCTTCCAACTGCTTGTAGGCCTTGCTGACCGTGTTCGGATTAAGTTGTTCCTGCCGGGCCATTTCTCTAACCGACGGCAACCGGTCGCCCGGCCGCAAGATACCCTGAACGATCTGTTGTTTAACGCGTAGAACCAGCTGCTCGTAGTAAGGCAGGCCGGATTGATCGCTAACTTGCATGTTCTTCACCCCTTGGTTTGGCTCCGTGTTCTGTGTGTACTATTATACCTAGTACAGTTGGAAAGGCAACCCCCAGTGGGCAAATTTATTTATTTTTAACCAGCACATTAGCCATCTCCGACTGCCCCCAACGACACCGTTAAAAACCGCTAAACAGGATTACCAAAGCCACATTCAGACTTTCCTCTCGCCCAACCGCGGCAATCATCTCTGTCACCGGTCACCCTTCTTAGGTGGAAAAAAAGACTAGCCAAGCCTGAGCTCCACTAGTCTTACACTTTAATTCTATTTAATTATCCGCAGAAGTCCCCGCTACCATCGCCGGTGGCTCAGCGCTCGGCTAAAACTAGTACCATCGTGCAACTCATCGCGTTAATATTAGTCTTTTACAATTTCGTAGTGGAAAACGGCCGCCTTACCGTTCGCCAAATAGGGGTTGGATCGCGGTGGGCGGACCGGACCGAGCCTGAGAAGCGGTCTCGGCCTCGCTTTGAGCCGACAGCCCACGTCTCAAAGACGCCAGTTTCCTAAGCGGTATGACCCGTGCCGCTAAGGGAACTCCCACGGCTGAACCCCTATTTGGCTCACTCACGGCTGCGAGAGTGCTGGCCAATAACCAGCGGCTTAGCACTAGGTAGCGATTAATTTGTCGACTAACCCCGCTGTTGCTGGCAAGCACTATCTTGCCGGAGATCGCCAGGGGTGGAGCCAGCTGTGTCGACGGTGTTAGCTGAGGTTTTTTCTCAGCTTACAGCGTGGGGCGACTTGGGAGACTTGCGGGTTGGGCAAGGCTTCCAAGCGAACCGGAAGCCCGCTTCCCAGGCTGAAGGTGTCCCCCATAGCAGGCGGAACCCCTGGCAGGCGTAGGCTCCTGGCTTCACCAATTTAGTGGACAGAACTGCTGTCACGGGAATCAGCGCGTTTATTCTACTCTCAATCTTTAGCCAATAGTTCCGAACTTGGCGAACGGCAAGGCGGCTAGCTAACTTACATTTGTGACGTGTCAGTCGCTCGCGGTTGGTCGTGGCGCACGACCAGTTGGTTGAAGAACTTGGCCCGGGCCATGTCGTAGTACGGTTGAACGAATAAGCTGGCCAGGCCAAACGTGATGAAGGACAGGAAGAACCAGCCAATATAACTCAGGTCCATGATGAAGAGAAAGCTCTTATAGCCGTTCATCATTTCCCGCGACTTGGTGATGGCTTGAAGCGGCGAGAGTTGTTCGCCTCGATCGACCGCATCCCGGTACAGGAAGAAGGCCTGGGAATACGAATAAGCCTTGATGATTCCCGGCACCACCAGCAGTAAACTCCACAGGACCGTGAAGACACTAATCAAGATGCCGATGAACAGCCAGCCCAGGAAGTAACGGCCGTTATCGAACAACTTGAAACTCCGTTGAATGGGATTGTCTAACTCGGCACTGCCCCGGTCAATGTCGATCATCGTCAGCCGGGTCCCCGCCCGGAGCATTTGGCCGGCAATTATCAGCAACCAGCCGAACGAAAAGACGTTGGTCTTAAGGCCCAAGCCGCCGTTGTTCACCGTTTCCGTAAAGACGTTCATACTCCGTTCGTAGACCATGCCGCCAATCCAATTCAGGGCAATCCACAGAATGGACAGCAGAATGAAAAAGCTTAGGTGGTCCAGAATCTGGCGTTTAGCCCCCAATTTAAAATTAATCCGATCTTGTGAATCCATGTCAAACTCCTCCTCTAATCGTGTCTACCCATGATTGTTTCATTGTACCATAGTTGCCCCGAACGGCGTGATTCACCCCAGCCTTTAAAAAGCCTTAAAATTCATAGTATCTTCACAATTCTCTAATACTTCCATTGAAAACGCCTCCTATAATTAATAAACAGGTACGATTGATAGCGCAAACAACGCCTATTTCATCGTATCAATACTTAGAGAAAGTGGTGTCATTTTGATAAAACATAGACGCTTTGGTTGGCTGATTGGGGCAGCCTTCGTCGTCCTCGCATTAACTGGCTGTGCCCAGTCTACTAAGGCTGATCCGCCTAAGCAACCGCAACGGGTGAAGGATTCGGCGATCCTTTCAACCGCCAAGATTAAGAACAACATCGGTAGTGACCTGGTCTCAACATTAAAGGATCAACAGGCCGCCACCACGTCCAGTCTCAAGGCTAAACTGAATTCCGGCAAATATACCGCGGACAATATGTACGTTCAGCTTAACCCATACGGCACCTCGCCCCTTTCGGCGATTGCGCTGTTCCAGACGGACGATGCCGTCAAAGTGAGTTACACAGTGGTCGGCAAGACCGATAAGACGTCGGTCACGAACACCATCGCTGGTTATTCGACCAAACACAGCTTGCCAATCGTGGGCCTGTACGCCGACGACAACAATACGGTCAAGGTTCATTTGACCACGAAAGCCGGCAAGGTCATCACGAAAACACTTAACATTCAGACCAAGGCGTTAGCCAAGAACCTCGCCCATCTGAAATTAAGTGTCACTAAAAATGATAAATCCAAGATGAAGTTGGGTAATAATCAGATGACCTTCTTGATTCGCTCCACGCAACGGCCATTCGCGGTCGATGCCGACGGGGCCGTTCGGTGGTACTCCGATAATTACGCGCAACACATCTACAAGCAACTCAGCAATGGTCACATTATTCTGATGAACAAGAAGGATAATTCCCACATGGTCTACAACGATCTGATTGAGACCGACTACCTGGGCCGCGTTTATAAACAATATCACATTAGCAATAAGACCAAGAGTACCGAGAACATCAAGGCCACGGCCAAGTCCGAGAACAAACAGGAAACTACGGTTATTCACCACGATGTGATTGAATTGCCGAACCACAACCTGCTGGCGACCGTGTCCGATGGGAGTAAATACGTAGAAGACACCATCGTTGAGCTTTCCCATAAGACGGGGAAGGTCGTGAAGGTGCTCGATATGAAGCGTATTTTACCTAAGAACATGTGGAAGAAGTATGATTCCTCCACGCGGAGCGATGGCAAAGTCGACTGGCTGCATAACAACGCCCTGTACTACGACAAGTCGGACAAGAGCCTGGTCATTTCCAGCCGGCACCAAGATCTGGTGATGAAGATGGATTACAAGACCGGGAACATCAAGTGGCTCTTCTCCGGGAAAAAGGCCAAGGACTGGCCTAAAGCTTACCGGCCATTCGTCCTGAAGGTCGCTAAGGGCACGACGATTACCGGTGGTCAACATGCCGCTTACCTCTTGGCCGATCACGATGGTAACGCCAATACCAAGGACCTTCTGCTCTACGACAACAACTATGCCGTAACCAACGGGGATAAGCAGACCAGTGGCAAATATTCCCAGGCCGTCCAATACACGCTGAACGAAAAACATATGACGATTAAGCAAAATTGGGCTTACGGGAAGTCCCTGGGCAAGGCCAACTTCACCGACCGAATCGGGAATAGTCAGCGTCTCGACAATGGCAATCACCTAGTTGATTTCGGCTACCTCAACGCCAAGAACGGAACCGGTAGCAACATTATCGAAGTGGCCGGCGACCAGCCCGTTTTCAACCTCCACGTCGATAATATTCCAGATAAGGGCTACGTTTACCGGGCCTACCGGCAACCGCTGTTCCCTAGCAACTACACATTTAACCTTGATTAAGTAACTGAACTAACTGGCCACGACCACCTCTGTCGTGGCGTACGGACACCTACCGAAGCGTTGGCTTTGGTGGGTGTTTTTTATCGGCAGCCTTACTTTTCTTCTGACGATGCGCTCTACATTTTTTTCAAGTATCACTTTCAAGCTAGTCAACTTGAGCTTGAAATCCATCTTAATTCATCCAATCTGACCAACAATCAGAATATAAAACAAACTATAATGCGTCAAAACTAGAAGGACGGTGACAAGACTTACGACAAGCTTCATACCGGGCTTGAGCGGCTTCCGGAAAGTACTTAGTAGTGAATTTACGCTTTCCATTAGCCTTCTTAACTTGGGACACAGAGCCGCGCTTGAGCTCATTGTTAATAGTTTGCGGACACACACCAATTTCAGCGGCAATTTTGCGATTCGAAAGTCCCAAATGATGGAGCACATCAATTTTTCCGCGTTCCATCTCAGTTAAATGGTGATCTTTAATATGTGGTGTGGTAAGTGTTCTTACATCAAGACGAAAACCTCTTTCATTGTTTGTCTAGGAACTCCAATGATACCGAAAATTTCCGTCTTGGTGTTTTTATTTTGTCATTTTTTCAAAGTGGCTAAGTTGATTTTACAACGCGCGATATTAAATCAACATGGTCTAGACGTTGTTTTTGTTTCTAAAACATATAATTAGATGGCGATATTGATAGGCAGCTAACAATATAGTAATCTATAAAATAGATATGTCTTGAAAGGAATGAATGTCATAATGCATACAGTAGGCGTATACATTTGTTCAAAATCAAATCAGCAGTAAGCATTATTCAGCTACAATGGGAAAAAGTTGTATGAATAGATTTCAACCGATCAATTAGTTTATTTACAGTCTATTGATACTGAATAACTCAACTAGAAAGATAATGAGGTAATAATATGTCAGAAAATATGGCCAAAGAATTAAATAGGCTTTTACGAGAAATTTTAATTGACGAACAACGTTATTTTACTGAACACGTGAAGCAAGCTAATCTCACCAGTCAACAAGCGCGGACAATTGGGTATATCGATAAACATCCTGGCGCAATTCAACGCGATGTTGCTGATGCATTTAAACGCCGCGGTGCTAGCATTTCTAACATGTTGAAAAATCTAGAACGTGATGGTTATATTGAAAGAAAACGATCACCTACTAATGACCGAGCAAAGGTGTTATATATTACGGAAAAAGGTAAACAAGTTATCACTGAAGTGGATGACATTTTTAAAACTATTGAAGAGAAGCTCGTAGAGAATATGGATGATTTAGAAGTTAGCAAGTTGCTCACATTACTAAAAAAAATAAAATTTACTGATTAAACTCAAAAAGAGGCCTTCATAGGCCTCTTTTTTTATATACGACAGTTGACAATTAGATATCTAAGAGTTAGCATTCTTATTATTCACAAAACCAGCACTTATTGAAAGAGGTGTAAAAATGCAACTTACATTAAAAATAAAAAAATTAGGATTTAAAGGACGACTGAATCGCGCGAAATTTTGGCAACTTGTCTCGGCTAATTATGGATTGGCCTTAATATTTTTAATCCTATTAGCGTTACAGGCTGGTTATAGTTGGTCAGCTATCTTTGCCATACAATTACCTACGTTAAGGCTGACCGGTCGCGTGATTTTTATGATCGCCTGGTGTGGACTCTTAGGGGCTAAGATTAGACGATTAAACGATCTTAAGCTGTCTCATTGGCTGATTGGATTGGACTTCATTCCTGTAGTAGGTGCCCTTGTTTTTACCATATTTGGGTGCTTACCTTCTAAAAAATAATAATTTTAAGTCGTTATTAAGAACAATTAACTACAAAATCAAAATGTAGAAAGTTGGTATTATCATGAAAAAAACATTAATTAAAAATATTCACTTATTTAAGGACGGCCAAAATACAGCCTTGACGGATCTCGTTATTGATGACAAGAAAATTGCTGTAACTAATCGCCAAGATGATCATTACGATGATATTGTTGATGGTCAATATGGTTATCTGATTCCAGGATTAATTGATGCACATACCCATACTAGTCAAGATGGATTAGCTACTTCACTGAAATTTGGTGTTACCACTGAATTAGAAATGATGGGACGAGCTAATTCGCGTAAACATACAGATGCAGATCAACTGATGGCAGATGTTCGTTCCGCCGGAATGGGGGTCACAGCCAAAGGTGGTCATCCTAGTGAATTACAAAAAGGTGCTGGTATCCCAGCCAGCGTTCTAAAAGAGATGGCTGCAATGACTGAATCAGAACGTAATGCCTTTATCGAAGCTCATAAAAAAGCTCAGGGGAAAAATGGCAACATTGAAACGCCAGAAGATGCCCGGCATTTTGTCGATGCACAGATTAAAAATGGTGCTAATTATGTTAAAATCATGCTTGATGATGGTCGTTATGAAAATGCAGCGCCTTTACCAGTTTTACCGCGTGAAGTTTTACAAGCTGCTGTCGATGAAGGACACCGTCAAAACAAGTTAGTTATTGCCCATGCTTTGTCACAAGATTTTGCCCTGGAAGCAGTCGAATTGGGTGTCGATGGCTTAGCACACTTGTTTTTAGAACGTGATGAAAAGACGCAGCAATTTTGGATGCAATTGCGCAAAACCACGTTTTTGTCACACCATGTTTAAGTTTAAATGCTTCATTGACGGGAAATTTACCAACCAATTTGCTTAAAGATCAACGTGTCATGTCAAAACTGGCACCTGAATGGCAAGAAAACCTAGCGAGAACTTTCGGTACAGCTACCAATATGGACTTTCAAGCATCACTGCTTAATGTAAAAGAATTGCATAACCGTGGCGTTGCTATTCTGGCAGGAACTGATGTATCGCAACCAGCACCTAACTTAGGTGGACTAGCACATGGTGCCAGCCTTCATCATGAATTACAATTGCTGACACAAGCTGGCTTAACTAACACTGAAGCTTTGTTAGCAGCAACTAAGACGCCAGCTGATTACTTTGCGACTGATCGTGGGACTATAGCTAGTGGCAAGCGAGCTGATCTTGTTTTATTGAAGAATGATCCACTTGAAGATATTCAGGCTACCTTAGACATTCAACAAATCTGGATTGCGGGAAAAGCAGTCATGTCAATCTAATGTAGTTTTATGAATGTTGTTATCCAAACGTTTTCTCAATAATCATATAAACCACATAGTATTAGCTTTACTGTTATCATCCAACAACGTGCTTGATATTGATAAAGATACTATTTGAAATAGATAAGCATCAACAAATAGTTATACCGAATTAAAGAAGATGCCAAGCTCAATCAACAACTCGGCCGTGCTGTTTGGCAATTACGCAACGATATGGGCCTCTCAGTAAAAGACTTTGCCACAAAAATTGGTCAAACTGAGCGAGAAGTTATCGCCATGGAAGATGGTAGTAAAGAACTGACCGTCAAAGAATTGGCTCAAATCGCAGAAAAGACACAACGGAAAATCAATTCCCAGTTTTCGTAAACACGGTGAATTCAATCAACGCAAAACCCTTCCCTAAACGTTAAGTCAAGAACCGATAGTCCCCATAAGATTGGCGAGTAAGCCTAATCTTATGGGGATTGTTCATTTTTCCATGAACCCCGCCCATCGAACGCCGTCACTCCAAAATTTTCGGCAAAAATCCCCCACCAACTGAACCAGTCGCAAGCCCATCACCACACCATCTATATGATGTATAAACCACTTCTGACATAAAATATTAACTTGCACGCAACCAGAACGGCTTGCTACAATGAATGGGAATACCTTATCACTGGAATTTAGACAAAGGGAGTTACATAGCTATGAAGAAGTTTTGGAAAATCACGATTGGCGTGCTACTCGCGCTCATCGTGGTCGGTGGCGCTGCGGCCTATCACGAGCGTCACAACATTCGCCGCTACCTGCTGGTCCACCAGCACTACGCCAAGAAGGATATTCTGACGACCAATCAGATTAAGTTAAACATCCGCCCGGCCCTGTCGACCGCCAACACCACGGCCACCAACCGGCTGAGTAAGACCTACCGGCACGACCTCAAGCAGGTCAAGCCCGGTTCGACCCATGCGAAGGTCATCGTGAATCCCTACAAGACCTCCCCGCTGACTGGCCTCATCCTGGTTAAGACCCAGGTGGCCACGAAGGTCACCCTGACCGTTCACGGCGACACGCCCGCCACGACCATCACCAAGCATCTCAAGGGTTATCGCACCCAACACGCGGTCGGTGTCCTGGGGCTCTACGCCGACCGGACCAACCGCGTCACGTTAACCTTTGCCCGTAAGAACGGGACGACCACCCGGACAACCTACACGCTCAAGACTGGCGCGGCCCCCAAGGCCATCGGGAAAAACACACTCAAGACCAGTAAGCCCAAGCAGATGGCGCTGGGAACCGGCAATACTCGGTTGACCTTTGCCGTCAGCAGTCTCGGCTACACCTATGGTCTGGATGCCCGTGGACAGGTTCGCTGGTACTCGACCAAACCCATTTCCCACGTCTTCAAGCAGTTGGCCAACAACCACCTGCTGATTAACACCAAGATTAAGACCAGCGATTCCAAGTCTAACGCCCTGCAGGAAACCGACTTCTACGGTCGCGTGTACCACCAGTACAACATGAACGGCCTCTTCCCATCGAGAACCGATCCGTCCAAATTGGCCAACAACACCGTGATTCACCACGACGCCATCGAGTTGCCGAACCACAACCTCCTGCTTACCGTGGACGACGGAAGTAAGAAGTTTGTCGAAGATACCATGATTGAAATCGACCGCAACTCTGGAAAGATTAAGAAGGTCATTGACCTCAAACGAATCCTTCCCAAGTCGGCCTATGAGAAATACGATGGCACCCACCGTTCCGACGGCAAGATTGACTGGTTCCACCAGAACTCCATGTACTACAATCGCAAGAATGGCGATCTGATCATTTCCGGGCGTAATCAGGATATGATGTTGGCCATTAATTACAAGACCACCAAGCTCAAGTGGATTCTGGCAGCTCCTCAGAAGCTACCACAGCGTTACCACAAGTACCTGTTGAAGCCAACGACCAAGCACTACCGCTACAACGGCGGTCAACACGCGGTCATGTTGATTAACACCCAGAAGAATACCGGCGATAAGATTGAGCTGGAATTCTACGACAACAACGTTCCGGTCACGCGGGGCAAGACCAAGCAGTCCAAGCAGTGGTCGGCCGGCGAGATCGTCTCGATCAACCAGCTCAAGAAGACCGTCACCAAGACCTGGAGCTTTGGGCGCACGCTAGGTAAACGCAATTTCACGAACATTGTCGGCAGCAGCTACGCCGTGGGCAAGGGCAACACGCTGATTGGCTTTGGCTACGCGGATAGCAGCAAGCGTAGCGAGTTCGTCGAAGTCAACCGCAAGACCAACCGTATCGTCTTCGATGTCGACCGGACCGGCTTCAAATCCGGCGATTGGAGCTACCGGGCGCAACGGATGACGCTCTATCCCGGTTCGGCTAACCTGAATTTACAAGACATTCAGGAAAAGTAAGCCGCTCTAACTAGACATCAAAAAGGAACCAGATTGACCAGCTTTTGCCGGTTAGTCTGGTTCCTTTAGCTTGTCCAGAACTTTTCGCTTCCGACTACTCATCAATTGATGAACGATCGGCGAAAATGTTCGCTAATTACCACTGGAGCTACTCTGGCCGGGCATCCCGCTAGGTTTCCCGGACGGCCGATTCTTCAGGCCGCCGGGGGCCTTCTTCATCTGGGTGGTCTGGGCCGATTTGGCCTGTTGTTGCCCTAACATGTAGCCCGTGCCCCCGCCACCCGCAAAGAGTATGAGGCCCGCAACGACTAAGGCTAGCCACCGTTTGGGTTCTAAACGACTTGGTTTCATCACGTTACCATCCTTTCGTCTGATCAGCTTTAATTGCCTAAAGAGCAGTGTACCGGTCTTTCCTTAACCGTGGCTAAATTTCGTGGAAAACTTTACTTGTGTTTTCTAGGGGCATTCGGTAATATATGAACTATAGATTGACATGTATTAAATAAAGTTCGGAAATGGGGATTATCCCGATGCGAAATGTCTACTTTAACCACGATGGCGGCGTTGATGATTTAGTTTCCCTGTTGTTGCTGCTCCAAATGCCCGATGTCCACCTCACCGGCGTTGGCGTGATCGGCGCGGATTGTTACTTGGAACCCGCATTGGCGGCCAGCCGTAAAATTATCGACCGCTTCGGCCACGGCACCCAGCTTGATGTGGCGGCCTCCGACTCCCGCGGTGTGCATCCCTTTCCCAAGGAATGGCGGCTGGACGCCTTTAGCTTAGACGCCCTGCCGATTCTCAACGAAGCCGGGACGGTGACCACCCCCGTGGCGACGCGCCCCGCACACCTGGACCTCATCGACAAGATCCAACGGACGCCGGGCCAGACCACGCTGGTCATGACCGGCCCACTGACCGACCTCGCCCGCGCACTAGCGGTCGATCCCACCATCACGGCCAAGATCGACCGCCTTTACTGGATGGGCGGCACCTTCGACGGCCGCGGCAACGTGGCGGAACCCGAACAAGACGGTACCACCGAGTGGAATGCCTTCTGGGACCCCGACGCCGTCAAGACCGTCTGGGACAGCTCAATTCCCATCCAAATGGTTGGCTTGGAGAGCACGCGACAAGTGCCGTTGACCCCGGCCATTCGCCAACACTGGGCGACGTTGCGTCAGCATCCTGCCTTGGATTTCATCGGTCAGGGTTACGCGTTAGTCCCAGCCCTACAACATTTCGAGACCAACTCGACCTATTTTCTGTGGGACGTATTGACCACGGTGGCCAGTGAGACGCCGGGCATCGTGACGACCCGTGAGCTACGCAGTGACGTCCTCGTTAGCGGTCCCGGCCGTGGCCGCACCTTCGAGACGCCGGACGGCCGCCCGATAACGTTGGTGACTCACGTGGACCACGATGGCTTCTTTAACCGTGTGGATGAACTGGCCAAATTGGCGGATAAATAGGCTATACTGGGAGTAGTGACCCGCCACGGCTTACCGGCGGCGCATTCGCTATTAGGTCATCCCTAAAATTCGGCGCGTAAGGAGAGATCAGTCATGCTCCCGATTACCATCGGCATCGCTATCGGTATCATTGTATCCTTTCAAACTGCCGTCAACTCGCGGTTACGGCACTTTATCGGCTCACCATATCAGGCGTCATTCGTCTCGTTTACGGTGGGGACGGTATTTCTCGCTGTCATGACCCTAATCGACCAGCACACGTTGCTGGTCGCCCCCCACGTCCTGGTCACACAACCGTGGTGGATCTGGATCGGCGGGCTACTGGGCGTCATCTTCCTAACGGCCAACATCCTGCTGTTCCCGCACATTGGCGCCGTCCAGACCGCCATCATGCCGATTCTGGGGCAAGTGGTGATGGGGTCAATTATCGATAACTTTGGCTGGTTTCACGCCAATCGTCAACCTTTGACGCTGATTAAATTAACCGGACTCCTGCTCGCTCTGCTAGGGATTCTCATCACGGTGGCCCTCCCGGAAATCCTCCGACGGCGGCAACATCGCCAGCTCGCCACCGAATCCACGGCGGGCAATCCGCTAGTGTGGCGCTTAATCGGGGTCTTTACTGGGGCTTTGGGGGCTACGCAGACCACCATCAATGGACGACTCGGCCTGGTCCTCCACTCGGCCGTTCATGCCGCCTTCATTTCCTTTCTGATTGGCACCATCGGTCTGTTCGTCATCGTTTTGGTGGTCAATCGCGGCTTCCGCGAGATTGGCCGGGCAACCGGCCATGGTAAGCCGTGGTGGCTGTGGATTGGCGGCATGCTCGGGGCCATCTTCGTTCTGGGGAACGCCTACCTGGCCCCCATCATCGGGACCGGCCAGACGGTGGTCTTCGCCCTGCTGGGACAGATTACCGGGGGGCTACTGGTCGACCAATTTGGTTTGCTCGGCGCCCGCCGCAAACCGGTGGTGCCGGTCCAGCTGTTTGGCCTTCTCGTCTTGATTATCGGTGTAGTGATGATTCGCCTCTTTTAGGCAAACGTAGGCCAAAAGGTGGCTAGAGCGCAAGGATTAACGCAGACCGCTTAAATGGCTAACAATAGCCCACTTCGGCATCAGATGTCCCGCCTCATACCGTGAGACTCTAATTCTACTTTGATTTTCATCTTTACCGGCGCAAGTTGGCCCTAGCAACCGACCTGCGCCTTTTCTTTTCGCTCTGCTCGTCTATCAGGTTCTGGCCGACTATCCCGGTTACACCGCTATTCTCTACACAATCGCATAAAAAAGGACGCCCAACAGCAGCGTCCTCAATCATTATT
The DNA here is from genome assembly GCF_038374745.1 of Levilactobacillus sp. HBUAS70063. Classification (NCBI taxonomy): domain Bacteria; kingdom Bacillati; phylum Bacillota; class Bacilli; order Lactobacillales; family Lactobacillaceae; genus Levilactobacillus; species Levilactobacillus sp. HBUAS70063. Next base: position 51,642 of record NZ_JBANSM010000009.1, on the reverse strand, counting down.
TCGTTTATTCGTACAGCGCAGCCACCTTGGCCTGCACCTGTTCGTGTTCCAAGAATTCATCATACGTGGTGTCCGCCCGGTCAACAATCCCGTTCGGACTAACTTCGATAATTCGATTGGCAATTGTCTGGATGAACTCGTGGTCGTGCGAGGTAAAGAGGATGCTCCCGCTGAACCCGACCAGACTATCGTTCAGCGCCGTGATGGATTCCAGATCCAAGTGGTTCGTGGGATCGTCTAACAACAGCACGTTAGCCTTGCTCAGCATCATCTTGGAGAGCATCGCGCGGACCTTTTCGCCCCCGGACATGACGTCAACTTCACGGTTAACGTCATCGCCGGAGAACAGCATCTTCCCTAAGAAGCCCCGCAGGAAGGTATTGTCGCTTTCTTCCTTGGACGCGAATTGCCGTAGCCAGTCGATCACCGTCAACTCATTGTTGGCAAAGTAATCGTTGACGTTCTTAGGCAGGTAGGTTGTGCTGGTCGTTTGGCCCCAGGTCACGGTCCCGCTGTCCGGTTCCATTTCGCCGGCAATGATCTGCATCAAGACCGTGGTCGTCAGGTCATTGCGACTGATAAACGCTGTCTTCTCATCGGGACGCAGCGTGAAGCTCACGTCGTTTAGAATCGTCACGCCATCGATGGTCTTGGATACATGCTCGACTCGCACCAGGTCGTTGCCCAATTCCCGTTCCGGATTGAACTTGATGAACGGGTATTTCCGTGACGAGGGCTTGATGTCGTCTAACGTAATCTTTTCCAACTGCTTCTTCCGAGAAGTGGCCTGCTTGGACTTCGAGGCGTTGGCACTGAACCGCGCCACGAATTCTTGCAGCTGCTTGATCTGGTCGGCCTTCTTGGCGTTGGCATTGGCCTTCAATTGGGCGGCCAGTTCGCTAGATTCCATCCAGAAGTCGTAGTTGCCGACGAACAGCGTAATCTTACCAAAGTCCACATCACACATGTGGGTGCAGACCTGGTTCAAGAAATGCCGGTCATGGGAGACCACGATGACGGTGTTTTCGTAGTCGGCCAAGAAGTTTTCCAACCAACTGATGGATTGCACGTCCAGCCCGTTGGTCGGTTCGTCCAACAGTAAGACGTCGGGGTGACCGAAGAGCGCTTGGCCCAGCAAGACCTTCACCTTTTGTGGTTCGGTCAGTTCGCTCATCTTGACTTGGTGAAGCGACTCGTCGATGCCTAAGGCTTGGAGCATTTGGCTAGCTTCGGCCTCGGCCTCCCAGCCCCCCATTTCGCCAAATTCGGCTTCAAGTTCAGCGGCACGAATCCCATCGGCGTCGCTGAAGTCGGCCTTCATGTAGATGGCGTTCTTCTCGGTCATGATATCGTACAGCTGCTTGTGTCCCTGAATGACCGTGTTCAAGACCAGTTCGTCCTCGAAGGCAAAGTGGTCTTGGTTCAGGCTGGACATCCGTTCGTTGGGGCCCATAGAAACGGTCCCGGTCGTCGGCTTGAGCTTGTTTTCGATAATCTTGAGAAAAGTTGACTTACCAGCGCCGTTAGCGCCAATGACCCCATAGCAATTCCCCGGGGTGAACTTGAGATTGACTTCGTCGTAGAGCTTCCGGTCGGAGAACTGCATACTGACATTATTGACGGTTAACATTGAACGATACCTCCTGGATTTTTGCATAAAAAACCAACGTGTCATTTAACGGCAACGTTGGTTTCCACGCATATTCGTTGTGTTATGTTGGCCTAGTCTACCATAAATAACCGTCACAAGCAACGGTTACGCTACGACCAAGCACGTTGCGCCGCGTAACGGTCACGATAAGTCTTGGGCGTCATCAAGAAATGCTGCTTAAACGTGACAAAGAAGTTCTTTTCGGTCCGAAAGCCCGTCTTGGTGGCGATCGTCTGAATCGAATCGTCCGAGGTCATCAGCAATTCCGTGGCCCGTTCCAGCCGAATTTGACCCAGATAGGCCTTGGGCGAGATGCCCATATATTCCTTGAAATACCGGGAAAAATAAACACTGGAATAATTTAACTTGGCCGCTAAATCCGTGATAGAGACCGGGTCACCGTAGTTCTTCTGCAATTCACCCACGGCCTCGCGGAGCGGCTCGGGCAGTGGTAACTGATCATTATCAACCTGTCCATTAACTTTCAACTGCTTTAACATCTGACCCACTAATTGATACTCCGCACCAAGACTGGCGAGGTAATCTGCCTGACCATCCCGCTCGTGAATGGCGTTGTCCACCAGAACCCCGACGGCTTGCCCGATTCCCCGATAGGCCGCATCGTGAAGATCCAGATCGACTGGCCCCCAAATGGGCAGTTGCTCATTGTCCACGACGTTGCGGAGCCACGCCGAGGGCAGTAGGAGCGTGATAATCTGATTGTCTTCGTCCAGTAAGGTCTCGTAACTATGAATCACTTCGGAGTTAATCACGTAGACGTGACCCGCCGCCATTTCAAAAGTCGAGTTTCCAATATGAACCGTTCCTGGGTGCCCACAATACGGGTAGGCCAATTCGACCGCCTGATGCCAATGCGGCAATACCAATTTTGGACCAACCGTGCCGTGACTGATCACCCGTAACGGCAATTGCATGGTAAAATTTAAACGTTCATGATACGGCTGTGGCATGTTTGCTCCCCCATTTCTGTAAAACACAACCTCGTAAAGAAACCGAATTCATTCCTATTACCCCCAAGTAGACCAATCCCAATGAATCGTTTGTATCAATAGCATACCACGTAAACAACCAAGGTGGTTAAAATAAGTAACGCAATTCTTAAATTCCGGGATTATCCCGGCGATCAATCCCCGGTACAATGTAGTTGTACCATCAGATAAGGACCATTACCATTTCGTATGTGTGCCTTATCACCAACCACTGATAATCTCAGGAAAGTTATTGTATCCGTTGACTTACGCGTTACTGGGGGGTACTGCGTAACCAACGACGCGGTACCTTTTGGGTCGTACGTAGACAGCCGCGCAATTCGGTCGATCGCTTGGGGGAGCGGTCACCCGTCCAACAGTGCCGGTTCTGTGGGGAGAACCCGTATCACGAATTGCCCGGCCCATCGATAATGGCCATCGGAGGCTTTAGGGGGGACAGCTAGACCTAGTCTGGCTGTTTTTTTTCGGCCAAATAAAAAGGGTTTAGGCCCGACTGCCTAAACTCTTATGCCGCAATCCTAGATTAGTCAATTAAAGGTTGAAAGTAGAATCAACGCGCTGATTCGCGGAACGGCAGTGTTCTGTCCACTAAAATTAGTGAAACCAGAGGCCTACGCCTGCCAGGGGTTCCACCTGCTATGGGGGACACCTCCAGCCTGAGAGGCGGGCTTCCGGTTCGCTTGGTAGCCTTGTAAAACCCGCAAGTCTCCCAAGTCGCCCCACTCTGTAAGCTGAGAAAGAACCTCAGCTAACACCGTCGACACAGCTGGCTCCACCCCTGGCGATCTCCGGCGGGATGGTGTTTATCAGCAACACCGACGTTTATCGACAAATTAGTCGTTACGTCGGGTTAAGCCGCTGATTGCTGGTCAGCACTTTCGTAGCCGAGAGTGAGCCAAATAGGGGCTCAGCCGTGGGAGTTCCCTTAGTGGCACGGTTCATGCCGCTTAGGGAACTGGCGTCTTTGAGACGTGATTTTTCGACTCAAAGTGAGGTGTCGAGATCACACTGTGGCTCGGCCCGTCCGCCCACCGCGATCCAACCCATATTTGGCGAACGGTAAGGCGACCGCTTTCCACTGCGAAACTGTAAACGACTAAACTTAACGCCATGAGTTACGCGATGACCATAGTTTAGTCGATTTCTATCTTTCAACCTTTAGCTAGTCAAAACGCCATCCAAGAGTCGACTGGTTTCATTTCGCCCAGTCAACCGCTTCTCGACTCATTCCGGTTACTTCTCCGCCGCCGACTGCAACTGATCCGGCCGCTTCAACAGGAAGGCCATCAGGTAGGAAACGATCAGGAAGACCGAGACCACCAGGTACGGATAGTGCGGATTCATATCCAGCAACATCCCCGACATGATGGGGCCCACAATGTTTCCGACACTCGTCAACGACATGTTAAGGCCATTAATCAAGCCCTGATTGGATTCGCTGGCCTTGGTCAGCAGCGTCGTAATGGCCGGCCGCAACAGGTCAAACGCGGAGAAGATAATCAATGTGGCAATCATCACCGCCACCTTGCCGTGTGCCTGGGTAATCCAAACCACACAGATGGCCGCCAGGAAGAAACAGGCCCGGATAACCCGGCGCTCGCCCCACTTGCTGACCAGGGTATCAAACATCGCGACTTGTAAGAATAATGAGATTAACCCATTGAGGGTCAACACTAATGCGATGTTGCTCAGGCTAAAGTGGAAGACCTCGTTCACGTAGATACTGTAGATACTCTCGAACCCTTGCAGGCCGAACGAAGACACCAGAATCATCGTGAACAAGATGATAATCGGTACCGTCCAGAACTCCCGCGTCATGGGGTGCGCCGTGGGTTTAACCACCATTTCAGAGGGGGCCTCGGCATCGCGAATCTGGCTGGTCTCCGCATCACTCGGTAACAGGCTAATCAGGACAATCGCGCTGATTAAGCCCAATGCCCCGGCCGCCCAGAACGGCGTCTTGTAGCTGATACCGGCCAAGATTCCACCGATCCCGGGGCCCAGAATCAGACCTCCACTGAAGGCCGCCGATAGCCAGCCGATGACCCGGGCCCGCTGCCGTTTCGTGGTGATATCGGCCGCCAACGCCATCGCCGTGGGCACGACCATCGCCGCCGACAGGCCACCAATAATCCGCGAAATGTTGAAGACCATTAACTGGTTGGTCAAGGCGAACAGCACTTCGGAGGCCATGAAGAGAAAGAGGCCCGCAGTCAACACGGGCTTCCGGCCAATCTTATCGGACAATCGCCCAATTAAGGGTGACGCCACGAACTGAGCGAAGGCGAACAAGGCACTCATAATCCCCATGTCCGTCGCGGTTAAATGCAGTTGATTCTTCAAAAACGGCATCACCGGAATGACCAAACTAATTCCCAAACATACTAAAAATTCACTAAATACTAAAATAAAAATGGCCCGTCTCGTTTTCTTCGTCACGTGGCTCACCCCTTCTCGATATTTTTTACAACAATACGATAAATATATCAATATTTAGGGGCGCTTGTCTAACCTTTAGCTCATTTTCTCAGAAAAAGTTTATTTTTGCAGGGCCGCGGCCCATTGGCGATAGCGTTTCGCGAAATAACTCTCGCGCGGATACACCAGGTCCAAGTCGTGGCGGAGTTGCCCGGCCTGGAGCGGCAAGACCTTTAATTTTCCGGCTTGCAACGCGTCCGCCACCACCGACCGGTAGACGAAGCTCACGCCACTCCCCCGTAGCAAGATCTCGCGGATGGCGGCCAGATTGTTCACGGTGACCACCTGGGGGAATTCGGCAAAAGTCACGTTGGCCGCGTGGGCTAAATTCACCAGAATCTCGCGACTCCCCGACCCCACCTCGCGACTGATTAAGGGATAGGCCGTCAAATCCGCCCAGCTCACGGTCGGCTGCTGCGCCAACGGGTGGTCGGCGGCGACCACGCCCACGAACGGTTCCTGCCGGACAATCTCGTAGCCGTACTGCTGCTTATCGAAGTTGCCCTCAATCAGCGCAAAGTCACTGGTGCCCGCCGCAATGGCTCGGAGCGCATCCTGGGTATTGGTCACCTGACAATTGATGTCGCGATAATCCTGCTGCTGGAGAAGCGTGATGAGCTGCGGCGCTAGAAATTCGCTGAGCGAAAGCGTCGTGCTGAAGGTAACCTGTCGGGTCTTTTGTGGATGCTGCAGGGTCGTGACCACCTTGTCGGCCTGCACCTGCACCCGTTGGATAAAGGCCGCCAGTTCCAGACCGGCCGGCGTGATGGTCAAGTGGGGTCGTTCGTAGTGGACCAATTCTAAGTTCAGTTCCGTCTCCAAATTCTTAATCTGCTGTGAAACCGCGGGCTGACTAATATAAAGTTGCTGCGCGGTTTGCGTATAGGATTTCGTTGTCGCAAGGACCAAAAACGTTTGATACCGGTGATCGAGCATCGGTAAACCTCCTTGTCATAAGCTATCGTTATAGCCTTATTATTCATTCCAATTTTATCTTATAATCAACTTCCGGTAAACTAGGCGTAGACATTTTTGAGGAGGAGATTCATTTGGATATTCGGACAACTGTGGTGAGCCGGGGCTTTTGGCTGGCTTCCCTCTTAACTTTAGTCTGCGCCGTGGCGGGAAGCTTGCTGGCCCAACTGCCCTACCTGAATCTGGTGGGCGCGCTGGTCATTGCCCTGCTACTGGGCATGGCTTGTCAGGTTCAGCCCCAGGTTATCAACGCGAACCGGGCCGGGATTGGCTTCATCAGCAATAAATTCTTACGTTTAGGTATTATTCTACTTGGCTTCAAGCTCAACCTGGTTCAACTGGCCCAAGCCGGCGTCAAGACGATTACGCTCGCTGTCTTCGTGGTGACCGGCATGGTGCTACTGACCTACAACTTCAGCCGCAAGCTCGGCGTGGAAAAAGAACTCGCCATCCTGACGGCCACCGGGACCAGCATCTGTGGGGCCGCCGCCGTCATGGGCGTGTCTCCCCAGATTAAGGTCGCCGCGGACAAGGCCGAACGGCAACGGGAAAACGAAGTCCTCGCCGTGGCCATCGTCGCCATTTTAGGGACGGTCTTCACGTTGATTGAAATCGGACTGAAGCCCCTCTTGCATTTAACCGCCGTTCAATTCGGCGTTCTGACCGGGGGATCTCTTCATGAAATCGCCCACGCCGTCGCTGCCGGGAGTGCCGGTGGTCCAATCAGTCTGGACACCGCCATCATCACCAAGCTCTCCCGGGTGCTGTTGCTGGCCCCGGCCGCCCTCATCATTGGCTGGTGGTACCAACGGCAATCCCGTAAGGCTAACCCGGAAGCAGCCGCCAATCAAGGCCCAGCCAAGCTACCAATTCCTTGGTTCATGGCCGGCTTCATTCTGACCAGTATCATCGGGACCTTTCTGCCACTCGGCGATGTCGCGCTGGCCGGACTGGTCAAGCTCGCTTACATCTTCCTCGGCATGGCTATGGCCGCCTTGGGTATGAGCGTTAACTTCCGCGTCATCTTCCAGCGGGGCGGTAACGTCTTTCTCGCCGCAACCATCTCATCGGTTATCCTGATGACCTGCGTGACGATTGCCAGCAAGTTATTCTTCTAACCTTCAATCTTTAGGCCAAAATTAAAACGCGAGTAACTTTCCCATTTCCGGAAAGTTACTCGCGTTTTTTCATTTTTAGTTAACGACTACCGAACCCCGAGGCGTCGAAAGTCAGTTCGCCGCCACCGCGATGGCCGCAATAGGATTGCTGTGATGACCAGATAGACCACGACTGGCATCATATCCGCGGGTGATCCGCCGGCGGCACTCGTCGCGTGGGGCGTCAAAGCAACGATCATCACTGCCGTGTCTAATCCAAAGTGAAACAGCATCGCCCACAGCAGGCTCCCGGTCCGTAAATACAAGGCACTGAGGACCAGACCGAGGCCAAACGCCTGGACCATCTGCATCAGCGTCACGGGTAGACTCTGGTGTGTCAAGTTCATCGCATGACTCAGGCTAAACAACAAGCTACTGCCGAGCACCGCAACCCATAGTCGCCGCGTCAACCGTAGCCGTAAGCGTTGCAACAAGCCACCGAGTAGGATTCCCCGAAAGACGGTCTCTTCCAGTCCCGCTACCAGTAAACCTAGCGTGACGCGGACCGCTATCTTACCCACACCGATGTCCTGCGGAAATTTAATCATGGCCGCAACCACGAAAAAGGCCAGGAGTAATTCCGCCGGCCAAGTCATTAGCAGTTGCTGCCCCAGCGTGAATGGTGAGCGAAAGTTCAAGGATACGTGTACCCAATACCGATTGACTAACCCAATCACTAACAATGTGATGGCCTCTATTACCGTTGTCGTCGCTATCCGCGAGTGCGCCGTGGCAGAACCAGCGGTAAACAAAACACGAGCACCGTCATCACAAACCAAGGCACCAGCAATTGATAAACTGGTCGCCGTCTTTCTTGTTGCCAAAGTATCCCAACGTCCCCTTCCGATACAGTCCCAGTATACTGCTAACCCGGGTGAAAGGACATTCCGGTCGGTGAACTCCCCACCTTGTCGTTATAGGCAAAACGCTGCGTTCTGAGGGACATCGGCGACCACATTTTTCTTCACAGCCTTTAGCCGCTAAAGCTTTAAACTAACCCCACGGCTAGTTGAATCAAGTGCTGGAAAGTTCCGCTGTCCGCCATGATGTACAATCCGATTAAGATGTACACGGCAATGGTGATATAACGACCCTGTTTTTCCAAGACGTCCGCGACCTTGGGCAGGCAAGCCAGCCGGTAGCCAATTTCCCAGAAAATGACCACCATCACGGCAAACGTCGCGAGAATTAAAGGAATCGTGCTCGGTGCCACGGTCGTGAAGATGGGGACGTAAATGCCCACGTTGTCCGCGCCACAGGTAGCCATGGTAATCAGCGCCACGCTACCGATTAACCCCTGGGGACGGGCCACCTTATTGGCAATGGCGTCCGTATCGTCGTCATCCCCCTGAAACCATAACTTAATACCCAGGTAAATCGGAATCAGCCCTAACAATCCCAACAACCACGACGCCGGCACGAAGCCGAGGAAAAACGCAATGGCTAGAGAGCTGCCAACCAAGACGGTCGTGCCCAAAAGGTCACCGATTAGGACCAGCCAGCGGTCTTGATGCTTTACGCGACCGAAGATTACCATTAGAATAATTAAGTAGTCGAGTCCGGTGGAAATGTACGCCGTGACGCCCGTTAAAATTGTTTTCATTATGCGATCCTCTCCCCATACATGTTATCCATAACATATGTTATCATCTACATATGAAAGGAGCAAGTCTTTTATGCCGAATTCTACCGAAAAAGTCACCTTAATTGCTCCCCGGATGGTCCAAGCCTCTCAGACCATCTTCAAGTTACTGAGCAATCCCACGCGCCTACAGCTCCTCTACCTCCTCGAGCAAAAGGAACTCAACGTTAGTGAACTCAGCGACCTATTAACCGTGGAACAGTCGGTGATTTCCCATCAATTAGCCATGTTGAAGAAGGAACAACTGGTCGCGGTTCGCCGGGTGGGTAAGCAAAACTTTTACCGTTTGGATGATCCCCACATCTTGGACATCGTCAACGAGACCTTGGCCCACGTGGACCACGTCTTACGCGGGAAGACCCATGGGCATTAAAAATGACTTCGGAATTTTAAGATTCCGAAGCCATTTTTGTTTGATTGTGGTGTTTGGGAGATAACTGAGAAAGCCGAAATTAACTTGACTGGCGATACCGTTTTGGCGCGTTGTCCCTGATATCCCAGTCCTGGCGGCTTCCGAAACGAGTTCCGCAAGGGCAGACCCTTCCGCTTAGCAAAGATAAGCACCGGATCGGTTTCCACCTAACTGATTATATTGGCTGGGACCGTTGGGCTGGCGCTTTGCCTTTGATATCCCGGTCCTGGCGGCCTCTGAAACGAGTTCCGCAAGCCAGATTCCTGCGCTTAGAAAGCTAAGGGACTCCTGTTCGGCTTCGCCGGACAGGAGTCCCTTAGCTCCCTAATGCTCAGAACCTAAGCGCCTTGCTCCACTCTCTTACATCTTCATCCCCATCTTCTCATACGAACTCATTCCCGCGAGATGGAGGTCCTTCACATCAATTCCCCGCTCTTTAGCTACCGCGTTCATCAGTGTGTCCATATCCATCAGCTTATACGTTTGCGGATGGTCCGGGTCGTACGCTTCAATCTGGGCCATCATACCGCCGTCTTCGTGTTCGATGATGTGGCAGTGATACATGTAGACCCCCGTGTGGTCGAACCAGACCTTCAGCCGTACCGTTTCACCGGGGTTGACCCCGACCGTATCCTTGAAACCGTGTTCGTTTGGATACGGGTCGTGACCGTTCCGTGAGACCACGAGGAATTGCGTCCCGTGCATGTGGAACGGGTGGACCATCCCACCGTCCATGTCGTTGGTGTTGGTAACATCCCACAGTTCAACGTTACCGACCTTTTGCTTGGCATCGATCCGTTGCATTTCGAATTTCTTACCGTCAATCATGACCTGCTCGTCCATCCCGGACATGACGACCTTCCGGATTGGCGTGTCGGGTGTTACCTCTGGGTCGGGAATATCGACCAGATGCTCGGGCAGCGTCGTGGTGTCCGTTTCAAAGTCGTGGACCCGGAACCGAACCAACGGCACGTCGTCGGAATACAGCGTGACCGTATGACCCGGCGTGACCTTGCCAAAGTCCACGATGACTTCCGCCCGTTCGGCACAGGTCAACATCAGATGGGTAAATTCGACGGGTTCTGGCATCACACCGCCGTCCGAAGCCACCTGCGTAAATGGCAGGTCGTCGCTGAAATGTAACCGCCATTCCCGCCGGTTCGCCCCGTCCAAAATCCGCAGGCGAACGCGTTGCGTGGTCACGTCAAAGTAGGGATTGATCGTGCCATTAATCATCGGCGTTGGCCCTTGAACCCCGTCTGGGTCGTAGTCCGCGTCGTAATCCCACTGATTGTCTTCATGGAAACGCCGGTCCTGTAGAACCAACGGAATGTCATCGACCCCATAATTGCGAGGGAATGGGAGCTGGGCTTCTTGTTCATCGGTAACCAAGGCCAGCCCCGCTAAGCCGCGCCAAACCTGTTCGGCCGTCGATGGGCACGGGTGCGCGTGTAGCCACAGCGTAGCGGCCGGTTGATCGACCTTAAAGTCAATGTGGCGCGTTTGGCCGGGGTAAACCGGCGCGTGGCATCCGCCATCCGTGTAAGGGCCGGGAACATTTAGCCCGTGCCAGTGGAACGTGGTTAACTCGGGCAAACTATTCTTCAGGTCAATGTGGATGGTCTTACCTTTTGGAAAAACAATGGTTTGCCCCAATAAACTGCCGTTATACCCCCAGGTCTTGGTCTTCTTGCCTGGTAACAGCTGGGTCTCCCCCGCCTGCGCTTCGACCGTGTAGTACGTGTCGGTTGTGGTCTCCTTATCGGGCTTCAATAGCGGTGGAATCCGCAGTGGTTGTTGTGGGACGTTGGGTTCTTCCAGCGGAACGTAACCCCCATCGTGCGTGTTAAAAGCCGGTTCATCAAAGAAATAATCGGTGTTGATTGATTTTGTCATCTTTCAAGCTCCTCTTCGATTAGATTGGGCACACTGTCCAACTCCATGATACCGCATTCACTAACTGAAAGAAACGAATCGGAATAGGAAAAAACGTGGGACAGAAGGCGATTAATTCCCTCTAGTCTCACGTTTTTTATTTCGATACTCAGGGGATTAGGCCCCTTATCCTTCTCCCTAAATCTTCATTATCAACGATCGGTCCGGGCCCGCAACGCGTAAAGAATCGTGACGGTATCGACCACTTCTTGGAAGACTGCCCCGATAATTGCCGGAATCACACCGAAGCTCGCGATTAACATCAACCCCGTACAGATGAAGATGCCAATCAACACGGCCTGTTTGGCCACCCGCATGGTGTCGTGCGCAATCCCCCTGGCCGCACTCACCCGAGTTAAATCGTCCTTCAAGACCACCGCGTCGGCCGATTCGCTGGCCGCCGTGGCGCCGTGCGCCCCCATGGCAATCCCCACATCCGCGGTCGCCAGTGAGGGGGCATCGTTGATCCCGTCGCCGACCATCGCGACTGGACGTTGGTCGGCGGGTAAATCCGCCAGGACCTTAATCTTGTCGGCCGGTAAACATTCCGCATGAACCTGGTCGATACCGACCTCGCCGGCAATGGTTTCGGCAATCGGCCGGCGATCCCCGGAAATCATGACCAGGTGCTGGGCGCCGGCCGCTCGTAGCGCACTCATGGTCTCACGGGCTTCCGGTCGGACGCGGTCATTGAAGCTGACGTAGCCCTGATAAATTCCGGCGATGGCGACGTAAACCGCCGTTTGATCGGACTTCTCAACCGTTTCTTCGGTCACAAATGAACTCTTCCCCACGCGGATCTCCTGGCCATCCACCACCGCGGCGACCCCCTGCGCAGTCGTCTCGTTGACGTCCGTGGCGGGTAACAGCGGCGCTTGGGTGGCCGCAACCAGCGACTGCGCCAGGACGTGCCCGGAGTGCTGCTCGGTGCTGGCCGCCAGCTGCAGTAATTTTTCGGCCGGTAGCGCGGTGACCGGCACCACGCGGTCCACGACCAAGCGGCCCTGAGTAATCGTCCCGGTCTTGTCGAAGGCAAACGTCTTGACCTGCGCCAGCTTCTCCAGCGTAGTCCCGGTCTTAACGATAATCCCGTTTCGACTGGCCCGGCTCATCCCCGAGATGAGGGCAATCGGGGCCGCCAAGATCAGGGGACAAGGCGACGCCACCACCAGGACCTCGGCCAACCGAACGGGGTCGCCGGAGAAGTACCACGCTAATCCCGCAATCACATAGGCCAGTAGCGTAAAGGGTACGGCGTAGCGGTCCGCCATCCGGACGAACTTCGCCGGCTGAGCCTCGGCCTGTTTGACCAACCGAACAATGTTTTGATACTGACTGTTGTCGGCCGTCTGGTCCGCCCGCAGATAAACGGAAGCCTCGCCGTTAATACTCCCGGACATGACCGTTTCGCCGACCCGCTTATCAATCGGCCGGGCCTCCCCGGTTAGCGAGGCCTCGTTCACCGTCGTTGGCCCGGTCAATAGCGTGCCGTCGACCGGCATAACCTCGCCGGGCTTCACCAGCAAGCGGTCACCCACGGCCACCAGACTGACCGCGATATCCGTCAACGCTTCGCCATCCGCACGGTGAGCCGTCTGAGGCGAATTGTTCAGGAGCTCCTGTAATTCACTGTTGGCGCGACTGGCCGCAAAGTCTTCCAGCGCATCGCCCCCGGTCAACATCAGGAGCACAATCAACGCGGCCCAGTATTCTCCCACGGCTAACGTCGCAAGAACCGCCGTAATGGCCAGCAGGTCGACGCCGAACTTGCCAGAACGCAGAGTCCTAACCATCTCGACAAACATCACAATTGCCAGTAACAGGCCCAAGCCGGTAATCAGCAGTTGGGCCCATTTCGCCTGATGGCTCACGAACTGTAGCCACAGAGCCAGCACCCCTAAAATAATCACAAACCAGAATTGACGATATTGTCGTAATCGTTGCATCGTGGTCCCTCCCTAAGAATCATTCTTAACCAGAGTATACCAGAGCTTGTGTATTTTTCCACATGAGTTAGACTTCGACCTAAAAGAAAAGCGTGAGACCCAAGCCGTCTGGCCGGCGAGCATGAAGACCGATACCCAAATTATCTGGTTTAAGCGGAACTAGCTGCCCTTGTCGCCGATTTCAATGCCCGGTATTCGGCGACAAAAAGGCCTGAGACCTTTGTCCCAGACCTTCCGTTTCGCTTCAAATTTTATTGATGCCGACGTAAAACAACGCCCAATCCTAACGTTACCAGGGCCAGAGTGCCCCCGATCACGCTAGCTAAGCTCCCGCGATCATCGGTCTGGGGCAACTTGGTGTTGGTCGTCCGCGTCGTCCCGGGATTCTCGGTAGCGGTGGCCTTAGCCGTTGCTCTAGCAGCCTTAGCCTTGGCAGCGGCCGCCTTAGCAGCTTTAGCCTTGGCCTTCTTGGCAGCCTGTTGCTTAGCGGCTTCCTTAGCGGCCTCTTCTTTGGCCTCGTCTTCTTCACGAGCGGCCTCTTCCTCATCGGTTTCGGTGCCGCCATCGACATCGGTGGTCCCGGTGCCGGTGTCTTCATCCGTGTCGATACCGGGTTCATCGGTTTCGTTGGTGTCGCCACTCCCAGAACCGCTGTTGCCGTTAGACGAGGAGACTTTTCCGTTGGCCTCTTCGGAATTCTTATTGCCAGAGGTGCCACCGCCCCAGGTCATCACGGCATTGTTTCTGAATTTATAGCCGGAATCAATCAGGGAGGTGTCGGTCACCTTGGTGTAGTAGTCAATCACGACCAGGTTGTTGACGGTATTCTTAAATGACAAATCAAACCCTTGGTCGTTATATGTAATGTCGTAATCCGTGCCTTCGGTCATTGCGGGCTTCTCACGCTTGTAAGTCGTGGTCGTTTCCCAATGGCCATTGCTGACGGTCACCCCGTGAATCATTTCCTGGTTTGCACCAATCGTATCCTTGATGTCCAGGTTCTTCAGTTCAATCTCGCGCCGATCGACCAGAATCGTCCACTTGATGGTGCCGTCGTCCTGTAGGGTTCCCTTCTTGGAAAGGTTGGCTTCGTTGGCCACGATGTTGATTTCAGACGTGCTCGTCTTGCCATTTTCCAGCGGGAACACGACGTCCTTTTCACCCGTATCTTCGTAACGGTACTTGGTCATCATATTCAGGGTTAACTTGGCGTTGGTCTTGCCTTCCAGGGCATCGTTCATGGTAATCACCACGCCCTTATCGGAAATCACGGCCTCACCAATCACGGTGCCGTCCTGATCGTAAACCTTAAACGTATCGCCGGGCGTCTTGCCCTTTAAATTCTCTGGAAAATCCAGCGTAATCGTATCGCCATTGCTGATGGGTGTACTGCCGAAATCCAAGTTGTACTGCACATCAATCGTGTCGGCATGCTTAAAATCCGGTCCGTTCGTCACGCTGGCCGAGGTCGTAAAGTCCGCGCCATTGTGGTTGGTGGCGGCCTGCGCCAGTGTCGTTTGGCCGACGACTAATAGAAAGACTAAACTAAACAGCCCGATTAGCCATCGCCAAACTTTACTATTAAACTTCAAAAATATCCCCTCCCAAAACTTCTACGTAATCAAAGTATACGGCCTGTGCAACCGCTTGGCAATAGGTACCGGACAAGTTGTTGAAAATGGACGAAAAGCCCTGAGAGGCAACGAAGAAACCGGATACGGAAAATGGCGATAAAAAAAGGGAGCGGCCGAAGCCGTTCCCTTAAAAATTGATCAGTCTGTCAGTGGTTGTGCCGTTTAGCAAATCCGGGTTCCCAGCGTTTGCATTTCTTTCTTCAAATCCAACTCGGACTTCTCTTCAGCGGTGTAGGTGATTAGGCCCACTGCACTGTCGAGAATCCCGCTATCATCACGCAAGGACAGTTGGTTGAAGACGCGGTCCAAAACCAAGCCGTTACTCAGGTAAAGCTCGGTATCAGCGTTAGTCTTGATGTTCAAGCCGGCGTTGTTGTCTAAGGAAATGGCATAGTCGGGGTCGTCAGCGGTCAGCGCGACGAATTGGAATTTATCACCAATCGCACACGTTCCGCCCACCGTTGAATAACGGTTGGACCCGTCGTCCGTGGTTAACAACAGAACACTACCTGGTTGAATGTTTTCGGTCAGGTACGCTTTAGCTGCATCTTTAATTGTGATTTCCATTATTAGTTCCCTCTTTCCTGCCAATTAAGCCGCACTCAATTGTGCACAATCTACTATAACGTGATTGGACCCGTTTGTAAAACATTTCGCCTCAACAGTTGCTTTGTTAATTCATGAGGGCATGAAGCATTGCCAACTAAAGGTTGAAAGTAGAATAAACGCGTTGATTCCCGTAACAGCCGTGTTCTGTCCACTAAAATTAGTGAGACCAGGAGCCTGCGCCTGCCACGGGGTCCGCCTGCTGTGGGGGACCCCTTCAGCCTGAGAGGCGGGCTTCCGGTCCGCCCACCGCGCTCCAACCCCCATTTGGTGAACGGTAAGGCGGCCAGCTCGCAACATCGCAGGCAACGACTAGTCATCGTGCGCTTCGTACCCGCGTTTGATTAGCGCAATCACCTCGTCTTCGGAGAGATTGAGCTTCTGCGCCTCGCTGGTAAAGCTGCTCACATAACGGTCGTAGAACTCCGCGCGGCGCTTCTCGCGGATGGTTGTTGCGGCCGTGGCCGTCACGAACATCCCCACGCCCCGGCGCTTTTCAATCACGCCGGCCGCCACGAGTCGGTTGATGCCCTTGAGCACCGTCGCCGGATTAATATGAAATTCTTTGGACATTTCTGTCGTGGAGGGCACCTGCTCTCCCGCCCGATAGATCCCCGTGAAGATCGCCTCTTCCACCTGTTCGGCGACCTGGAGATAGATGGGTTCCGGACTATCAAAATTAAATTTCATTATGCTTTCCCACATTCTTTGTGAACTCGTCCTGCTGCCTAATCAGTCGGCGCCTTGGGTAACACGATTCGCCAGTACAGCGTCAACGTAATCACATAGTAAATCGCATAGAGACCAATGAAGATGGCAAAGATACTCCCAATCCCCAGGTAGGGGCTCATTGGGCTTTGCATCAACGGCTTAAACATCTGAAGACCGAACAGAACATCGATTACTCCCATGATACCAGGAATTAGGAATAAAATCCCGATTTCTTTCGCAATCCCCGTGCGCATCAGCTTTTGACGCACACCGACCTTGTACAACATTTGATAGCGCCGTTGGTCCCCGGGCGCGCCGGAAAGAATCTTAAACATCAGACATGAGGCCAGCATGGCCAGAAAGGCAATCCCTAAGAAGTAGCCCATGAATTCTAGGCCGCCGAAGAAGCCACTCATCAACTCATAGGATTGGTAATTTCCCACGGTCATGGCGGCCGGTTGGGCGAAGCGACTCAACTCCAGCTTGTTCAGCCGCTTCAAAATCCGGCGGTCCTGGTTGAGGTCCTTGACCCGTACCGTGGTGACCGTCACCGTTTTCCCGGGTTGCTTGGCGAATTGCCGCGCACTGAGGAATTGTGGGGCGTAGAAGCCCTGCTTGCTGCGAATCGCTAGGCTCAGGAAATCCAAACTTTGACTGCCACCTTTTTTGAATTGCTTCAGGGATTCCGTGTAATACTTCGGATGGGTCGCGTACTTGGCCTCCGTGGTCCCCTTGTTCAGTTCAAACGGCTGCCGCTGCAGTTCGGCGGCGTTGTAGTACACGACCTTCCCTTGGCGTTTCTGCGTGTAGGTCGCTTGGTGCTTCACGTTCAGTTGATCAATCAACCGTTGCTCTTGCGCCGTCTTGTTATGGACGGCAATCGTGTAGGTTCCCAGGCTGTTGGCCATCATCGGCAATTGGCGGTGATACCCGGACCCCACCGTAATCGCTCCCAGCGCCATCGCAAAGAGCAACGACACAATCGTCAGCATACGCGTGTAGTTGTAAACCCGGAAGTTCAGCTGACCGAGGAGAAAACCATTCAGGTGTTTCTTCGCCCAGCGCGTCTTTTTTAGGCCCTGGATAATCACCAGAATGGTGGCCCGGAAGAGCAGATACGTCCCAATCGTGATGGTGACCAGGGCGAGTGGAATCGCGGTCATTTCTAAGTCCGTAATCGCAGCCATCGCCCAGTAGCCCACGGCCAGGAAGAGGACGCCGAAAACGGCCGCCACCATTTGCCGGAAGGGATGAATCACCGGCTGATTGGCCTGCTCGTCGGTGTGCAATAATTTCAAGACGGTCGTCCGCGTCAACCGCACCAGATTAAAGAGGGAGGCCAGGATAAATAGCCCCACGTACAGCACGCCGGTCACCACAATCGCCGGCAGATAAAATGCCGAGAGGTGCGCCAGGTGCAGACCTAAGCTATCCAGCAGAAGGCCCACCAGGAATTGGCTCATCGCCAGTCCCAGGACAATGCCCACGGCGGTCGCCAGGGTCCCCAGGATCAGGGTTTCGAGGAAGACCAGTTCGCCCACACGTTTACGGGTCGCCCCCAGCATCATGAACAGCCCGTAATCGTGCTGGCGCATGCTGAGCAGAAAGCTATTGGCATACATAATGTAGACAATGGTGATTAAAATCAGTAAAACCGCGCCAAACCCGAAGATAAGTGACGCCTGACTCACGACCGCATTGGCCTTGATGAAGGCCTGGTTGGTCGCTAGGTTGGCAAACATATAGAAGATGGCGGCCGACATGGTCAGTCCCACCAATAAGACGAGGTAGTCTCGCCGCCGGTGCTTAATCCCGGCCAGTGCTAATTTTCCTAACATTTCGACTCCCCCTACTCGTTGAACGTGCCCAGCTCGTTTAAGATCTGTTGATAAAAGGCGCTCCGGTCCTGATCGCCACGCTTAATCTCGGAACCAATCTGACCGTCCTTGATGAATAGAATCCGTTGGCAGAAACTGGCGGAGAAGGGATCGTGCGTGACCAGGAGCACGGACATTTTCTGCTTCTGGTTAATGGTCGTCAACAGGTCCAGCAGGTCGCGAGCGCTCGTGGAATCCAGCGCCCCGGTGGGTTCGTCTCCCATCAGGATAGCGGGATGGTGGACGATGGCCCGCGCCGCCGCTACCCGTTGCTTCTGCCCCCCGGATAACTCGGATGGGTACTTCGGCAATAGGTCGGCAATCGACAGCGTCTCGGCCACCTCGTGAATCGCCTGATCCATCACCCGTGAGGACGTGCCCTTCAAGGCCAGCGGTAAGCCGATATTTTCTTCGGCCGTTAAGCTCTCTAGTAAGTTGAAATCTTGAAAGATAAAGCCGACTTCTTGGGCCCGGAAGTCCGCGAGCTGATTGCCCCGCATCTTGGTGACGTCGTGGCCGTTGACCACCACATCGCCGCGCGTAGGGACGTCCAGCGTGGACAGCATGTTCAGCAGCGTCGTCTTCCCCGACCCGGACGCCCCCATGATCCCGACGAATTCGCCGGCCGCCACCGTAAAGTTCAGTCCCTTTAACGCCCGGTACTGGCGTTCATTGGCTTTGCCGTATGTTTTCTCTAAATTGTGGACATCAACCACAGTATTCGTTGTCATATTTAAAAATCCCCCGCTCTTTAGTGTATTGGTTAGTTACTTGTGTAATTAACTATAATGGTTCGCCGCGAATTGTCAACCTCAATTTTTACGGACCGGTCGTAAACGCCGCCGGGCTAGGAAAGTTAGGTCTTAATTCTTTTAACTGAAGGTTGAAAGACAGAAATCGACTAAAACTAGTGTCATCGCGTTAAGTTTAGTCGTTTACAATTTCGTAGTGGAAAACGGTCGCCTTACCGTTCGGCAAAGCTTCCCAGCGAACCGGAAGCCCGCCTCTCAGGCTGGAGGTGTCCCCCACAGCAGGCGGAACCCCTGGCAGGCGTAGGCTCCTGATTTCACCAATTTTAGTGGCCAGAACACTGCTGTTACGGGAATCAGCACGTTTATTCTACTTTCAACCTTTAGCTTTTAACGGAAGGTGAGCGGCGGGTTATTTGGTGAACGGTAAGGTGGACAAAATGGACAACGTCATTGCTCACCTGACTTAACCGAATCCCCCAACACTTGGTTCATTCACTTCCGAAAATAGGGGAGGTCCCGCCATGCCATCATTAAGCCGCGCCATTCACCACCCATTAGCGGCCCATCACCCACTCAGGGATGTCCTCACGAGATATTTCAGCCTATTCGTTGTACAATTATGGTTGTAAGTTTCAAATCTCAAAATGAAGGGGTTTTTCTTGATGAAACAACTGCAATTAGGTGGCAGTAACTGGCAAGCATCCGCCGTTGCGCTAGGAATCATGCGCATGGGCGTTCTGGATCAAGCAGACGCCGTAAAGGCCCTCCAGACTGCTCACGAAGCCGGCATTAACTACATTGACTCCGCGGACATCTACGTCAACGGGAAGTCCGAGGAAGTCTTCGGCCAAGCCCTGAAAGCTTCTGGTCTGTCGCGAGACGATTTCTACATCCAATCCAAGGGTGGGATTATCCTCGACCCGAACCGCAGCCACGACGACCTGGTCTTCGGGTCCCGCTACGACTTTGGCAAGCAACATCTGATTGACGCCGTGGATGGCATCCTGTCACGCATGGGCATTGACTACCTGGATGCCTTCTTACTCCATCGGCCAGACCCACTGATGGAACCCGCAGAAATCGCGGACGCCTTCAACACCTTACAACGCGAAGGAAAAGTTCGGCACTTCGGTGTTTCCAACTTTAACGTCCAACAATATCTGATGGTTCAAGAGGCCGTCGATCAAAAGTTAATGTTCAACCAGCTCCAATTCAGTGCGGCCCACTCCGGGATGGTTACGGAAGGTCTACACGTCAACATGGGCGACGTGCCAACGCACAACGACTTTGGGATGTTGGAATTCGCTCGGCGCAAGCACATTACCATTCAGGCTTGGTCGCCCTTCCAATACGGCCTGTTTGCCGGCATGTTCATCGACGATCCGAAGTATGCCGACCTCAACAAGGTTCTCCAAAAGCTGGCCGACAAGTACGGCGTCTCCAAGAACGGGATTGCCGTAGCCTGGATTCTCCGGCACCCGGTCAACATTCAAGTCTTACTGGGAACGATGAATCCGACCCACATCAAGGACAGCGCGGCCGGTGCCGACGTGACCTTGACGAAGCAGGAATGGTACGACATCTACCTGGCTGCCGGGAATGTCTTACCTTAAATCTAACGTGTGAATTTGAAGCGTCTGGCGTAGGCTGGGCGCTTTTTATTTTTGTCAAAGTTTCCGCAACAATTGAAACACCCCGTTAACTAAACTTAAAGCGATTTGTTTTTACCAAAACAGCCGGCCTCCCCATTCCAAAATCCACCGTTTCTGCGTTCAACTGCCGATTTCGCTGGGGTCGTCACCCGCGACCGTTAACCGGCCGGCCGATTGACCAACGTCTAGACAAATAAGCCACTCATCTCTCGAATTTTTCGATAGCCATCAGGCGCCACAATTACTGTCACATCAGCGATTAACGGCCACCATTTTAAAAAGATTATGACCCCGGCAAAAAGATTAGCCAGAGGGGTTGACCTTTTCCAAGATGGTGATACACTGTAGGTGTAATCAAGGGCGAGTGATTACTCGCTCGATAACTAGAAAGGGGATTTTAATATGTTTACCACAACATTTTGGATTCTTGCTATTTGGTTAGTTATCAATGGTATTTGGACGTGCACGGCAACGACAAACCGGGAATTAATGAAGTGGTTCGGCTGGATTAACGTAGTTGCTATTATTGCCGGCTTCTGGGTATTCTACGGGGTTGCTGGCGTCGCTGGTCTGACGGGTTGGTTCACGGCAGTCAACTGGATTAACGTTATCTTGGCGATTACACAGTTCTACTTCGCCTACAGAAAGACGACCGCACAGGCACATTAAGTTAAATACAATAAGCTCTTTACTTAAAAACCGGGGATGACTGCGAGCATGCCCGATTTTTAATGTCTGCGACCTCGCCGGCTTGGTCACCATTTGGCTGGCATTTCCCTTTCAAGCTGGTAAGATGATGACAGAAGCTTTTTTCGAAAGAAACGGGAGCCGCCGCGTCACGCCGGTCACCCCTAACACTCGTAAAGGTGGTCACGTCATGTCGATTAATAAAATTTTGGACCAATTTCCCGCCACGATTCAAGCGACGAAGGATCTTACGCAAAAACAAAAGGACGTGCTGATTGCGAGTATCCAACTCTTCGCTAAGCAGGGCTATGCCAACACCAGCACGCACCAAATCGCCGTTGCCGCCCATCAGTCCGAGGGCACGATGTTCAAGCACTTTAAGTCTAAGGCCAACATCTTACGGGTGGCCCTGGAACCGGTCATCCAGCAAATCATCCCCGATGTTGCCGCCGAGTTAAAGAAGGATACCCTGAGCAAGCCCTTCACGAATCTCCACGACTTTCTCGTCATCTTCGTTCAGAATCGGATGGAATTCGCTGCGGCCAACCAGGACGCCATCAAGGTCTTCTTCAGCGAACTTCTCTATAATGAAGATCTCCGCCAAGAATTTATCGAGGTTGCCCGCGACCAGTTCATGGGGTCCTTCGAGGGCACCGTCACGAAGCTCCAGCAACACCACTTGATTATCGACTGGCCCTTCAATATGATCTTTCGGTATATCGCGTCAATCATTGCCGGTTACATCCTGGACCGCTACGTCCTCTTTCCCAATCGGGATTGGCAGGACGCCGATGAGGCCAAGTATATGGTGGCGGAATTGGAGAAAGTCTTACAACCCGAATAACTAAAATCCCAAGATGGTGATTATTCACCTTCTTGGGATTTTTTGACCAATATGATTGCTCTGCGCCTGCGCTGGCCGCCTTATCGTTCGTTAAATTTGGTCTGGAACGCGGTGCGGTCTGGTCCCTCGCTTTGAGCTGAAAACCACGGCTCAAAGTCGCCGTTATCCCCAGTAAAACGTTTGGGATAATCTCACGGCTGAGACCAAATTTAACTCACGGCTACTCCGCATTGACCAGCGACCACTGCAACGTTCCCTGGTAGTCGCCGGCCAGGGCGTCCGCAGCCACGTCCAGGAGGATTCCCGTGTTGGTGGTCCACTCCCGGTCGACCGCCGTCACCTCATCGTCGGACTGGCTGACCTTGTCCACCACAGTCGCGCCTTTAGCGTCAATGGGCGCCTGACCATGAGGACCGACCAGGAGGGGTTGACCACTGAGTTGCCGACCCGTCGCCGTTTCAAAGGCCCCGCGCAAGGCCACCTCCAGGCGCCAACGCTGATGGGTGCCTCGCTCGTCACGCACAGCCAACTGCCAGTCGTTATTCCGATGCAACAGCAGGTGTTGGCCGGTCAGGCTGTACGATTCGAAGGACGCCTGCGCCGGAATTCGCTCGAAACTCAGCGTCCCCGGGGACCGGACCAGCGAAATGTTCAGGACGTTCGACTGGTGTTGCGCGTTCTTGGCCTGCACCGCCAGCGTATTCTCCCCCGCTGCCAGTAATTTTCCCGGAATGTGGAGTCGATAATCCCCGTTGGCCGCCTGCTGACCGGCAAAATCGGCCAGCTGGTAGTCGCGCTGGTTCAGGTGAATCTGCAAGGGATACTGGGCAATCTCCGCCGGACTCAGGGAAAATTCGCCATTTTGCAGCCGAACGTTGACGGTCGCCGTCTCGTGGCGCTTCACCACAACCACCTCATCCCCCAAGTTGGTTAACCGCAGATACAAGCCACCTTTCACCTGATAAGTAGAGGACGTAAGACTGGCCTGATAATTGTCGCCGTAGAAGGCCGCGGTCACACTCGGCCGAGTCACGGTTTGTTTAGCCGGCAACGCATGCCCGGTCACGGTGACCGTGGCGTGGTGTCGGCGCTTCGTGAGCCCCCTGGACCACGTCACCCGAATGGTCTTTCCCGTGGGCTTGGCAATCTGATCGGCGGTCTGATCGTCATAAGTCACGCGACCACCGCTCACCTCGAGTCCTTCCGGTACCGGCATGGTCATGGTTAGCGGCGCCAGCGCCTGCTCATCGACCGTGGGCTGATAGTCAAACTCGTAGCGGTAGGTGAGCCGATCTCCCGCGGCCACCGTGGTGTCGGCCTGCACCTCGCTATGAGTGGTCTCGTCGTCCAGATGAACGGCCGTGGTGACCTTGCCCAACGATGAGGCGTGGTCGACCATTACCAGCTGATTGGCACTGTTCGTGGGACCCGTCGCACCGGTGATCCCCCAGTAGGCCTTGGTCGGGTCCGTCACCCCATTGGCCAGGTCCTCGGGATTGACGTCAAAGACATCGGAGTCAAATATCTCGCGCGCCTGATTCGTCGCCGGGTCCCGGTCGTCATAGTAGTAAGTTAGCCGCCGCGTCGTTGGTTGCCAGAATAGCGAGAAATGGTGCCAATTCCCATCTGCGGCGTGGTTTAACGGGTTAGCGTGGTAGTGCCGCAATAGATAGCCCGCCTGCCAGCTACTGTTAATCAGTTCCGGCGTCCACTTGTAATAACTCGGGTCGGCCGGTGAGGCATAGGCGATGTGAGGAGTTTTCTTCGTGGCTTCGGCCCCATCGAAATACCCTGCTACGTCCGTGATTTCGGCGTTCACGTGCGTGTCGAACTCCAACGCCCAGCTGTTTTGAATCGCCGTCTGGGCAATCTCGGCTGCGTGGCCTTCCTTGACCGTGGTTGCCCGTCCCCAGACGCCCAGCGATTGGCCGCCGCTGGCCAGCGCGTGGTCGCCCTGCGGCGAGTTTTGGACCACAAAGGCCAGTCCCTCACCGGCGGATGCCTGCTTATTGCCGAAATACAGCCAAAACCCCATCTCCATGTCCTGGGTTAGATCGAATTGATTCTGCTGGCCACCGCTGCCCATTCGTGACCAAACGGCGCCCACCTGATTGGGCGCATCCGGCGTAATCTGCGCGATTGACTGCGGTACCGTGGGGGAATCCAACAACTTCGTGGCGGACCCCGGAATATCGACCGCAAACTCCCGCGATAACGGAATCCCCCGTGGCGCCGTGGCAATCGCGTGAGCGAGATCAACGTCGCCGGTATCGGCTCGAGCTTGCGCCGGCTGACCCCAACCGACCCACGCTAGACCCAGCAACAGCAGGGCTTGTCCTATTCTTTTCACTGTCCTCTCCCCTTTATATTTTTTTACTAATACTAAATTATACAGAAAATTATCATTAATCCTATGTAATTTTTTGAATATAAATAATTAGTTATTTCCAAACCTATGTTAGCGATTCCATTTGCGATTAAAACAAAACGACAGCGCCGTTACAGCCCTGCCGTGTCATGTTGCCTAATTATGATTGAATTTATGAACCAGTCGCTTCGACGGCCGGGCCAAGCGAATCAGTCCCCACGTCAAACCAATACTGAGGGCGACCATAATGGCGCCGAAGAATGGCGTCCAGGCCAGCCCCAGTTGGTGAGTAACCTGCCCACCAATCCCGGAACCTAGGGCAATGCCCACGTTGAAGGCTGAGATATTTAACGCCGAGGCCATGGTAATATCGGCCGGCGTATAGGCTTCGGCGAGTTGGACAATGTATAACTGCAGCCCTGGCACGTTCATGAACGCGAAGAATCCCATGGCCAGAACCGTCAGCAACCCCAGCCACTGGCTATTGGCGGTCACCGTCAATACCAACAACGTCACGAATAAGCCGGTAAACATCTTCAGCAACGCCGCTAACGGCTTGGCATTGGCCCAGCGACCACCCAGTGTGTTGCCGAACGCCACCATCAGACCGTAAATCACCAGAATCACGACCACGGCGCTACTCGACCACCCCATCTGCTGCTCCAAGAGTGGGGACAGGTAGGTGTAGGCCACGAAGGTCCCGCCGTATCCCAGCGCCGTGACCAATAGGGCCAGAAGTAACTGGGGATTGCTCAGCACCCGGAGCATCCCGCGGAAGGTCGCCTTGCTCGGCAACGGCAAATTCCGGGGAACTAGGACGTAGTCGGCCACCAACCCGATCAACCCAATCAGACTGATAAAGATAAACGACCAACGCCAGCCACCCAACTGTCCAATCATCGTCCCCAGCGGAACCCCAGTCACCGTGGCGACGGTTAGCCCGGTAAACATGACGGCGATGGCCGATGCCCGTTTAGACGGTGCCACGACGTCCGCGGCAATCACGGACGCCACCGTCATAAAGATACCGTGGGCCAAGGCCGCGACTACTCGCCCGGCCAGCAAGACGGTAAAGGTTGGGGCGAAGGCCGCCACCAGGTTACCCGTGATAAAGAGTAACATGATGATGACCATCAGCGTGTGGCGGTTAATCTGCCCCGTCAATAGCGTCATCACCGGTGCGCCGACCATGATACCCAGCGCATAGACCGAGACCGTCAGACCGGCCTGAGCCAGGCTAACGTGAAAGCTTTGAATCAACAGCGGGATCAGCCCCACGCTGATGAATTCGGTAGAACCAATGGCAAAGGCACTCACGGCCAACGCCAGTAACGTTAAAGTTGGTGAAATTTTTTGTGTCATCATGACCTCCTTGATTGCTAATACGATAGTTATTGATTATACTTGCTAAGAACTTTAGAACAAGAACCCACTTTAAAGTGCCCTACCCACCAAAAAGTAACCATCAGTCAGGAGGCCGTTTCATGCCCACAAAAACTTATCACATTGGTGTCGAAGCCACGATGGAAATCATCGGCGGCAAATGGAAATCCATCATTCTCTGCCATCTCCGCCACCACACCATGCGGACAGGTGAACTCGCCCGCGCCATCCCGCAAATCTCGCAAAAGATGTTGACCCAGCAACTCCGGGAGTTAGAAGCGGCGGACATCGTTTCCCGCCACGTCTACCAACAGGTTCCCCCGCGCGTCGACTATGCGTTGACCGACTACGGCCGGACGCTGTCGGGCATCCTCCACGAGCTCTGCGTCTGGGGCGAGGACAACATCGACCGCCGCGAGGCCGCGGGCGAAAAAATCACCTTACTTAGCCGTGATGACGTTTAGCCATCCGGCTTTTTTTCTGGTTGTGGGTGCGGGCTGGACGCCTTGCCGTTCGCGCCAGATGTTAGTGGCTATAGAACCGGCGTCGTCTTACGGAATTGGCCGCTTCCTACAAAAATGTTTCGGCACAATCCGCTAACCACGCTGATTACTAAAATCGGCGTGGCTTCGGCATTGACACGCAGTAGCCGAGAGTGAAGCGCCAGATGAGCTCAGCCGTGGGATCATCTGAGCGGCGTCAGCCGGTTAGATAATGGCGACTTTGAAACACGGGTTGGGCGGTTCAAAGCGAGGCTAAAGACCGCTTCCTCAGTCTTTAACCGTCCTGCCCACCGCGTTCCAGCTCATCTGGCGCGAACGGTAAGGCGGCATGAAACATCCCCCGCCTGGACGTTTCATGGTCAAAAAGATTGAGAATCCTTAAGTTTTCGCCTCATTCTTAAAGAGTTCGTGCACCCAGCAAACAAACTCTGTATAATAGGGCTGTTATAGCTCTGTCAGGTTATTAACTAGCTACAGATTTCATCGGAGAAGGGAAAAAATCATGCACGTATTCATCAATATCGTGCCGCAAGCCACGTTGGACTGGGAGTGCCTCAGTACTCTCATCGGGGAATTAACCAACCAGCACTTTGCAGCCGCATCTTTTAACTTGCACTTAAACGCGCCCCAAAAATTAACGCCTACGCAACAAAAGCAGGCCCAGGACTGGCAACTGACGATTAACCAGCTCCAGTTACCCCTGGCCCCGCAAAATTATCTCATTAACCTCCGCGAAACTGATCACGTCTTACCCGGCGCCCTGCAACAGTGGGCCCAGGTCACGGCCCAACACCCGGGCAGTCCCATCAGTTTGGCGGCTTTTGACGCGCACCAACCACTTCACGACCAAATCGCCGCCTACGTGGTCGATCACCAGGAAGCCGCGTTGCAACAGACCTACCGGCAACTGGCGAGTGATTCACTCGATAACCCGGACGAACAACTGCTGACGCTCTGGAGCCTGCAAAATTACTCGGTACAGACCAACCTGCAAAGCGTTCGGCACCTGACGCAACGGATTCGGCCGACCGGCATTCTCCTGCCGACCGAACTGCTTAACCCCACGCTCCCGCTGGCTTCCGCCGCCCAGGCCTTCGCCGTCTTGCGGCAGAGTCCGGATGTGGTTCGGCTCCACGTCCCCACGCTGCAACGCGCCATGTGGGTCGAAGCTACGCCGATTGCCTGGCTCAACGAACTGGAGAAAATCGATGTTGAGCAGTTGGACGTCATGTGGCAGCCCGTTTACCAGGCCTATTTCCAACGGCAACTCAACGCCCTGTTGAAGAGCATCGACCGCAAGCAACTGACCAAAGAAGATCACACCGAACTATTGGCGCGGATCAAACAAAACACCACTAGGCCGCTCCATCACTGGTCCCGCCTGAGATTATTACAACTGCTGTCACCTCGCGTGGCCCATCAGTTGTTCTACTAGGAGGCCGACCATGAAATTTAGTTTAATCACACCCTGTCAAAATGAAGAGCTTCCCCAACTGTTGGCGCTCCGCCACAACTTACTGGCCCAGACGACCACGGATTTCGAATGGGTGATTGCCCTAAACGAACCGCTGAACCTCACTAGCGCCGACTGGCAGGTGCCCTTCGCCGTGCGCCAGGTGACCTTTCACGGGGCAACCGTGGGGGCCGCGCGCAACGCCGCAATGGCCGCCGCCAGTGGTGACTGGCTGGTCTTCGTGGACAGCGATGATTATTTAACCGCCGATGCCCTGGCAACCCTGGCCGCCATTACGCCATTTCCCGCCGAGACGTTCGGCGACCTCTACCAGTACCCGACTTACGAGCCCCACACCTCTTTCGTGGCGAGCTCGGCCCAGACGGCGGTACAAGACAATTTGCCGAAATGGGGCGGGGCCAAACGCCGCCAACCCAAGAACCGCGCCGTCAACCTCAGCACGGCTATGCTGGGGCAACTAACGCCTGGCCTAACCGTGACGCCCACCGCCGATAACTGGCTTCAGCATAAATACGTGAGCCTAGCCGGCGATTCGCGCTGGAACCAATTTAACCGGCAACTTAAGATCACCGGGAAGGTCGTTAACCGGCAATTGGTTCAGGACCACCACCTCGCCTTTGACGAGACCAATGCTCTGTACCCCGACTATCCCTTTCTCACGCAGGTGATGGCCCACACCAACCGCTACGTGCGGCTAGCCAACCCCACCTACATTCGCGTTAAACACAACGACCCGGTCAATCAGCCATCCGTGCACCAGCTGGTCGTCGCCGACCGTTGGCAACAGCGAATCGCCTCCTGGCAGGCCAGTCTGGCGGCCATCACGGCACCCGACCTGCACCTGGCATTCAGTCGCTACTGCCTGTATCGCCTGCACCGCTTTCTCTATATGGCGCTCGCGACCGGTGCCACCGCCGAGGACCCTTCGGTAACCGACGTGCCCGGCTTGATGGTTCAGCTACAGGCCTTTCTACGGCTGGTCGACGAGACCGCCCTCGATGAGGTTTCGTTACTCAGTCGACGGATTCTCAAACACATTCGCCAACACGCCACCTGTCCACAACGCGCCGTCGACCGAATTGTCCACCTGCGCCAACTCGGCCGGGTCATCAAGCACCGCGGCCGCGGGGTTACCCGCTTATCCTACATGTGGTGGTTCACCAAGCTCCCGCTCAAGCCGAATACCATTCTCTACGAATCCTTCCTCGGACGAAATTTTTCGGATAGTCCCAAGGCCGTCTACAATTATTTACAAACGACCTATCCCGGCCAGTTCAAGCACGTCTGGATTTCCAATCCCGGCGTGACGGGTATGCCGACCGGCCAGCCGAATACCAAGGTTGTCAAACGCTTTGGTTGGCGGTACATGTACTATCTGGCCACGGCCAAATTTCAGGTCATCAACATGCGCCAGCCCAAGTGGTTCGTCAAGCGGCCGGGGACGAAATTCCTTGCGACCTGGCACGGGACGCCGCTCAAGCACCTGGTCTTCGACATGGACAACGTGGCCAGCGCCAACCCGCTGTATAAACAGATCTTCTTCCAGCAATCGCGGCAGTGGGATTACCTGGTCACGGCCAACCAATTCTCGGTCGACGTGTTCGAGCACGCCTTCATGTATCCGGTCGCTAAGATGTTGAAGTCGGGCTACCCCCGCAACGATATCCTCAGCGCCCCGGGCCGTGATACCCGCGCCCGGCAGATTAAGGAGAAGCTGGGAATTCCCCTGGACAAGAAGATTATTCTCTACGCACCGACTTGGCGAGACGACGATTACTACGGCGTCGGCGACTACAAGTTCACGTTAAAATTGGACATTAACCGGTTGAAACGCGAGCTGGGCGATGAGTACGTGCTGGTCTTGCGAACCCACTATTTCATTACGGAGCATCTCGACACCACCGGCTTCGGCGACTTCGTCTACAACGAGTCCAGTTACGACGACATTGCTGAACTCTACCTGATCTCGGACGTTCTGATTACCGACTACTCCAGCGTCTTCTTCGACTACGCCATCCTGAAGCGGCCGATTCTCTACTTCGTTTACGATTATGAGAAATACGGCAGCGTCCTGCGTGGCTTTTATCTCGACATGGAAAAGGACCTGCCCGGACCGCTGCTGAAGACCAACGATGACGTTCTGGATGCCCTGCACCATCTCCCCCAGGTCACGCAAGATTACGCGGCAGCCTACGACCGTTTCAGCCAACGCTTCAACGCCTGGGAAGACGGTCACGCCACGCAACGGGTGGTCGAAGCCTTCTTCGATGCAGACGATCTGAAATAAGCGGTGGTTACCCTAATTTTAGTGACGGCACACCATCATTCTGGGAATTAACGCGTTAATTCCACTTTCAACCCGCTGTTAAACAGCGAAAACACCCCCGTCAACGACAAGCATCGTCGTTAACGGGGGTGTTTTTCACTGACTTAATCTCTGTGATTAGTCTGACAAACCTATTGTCGATTCAAAACGCGAAGGTAATCGCTGAATACAACGCCCACCGCGGTTATAGCTCAGCAGGCGCGACCGATCCTCGGCGGTTAAGCCGGTTTATTTCGCTTAAACAGCTTCTAGCCTTGGCTGGCCAGTTGTGCGGTCAAAAAGTCTGGCAAACTCTGGGCGGGATGGCCCATAATCGTCTGGTAATCGTCCGTTACGGTGGCCAACAAACCCCGCGCACCGGCAGCGTACATGGACGCCAGCATGTGGCCCTCATTACCCTGATTGTACAGTTCGGCGAATTTACGCAGCGTGACCGGCGCGTAGCCAATCGACTGACCGGATACTTGGCTCAAGACGGCGGCCAGTGCCGGCATCGTGTAGGACCGCTCCTGCGTCAGGGTGTAGCTGGGTTGCCGCCACAAAGCCGGCGTCACCGCGACCTTGGCAAAGGCCGCCGCACTATCCTGCAGGCTGATAAAGCTAAGCGAGGCATCCCCCATCGGATAAATCACGTTGTGGCGGTCGATTAATTCCGGTAAATAAGGCACCAACGGATCGGCGTATAGCGCATTACGCAGAATTGTATAGGACAGGCCGCTAGCCGCCAATCGCCGTGGCACGTACCCGTAAAAGGCGGACAGGTCAAACGGATTGTTCGTCTGGTCGGCGATGAACCCCATCACGATCAGATGGCCAATGTGGGCTTGCTCAGCGGCGGCTAGGACATTTTCAAATTCCGTGACCCGGCTAAAACTGTCGTGACTCTTGCTGGGGACGTAAATCACCACGTCCGCCGCGTCCAGGACGGCCGTCACCGTTGCCGGCTGGCGATAATCCAGCGGCAGAACGGTCATCCCCTGCTGGGCGAATGCCGCGGCTTTGGCCGGCGTGTGCACGCCCAACGTCATGGTGGTGGGCACCACTAATTTCGCTAAAGCCGTTACAATTTGCGTTCCAAGATGCCCCGTGGCACCGGTAACAACGTATTTCATCAGAATAAACGCCTCCAAATTCATGTTACTTTAAAAGTAACATCCCATCTTCCCCCGGTCAATCAAGCTGACCCGCTATTTCTTCTTTGACGTCACCGCAATCCAAATCTCACTGGCAACATCCGCACTGCCAAACTGTGAAAAGGAAATTTCGGGCGCCTCAACCAGCTCGTAATCAGAAGCGGGCAACCACTCGCTATAGATACGGCCCCAGGTCTCTTGAAGTTGCTGTGGGAAGGGACCCTTATTGGGGAAGATGGCCCAGGTATGGCTGGGTACCGTGACCTGGTTCAAGTCAGCATAAGGGTTTTCCTTAGTTGTGGCAAAGCCAATCATCTGAGTAAGCTGACCCTGCTCGTCTAGCCGCCCCTCGTCAAAGGCATAAGAAGCGTTTAAGACCTGATGGGGATAGAGATCACCTAACGCGTGCATGTGTGCCCGTTGCGCGGGCGTAATGCTTTGGGCCAACGCCTGAATAGCTGGATTTTCCCCGGAAAACTGAATGGGGACGCGTTCCGTGACGCCAACCAGATTAAAGGTGGGTTTCTGTTCAATTTTAAAGTTCATCGGGATGCCTCCTTTGATTTCAATGTGGAATAAAAGTTTAGGGAAGGCCTTCTGCAAGCCACTTTGACGAACCTCAGATGGCAGATGACCACTCCACTCGCGAAAGGCCCGGGAGAACCCCTCAACGGATTGGTAGCCGTACTTAAAGGCAACCGTCGTGACGGACTGTCCATTGACCAAATCCCCATTAGCCACGGCTAGCCGCCGTTGACGCACATAATCATGAAGCGTCATCCCAGCAATAAAAGAAAAAGTCCGACGCAAGTGATATTCCGAAACCCCTTGCTGACGAGCCACCGCGGCAAACGAGAGGTCGTCCGTCAAATGTGCTTCAACAAAATCAATCAACTGATTCAAGGGTTGCATGAGAAAGTCCTCCTTCATTCCTAAAGCCAGTCTACTCGGTGAACCACCGAAAAACTTGATAATCGTCAGCCCACTTTGGTCGGGTAGGGCCGGCTGTTAAAGATCATGGGTAAACTCATTGTATCTTATTTTTTGCAAAACCATGAAGCGGATGAACCGGTCGTCATTTCAAAAAAGACACCGCACGCCAGCCGCAAACGCCTATAATGAAGGTGAGGATGATCTGAGATTGGCGAACGTCACGGCTAAGCATTAGCCCCCAACCTTTCAATCCCCTAAAATAGTTTCTATGAGGAGTGAGTAACGTGGTTCAACAATTAACGAAAAAAGTTGCCATTGTCACCGGTGCCGGGTCTGGTAAGGGTCAAGCCATCGCCGAACTTTTCGCCAAAGAAGGCGCCCAGGTCGTCGCCGCTGATAGCAATGCCGAGGCGTTAAACGCCGTGGTTGACGGTATCACCACAGACGGTGGAACGGCCATTGCCGCTGTCACCGACGTCACCAGAGACGCGGACGTCACCGCCATGGTACAAGCGGCCATCGACCACTTTGGTCATTTGGATATCTTGGTTAACAACGCGGGGATGCTAGATAAATTAGCCCCCGCCGAGACGTTAACCAACGAGCTGTGGGATCGCGTGATGACGGTCAACACCACCAGCGTCATGTTGGCCACGCGAGAAGCCCTCAAACGCTTCACGCAGCAAGGTTCCGGCGTCATCCTGAACATCGCCGCCGTGGAAGGCGACACCAGCGACCGGGCCAGCGCGGCCTACGCGGCGTCTAAGCATGCCGTGGTCGGCTTAACCAAGAATACAGCCTTCATGTACCAGAACGCCGGAATTCGGATCAACGCCATCGCCCCCGGCAGTAAAGATGCCGAGACGCCATTGGGCATTACGGTCCCAACCTCACCGAGTGGCAACAAGATTGCCCAGACGGCCCTGTTCCTGTGTTCCGACGCCGCCAGCTATGTCAACGGCGTGATTGTACCGGTAAAATTTTAAACGATAAGTCTTCGCAAAAGCGAGCCTGGGACAAAATCGCCCAGGCTCGTTCGCGTCACATCAAATCCACGCCGCCGTCCACGTGTAAAACCTGTCCGGTGACAAAGTCATTTTGCATCAGGTAAATGTAAGCCGCCGCCACCTCATCCGGCGTAGCCACGCGTTTCAACGGTACTCCCTGAGCAAAGTCGGTGGCCTGTTGTTCGACCTGTTCGGACGTTAAGTTTCGCCAGAGGCCGGTGGGCGTCCAGGTGGGCGCGACCGCGTTCACCCGATAGTCCGGTGACATTTCAACCGCCAGACCGGCCACCATCGTATTAATCGCTTGGTTACCCACGATGGCGCCGGAGGCATCGTGGGGATGCCCCCCCGCACCCGAGGTAAAGATCAGCGACCCGTGCGGCTTCAGCCGAGTCGCTGCAATCTGGGCCAGTTGAAGATTGGCGAAGAACTTATCCTCAATCGCTTGGCGAATCGCCGCCACCGAATTGTCCAAAAAGCCGCCGCCCATGGCTCCACCGAGAAATGACAGAACGTGGTCGAGCTTCTCCTGTTGCGCAAAAAACGCGGTGAGCTGTTGCCTGTCCTGAGCGTCCAACGCCGTACCGGTGATGGTCGCTCCCGTTTGTTTGAGGCGGGCCACCGCGGCATCCACGTGCGCTTGACTGTGGCCAACCACTTGAACATTGGCCCCCCGAACCAAGGCCTGAGCAGCCACTGCTTCCCCAAATCCTGAGGTTCCACCGACAATGACGAGTCGTTGCTGTGCTAATTTCATTCGCTTACCTCCAGTTAAAAATCTAGTTAATTCCTATCATACCGCAACATTCGCAAATCATCTGAAAAAATTGACGCTCCGCCCCCCGACTTGTACACTGAAACCAGACGATTTAATGGGTAAGGAGCTGTGCGGGTCAATGACAGGGTTAACTTTATTAATTACTGGGTTTATTGTTGGACTATTGGTGATTTCAACCGGCGGTGGCGGCGCGGCCATCTATCTAGGCCTTTTGACCACCGTCTTCCACCTCGCCCCGGGATCGGCTGCCGCTACCTCACTGTTCACGGCCTTCCCTTCGCTACTGGTCGGAGCTTACGGCCATTACCGCACCGGTCAAATTCACTTTAAAATTGGAAATCAAATGCTAATTCCGGCCATTCCGGCGACCATTGTTGGGGCACTGATTTCCCCCTACATTCCGGTTAGAATCTACACTTGGCTGGTCGCCATTATTTTATTTTCACTGGGGATTCAGATCCTAGTTAAACGATTTAGTCATCGGCAGGCCAAGGTAGTTCACCATCAAGGTCTGCAGGCCGCCAGCTACGGCATCATCAGTGGTCTGATGGTCGGCGTTGCCGGGTTATCCGGCGGGGGCCCCATCATTGCCGGGCTTCTGGTTCTCGGCCTAGACATGATTCCCGCGGCGGCGACCTCCGCCTACGTCTTGGTCGGAACCACGCTAGTTGGCCTGATTTTCCACATGTCGGCCAACAGCGTCAACTGGCAGATCGGAATTAGCCTGATGATTGGCGCGATGTTGGGTGCCTTCTGTGCCCCGCGCCTGCTGATGCACGCCGATCCACAGAAGCTCAACGCCTATCTCAAGCCATTCATGGGGGTTCTCATCATGGCCATGGCGGTCAAGATGGTTCTCTAGCTTGGAAGCCTTGTAACCAAGAGTTCGTCAAATACAGCTTCGTCTTAAAGCGAGACCGCTTCTCAGGTCCGGTCCGTCCACCGCGTTCCCCCCCACATTTTGCGAACGGCAAAGCAACCAATTTCCGCTACGGAACGGTTAACGACTAAAATTAACGTCATGGGTCGCACGACAACCCTAGTTTTGGTCAATTTATATTTCTCAACCTTTAACTCTCTAGCGATGAACGCAAAAAAAGCATGATCCCACCATTTGGCGAGGTCATGCTTTTCATTTTGGAAAAAATTAATTCCGACGTTTCTTGATCTTAACCGCGCCTAAGGTTCCCAATAGGCTAGCTAAGAGGGCTGCTCCCACGGCCGGTGCCCAGTTATTCTGAGCTTCGCCGGTCTGTGGCAAACCACCCAGATCGCCTAAGATCCGGCTACGAATGGCTTCTAGCTTAGCGACCAGTGCGGTATTGCCCTGCGCCTTGGCGTTGGCAATCGCCTGGTCAACCCGGCTTAACAGCGCTTGCTCATCGGCGTGCGCTGCGGCTGGTTCCTCGGCCTCGGCGTCAATTAGATCGTCCCACAAATCCGCGGTCTCTTCATCCTCGGCATAGTCGGGATGTTCGTGTTCGTAGGTTAAATCTTCATCGCCGCCCTCGTTCGGAATTTCTTCGCCAGGTTCTTCGGTGCCGGGTTCTTCAGTCCCGGGTTCTTCCGTATCGGGTTCTTCGATGTTCGGCATTTCAACGTCGATCCCGGGGTGAATTGGCTTTTCAAAGTCCTCTTCCTCGACGTCTTCGTCTTCATCCTCTTC
The DNA here is from genome assembly GCF_038374745.1 of Levilactobacillus sp. HBUAS70063. Lineage (NCBI taxonomy): Bacteria > Bacillati > Bacillota > Bacilli > Lactobacillales > Lactobacillaceae > Levilactobacillus > Levilactobacillus sp. HBUAS70063. Next base: position 16,102 of record NZ_JBANSM010000009.1, on the reverse strand, counting down.
ATCGCTATTGCCTTGCAGGTCCCAGCGGTGAGTTTCGGCTCTAACAATCACCTTGTCGGCAATCAAGTTCCCATCGATGTTTTGGTTGGCAATGATTGTGGCGGATGGTGCCAACAGACTGCCTTGGAATGGGGCATTGACGTTAATAGTTCCGCCGTATTGCTTGTCGCTAGCGGTGCTGTCGTAGAAGTTCCACAACAGGTGGTTATCGCCGAAGTGTTCGGTTTCTTGGTTATCCCGCTCACTACCGTCACTGTAGATCAGCTTGATCTGTGAGTTCACGTCGTAGTCGGCTTGGCCGCCGGTATCCACGTTAATGATGACCGTGGTGCCCTCAGCATCCGGCGATAAGCCCTTGATGGTCAGCGGCGTATTGCCGTTCAAGACGTCCGGCGTCAAGTTAATCACAATCTGATTGTTGGCGTTAGGCGTCATGTCGGTGATGTCGATGACGCGGCTATTCTGGTCGGCAAAGTCGCTATTGCTGTAAGTGGCCTCACTCGGCTTGCCCGTAAGCGATTCATTTAAGGCCTTTAACTTGGCAAATTCGGCATCAAAGTCGATGTACGTTTGCCCGTTCTGGTCTTGGTAGACCTCGGAAGCCAGCAAGTGGTCGATGTACACGCCATTGACCATTGGCCGGTTGGGATTACTAATATCGATGGTAATCCCATCACCGAAGACGACCTTGTTTTCACGCGTATCACCCTTAGACACGAAGGAACTTCCCGCAATGTTGGTGATGTTCTGTATGTAAGAAATATCCTTGTCCAGTAACTCTTCGATCACGTTAGTCCCGAAGTTCACGTTCCCAATCAGATTCTGAACGGCAACGTTCCCGTTGGTATGCGCATTCAATTCGGCTTCCCGCGCGAAAATATGGAAGACGGAGGAAACGCCCAACAGATTATCTAAGTCCGGATAGTCATCGTAGACGGTCCCACCGGATTGAATTTCGGCTTCGGCAATTGGTTCCAGAGCCGTGGTGGTTGCCGGCAACTTGGCCTGGGCCTTTTCAATCAAGGCATTGACCTTTTCTCTAACCTGCGCGGAGGTTAAGGTCTTAACGGATTGCTGTGCCGCCAATGCCGCAGCACTGAGCTTAGATTGATGTTGATAACTGACCTTTTTGTTCTTCTTGACTGGTGCCGTCCACTTCACCTGCTCAACGTTACGCGACGACGAGCTGGATTTCACCGATTCGCTCTCGGCAACTATCTCCTTTTGGCTGTTTGCCGAACTGCTAGACTCCTGAGAAGATTGCTTTTCGCTGGAAGACTCGCTGTCTGAATGACTGCTCAAGTCGCTTTGAGATTCACCATCCGATTGGTTACCGTTATCAACGTTGTCACCAACTTGATTGTCCGACTCCTCGCTAGTCTGCTTGGCCGTCGAATTCTGTGTATCCGAGTCCGACTCTCCAGACTGCTCCGATTCACTGCTACTGCCAACTTGCGAAACCCGTGGCTGACTGCTACTACTGTTGGCATCAGCACTGGCCGTCACCGTTGCGCTGCTCCCCATGGCGAGCACGACCGCACAGGCGAAGACCCACTTACGCCCAACTTTATACATCTTAAAATGCGTCCGTTTCAATTCCATATCGACTAAATCCCTACCTTTCATCAAAAAGAATCCATCTCCATTTTCGTCCTCCGAAGAAAAACAATCAACGTTATTTTGAAATTATTTTTTAAATTAACAAATTAACGCTAATATCGTTTAGACTTGGCAGTATCTCGTCAAGACTTGACCACTCAGTCATGGCCCTAGCCGATTGTTTTTCCAAAATACGTCAGAAAAAAGCGGCTCCGATTCATCATCGAAGCCGCTCCGTTAATTGAAGAGTTAATGGTTACGCTTACGTTTCAATACCAAGCCCGTCAGCGCACCGCCCAGCAGTAAGGCCAAGCCGGCCCACGGGGAAACCGTGGCTTCATCCGTCTGTGGTAAAGTTGTGGCGGATTTCGCCGTCGCGACATCGGACTTCGTGGTCGTCGCTTGGGCGGCCGCCGCACCAGTCGCAGTCTTCAGCGACGTGGTTGCCGCGCCCGGCTTTGTCGTGGTGAACCGGTCTGGGGCAATCTGGTCGCCATCGCCACCGGTTACGACATCACTACCGTCGTTATTCGACTCATCGACAGCTGGTTGATCGGGATCGACCGCGTCGCCATCACCGCCGGACTCAACGGCCTGGTACGTGAAGGTAATCGTCTGATTGGCCGCCGTGTAAGTCCCGCTGGCCACACCATCGCCGACTAGCCGATAACCATCGAGCGTTGGGGCGTTGATGGTAAAGGCGTCACCAACGTTCCCGGTCTGTTGCGATTGACTGATGACGTTGCCGTCCTGGTCAACATTGATGACGGTCACCGTCCCCGTCGTCACGCCGGGATCGGGATTGCCAGGGTCCGGATCAATCGGCACTTCGTTTTCAATCTTGAAAGTGATATAGGCGCTGTACCCCCAGTTAGAGTTAGTCCCAAAGCTCTGGTTGACCACTTGAATCGTGTACATGCCATCCGGCACATCCTGTTTTGGCGTAAAGGTTAAGCCCCATTGATCACCGTACCATTTAACTTCAAACCAACCCGTGGCGTCCTCGGCCGTGGTGGTTGCCCAGTTCGCAATGTCGGTAGTTGGAAGGTTCGGGTTAAGGTCCCCGTAGGCGATGGCAACACGACCACCCAGTTGCGCGGTCCAGACGCCCTCATTCTCATCGGGTTGACCGGTCGTCATGTCCTGCATCCGCATGACGACGCCACTCACGGGATCAAAGCTCTGATTATCCTGACTGAGCTTGAAGGTCTTCCCGTCCAACCGTTGGTAGACCCCATAGTTTATGATGGGTTGGTTATCCTTACCCAATAATGTGACGACCCCATTGGTAAGGCGGTTGAACATGTAGGTGAGTGTCCCACGGAACTGGCTCAAATCGGGCAAGGCCCCCGTGAAGTTATTATAGGAAACGTTGAGATCTTCAAGAGCCGGCCAACTGCCAATATCTGGCAACTCTCCCGATAGCTGGTTGTAAGAAACATCGAGATCGCTGAGAGCTGGCCAGTGCGCCATGTCAGGCAGCGAACCAGTTAACTGATTATTGTTGAGCATGAGAGACCACAGATTAGGGATGCTACTCAGGTCGGGAATGCTACCGGTCAAGTTGTTATTGGGCAGATAGACCATTTCCAACTTGGAATATTTACTCAAGTCGGGAATATTTCCCGTCAGATGACTATCCCACATCCGGAAGAAGCGTAAGTTCGTACTCTTAGAGAAATACGTATCCATAATCGTCGTGAAATCATGATTGCCGTTATCAGCGGTTAAACTCATATTAATATCGTCGAGTAATGGCAATACCGAAAAATCAATGAGGCCAGTCGAGGCCACCTTCACGTGAATCAGGTTAATCGTATGGAGATTTTGGAAATAGGACAACCCCTCCAGACTGTTCACGGTTCCTCTAATATCATAATCGTATAAGCTCGTTAAATCCCCAACATACCGATAGAGGTTACTATCATCCGCAACATAATACGGCTGGCCCGTAATTCCCGACTTGGGCACTTGCTTATTCAGTTGATTGATAATCAGGGAACGGAGCGTTGCGTCCGGAATCCACTCGCTAGCATCGATTCCATCGATCGGCGAGGCCTTAACGTTTGCGGCCATTGCACGTAGCATTTTCGGCGCTGGCGTCTGCGGCGTTACTTCTTCTTGGGGGGCACCCTTTACGTCTTCAGGTTGCGGCGTTGCGGGCTGTTGTGGGGCTGGCGTTGCTGGTGTCTCGACCGGATTGTCCGGAGCCGTTGGCGTTTCTGGCGTCTTAGGCGTCTCCGGCTGAGCAGGTTCATTAACGTCTGGCTTATCGTCGGTAACAATTCCTTGTGGCGTCTCGTCTGGATTAACGTCTGGTTCTTCTGTGACCACCTGCTCATCATTGGCGGGCGCCTCATTCTCGGGCGCCTCTTGGGCAGGTACTTCAGTTACTGGCGTCCGCAAAGTCGCCTTCTGCTCCGGTTGAGCTGCTTGTGCGCTGGCCGTTTCCTCGCCCACCGCGTTAGGCGCAGCCTCATCAGCTTGGGCCGTCTCGGTGGCACCCATCATGCCTAATCCCAGGGTTGCCGCGGTAATACCGGCAACGACCCAGTGCTTCCCTGCCTTATAGCTCTTGTAATGGACTTTCGTATCCCGTACCCAGTTACGCATGATATTTCCTCCCTAATTATTTATAACCCTACCTATTTTTACCTAGTCAATTTTAATGTTACATATTTATCAATATGTGTATTTTTATATTCAATCTTATTGTAACCGGTTTCACTTGTGAAAGATAGGTTATTTCCTGACCAGTTGCTTAGATTCTGTCTTTTATCTCTGGAAAGCGGTCGATCAGGGGAATACGTAAAACGTTACACAGCTCGGTCAATTGCTAACTTAGCCATCCCGGTTTATGGTTCAGCCATCAGTCGTTTTATGGGCATAAACATTAATTGGCCACTACTTTTGTGGTGATTTATGTTTCAGATTCGAATATTTGTCACTTTCTGACCTAAAAAACGATCCAACAATTGTCGGATCGTTCCTAATTTAACGGTGATTTAGTTGCTTTGTCCAACTATCAAACCAGTCGTTTACTCTACTCGCTTTCTAATTTTCAGGAGACCCAATAGGCCTGTTAATAGGGCGATACCCCAGAGTGGTGAGCGCGTTCGTTCGCCAGTTTGAGGGAGCGATGTTTTACCCGAGGACGCTGCCATCGCTGGCGTGGTCGGTTCCGTTAGTTGTGCGGCAGAACCGGTCACCACGGCTAGTTGGGCTGGTTGCCCGTTTACCGGATGCATTGGGGACACCGACGTATCTGACGCGCCACTCGTAGACTGTTCCAGAGACGTGGCGGGCAGTTCGACATCCCCGGTCACCACTGGTTCCGATTGGTCGCCAGGAGACGAAGTGTCGGGAGTCTCTGGCGTGACCGCACCGCCACCATTCGAGTGATCCGAACTGGAATGGTCCAAGTCCGTATCCGGTTGGCTCACGCTGGGTATTTCCGGTAATCCGGGCTGATGCCCACCCGGCTTTTCCGCCAGCGCATAAACGTAGGTCACGTCAATCGGGTCATCCCCATAAGTCCCCGTGGCGTTCTCTGGCGTGGTGACCAACGTATAGCCCGGAACATCGGCCGCTTGAGTGGTGTATGACGCACCGACCAGGCCCTGAGGCAAGACCACATCGTCGGCAATGGCCTGGCCTTCTTGGTCCTGATAGTGGACGGTAATGGCGGCGGCAGGGTGAGACAGGGTGTAGGGCTGAATGACCGTAAAGTTAGGATTCACGCCACTTCCATACATCCCTGTTAAAGCATACTTATACGGTACGTACTCTATGGTATTAATATAATCGTCCGTATTCTCATCTGGCCAGGGATACGCATCGAACCCTTCCTCTGGGTCACGAATATTCGTATAGTAAAGTCCCCCCTGACCGTCAGGATTTGCTACACCACCAGTAAAAAGGACACGATATCTGAATTCTTCATCTTTGGTGTAGACTAGCGGGGCCACTTCTGAATCATCCTCGGCCCATAACTCTAACACACTTCCCTCTGGCGTAATGCACTGAATCTGTAAATGATACTCTCGCTTGGCCCCATCAATAATAATCGGCTCTAACGTCACTAATTGATTATCCCAATAACATGAATTCAATTTCATCGCTTTAAGTGGTGAAAGATCACGGATATGATTGGATCTTATATCCAAAGACGTCACATTTTTTAAATTAAGCAGAGGAGTCACATCTTCAATTCGATTGCCTGTGAGATCAAGATGCGTTAACTTCGACAAACTAGCCAATAACGTAATGTCAACAATATCACCAAACACATGATTCGAGACTTGGTCTGTTCCAGTTCTCAAAACCAGTGTTGTGAGATTAACTGCGTATTGTAGTCCTTCTAGGGAATAAGCCGTGTGGCCGTCAATATAAGTATCCTTTCTGTAATTAGTTGCTACAATTTCACTGAGCAACTTTAAGTCTTCTTTCGCGATATCCGTGACACTCTGCCAATCTTTCGTCACACTACCTAAGTTTTCTGAACGAAATTCCTGTAACGCCGACAGTATCACTTCCTGCAACCGTTTATTCGGCATCCACTGGTCAATATCCGAGGTAACCGGCACGGTTGATGTAGCAACCGTCACCGGCTTAGTCACTTCAGTTCTGACCAAAGCCACGGCGGGAACCGCATGACTGGCGCCCATTGTAGTGGTCTCCTTACCGTGCTCTTGCCGAATCGGTCGCTTAGCCACATTTTCAGCGGATACTGTAGACTCCGAATGCAGGGTTGGTCGCTCAGCCGAAATTGGCAGTGACTCTGAGTAAGGATCCCCTACCGACTGGGACGAAATATCTGTCGGTCCCTGCTCACTTGGCTGCGGAACTGCTGGCTTTTCCGCATTCTGAATGGTAAGGTCAACCGATTCAGTTACCACGGGGGCCGCTTCAACAGGCACTTTAGAATCGTCAGTCTCACCATCGTATTGCCCGGATAACGACACAACATTAGTTGGTGTGCCTGACGGATTCGCCACAACCGCTGTTTTCATTCGCGCTTCACCGCTGTTGCTGGCCTGCGCGGTTAGCCCATCGAAAGTCAGGGCCAGGCAGCCACTCACGGCCCCAACGATCACCCATTTCTTATCAAGCTTATACTGCACATGTTGTCTAATTTTCTTTGACATATTCAAACTCCCCAAGTTATCATCGTTTTCGGAAATGATCCAAGGTGGTTAACCACCTAAATCCAGTATAGGCAAACCTTTTAAATTAATCGGCGGAAAATCAAAAAACAAACTGGATTGTGCCATATTTGATTTTTTACAATCTTATTCCTTATTATTCGTATTAGTCTGCTACCAGATTGTCCTGACTCACGAAAAAATCGCCTCCCTAGTGACCTAGAGAAGCGATCTTTAATCGAATCATTCGTGTTTACGTTTCAGCTTAAATCCTAAGAATCCGAACAATCCGGCTAGCAGTGCGACGCCTAACACTGGGGACGTGGCTTGCTCATCTGTCTGTGGTAAGGCATCCGGTACCAGTCCACTGCCCAGCTGATTGTCGTTTGCTGGAGCAGTCTCTGCGGTCGCAGCACTCTGGCCGGTTGCCAACTGAACGGGGTGTCCAGCAGTTGTGTGTGCGACCGTAGTCGTGGTGCCGCCAGTACTGCCGTTACTCGTACCCTGGCCAGTCGAAACCGTATCGCCTTCCGTCCCGGCTTCCGAACTCCCTTCATCGTCCGCAACTGGAGATTCTGGTTGACTCGTGCCTGGTTGGTTACCGCCTGGCGTTTCCGAGACAACACCATCACCTTCGGAGCCATTGTCGTCTTGACCACCGGTGCCTGGTTGTTCGCCCGGCGTGTTGCCACCTGGTGTTTCTCCTGGGGTTTCACCTGGCGTGTTGCAACCCGGCGTTTCGCCTCCTGGAGTCTCGCCACCTGGCGTTTCACCTCCTGGCGTTTCGCCACCCGGGGTTTCGCCTCCTGGCGCTTCACCTCCTGGGGTTTCACCTCCTGGCGTTTCACCACCCGGGGTTTCGCCCGGCGTATTCGTATCTTCGTCGCCATCTTCAACCAGGGCGTACACGTACGTCACGTCGATTGCCTCGTCGCTGTATGTGCCGTTGGCGTTTTCAGGCGTCGTCGTCAACGTATAACCCGGCAGTTCCGGCGCCGTCGTCGTGTAGTGTTCGCCGACCAAACCTGGTTTCAGCACAACATCGTCCGCAATCGGATTGCCTTCCTGGTCCTGGTAGTGGACCGTCACATTGTTCGCCGCATGCGAGATCACGTAAGGTTGAACAACCGCGAAGTCTACTACACCAGGGCTCGGCTTATAATTTCCGGTAAGATAGTAGTAGTCCGGTAAAACGGCCACGTTCGGTGCACCCGGGAATTCCGTGGCCCCCGGCTTCTGATTCTGAATGTTGGTGTAGTAAATCCCGCCTTGACCATCCGGCTTAGGATTCCCCCCCGTATAGTAAACGTGGTAGGTGTGTCCCGCTTCATCGGTGTAGAAGACCGGCTCAGCCAACGCCATTCCCGCCGTTAACGTCACCACGTCACCATTAATTGTCGTGCATTGAATCTGCAAGTGGCCTTCCCTGTCGGCATCGTTGACCATCAGCGGGTCCAAGAAAATAAATTGACCCGTATAGGTAAAATCTTCGTACGGCTTCCCTTTAAGCGGCGAGAAATCATGGATGTGATTGTACGCCAGTGCCATGCTCGTGACATTTTGCAAGTTGGCCAGCGGCGTGACGTCTTCAATCCGGTTGTGTTGCAGGTGGACCGTCGTTAAATGCTGTAGGTTTGCCAGCGGTGACACGTCCACGATATCCCCGAAGAAGGCCCCCGGCTTATGATTCAATGAGGCTTCCATCATGATGGTTTCCAAATTGGTAGCGTATTGTAGTCCTTCCAGCGAGAAGGCCGTATGCCCGTCGATATAGGTATCGAAGCCGTCATTTCCTAAAACCAGTAACTTCTTGAGCAGTTGCAGGTCTTCTTGCGTAATGTCGGCCACGCTATGCCACTGCTTATCGACCCCGGTGAGCCTTTGCAAATGAAGCAAGACCGCCTGCTGTAAGACCTTATTCGGCATCCAATCGTCGATGGTCGTTGCCGTTGGGGCGTGCGTTTCCTTCATGGTGGCTGGCTTAAGCATCTCCGCTTGGACCATCGCCACGGCCGCGGTGGTGTGACTGGCCCCCATGGTTGAGAGCATCTCCGGTTGAACGGGCCGGGCCAACTCCACGACCGGCCGCGTCATCGGTACGGTATCGACCGAAGCGGTTGGCGCCTCTGAAACTACGGCCGGCGTAGTCACTTCTGGCGTCACGGGTGCCGTGGGCGTTGCGACCACTTCTTCGTCAAATGCCGGCTTGGTGACCGTTTCAGCCGCCGAGCTATCCATTTCGCTGGTCGTTGCGTCCTGCGCCTGAGTGGCATCGTCGATACTTTCATCAATCACCGGCGTGTCCACCACGGGGGCTGTCGCAGTTGGCGTTTCGCCTACTGGTCCTTCCGACGCTGGTGCCTCTGCGGCCGGTGTGTCTGTAGCCGGCGTGTCCACTGTTGGGGTATCCGTCGTTGACGTGGCCGGCGCTTCCACTGTCGGCGCTTCCGGCGTTGGTACTTCACTGACCGGCGTGTCTACTGCCGAGTCTCCCGTGGCGGGTGCCTCAGGCGTTGGCGCTTCCGTTACCGGCGTCTCCGGTGTCTCTACCGGCGGCGTTTCCGCCACGGGAGTCTCGGACACCGAACCTTCAGTCTCTGGCGCTTCTGCCACTGGTGCCTCGCCCGCTGGCGTTTCGGTCGCACTGGCGTCGTTCCCCGCGGTATTGGCTACTGGTGTTGATGTGGCCGGCTGAGTCACCACCGCCGTTTCGGTGGTCGTGGTCCCCTGTTCATCGGCCTGGGCGGTTACGCCCCCCACGGCTAAGCAGCCGGTCACGATGCCGGCGATAACCCAAGCTTTACCGCTTTTATACATTTTATAGTGTGTCTTGGTCCCCATCGATTTATGCATTCATTTACTCCCCTAAATTTTAATAACTGATGTCATGGACAATGCTTTGAGAAACGGTCTTGTCGCGGACAACCACCGTTTACCAATGACGTGAGTATATCCGAAAAGAGTGGTCCGGAGAGAAAATAGTTAAAAAACAAAAAAATTCATGTGAAAGTTGACACTTGATTGTCCACAATTCTATTGGTTCGTCGCGCTACCGATTACCGGTGAAATGCACAAACACCCCGCCAGTCGGCCGTTTGGGCCAACTTAGCGGGGTGTCTCTTGAAACATCTAGCTTTACCGTTTCCGTCTGAAACCGAAGAATCCAATTAAGCCGAGTAACAGGCCCACTCCCCAAATCGGAGAAATGGCCCGATCATTCGTCTGTGGTAGGGTCGTTGCCGTTTGCCGGGATTTTTGCGCTGCTAGGGGTTGCGTGGCTGTTTGATCCGTTCCCGTTGGGCGTTGGCTAGTCGCCAAGACCTGGTCGCCCTGACCACCAGTCGACGTGTCCGGCTGATCCACCGTGACCTGACCGTCTGCCTCGTCATCACCGCCCGGGTTAACCTCATCCGGATCGGTCGTGATCTGGTCGCCATCGCCCTCATCGACCACCGCCGCATAGAGATAGGTCACTGTGGCATCGGTCTCACCGAATGTGCCGGAGGCGTTGGCCGGCGTGGTCACCAGCTCATAACCAGCCACCGTCACGGGTGACGTGGTATAGCTCTGGCCCGTTTTCCCCGTCAGCGTTTGATCAGCGGCGACCTTGACCCCATCGGCCGTCAGGAATTGCACCGTAATCGTCACCGTGGTATCCGGCTGGGGATCGACGGGTGGCGTGACTTCCCCGTCCTTTTGATAAACGAAGGTCACGGTCACCGGTTCCTCGCCAAATTTACCGGTCGCATTCACCGGCGTCTCCGTCAGGGTATAGCCGTCAAAGTCTTCCGCCACCGCGACATACGTTTCACCGATCATCCCGGTCAGAACTACTGGATCTTTCAAGGCCACGCCCTGCTCATCCACATAGTTCACCGTCACCGGTTCAGCCTCATCGGCCAGAATATACGGCGTGAAGAGGTTAATCGTCTTCGCACCATCCGAAGTCTCGTAGGTCGAAATCAGATAGTAGGTGTAATCGCTTGGGTAGGCGCCATATCCCGGGAATGGACTGGTAGTCACGCCGGGCATCTTCTGATCGACGATTCCGGTATAGACAATTTGATCGCCCACGACTTTCTGACTGGCGGCGCCGTTGTAGTAAATTCTAGCTAGCGGCTTGTCCGCAACGCCGATGGGAAAAATCGGAATGCCCATCACAGACTTTACGGGCGCCGGAGACAGCGTCATTCCTTGCGGCGCCTTCATAGGATTCGTCAGGGAATAGGTCCGGGTCTTCTTGTTGACGTAAACCACCGCCGGATTCAGCACCTGACCCTCTATGTTTAGCTTCTTGGTGTACTGCGCCGCGTTCAACGAAGAAAAGTCGGCAATACAGTTCGTCCCGATAATTAACTCCGTGATTCTTTCCAACTTCGCAATTGGCCGGATATCGCTGATCCGGTTGCCGCCCAGCTGCAAGTACTCCAGGTTCACCAACGCACTGAGCGGCGAAATATCCACAATGTCACCACGCATCGCGTTGTTCGGAATATTCAAACTGTTGTAGAGGTCCAGTTTCACCAAGTTGGTGGCGTACTGCAAGCCCTCTAGCGAAAACTCGGACTGGCCATCGATATACAACGACACCAGAAAAGTTTGCGCACTGAGCTCGGTCAACAGCAGCATGTCCTCCTGCGTGATGTCCTTGGCACTCGCCCAGGTGCGGTCCTTGTTATAATATTTCAGCGTCTGCCAAACTAAATCCTGAAGCGTCTCGTTGGGCATCCACTGGTCAATCTCGGCCTTTACCTGTGGCGTGGTCTTCGCGGTCACCGCAACGGGGCTCGCCGCTTTGGCCGCTAACGCTGCGACCGCCGCTGTCTCGGCTCGTTTGGAAGCCGCTGGCGTCGTATCTGGTGTTGATCTTGCTGGTTCTGCTAGTTCTGCTGGTTCTGCTGATTCGGCCGCTTCTACCGTTTCTGTCGTTTCATCCACTACTGGCGTTGTGCCGGCAGTTTCCGTGTCGTCGGAATCAACGTCATTAATGTTATCGCTTACATTTTCATTCTGTTCTAGACTCTCGTCTTGCACCGAATCCGTCTCCGCTACGGGTTCGGTCGTCTGCTCGGACTCAGCTACAGTGGCGCCATCCGCCGTTTGCGTATGAGCTGGCGTCGTCCTCAGGGTTACCCGGGTTTCTTGAGTCGTTCCGTCCGTTGTCACTGACTTGTCGGGAACCGTGGGCGTAGCCGCATGGACGGTCGTAGCCTGAGTTCCCAGGAAGCCCAAGCTCAAGCCGGCTGAAATGACACCGGCGTAAAGCCAGGTTTTCCCTCGTTGGGTGGCGCTTGGTGAGTTAGTCATTGTTTGTTCCTCCTCAATGATTGCTCAGAAAAGTATCCTATTTGTGTGATGCATCAAACAGTTAGCCGCTCAAAGATGAAGCCTGCACGTTGCCCTTAGTATACCTAGAAAGGGGTAAAATATCTAGTATATAGGCGTTAATATTTACAATACGTGGCATTGCTTGACAAGTCGACAAATTAAAAATGTCGTATCCTATAATTATATTAATCGTACGTAAAATTTCTTACACATAAGTCACGATTATTATTGGGTACTCAATGAAAGTATAGAATCATGGTCTAAAAAATACGGCTGGGACAATCCCAGCCGTATTCTCTAAACCAATTTAATCATTAGCTTTATGATAAGGTTTAAATGCTTCGAGTAATTCTTCACTTCTTATAAATACTGGCAAATGGTCCAATTTCAATTCAGTCTCAATAGTCGTCCCGCCAGAGTACTTCTCCCCAGTGTATACATCAATCCAATTTATATCAGAATTTCCTGGTAAATATACCTGACGCTTTTCAAGTTTTGCATACAATACTGGTGCTACCAAAATATCTGTACCAAACATATACTCATCAGTTATATCCCAAACATTATCATCTGGAAAGTCAAAGAACAGCGGTCGCATAACAGGGTCCCCACTTTTATGGGCCGTGTCCATTTGTTTTCTTAAATATGGCTTGAGTGCTTCACGAATACTCAAATGGCGTCTCATGATATCATATGCTTTATCACCATAAGCCCAAATTTCTGTTTCTGCACCTGACGGTTGACGGCCACCACCATCTCCTAATGGTTCTGTATGTGGATCCCGATCACCATGCATCCTCATTACTGGACAGAAAGTAGCAAACTCGAACCACCGAGTTACTAACTCTTGAAATTCAGGGTCTGTATCAACACCACCGTGAAAGCCACCAATATCAGTTGTCCACCACGGGATACCAGCGATTCCCATACTTAACCCCGCAGCTAATTGGTTACGAAGTGATTTAAAACTAGAATCCACATCGCCCGACCAAACAAGTGCCCCATACTTTTGGCTTCCTGCCCACGCACATCGAACCAAATTCATTGGATTTTTAACACCTTGAGCGTACATGCCATCATAAAATGCTTTAGAAAATCCTACTGGATACTTATTAGCAACTTCTAAAGCAGACCCTTCATAGTAACGATAATTGTCAAAATCATATGCTCTATATTCTGGTTCTGCTTCATCCAACCAAAACAGTGTCACACCTTTATCATAGTAATTCTGCTTAACCAGATTCCAAACATACTTTTGGGCTTTTGGATTGGTAAAATCAACAAATCCGTTATTGCCTAGAAAGTCCATCATAATCTGAGGCCCTCTGTCGGCTCTAACTAGTAGCCCTCGTTCATTTAGTTCATCAAAAGTAGTTGCCGTATTGTCTACCGTAGGCCAAATGGAAACCATTAACTTAATTCCCATCTTTTCTAGTTCTTTACACATTGCTTCTGGATCTGGCCAATATTTACTGTCAAAACGAAATTCACCAGACTTTGGCCAATGAAAGTAATCGATAACTATCACATCGATGGGTAAATGACGCCTTTTATATTCGTGAGCAGCCTTTAATAATTCTTCCTGCGTTCGATAGCGAAGACGACTTTGCCAAAAACCTAGGCTATAGTCCGGAGCTTCCGGCACTGTTCCCGACACCTCGCCATAATGCCGTTCAATCTCTTGTGGCGTATCACCTACCGTTATCCAATAATCAAGTTCTTTAGTGGCTTCTGCTTCCCAAGTCGTAATATTCTTCCCAAAACTGACACGACCTATGGCGGGATTATTCCATAAGAATCCATAGCCAAGGTTAGAAATCATAAACGGTACAGACGCCTGAGAATTTCTCTGAGCTAATTCTAATTCAGTGCCTTTTAAATTCAAGTTATCCTGCTGATATTGGCCCATTCCAAAAATTTTCTCATCCGGATCAGACTCAAAACGTAGTGTTAATTTAAAATCACCCCCTGCAATGCCAGTAAACATCCGTGGCTCAATCTTTAGCGCACTATTGAATCGCGTTGTCCTGTCTTTATCCACACCCTTTTTCATCGTTGCATTACGACTACGTTGATATTCGTCAAGGACAATTGCACCATTTTGATTATAAAGTGTAATCTTTCCGCGTCCATTTATTGCCGCTTTAATTTTTCCATTAGTGATTTCGCCACGGCTTCCTTCAACTAAACATTGAGTTGCCTTATGACTTACATCCATAGAAAGTGCATTTGATTCTGTACTTAACATAGGAAATCTGGTGGAGCGAACTCGGAACCCATCAGTTCCCCAAGGAATTATTTCCAAGTGTTCTCCTTCATTTTCGTAAACTAACTTATTATCTTCAGCAACTATCATTATTCTCCTTCTTTCTACGCTTGGGCTTTACGTGCATTTAAATCATCCGTCACTTGATTTTCAAGACGTTCGTATTTCCCGTAGAAGAACAATGGAATCATTGCAATAATTAACGCAATAATTGTAACCCACACAAAGGAAATGCTAATACCTTGTAATCCAGCTGCCGTTTGCGTTTTATTTGCAACATATCCAAAAGCCGCCATAACTTTAGCCGAAATCATTCCACCAATTCCACTACCTAATTTAATACAGAATGAAGTTCCAATTGCGGTCAATAATCCCGCAGCGTTAATTCCATTTTTCCATTCTCCGTAGTCGACACTTGCACCAATCAATGCAAATGGCATTGTTACAGCAAAACCAATTCCTAAGCATCCTAATAACCAACCTGCAATAATAATTGGTAAGTTCATACCTGCGACCCCAATAATTAATTGTCCAGCAATACACATGACTAGACCGGTAATCCAGATAATCTTCTTAGATAATTTGCGGGCAAACAACGGAATTAAGAGTGTTGTCACTACCTGAATAACTTTCATACTATTGAGAACAGACGTCATATCTTGATTTCCATAGTTATACGTCATGTAATACACAATCGTTGATGAACGTGACGTTAACGCAATCCAAAGGAATAAGTTACTGATAATAATAATTACCCATGGCCAGTTATTCTTCATTGCTCGTACACTCTTTTTAATTGAAACTTTTTGAACAACTGGCTTTACACGCTCTTTAATGTTTCCGAATGAGAATAGGGTCAATACCATCCCGACTAAAGCAAATAAGATGATGGTCCCACGAAACCCAGCAACTTTGTTCCCTTTTCCAAAGAATGCAACCAGGGGAAGTCCAAACGCATTAACAATTAAGACACCAACTTGTCCCAGAGTCATACGGATGGAGTTTAAAGTCAAACGTTCTTGTGGATCACGAGTTAAGAGCGGTAAAACAGTGGCTAGCGGTGTATTTAACCCCGTGTACAAAACTCCAGTACAAATATATGTAATGGCACAATACCAGATTTTTGCATGTAATGATAAACTAGGCGCTGAGAATGTTAGAATAGCACTGATTGTGAATGGGAAAATGACCCACAAAAAATATGGTCTGGCTTTACCCCAACGAGTATGGGTCATATCAATTAATGTCCCCCAAATTGGTGCATCTAATGCATCAAATATTCTTGCTACAAACAAAATTGTACCAGCTGTTCCAACAGGAATTAATGCAACGTCCGTAAAGTAGTATAATAAATATACCGTAATCATGTTAAAAACTAATTGTCCGGCCAAATCGAGCTGTCCAAAACCGATTCGTTCCCGCCATGACAATTTAACATTATCGGTCTGGGTGACCCCTGTAGTTTGATTTTCCATAAGTCCCGTTCCCTTTGTAATTTATTTGCAAGCGCTTACGTTGTTAATTGTAACTGGTGTTTGACCTGAATAAAATGCATGACATTATACTTATTGTGTCAAAAAGGAACTTAAGCCACATTAACTTTAGGAGGAACCCACAATGCCTTATTACACCTTTGATTTGTCTAAACCTCTGGCCTTTTTTACAAGTGGTAACGGTAGATTGTAAAATTAATCCGAACGCTGTTCGGACAAAAAAGATCAGCTTCCTTTAAAATGGTGTTTACCACAAACCCATTTTTTAGGAG
>NZ_JBANSM010000008.1:0-90168 GCF_038374745.1 Levilactobacillus sp. HBUAS70063 | reverse complement strand
AACGCCCCCTTAAAGTACTTAACTGGCAAACACCTTACCAAGTGATGCTGACTAATTTGTCAAAAAATTCGGATTAAATTTGCAATCTACCTAAAAAATACATTAATATGACACCAAGCGACTATCGGAACGCATTCGGTGGTAAATTTATTAATACGCCAAAAGTAGACCCTGAAATACCTGTCCCCGGATACATTAAGCATTCCGAGTAACCTAAAAGAGGTTCCAACACTTCAATTTCTGAAGTGGTTGGAACCTCTCTTTACACTGCGATCTATTTAATCCAAGCCTGCAGGCCAGCCGCTAACAAGCCGCCTAACAACGGTCCAAACATCGGGACCCAAGCGTAATTCCATTCGGCGGAACCACCATTAGGCACCGGCAGGATGGTGTAGGCCAGCCGCGGGCTCCAATCCCGGGCCGGATTAATGGCGAACCCGGTCGTACTCCCCAGGCACATCCCAATCGTCATGATTAGAATCCCCACCATAAACGGCTTCAGCCCTTGCGTGAAGTCTCCCATGTTCAGGAGAATAAAGATGAAGGCCCAAGTCGCCACGACTTCGGAAACGAAATTGAAGAAGGGATTCTTAATCGCCGGCCGCGTGGCGAAGATCCCGACGCAATTGCCAGCGTTTTCATTCGGTGTCGCTTTAAAATGCGGGTAAAATTGGAAAATGGCAATGGCCGCCCCGACGAAGGCCCCCAAGAACTGGCCCGCCAAGTATGGGAGCACTTGGGACCACGGGAAGAATCCAAACGCCGCGAAACCAATGGTCACGGCCGGATTCAAATGCCCGTCCGAGCCGAGCATGCCGGCAACGTAGACGCCCATCGTTACCGCCATCCCCCAAGCCACGCTGACAAACGTCCAGTTACTCCCGGTCGCGTACGTCTTCTTGAGGTTGATTCCGGCCCCAGTCCCGGTCCCTAATAGGATTAAAATCAGGGTCCCGAAGAACTCTCCAATAAAACCATTCATAAAATGACACCCACCTTATTATATTTTAAAACGGAAATTTTAGACTATTCATAGTCTACCATAACTGTCAGGCTATGGGGCGCTTGATTTCTAGCCAATCACCCGATTATCACAATGATTATAAATTCACCCAACCCTTGTAATATTACGAAGACCCGCCAAAGCGTAACGGCAATAATACCCGGGCGTAACGCTGCTGTAAAACTTTAGGGCTATCTTAGATGTTGTACTAAAGCGATGACAATCTTTACATAATAAGGGATGGATATATTGATGAATTTTAAAAAAATGGGTTTAGCCGTTGCCTTCGCAGCCGCGTTAGTTCCGGCAATCAGCTTGGGCACGACCACGGCTCACGCCAACAGTACCAACACCATTGTTAGCACCAGCAATATGACGGACACGTCCTACGTCCGCAAGAGCGCGACCGGTTGGACCTACAACCTGGGGGGCACCGCCGCTAACATGACTTTCGGCAAGAAGACCCACTACTTAAAGAATTATCCGAATACGACTTGGCACGCCACCAAGAAGCGTTACATTATCAAGAAGAACGGCGTCAAGTACCTCTACTATTACGTCACCAACGGCCGTAAGACGGCTTCCGGTTGGATCTGGCACGGCTACCTGCAAAAGAAGAGCTACGCCCACACCACGACCAGTAGCACGTCCACAACCGGTAACGGCACTTACGCGTCCATCCTGAAGGCGGCTAAGGCGCAGTTGGGCAAGCCTTACGTTTACGGTGGCAATGGCCCGAGTTCCTTTGACTGCTCCGGCTTCACGAAGTACGTCTTCAACAAGGCAATCGGCCAAACCTTACCACGGACGGCACAGGAACAATACAACGCCTACACGCACGTGAGCGCTAAGAACGCCCAACCCGGCGATCTGATCTTCTTTGGGACCAGCGCCAACAACATCACCCACTGTGGGATTTACCTGGGCAACAACAAGATGATCGATGCCCAACTCCGCGGCGTCATCACCGAGGCCACGAACGTTTCCTGGTGGCACACGGTCGGCTACTCCCGGCCCGCAACGTTAAGTTAAGTTCTGACAAGAGTTTGAGCCAAGGCGCTCAAGCTCTTTTTTTTGATAAAAAGAGCGCCAACTCTCATCGGAGTTGACGCCCTTCGTTTCTATTTAGACTGAACCTATGCTGGCGAAACATCCATGTTCTTGTTACCGCCATTCAAAATCTTGAAGAAACTAGCCAGTTCCTTCTTCCGGTAAGCGGCCGGGACGAATTCACGGATGGTCTCCAAATCAAAGCCGGTCGCTAACTTATTGCGGTCGACCACAATCGGGTTCTTTAAGATCCCCGGGTTCTTCTGCAACAAGTCAACGAGCTCATTCATCCCCATGTCTTGAACGGAGTCCGGTAAAGCCTTGTAGGCCTTGGACCGCGTGGAAATCAGATCGTCGGTGCCGTCTTCCGTCAGGGATAACATGTATAAAATTTCGTCACGAGTTAATGGTTGTTTTTTGATGTCACGAGCAGTAAAGATGGCGTCGTGGTTAGCCAGCCACTTCATTGCCTTCGTTACCGCAGTAGTCTTAGCATGAAAGTACATTTTAATCATAGAATCGCCCTCCAATTATCTTCTCTTCGATGAGGTACCAGATTTAGCACTCTTTTGTTGGAGTGCTAATTTATATTTCTTATTGTACACCACAATGAGAAATGATGAAACCCATTACCCTCAGTGAATCCTACCTCTTAAGACTTTCGCAAGATTCTCGCAAACCCGTGATAGAATAACAATCCCGGTCCGGCGGGCTTAGTCTAACCTTACCAACCGAATCCAACCTTTTTAGGACCGAAAGATGAAAATTTTATGAATTTGTGAGGGCTTACATTTTTGAAGTCCTCATGAAAGCTTAACCCCGCGTAAGCGGCCAAGCCCCCATCGAGGTTGGAAACAGTGTACCATTTTTCATGGCAAATTACCCTTGATTTCGATCAATAATCGAAAAAAAAGATCCGCCGCAACCGAAAATCGGCGGTCCACGGTATTCAGCGTATTTTTAATAGGCATCTGGCCAAAGGCTGAAAGTTCCAAAATAGGCCGCAACCTTTGGCAATCTTGGACCGCAACTAATAACGATGGTCATTTAGCATCGTTAAGCGCGGCCTCTATCGAGGGGAGGACGGCGAATGGACAAATGGTTCACGACCTTTTCAGATGTCGTCATAAATAAGTCCGATTGCGACGCTTCGCTCAGACAACTGGGCATCGTGAACCCCGACTAAAAAGCCCTCCCCTAGCCATTAATTTTGGCTTAGAGGAGGGCTGTTAAATGAATTAAAACTAAATTATGAGTCTAAATCAAAGGCGAGTGCCCGGGTCCACAAACCGTTATCCATCTGGTAGTAAGTTGAGACTTTCCCATTGGAATCCGTCCGCTTAACTCGGTGCGTAATGGTTACCCGTCGTTCCGTGATATCGGCCGTCGTTCCCTTTTGCTTGGCCAACAGTGGATCATCAAATGGCCGCGTGTAAACAGGGTAAACCTTCATCAGATTGAATTCCCGGTCGTAGGTCTCACTCTTGAAGGTATCAAACTTCAAGGCACCCTTACGAATCCAGTATTTCTTAGCATTGGCGTTCTTACTGAAGCGAATCCGGTACCACTTACCGGTATCGGCATTGGCCCGCATATCAATATAAACCCGCTTGCTCTTGATTGATTTCCAGTTAAACTTCAAGATATTCCAGTTCTTATGACCCCGAATGTGGTTATAAACCGAATACGTCTTGTACTTCGATGCTAACTGCGCGTGTTGCGTGGCCAACCCTGAATAGTACTTTTCAGACTTGTTGGTCTGCTTACGTTTCTTGAGTTTTTGCGACGTGGCGTTGCTGACAGATGTATTGGTAATCGTTTGTTGCGTTGACACCGTGGTCTTCTTCGGCTTCGTCTTCTTAATCGTATTCTTGGCAATCTTGATCGAATCGCCCGTCAAAGAAAAGTTACTCTTCACGAACGAAGCGCCCTTCTTCTGGGTTGTCACCTTGTTGCCCGTAATGGAAACGTCGGTCATCGGATTATCCGTATCGGCACTATCCAAGAAGATGTATTGCTTGGTTGGATTAACGTTGGTAAACGTATTATCCTCGATATTTAAGTTGGTCATGCTGTAGTTTGGTTCTGAATTATATAAGTAGATGTAATTTCCGGAGCCCAAAACGTGTTGGTTAATGAACTTATTTCCGGTAATCCACAGGTCGGAGATCCCCTTAAAATGAATCGTGGCAACGCCATCATCCATCAGTGGTTTAGGGTCGACAACCGTGTTGTTGGTGAAGTAGACGTTATGGATAATCCCCGCCTTACCATGGCCATAGATGGCGTGTTCGCCAATTGGATTAGGTGCGTAGGATTGGACTTGCCCGGACTTTTTGGAAACCGGTAAGAATTGGTTCTTGTTGACCTTAACGTCATAAGTAGGGAGGTTATCGTACTGGTCACCCGGGTTCTTGTACGACATTGCTTTTTTATTGGAGTAATCAACCTGGATAGCTTCCTTAAAGTCTTGTGACCCATTGAATCCGGTAAAGACGGAATTCGTGATATTGATGTCATGACTCCCATCTAGATCAATGTAGTGTCCGGTCGGTGATTCGGCGTTGTCAAAGACACACTTATCAAAGGTGATATTCGTGGCGTGGTGGACACTTTGCGTGAAGACACTTTGCCCCAATTTAGTATTGTCCCCTTGGAACGTGGCGCCTTCCCACTTAACATTGCTAATCCCGCCATCGTAGCCGGCTTCAGGACTCGGATAGACGAAGTTCACGCGGTTACCTGACGTAATCCGGAAGACCGCACCCTTATCGAACTTAAATGTAATATTCGAATGGAGCTTGATGTTCCCCGCGTCAAAAATGTAAGTCCCTTTAGGCACGTGAACCGTGAGATCATCGCTGTCCCACTTGTCCAGCATATCCTGTAACGCCTCGTTGTTAACGGTCTTAGCGTTGCCGACCATGCCTTGATGTTGCGCATTAATCGTCGTTGCCGCCTGCGCCACAATGGTGTTTGTCGGCTGTACCGTTCCCGGAAAACCATTCAGTCCCAGAACGGTCGCCCCCATTGCAACCGTAACCAGTAGACCGAGTTTTACCCTCAAATTCAAAAAATCCCCTCCAGTTTAAAATTCTTCCAACAGTTTCATTATAGCTAAGACATCAAAGCGTTGGGTCATCTTAACCAAATTGTCACACGAATGAAAGATTCTAGTCGCAAAAGGGGATTTCTTTTCAATTGTCAATTAAATTTAACAGCTTACATTAATTTGGCGATATCAGCGTGTAAGCCATCTAGGCGTTCGACCACTTGGCCACGAACCGTCGTGTAGACTCTGACACCATCCGGCGTGAGCTTCAGGTTGTGTTGACGACGATCAACCGTTGAAGCGATACTTTCAATTAAACCAGCCCGTAATAAACGTGAGATTTGCCCAGAAATCATCGACTTAGAAACGCCGATTTGGCCAGCAAATTTCGTAGGCGTAAATTCTTCGCGCTGAGTCGTGATAGCATGTAACAAGTTGAATTGCTCCAGAGAAATCGTAACTTCCTCCGTTTTAATCGTTGTTACTGGCCGCATAATCTTTTGGAGTTGGGAAAACCATTCCAAGGATTGGTTTAAATCGTTAGTTTGCGTCATTTTTTGCTTTCTTCCTTTCCAGTTGAGCTATAAGGCAGCGTAGAAAAAACACGTTACTATTCTTACCCGCTAACCATTTATTATAACCCTCATTTTCAGCCTTTATGTTACCGATTCATTAATAGTTTATAGCATTACGAATGAAAAAACTAGTGATACGCAATCATTTTGTCATATTTCTTCCAGATTAGAACATTGAATTCAGAAACAGAAGTCCGTATGATTAAAGTTAAGAAAAATTAAATCATTGAGGAGCTTGGTATGACAAGAATTAAAATGATTGCGACCGATGTTGATGGGACTTTCTTAAATCAGGAACGCCACTACAATCAGGCGCGGTTTGCAAAGCAACTTCACCAACTAACAGCCGCTGGTATTCGCTTTGTCGTGGCCAGTGGCAACCACCTAGGCCACCTTCACCGCGTCTTCGCGCCCACACCGGCCGTCCAGACCTTCGTGGCGGAGAATGGCGGTCTGATCGTTGACCAGGGGCACACCCTGTTCGAAGACGTTATCCCTACGCCGACCGTCCACCAGATTGTCGCCGCTATTCTCGCCGATGAGTCGCTACGGCCGCAGGTCCTTCGGTTATCCGGCGCCCACGGAACCTACATCAATCGCCGCGACCACCCCAGTGACCCGGTGGCCCAGAATTACTTCTTCAATAATATCGTACTGGTGGACGACCTCACCCAAGTTGAAGATGTCTTCTATAAAATCAACGGCGAGTGGCCCAACGATACCATCCAACACGTGGCCGCACGCTTGAACCAGCGTTTCCCCGGCCAAATCAATGCCATGGCTAGCGGCTTTGGTAGTATCGATATCGTGGCCGCCCACATGAATAAGGCCGTGGGCATCACCCAGCTCGCCAAATCCTGGGGCCTGACGCCCGCAGAGGTGGCGGCCTTTGGTGACAATGATAACGACCGCGACATGTTGGCCCACGTGGGTTTAGGGGTGGCCATGCGAAATGGCACGGACACGGTCAAGGCCGTCGCCGACCTCGTGACACCCACCGACAATAACCATGACGGGGTACTCAACGTCATTGACGCTATTTTAGCAGGTGAAGTTTAAAGTCAACTAAATTTTCAGTCGCTAACCCAATTAAGGTTAGCGGCTTTTTAGTCTCCCCAAACGGCTTGACCGATCAGACGCCACATTCTGGGCAAGGCGTGCAATTGACGATGGCTGGTCCGTGGCACGTGAATTTCTCGATACTGCCAGGAACTACCGGCCAGAATGGCTCGTAAGGCCGTGGCCTGATGAACCGGCACCGAACCGTCCGTTAGCCGCCCTGGCAGCGTGCCATAGACGTTTATCACCTGACCACGATAACTGGTTCGTAATTGGTGACGGGCCGCTCTCAGGCGCTCGTAGGCCGCATCAGGGTGGTCCCCCGGTTGGCTCTCGTCAACCGGCGTCCCCAGTAGGACCAATCGGCGTAAGTGTGGCAAATCCGGCTGGTGGCCGTATAACACCAAGCTGTGGACCGCCGCACTGCCGCCCCACGAGTGGCCAACCAGGTTGTACACGGTCACGCCGTAGCGCTGGTGGAGATCCCGCAGAATCGCGGTAATCCACCGAATCTGTGGCTGGTAGTCGCGCGTCAGGCTGTGATCGAACAGCACCTGAATCAGTGGATTGGTGGCCGTTGTCTCCCAATCCCCGACAAAATGGCGATTCCCGTGACGATCCACGCGAATCGTTAAGACTTTATGGGCATAGCCTTGTTGCGCCAGCCACCGAAGCAACCGATTGTAGGTCCACGCCTGACCACCCCACCCCGGAATAAAGAGCGTGGGCGTTGGCGCATAGACCACATCGGAACGGCGACGCGACAGGGGTTGCGGTGCGACCGCTAGACGACTAATCCATCGATAACCTAACCAACCGCCCGCGATACTCGCGGCTAGCCACTGCCATTTGCGTGCCAATCCAATCCCCCCTAAACTAATCTATTATGCCAGTTCTTTTAGTTGCGCACAAGTGAAATTTCGTTCGCTGTATAATTGCTAAGCTGAACAATCGCTCTTAAAAATTTATCCGCACAAAGTATTTTTCGAAACAAAACGCCCATATATCAAGGATACTCGCATCATCCAGCATCTGATATCGTGACTTTCATCCCAACTTCATTTGACAATTATACGGATAAAAATATAGAATAGAGCCAGAAATGAAAACGCTTTAATCTATAGAAATCGAGGACTTGCTCATGAAAACTGCTACGACGAAATGGGATACTTATCAGAATCAAGCTGTCACCGAATATACGATTGAAAACAAGAACGGCGTTAAACTTGGCATCTTAAGCTGGGGCGCAACCTTACATACGCTGTCCGTGCCAACCGACAAGGGCGACAAGAATTTGGTGTTATCTTACCACAAAATGGAAGACTACCTCTCTAATCCGTTCTACGTTTGCATGGGAATCGGCCGGATTGGCGGTCGGCTCGGCGGGGGTACCTTCGAGATGGGCGGTAAGACCTACACCGTTGACACCAACGAAGGCAAGGACACCACGCTTCACGGAGGTCCACATGGCTTTAACACGGTCAACTGGGACGGCGAAATCGACGATAGCGATGACAACGAAGCCAAGATTATCTTGAGCCACACGTTTAAGTCCAGCGACGACTCCTTCCCTGGTGATTTAACCGCCAAGATGATCTACTCTCTGGACAACAACGACCGGGTTAACCTGAAGTTCGAAGCCAACTCAACGGCCTTGACCCTCTTCAACCCAACGTTACACGTCTACTTCAACCTGAGTGACGACCAACTCATCTCTGGTCAAACGCTTCAAATCAACGCCAAGGAACACTTGGAAGTCACCAGCGAAAAGATTCCAACCGGGAACTTCATCCAAAATGCCGGCACGCCATTCGACTTCTCTAAGGGCCAAAACCTAGGCGAGGCCATTCGCGGCATGCAAGACACCACCGAAAAAGGATTCGATGACCTGTTCCACGTTGAACCCGCCGCTGACAACAAGATTGCCGAATTGAGCGACCCACAATCCAACCGCTCCGTCACCATCAAGTCGAGCCGTAATGGTCTGGTGGTCTTCACCGCCAACTCCTTCACGTCCGACATGAAACTGGCTACCGGTGCTGGCCAACCTTACATGGGGGTTGCCTTGGAAGCCCAAACTTTGTCAGACACGCCACACCATCCAAACTTCGGGGACGTTTCCATCCCTGCCGGCAAGACCCAAACCTACGAGATTGCCTACGAAGTTAAGTATTAATCTAAACGAATTTAAATTGAAAACCACCACGCCGCTAACGGTGTGGTGGTTTTTTGTGTCTAACCTTGATTAAAAGTCATCGTTTACAGTTTCGTAGTGGAAAGCAGCCGCCTTGCCGTTCGCCAAATATGGGTTGGATCGCGGTGGGCGGACCGGACCGAGCCTGAGAGGCGGTCTCGGCCTCGCTTTGAGCCGACAGCCCATGTCTCAAAGACGCCAGTTCCCTAAGCGGCATGAACCGTGCCACTAAGGGAACTCCCACGGCTGAACCCCTATTTGGCTCACTCACGGCTACGAGAGTGCTGGCCAGCAACCAGTGGCTTAACCCGACGTAACGACTGATTTGCCGACAAACTTTGATGTTATTGGTAAGCACTACCTCTGGCTGACGCAGGCGACTGGTTTCATTAATTTTAGTGGACAGAAACCGTCGTTACAGGAAGCAACGCGTTAATTCTACCTTCAACCTCTAGACCTTGATTTTTGATCGTCATCGGCAATTAACGAATCGCCTGGACATACTTCGCGTTGGCCGTCACATAACCGCCGGCCACGTGATACCGTAGCGTCCCGAATTTTGCGAAGTTATTCGGTTGCGAGTAGGCCCACCCCAGGACCTTTACCCGTTTCTTAGCGGCATAACTCCCCCGCTTACCGGTCAGATTGACCGTCCGGTAGCGGTTAATCGTGGTCTTGGTCCGAATGTAGGCCGGTGTCGAAGTCTTCTGGGTCGTGACCAGCTTGCGATTGGCGGTCACGTAGGTGCCGTTACTCAGCTTAAACCGGGTGGTGAGGCGATAGTGTTTTAAGCCGGTGACCTTCAGCGTGGTGCCTTGACGATAATGGGTGACCCGCTTCTTCAAGCCCACCTGACGATAGGCCGTAACCCCGGCCGGATTGATGACGGTAACCTTAGTCGCCTTCTTCTGGTAGTAGACCGGCACGGTGTATCGGCTGTTAGCCGTGATGTAGCCGGTCTTTCCCGTCGTCTTGCTGTGATGATTGACATCCTTCACCAGGTAACGCGCGCGACCGTTAACGGACTGGGCGTATCCCGTGACGACAAACATTGGCCGGTTAATCCGCGGCTGCTTAACGTACTTGGCCTGACGCTCTGCATGCTTAAAGGTTGGCCGCTGATAGAGATAGATTGGCTTGACGGCGTAGACCACACTACCCTTGGGTGCCACGGCTTGGTCGGCCTCATCGGATGTCTCGGATGCGGATGTCGTCGAGCTGGAAGTTTCGTCCGGCAGGGTGGTGTCAGTCCCCGGCGTCTGGGTAGTCGATGAGGAATCGGAAGACTCGTCTGGGGCTTTTTGCCAAGCAACCGGATAATATTGCACGCCATCGGTAGTCAGCTCGCTACCATCAGCATATTCAATAGGTGCAACATCCGGATAATTCTCTGTGAGGTATTCTTGATCTATCATTATATATTTTATATTAGGTGTAATTCCTTTAACCAAAGCATCTGTACCGTCCATAGTGAGTTTATGAGAATCATTGGAATAGACGTAAGTACTCGTCTGCACGGGTTCACCATCTAATCCCTTAACCTGTGCCGGTAAGCGAACTTCCGTATCCTGTGTAAAAGTATCGGGATCAATATACGTCTTCTGTGGAGCAACTTCTACTTCACCGATGGCTAACAAATCAATCGGCGCAAATTGCTTAAAAAAAGTAAAATCTGATAATCGTTGATGGGCCACTGTAACTCTAATTCCATCAGTAAGCGTATTAGGTCTCAGACTAGAAAATTTAGCAAATAGAGGCTTCAGCTTTTGAATATCAGTATCAGTTAAGCCACCAAAGTTCTGGTATTTAGTAACACCAGAGATTCTAAGACTTCGCATGGATGATTGTGTCGGATCGGTCATGAAATTTATGTCATTCAAATCCGTAAAATCTCCATTGTGCATATTATCTTGCTGAAAATTAAAGCTACCAGAAACCGGTAATCCCTTAAACGGTGCTAGGGAAACGCCACTCTTAAGTGATACCTGAATGCTGACCCCGATCCCATTCGGCAATTCCTGTAGGCTCTGTAGGCCTTCTACTGAAGTGAGCAAAATTGGCGTTGTTGCATTTTGATCATACTCTGATAACTTGAAATAGTTTAACGCTAACTGTTTCCCAGAGTAGTTCCGAATCTCGCCATAAGTCACCGGACCGGCCACGCCTAATCCATTCGCCACGATTTTTTCCAAAGTTGGGTCGCCAAATTCCACCTGGTCCTGATCGGCATGCGGTTCCGTCGTCGTTTGACCGGTTGTCGGCTCGTCCGCGGCCTGGGCCGGGACCTGCGTCATCGCCACCCCGCCAACCGTCATCACCGTGCCTAACAGACCCGCCAGCAAGAATTGTTTCATCTGATTGTGTGCCTTCATAGTTAATCCCCCCCCGATTAATAAATCCAAAACACATCCTAGCTTTAGCTTAACATCCGCCATCGTTTCCCCCCGTAGATAAGTTTAACAACTAACTGGTATGGGCCACCGCCTGACGAATGGTGTGCGCGTAACCCCGTGACTTTCCTTGCGGGCCAAACGATTTCGGCCATCTAGTGGACCCACCATTCGCCCAAATCACGGAGTTAGTTAATTTCATAATCAATGCCCTTAACTAATTATAAAATCCCTTCCTAACCAACATCAATGACGCCCAATCACGGCTTGAAGTCGAATTCGTTGACAGTCTTCAACCGAAAATGCTATGCTAATCAGAACGTAATTATTACTATTTATCAAAAAGGAGCTACTTGTATTCATGGCTAAGAAGTCAAAAATTGCTAAAGAAAAACGGATTGAAGCAACCGTTGCGAAGTACGCCGATCGACGCGCAGAACTGAAGGCAGCTGGCGACTACGCCGCACTGGCGCTGCTACCACGAAATGCCTCCCCTGTTCGAATTCATCACCGCGACCACTTGGATGGCCGGCCACACGCTTACATGCGGAAATTCGGCCTATCTCGCCTGAACTTCCGGCAATTGGCCCACGAAGGGAAGATTCCCGGCGTGCGTAAGGCTAGCTGGTAAGCTTCATCTCATTCAACTTGTTTTTACCATCCACGGCAACTCGGCACCAGTCGGGTTTGACGTGGATTTTCCTTTGCTCTAAACTAAACTCATGATTGTAACCAAAGGAGCTTTTCACATGACAGAAGTCTTAACCGTGATTCGGGAATTCGATGTCTTCGGTAACGGGAACCAAACGCCCTACGGCATCGACACCCCCAAGATTAACGTTCAATTCGTGGGGGTCAGCCCCGCCATGGCCTTCGACACCAACAACCAACCGAAGCTGTCCCGGCAAAACGAACGACAACTCCGGACCATCGAGGAATCCCTGCGTCGCGATTTTCACGACCAGATGGCGGCCCTAGACGGCAACGACCTGACCCAGAACTTACAGGTCATTCAGGCCCTCATCACCAGCTTCAAGACGCGCCTGGAACAAGACTTACTGGTCGACCAACAACTCGAGTTAGAAAGCCTCACTACTACCGGTGAATGGCTGACCTTCTGGCAAGACGATGGCCCGCTAACCCAGATTAAGGCCCAGCAACAGGAGAACCTGCCACAAGATTTCTAAGCGCAAACAACACCAAAAATCACCATTTTCCGGAACGCTCAGGTCCCGTGAAAATGGTGATTTTTTGTCGATTTTATAAACAAGGTGAGGCTTTCAAAAGTCGTCACGCGTGATTTTCAATCACGTTTCGCCCTAGTCTACTGACTGACCCAGACACCGGGCAAAGGAGCCGGTGTTCCTTAGTCGTCAAGGCGGTTACTTCACTTCAACAGGCTTGCCCGCAACGTCAATCGTCAACGGGTCCCCACTCATTAACTTAAAGTGGGTGCCGTCAGCATCGACCGTGACCTCGATGAGGCTGCCACGGAAGACCTGCCGGAAGGAATAGCTCGTCCACGTCTTCGGCAGGAATGGCGCGTAGTGGAGCTGGCCATTTCGAACCCGCATACCGGCGAAGCCTTGAACCACCGCAATCCACCCACCGGTCATGGCCGTAATGTGCAGCCCATCCGTGGTGTCATTGTTGTAGTTGTCCAGATCCAACCGCGCCGTGCGTGAGTACAGTTCAACGGCCTTTTCCTCGTAGCCCAGATCCGCCGCTAACACTGCGTGAATGGCCGGTGACAGGCTGGATTCGTGAACTGTCAGGGGTTCGTAGAAGTCGAAGTTGGCCTTCTTTTGTTCCGGCGTAAAGTCATCGATAAAGTCCCAGATTCCCTGCAGCACATCCCCTTGCTTGATGTAAGGTGACCGCAGAATCTTGTCCCAAGACCAGTGTTGGTTGATTGGTCGCTGGTCGGCCGGAATAGCACTGACCGGCTCGATATCCTTGTCCAGGAAGCCATCGTGTTGAACGAAGATGTTCAGGTCCTTATCGTACGGCAGGTACATCCGATCCACGATATCTTGCCACTTGGCCTTCTCCTCGGCGGTGATGTTGATGTCGAGTTTCTTGGCCGTAGCGGCGTCCACTTGGCTCAGGATTTCTAGCGTGTACTTCAACGTCCACTGAGCCAGAAGGTTGGTATCCCAGTTGTTGTCAACGTTGTTTTCATACTCATCGGCCCCGGTGACCCCGTGGATCATGTACTGATTGTTCCGCTTGCTAAAGTGCACCCGGTCGGCCCAGAAGCGAGAAATCTCGGAGAGCACCTTGGCCCCTTCGTTCAGGACATAAGAGGTGTCGCCGGTGTAACGGGTGTAATTGTAGATGGCAAAGGCAATATCCCCATTCCGGTGAATTTCTTCGAAGGTGATTTCCCACTCGTTGTGGCATTCAATCCCGTCAAATGTCACCATCGGGAAGAGGGCTCCCTTCAGGCCTTGTTCCTGGGCGTTGACGTAGGCACCGTCCAGTTGCTTGTAGCGGTACATCAGGAGATTCCGGGTGACCTCCGGATTCGTGATCCCCAGGTAAACGGGAACGGCGAAGGCTTCGGTATCCCAGTAGGTCGCGCCACCATACTTCTCGCCGGTAAAGCCCTTAGGCCCAATGTTTAAGCGTGAATCTTCTCCATAATATGTGGAGAATAATTGGAACAGATTGAAACGAATTCCCTGTTGCGCTTCGTCATCGCCCGCAATTTGGACGTCTGACTTTTCCCAACGGTCAGCCCAGATCTTGGTGTGGGCGGCTAAGAGGTCGGCGTAACTTTCACCGGCTACTCGGTCACTCAACGCGTGCATGGCCTGCGTTAATTTTTCCTGCGTGTCATAGTCACGGGAGGTGACCACGATGACCCGCTTTTCTAATTCTGCTGATGCTTCCGGTGCCAGACTACCCGTGTAGGCCGTCATGACTTCCTTATCGTTGGGCTGGGTCACCGCCACATTTTGCAGCGCCGTGACCACGCGCATTTCCATGCCGGACGTGAACCGTGGCGTGCCGAAGGGGTTCGGCGTCGTCTTGGCAATCACGCTTCCCCGGTCGGCCTGTTGGTCCGTGGCGAGAACGTCCCAGAACCGTTCGTCATAGTTGGCCTCTTCGTTCATGACATCGGCATCGATGCTGGGTTTCAGCGTTAAATCAACCGCGCTACTTCCCAAGTTTTTCGCCGTGACCTTCTGAACAGAAAGTTCCTGTTGACTGACACTCAAGAAACGTTCGAAGGTTAAGGCCACCCGCACGTCACCGCGTTCTACCGTGAAGGAACGGGTCAACACGGACCGGTGCATGTCGAGGTCGAGGGTGAAGTCGCTGATCTTGTCCTTGGCCAAGTCAACGGCCGTCCCGTTAATCTCAATTGGCAGCTTGATGAAATTGACGGCATTAACCACCTTACCGAAGTACTTCGGATAGCCATTCTTCCACCAGCCGACCCGGGTCTTGTCCGGATACCAGACGCCACCCAGGTAGATGCCTTGGAGGGAGTCGCCACTGTAGCCTTCTTCAAAATCGCCCCGCATGCCCATGTAGCCGTTGGCCATACTGGTCATGGATTCCTGGAGACGTTTATCTTTGGGGTCAAAAGTATGGGTAATGACGTTCCAAGGCTGTACCTCAAAAATTCGTTTCATGGTGTAATTTCTCCTTTATATTTAATCGTGTTTTACGGGGGACTGCCCCCGACGTTTCTTTATTTTTTACGCTCAATTTAGGCGCGGTAAGTTTCCTTGATGAAGCCGACTGACAAGGCACCAATTGCCATGATGATACCGGCTAACAGGAACATGTTGGCTTGTGCACCACCCAATAATGGGAACAGGGCGAAGCTGGCCAGTGAGGCCACAATCTGTGGTAAACAGATGGACCCGTTGAACAGTCCCAGGTAAGTTCCCATGTGGGCCCCGGACAAGGCGTTGGTGACCATCGTCAGTGGGTACGTGTTCATCGCAGCCCAAGCAATTCCCACTAAGATAAAGGAAATGATTAAGATGTACTGACTGTGAACAAAGAAGACCGAGATGAAGCCTAAAGCCCCTAAGCCTAAACTACCGGCATAACCCAACTTATGGATGCTGTTTGGCAACTTGGCCAAGACGTATGACCAGACCACGGCGGCGATTGACTGAACGGCGGCTAAGACCCCGTACCAGTTCCCAGCGGCTTGATAGCCAGCAGAAGCGGCGTTGGTCGTGTGCCAAACGTTAGCGGCAATAGCCCCAGCGGAGTAAGTCCAGAGGTATTGGAACGCCACCCAGCAGAAAAATTGAACTAAGGTAACGGTCCAGAAAACCTTGGGTGCTGACTTCAGTAACGTCCACCAGTTACCACCCTGAGCGTTGTCTTCCTTAGAAATCCCATGATACTTGGCGTACGTATCCGGATCGTATTCCTTTACCCGGAAAATTGTGAATAAACTCGTGATGACTAAGAGGATTGCCCCAACATAGAAAGCCACCTTAACTGTTGCGGGCACGACCCCTTTGGCGGCCGTGTTGGCAATCCCAATGGCGGCAAACAAGAAAGGCAAGATGGCGGCTAAAACAGCCCCCGTATTGGATAAGAAACTTTGAATCCCATAAGCATAACTCTTCTGATCATCGTTGACCATGTCCCCGACCATCATCTTGAAGGGTTGCATGGCGATATTGGAGGATAAATCCAAGAAAGCCACGGTCAAAGCCCCGAAGAGTAAGGCGGCTAGAGACGCGTAGCCGAAGCCCATACTCCCAGAGTTCGGCAACAGACACATGACGATGACGGCGACGATGGTCCCCAATAACAGGTAAGGCAACCGGCGGCCACCCAACTTAGGGGCCCAAGTTCTATCGGAGTAGTAACCGACAATCGGTTGCACAATCAGACCAGCCAATGGTGGTAAAATGAAGAACCAGCCCAGACTGTTCGGATCGGCCCCAATCGTTTGGAAAATCCGACTCATCTGTGAACTTTGTAAAGTAAAGGCCGTTTGTACCCCTAGGAAACCAAAGTTGATCATCCAAATGGTACTGGCCGATAGTGTCGGTAGTCCGTTCTTCTTCTGGGCTGCCTCGGCTGAAAGTGATTCATCTGCCATAATCCAAAACCTCCTCAGGATTGTGTTACTTAAATAATTGCTAAAAGATAACTTGCTTCGTGGAATCATTATGGCACCGCTTACATAAAAATGCAACCGTTTGCGCAAAAGTTTCTTTGTGTACGTTTTCACACCTGACAGTTCAAAAAGGCCCGGCTGTAGGATTTGACTTTCCTCAACCGGGCAACAATTTTTTATTTAATTTCATACGGAATTCGGATCTGTTTGGTGGCGTTTCCATCCTCATCCTGACGGTCATTGAACAACAGACTAACCGTCGCCGATCCCATCTTTTCGGGGAATAAATTGACCGAATGGAGGTTGGCATCCGTCAGACCAGCCGGTAGCGACTGATTATAGCTGACCACTGGAAAATGCCGCACAGCGTACTGTTCGCGCATCAGCCGGTAAAATTCGATGGCGTTGAAGTCATCGGTCGCCATAATCCCATCAATCTCGGGATGGTGTTGGATAAAGGATTGGACGTATTCGAGATCGCGGAGCTTGCAAGTTAACGGTTCCACGTTAAAACGGGCCGCCACCCGTTCATACCCTTGGCGCCGCAACCGCTCATAACCCCAATCGTGACCGGACTCGACAAAGACGGGGTGTTTAACGGCCAACTGGTCGAGTAAGAAACTGGCGCCGCCGATCCCGGCCTCCAGATTGTCATTGTCGACGAAGTAATCGGCCTGTCCATCGACGGGTTCCCCAATCGTCACAAAGTGCAGGTGCTTCTCGCGGAGAAAAGCCGCCACGGGGTCGTCCTGGTGAACGTACAGGAGCACGAACCGCTTGATCTTGCCCTGGGCGACCATCGCCTTGACGTTTTCTAACAGGTCGTCGGCCGTCTTGCTGATGGCTACGGACAACACGTATTGTCGCTTCATCAGCTCGGTATTGATTCCCCGTAGAATATCGATGTAAAACGGATTGTCGGTCGAATTGCGATCGGACGTCGGAAAGACCACGCCCACGGCATTCGCCTCACCCGAGGTTAAATTTTTAGCGTTGTAGTTGGGCCGATAGCCCTCGGCGGCGGCCAGCGCCTGAATCCGTTTCCGGGTGGCGGCGCTGATCCGCGGATTATTATTCAATGCCCGCGAGGCGGTGGAGACGGAAACCCCCGCCTTTGCGGCAATATCACGAATGGTTAGCATCTTTTCAAAAGCTCCTTACGCACTTAACAGTGTCCTCATGAATCAAATCTTACCATAGAACCGGCGCAATGAAAACCAGTCATGCGGCAATTTTCAGCAATTGGTCTATATATTCCGTCAGAAGTTGTTTTCGATGGGTAACGTGGTGTTGGTTTATCTATGGGAGACTTCGACGGGGGTTCTCCTGAAATGGTATAGTTATGTATTAAAAAAGGCCTCGTGAGTTGAGGCCTTCACTTGGCAAGGGGTTAGCCGCGCGGCTTATCGTGACGCCCGCTGAGTCCACTGGCCGGCGTCAGCGGCAAGGTGGTCACGAACTGGCTTCCGTGGGGCTGATTAGGCTTCACCACGATATTCCCGTGGTGCAAGTCCACAATCCAATGGGCAATCGATAACCCCAGCCCGTTGCCCCCGGTCTGGCGGCTCCGCGAACTGTCGACCCGGTAGAAGCGGTCAAAGATGCGTTTGCGATCCGCGTCATTCACGCCAATGCCTTGGTCGGCCACAATCAGTTGCCATTTCCGCCCCACGACCTTCGCTGACAACGTAATGGTACTGCCCTGCGGTGAATACTTCAGGGCATTATCAATTAGGATGTTCATCAACTGGTGAATGAGGTTCTGATCCAAGGTCGCCTTGAAGTCCACCACCGGCGCCAGGACTAACTTCTTACCCTGACTGGCCGCAATCTCCGTGTACGGTTCCACCGTGCGTTGTAAAAATGACGCCACATGGGTTCCCTCAAAGTTCGTCTGCAACGTATTCGAGTCCGACCGGGCCAGCGCCAACAGGTCCTGCGTCAGCTTCTGTAGCCGTTGACTCTCGCTATTGGCGATGGCAATGTTTTCCGCTTGGTCAATAATTTTATCATTGGGCTTCGTCAGTAACAGTTCCAGCTTATTCTGGATAATCGTGAGCGGCGTTCGCAACTCATGAGCCGCATTGCCCACGAATTCCGTTTGGCGGCCCCACGACTTCAGGATTGGCCGCATGGTTAGGCGTGACATCCAGATGCTCATCAGAATGGAGAGCAGCCAGAAGACGCCCATCGTAATCAGCAAGACGCGCGTGAAGTTACTCATGGCGGCTTTCTGCGGGTCGATATTTTCCATAATCAAGAGGTACTTACCCGCCACCATCTTGTCGGCGTTAGTCTTGGGAACGCGGACCAGCAACGTGCGGAAATTATACTTGCCGCCAACCTGAATCGTGTGGAGCTGCCCCACCTGCGACGTGTCCAGGTGAATATTTTTTAACGTGTCATACCGGGACCCCAGTTGGGCGTGGTTCGTAATCTTGCCGGCATCGTTAAAGATCAAGGTCGTGGTCATAAACGGATGAATTGCCCGACTCGTCTGAACCCGATGCCCGGGTTTTCCCTGGTCGATCGGCTTCTTGGCTACTGGGGCGCCGCTCAACCGCGAGGTCCGTTCGACGCGTAAGGCCTGATCCGTGCTGGTCAGCATAGCATTGCGAAACAGCACGAAGACGATGACCCCCAGTAAGACGAAAATAACGGTAAACCCAATGAAATTACTAATAAACAGACGCCACTGTTGGGCCCGGTTAACTTTATTGCTCATCGGGCGCCTCCACAATGTAGCCCGCATTACGAATCGTGCGTAATGACAGGTCACTGCCGGCGTTCTTGAGCTCCTTTCGCAGGTTACTCATGTAGACTTCGACCACGGACAGGCTGGTCTCGGAGTCAAAGCCCCACAGCCGGTTAAAAATCTGTTCCTTCGTGATAATTGTGCCGGGATTGGCGACCAAATAGGCCAGCAAGTCAAACTCGCGTCCCTTGAGCGTCAACGGTTGGTCCTTAAAGGTGGCTAGATGCTTGCTAGTGTTGATTGACAACTGACCGAGGCTAATGACATCGGTACTGTTCAAATGGCCTGTGCGCTTCAATAAAGCCTTCATGCGCGCCAGCAATTCTTCACGGTGGAATGGCTTGGTGACATAATCATCGGCCCCATCATTAAAGCCACGTAGCTTGTCGGCAATCGTGTCCTTGGCCGTCAGAATCAAAACGGGCGTCTTCACCCCTTTATTGCGAATGTGTAAAAGCAGGTCCAACCCACTCTCACCAGGCAACATCAGATCCAGGATAATCGCGTCAAAGACGTCTTGGCTCGCTAGAAATTCCCCCTGTTCGCCATCGTAGGCGGTGGTCGTTTCACAAATTGGTTTGATTAATTCCACAATGTCCGCGGACAGTTCTCTTTCATCTTCCACAACTAATACTTTAGCAGTCGTACGCAACGGGCATTCCTCCTTTTGGTTTTATCCGTGTTCTAAATCTTTTTATTGGCTGGGCAACCCCCGCCAAGTTATCCGCCTACCGTTCACCCAAGATGAGCTGGAACGCGGTGGGGGGACCGGTAAAAGCCTGAGAAACGGTCTTTTACCGCGCTTTGAGCCGATAAATCGCGTCTCAAAGGCGCCATTCCCTAACCGGCAAAGGCCCTGCCGCTAAGGGAATCCCACGGCTGAGCTCATCTTGGGCTTCACTCTCGGCTATGTTAGCGTCCCTCAGCAAAATTGGTTAGTCAAAAAACGACTATTCTCGTCGTACTGGCCAACGCCATCGACTCGTTCTCCAGCAGTCTATGCCGGAGGAGGCCAATGATGGCGCCAGCCGTGATGACCCAGTTAGCTGACGTTTTTGGTCAGTTTGCTGGGTGGGATGACTTGGAAGACATGCGATTTTAGCATGGCTTTCAAGCGAGGGGTGAGACCGCTCTGTGGCTCACACCGTTCCCCACAGCAGGTAGAATCGTTGGCAGCCGCAGGTAACCAGGCCATCACGAACGGTAGGCGGCCAGCCACAGCAATCCCTAAAATTCCAACCTATAGCTAAGATTATAGTCTATCTCATTAACGATAACGCAACCTTAAGTTATTTTTCCTTACCAAAGTCTAAGTTTATCCGAAGTTTAGCACGTTCTTTGCCGCAATACTCTTAATTTAGAGTAAACTTTTATCCAAGTACAGAGAATGTTATCCTATTAAGGTCAGACATTTTGATTGTCATCAACGGAGGGGTTTTTCATGGAGCAACATCACAACGCCTTAGCGAAGTTAAGGGTAAGTCGCTGGGTGTATTTGGGGGCATTTTTAATTCCGCTGGTCATCATGTGCGTGGTCTTTTGGCAACTCAAGGTCACGCCCTTTGGCAAGCATAGTCTGTTGTTTAGCGACACGGGCGCACAGTATATTCCAATCCTAGAATATCTGCGCTCGACCGTGACGCACGGGCAGTTTCACTTGTTTTCATTCGCACTGGGGACGGGCAGTAGCATGGTGCCATTGTTAACCTACTACGTCATCAGCCCGTTTAATCTCTTGATTTTTCTGTTCCCGGCCGCGCAGTTACCGACTGCCGTGGCGTGGATCATGATCTTAAAAATTAGTACCATCGGCCTGACCATGGCGATCTTCTTACGCCACGCCTTTCTGCGTAGTGGTTGGTCCCTGTTGCTATTCTCAACGGCCTTTAGCCTGTGCGGCTTCGTGGCCATGTATTTCTACGACATCATGTGGTTGGACGCCTTAATCTGGTTGCCGCTGGTGGCGTTGGGCCTTCACCGGATCGTTAGCACCCATCACTTTGGGCTGTATACGGTGAGTCTGACCATCACCATTTTTTCCAACTACTACCTGGGCTACATGACCTGCCTGTTTTCGGTCATGTACTTCATTTACCTGATTGTGGAACATCAGCCCGTACCGACGCCATTTCGGGAAACGTGGCGAATGCACTGGCCGGCGATTCGGCAGTTCTTCATCGGGTCGTTGCTCGCCGGACTCATGTCCATGATCGTCTTGATTCCCACGGCGCTCGGCATGTTGTTAACGGGTAAGAGTAATTTCTTTATTGAAAATTACCTCCCGACACCACTGTTCGGCCCGGAAGTCTTGGCCCAATTTGGCGTAGGCACCGGGGACTTTCATTCCCACCTCTACCACGCGCCGAGCCTGTTCATGGGGACCTTGATGTTCCTACTCCTCATCGTTTACTTCGTCTCTCCCAAGATTAAGGCGGTCGAAAAGACGCGGACCATGTGGCTGTTGATTGCGATGGGCTTAAGCCTGTTTGTCACGCTGTTCAACACCATTTGGCACATGTTTCAACAACCCGCTGGCTTTCCGTTCCGTAACGTCTACTTCTTCACGTTCCTGGCCCTGATCACGGCCTACCGCGCCTGGCAGACCCATCCCGATCAGACCATGAACGATCCACAAAAGTTTTTGGCGTTGCTCTGGGGCGCCGGACTGCTTACCATCGGGTTCGTCTCGGCTCAATTCATTCCGCAACTCTGGAATCGCTTCATGCCTAGCTACAACAACGAGCTCTACGCCAACAGTCAGCCTAACTTTCACTTGCTGTGGCTGGCACTGGGCCTGTTACTGCTCAATACCATGTTGGTCTTCATCACCGAGTGGCGGCCGATTCGAATCGGTCTGATGATCCTGATCATTTCCGGTGAGCTGGGGAGTAACCTCTATCTGGCCTCGCGGGGCATGGACTTCGGGTCGGAAACCAAGTTTGAAAAGTACTTCAAGAAGGACGCGGCCCTGTTGGATCGCATCAACGCCTCGTCGACCAAGTTCAATCTTCACCGGGTCGACTACCTGCATTCGTCCATTGGCAATGCCTATTCCGGGCCGTATAACCACTACAACGACCCGCTAATGCTGGACTACGCCGGGCTCAGCTCCTACTCCTCAACGCTAGACGAGCAGGCCCGCGTCTTCCAGCACGATCTGGGGTACTTTAGTCCTAACGTGCGGCGGATTAGCGCGCAGGGCTACACCCACCTGACGGACATGCTGTTCAGTGTCAAATACCGGCTGAACGCGAACAACCGTCACCCAATCACCAAGCTCGACTCTTACGCCGGACTCGGATTCGCCGTGCCGACCAAGCTGGCCGATGTCCAACTACGCGACCAAACGGCGCTGTTCAACCAGCAGATGGTGCTGGACGCACTGGGCGCTAAGCCGGATACGCTGTCTCGCGCCACGGTGCTGGGCGTCACCGCGCACAAGGCTTCGGCTACTGAGGGCAAGCGGGTCGCTGCCAAGCGCAACGCCCATTCCGGTCCCCGGTACGTGCAGACCTTTAAGCTCCGCGTCAACGCCACGGGCCTGTTACACGGCTACTCACCGACAACCAACGTCATTTACTCGAGCTTGCAGGTCAATGGCAAGAAGGCCAAGCCGATGATCAACGCCGATGGCACCCGGTACGTCTTCAAGCTGGGCCAGCATCGCAAGGGTGAAGTGGTCACGGTGAGTTACGTCACCACCCAACCCGAGGCCGGCTACAGCAACGAATTCGTGTCACTGGATCAGGCCAAGCTGGTCAGTCTGGCGCAGAGTCTGAAGCAGCAACGCTTCAAGCTCAGCCGCAAAAGTGGCGTCACCTGGCTATCCGGTAGCGTCAAAGGAAGCGCGCAACGCCGCCTGCTCTACGTCTCGATTCCCAACACACCGGGGTGGCACGCCACGGTCAACGGCCGACCGGTCAAGATTCGCTCGGCCATGCACGCCCAGTCCATCATTCCCGTGGTCAAGAACTACCGTGGCATGATTGGCGTGCCGATCCACGCGGGCAAGAACCGCGTCATCCTGACATACACGACGCCGGGCTTGAAGAGTGGCGCGTTGCTGAGTGCCTTAGGTGCCGCCATCTTCGCCTTCCTGGTCATCGCTGGGGAATGGCGTCGAAGCATTCGCCGCAAGCGGCGCGAAGAATAAGACTTTGCTTCAACCGTTAAAATAAAGGGTCCGAGGGGTTAGCGTGCATTTTACGCGAACCCCTTTTTGGGCCTCTATTTATTACTAATGTATTTTGCCGGCTGTTTGTTGCACGATTTGGCAAAATAATCGCAACTTTTGTTTTCACCACGAAAAGATGTCCCCCCATCCCTGACAGGCGCAGGACCTTTGTTTTACCCATTCTAGTGGGCGGAACACCGGCGTTCCGGGAACCAACGCATTCATTCTACTTTCTAGTTACACAAAAAAAGCGGTCGGAAGACTTGCCCGACCGCTGTTCCTTAAACTTTAGCGTTACCTATTCCGCTGGTCGGACCTTCGACCGATCCACCTCACCCTTGTGCGCGTGGTCCATCGTTACCCGCAGCAGGAACGGCGCGACCAACGTGGCAATGATGATGGCCGCCACAATCGCCGAGTAGCGGACCGGCGACATCAGTTTGGCCGTGTACCCGATCTGCGCGATAATCAGCGCCATTTCACCACGGGAGACCATTCCGGCCCCCACCGCAGTGGCACTTGGCAGCGAGAAGCCCGCCATCTTGGCACCCCCACCGGCACCGATTAACTTGGTTAGAACCGCCACAACGGTTAGAACGGCGATGAAGCCCAGCTGCTTGCCCAGGCCGTTGAAGTCCATGTTCAGCCCAATGCTGACGAAGAAGACCGGAATAAACAGGGCATAACCAATTGGTTCGATGTGCCGGTCGACCGTAGACTTGGCGCTGGTCTGTGAGATAGCGATTCCGGCAAAGAAGGCCCCCACTACGTCACTCAGGCCCACCAGTTCGGCCACGTAGGCCATCCCAAAACACAGGATGATGGCCATCAGCGTCTGCCCCATGGGAATCATCAGCCGGTCGCCAATCTTGGCCATGTACGGCGCTAACCAGCGAACCACGAAGTAAATGGCCGCAAAGTAGACAATCTGTTCAATCGTGGTCAGCAACAGGCTACCGGAAGCCGCTGCGCTGTCGCCCACCGCCGTTCCCGTGGTGGATACCAGGACACTCAAGATGACCACGGCCAGGACATCGTCGACCACAGCAGCCCCAAGAATCGTGGTCCCCTCCCGGCTGTTCAAGGCGTTCATTTCCTTCAAGACCTCGACCGAAATGGACACGGACGTTGCCGCAAAGATCACGCTGATAAAGAGGCTTTCAACCGTTCCTAAATGATACAACATGCCGACCAGATACGTCCCGATGACCGGGATGATGACCCCCATCAAGGCCACTAAGACGCTGGGTTTTAAGTAGCGTTTCAGTAGCTTGAGGTCGCTCTCCAGACCGGCAATAAACATCAGAATAATCACACCCAATTCGGCATAGCTATCTAAAACGTGAGTCAGACTGACCCACCCTAGCAGCGCCGGTCCGATGACGACCCCCACCAGAAGCTGTCCGATGACCGCGGGAATCCCGATGCGCGTGCTGTAATGGCCCACGATGGTCGTGGCCAAGAGAATTAACGTTAGATTTCGTAATAGTTCCACAAGTGTCCTCCTTTTGCTGTCCCCGATTGCCCCGCTTATTTCTACGGGCAATCAAAAAGCGGCCGCCTCAAAACGGTCCCCCCAACCCAAGGGAAACACGATTCTTGAAAGCAGCCGCTTCAACCAGTTTTAATTTAATTATCCTGTATTATACCGAAAAGTTGCCCACACCGCAACTCAACCGCATCAGACCGGGAGTTTGCGTCCCACAACAAAATTATAGCTACCCGCAACCCGTGAATCGTGTTAAACTAATAACGATTGTGAGGTGACGCGTGTGAAGTGGTTAGCTTCTAATTTAGTCGTGATTTTTTGGGCAGTTATCTTCGGTGAAGTCGTTGGTTACATCGCCGGTACCTTGAAGGCAATGACTTACGACCCAATGACTATCGGTATTACCATGGCCATAGTCGCTGTTATCGCCGTCAATGGCATTACATTACTCGGCCGTAGCGACGTCAAGACTTCTGAAGGTAAATAAAACGTTCACAATAAGCATGACCGAAACAACCGACCTTGGCGGATTTGCCAGGGTTTTTTGTTTACGCTAAATTTCAACCAACTTTGAAGCCCTTAAACTGTGCGCTAACGGCCACCTGCGCCTGCAACGGTGTTCTTACCAGGAGCCTGCGCCTGCCAGGGGTTCCGCCTGCTGTGGGGGACTGGCGTCTTTGAGACGTGAGCTTTCGGCTCAAAGTGAGGCCCAGACCGCTTTTCAGGCTCGGTCCGTCTACCGCGATCCAACCCATATTTGGTGAACGGTAAGGCGGCCAGCTCGGACAAGGTTGCTGAAACCAGTTAATTTTCAACACGCAACCTTCAACTGCCGCAAACCATTCTCACAGACTCTGCGCGTCTTCCGCCCGAATCTGGTTCTTGATGGCGTTCATATCCTGGTCCAGCTGGTGAACCAGCTGGGCCTTGGCAATCAGCTCCTGCCGTAACTCGGCCTGGTGCTGGACGTTCTTCTTGTAACTCAGTTCGTGTTCCAACGAGGCCCAGAAGTTCATGGCAATCGTGCGAATCTGGACTTCCACCTTTACTGGTTCCACCCCGGCGTCCAGGTAGACGGGCACCGAAAGGATCAGATGCAGGCTACGGTAGCCATTCGGTTTGGGATGGGTGATGTAGTCCTTTCGCCGCAGAATCTGAATGTCCGGCTGTTTTTCCAAGCGACTCTCCATCGCCAAGATGTCGTCTTCAAAACGAACGATCACCCGGATACCGGCGATGTCGTGCATCTCGTCCGGTAGGGTCCTGAGGTCGAATTTAAAATGCTTGCGTTGAACCTTCTCCAGAATACTTTCCGGCGACTTGATTCGCGACTGGAGGCTGTCCACCAGGGTATGGCCATGTAAAATTTTATATTCCTGATCTAAGTATTCAATCTTGGTGCGAACGACCTTCACCGCACTGTTGTAATCCAACATCAACCGTCGAAATTGGCCGACCGCTGCCAGTGAAGTGGGGTCCTCCGCAAATTGCGTTGGTAAATTCTCGTTAGCCATAATAATCCTTCCTAGTTATGCGTTTTGATGCCGAAACTGCCGTATTTCAGGAACTACCCACCATAACAACAGAAAGTTCAGCAATAAAGTAATGGCCGTGAACATAAACACGCCATTATAGTTGAAGATATTTGCCACCAGGCCACCCAACAACGACCCCAGCATGCTCCCCAGCGCCTGAAAGGACTGGTTCCAGCTGAAGACCGTCCCAGTGAGCGCCTGGGGCGAATTCTTCGTTAACATCGTCTGCACCGCCGGGAATAGTGCCCCGTCGGATATCCCAATCATAAACCGTAGAATCCCCAGAAGCCAGACACTGGTGACGAATCCTTGCGGAAAATACATCAAAACGGCGAAAATGTAGCCGAAGACCAGCACCCGACTGGTTCCCCGCCGATCGCCATATTCACCCAGCTTGGGAGCCGCCATCAGCGTGGAAATTCCGGGTAGGGCCGCGATGATGCCGGCCACCAGCGTGATGGGTCCCACGTTGTGCATGAGTTGCTTCACGTAAAGACTGATGATGGGCGTAATCGAGTTGTTCCCCATTTGAATAATCATCGTGGAGACCAGGAGGACCATCATCAGCTTGGGCCGTTTGACCTGGCGTAACCAACTGCCCGACTGTTCTTGCTGATCTCGAGTGATCGGCGTGAAGTGTTCGTGAACCATCGTGGCGCTGAGGAAGAAGACGATGATCAGAAAGATCCCGGTCAGAATGAACGTCCACCGAATCGAGAAGACTTGGGCCAAAATCCCACCGAGAACCGGACCAATCAGGTTACCACTCACGTACCCGGTCGTCAGAATACCCAGCGCATTGCCACTCTTCTCGCGGGGCGTCTCCGCCGCAATCAACGCGGTGGCATTGGGAATATAGCCCGCGAAGAAGCCCTGTAGGAATCTGAGCGCAATTAGTTGCCATACATTACTAACAAACCCCATCAGGCCGATCACGATGGCCATCCCAAATGAAGAACGCAGTAACATAATCTTACGGCCCTTGGTGTCGGCCAGTTTGCCCCACAACGGGGAAACCAGCGCAATCACTAGGAAGGTCACGGCGTAGGTTACCCCACTGTACATGGTGAGTTGGCCCTTGGTAAACGTCCCTAAATCGTCAACATATAGTGACAGGAAGGGCATGACTTCGCTAAAGCCCATCCCAGCAATAAACGTTCCTAACCACAGAACGGCCAAATTTCGCCGCCATTGTTCAGGTTTTCGTGTGCCCACGATGCGATCGCCTCTTAACTTTTCTAAAATTGCATTAACTATTAGTGTAGCATAAATCCCGGTGCGAAGCCGTTATCATGATCGCTAAAACTTTTTGTAAATTTTTTTAATAAAAGGGTTGGAATTTTGATGGTTTTGTTTCATAATAGGTGACAAGCATGTGACGTTGTTCACTTACACTTTTGTTGACGGTGCTAATGGCACCCCTCAGTTGACCATTCGGCCGCTTCACTTGGGATTCAGCAAAAACACATGACGCAGAACACAAAAATTTTGGAGGTAATACAAATGGCACATCGTTTAGATGGAAAAGTTGCAATCGTTACGGGTGGTACTCTCGGAATTGGGTTGGCCGTTGCTGACAAATTCGTTGAAGAAGGCGCCAAGGTTATGATCACTGGACGTCACAGTGACGTTGGTGAAAAGGCTGCTAAGAGCATTGGTGGCCCAGATGTTATCCAATTCTTCCAACACGATGCTACTGATGAAGAAGGCTGGACGAAGTTATTCGACACGACTGAAAAAGCCTTTGGCCCCGTTACCACGATCGTTAACAACGCCGGGATGGCCGTTAACAAGAGTGTTGAAAACACC
The DNA here is from genome assembly GCF_038374745.1 of Levilactobacillus sp. HBUAS70063. Taxonomy (NCBI): domain Bacteria; kingdom Bacillati; phylum Bacillota; class Bacilli; order Lactobacillales; family Lactobacillaceae; genus Levilactobacillus; species Levilactobacillus sp. HBUAS70063. Next base: position 61,979 of record NZ_JBANSM010000008.1, on the reverse strand, counting down.
ACAACTGAAGAATGGAAGAAGCAATTAGCCGTTAACTTGGATGGTGTCTTCTACGGAACTCGTCTGGGTATTCAACGGATGAAGAACAAGAACCTCGGCGCTTCAATCATCAACATTTCTTCCATCGAAGGCCTTGTTGGGGACCCTAACCTGGGTGCTTACAACGCTTCTAAGGGTGCTGTTCGAATCATGTCCAAGTCAGCTGCCGTTGACTGTGCTTTGAAGGACTACGATGTTCGGGTTAACACGGTCCACCCTGGCTACATCAAGACGCCATTAGTTGACGATCTTCCTGGTGCCGAAGCCGCTATGTCTGAACGGACGAAGACGCCAATGGGCCACATCGGTGAACCTAACGATATCGCCTGGATCTGTGTCTACTTAGGTTCTGACGAATCCAAGTTCGCTACGGGTGCTGAATTCGTTGTCGATGGTGGTTACACCGCACAATAAACCCTTAATTTCTGTAAAATAAAAAGTCACTGGCAGTCGCCGGTGACTTTTTTCGTCTCTAATTATTTACCCGTCAAGCCAATCAACAAGGCAACCATCAGAATAATCAGAACCAATGTGGTAATCGCCACGTAGAGGTGGTCGCGTTCCTTATAAAACGCATAGATGGAAACCACGACCCGCAGAACCGGGGTCAAAATCAAACAGTACGTCCCCAACATCATGATGGCGTAGGCCTTTAACTGCCAAGTTCCCAGCAGAATCGCCCCCATGGTCAGGGGAACCGTATTCCCCGCATAACCGGAATCCCCGGTCGCGAGGAAAATGACTAGCCCGATACCCATGACGATGGCCGAGAAGACCACCCCCACTTGGAGAATCCGACCAATGATCGTTTCGACTTGGGCCATTTCCGTGGCCGTGGCGTTCGTTTTTTCTGGCATTAGAAGTGGACCCCCAATCCTTTCAGTAACATTTCAATCCCGATGTACAGGATAATCGGAATAAAGACTATCCGAATCCAGCGGGCCGGCAAGACCTGCATGATCCGCGACCCAATCACGGCGCCACCGAGGATCCCCAAGGCCATGGGTACGGCGACACCTGGCAAAATGGACCCATTAAAAAAGTAAACCGTGGCACTCGCGGCCGCCGTGACCCCCATCATCAGGTTAGACGTGGAGCTGGACGGCTTGAGCGGCATCTTCATAAAGGTATCCATCGCCATCACCTTGAAGGCCCCGGAACCAATCCCCAGCAGGCCACTGGCTACGCCGGCACCGAACATCACCGAAAAGCCGGCCGGCACATTCTCAACCTGATAGTCGATAGCCTTCATCTCGGCCTTGTCGTAATAGGTGCCGTTTAGCTTGAGCTTACTGGCAATCTTATCCGGCTCGACGCGTTGCAAGACCTCTTGGCCCCGCCGCAACTTGCGATACATGTTCCACCCGGAGAAGACCAGCAGGCACCCGAACAGCAAGTACAGGTACTTGGGGTCCAATACCCCCGTCAAGAGCGCCCCGACGATGGCCCCGATGGTCGTGGCAATCTCCAGGAACATCGCCACCCGCAGGTTCAAGACGTTATCTCGCAGATAGGCAATTGTGGACCCCGAGCTCGTGGCGATCACCGCAATAATGCTAGCGCCAATGGCGTATTTAATGTTCAGGCCCATTCCCAGCGTCAGGATTGGCGTAATAATCATGCCGCCACCGATACCCAGAATGGCGCCCGCGATGCCGGCAAAGATACCCACACCAATCATGATTAAGGCTGTTTGAATCATGTGTTTTTCCTCCTCACGAATCAATCTACGCCCTTGATTATCAGCCTTTCAGCCGCTGGGGGCAAGCACCGGCGATAAAAAGATTAATTTCTTTTGTGTAAAAATGAACATCTGACCAACACCGGTAGAATAGCGTTAGATTAGAGCACTACCCTGTCCTTGTGATGACCTGCATATAGCTTTATTGACCATCGATCTAGCGGGTCACCGCCGCCTAACACCGTTCAAGGCCCGGTCGGATCACGATTAAACCGGTTACAAACCAAAACGATTCTCCCATACGATAAAAGTATGGCAGAATCGTTAAATTTGTATTTATCATATATCTAATAACTATCAATGAAGCGTTGTAACAGTGGGCTGGGGGCAATATCGGCCGGCCACACCAATTTTAACGTCGTCCGCCACGGTCGGTAGCGAATTGGGCGAATTGCCAAGGCCGCCCCACTAATCTCTTCGGCCACCGTCTGGGGAACCAACGCAACCCCCATCCGGGCTTCGGCCCACTGAACGGCAGTTCTGGCATCATCGCAAGTGCAGGCAACGAAGGGCTGAATTCTCTGCTCCTCGAAGGTGGTTTGAAAGATTTGTTCGAACCGCCGATAGATAATTAGCGGGACGTTGGCCAATTCCGAAACCTGTAAACTGGCGCCACTGAAATGATCATACTTCTTGGGCACCACCGCCACCATATTCTCCGTGGCCAGTTCCTTACTCGCTAAGCCCGGCGCGGTAAACGGCGTCCGCACGATGGCCACGTCTATTAGGTGTTTGGCTAAACGGTCAATCAACCCGTACGTGTTGTCTTCAAATAAGCGTAATTGCACCTTGGGATAGTGCCGCGTCAACGTCCGGAGCTTGGCATTCGGCGTGGCACCAATCGATGACGACACCACGCCCACCGAAAGCACCCCCGCTAACCCTTGCCCCAGCGACCGGACTTGGCTATCCGCCCGGTCACGTAAGTCCACCAATTGACGCGCATAGTCGCGTAAAAGTTGCCCGGCCGGCGTTAGCGTGACGCCAGTGGCCGAGCGATTCAAAAGGACCACACCCAGTTCTTTTTCCAACTGTTTAATCTGATAGCTCAGTGGGGGCTGGGCCATGTGTAGCTGTTGCGCGGCCGCCGTGATTTGACCGGCATCGGCCACTGCTAAGAAATATTCCAGTTGCCGAAAATTCATGTTCTGCGCCCTCCCACGTATCGTTTAGACCATTATACCAGAAATTATGGGAGCCCCGTCTCATCGGTATCGGCGTGCTGGGAACGTTTGATGACCGAGACCCGGTCCTTGTCCGGCAAGACTTCTTGGAGCAGATACTGCCGAATCAGGAGGATAATCTGCTTGTTTTGTGGCAGATCGGAGTGGGTCGTGTCGTCCCCCGTCACCGTGATCTGGGTGTAGTGGGCGACTTGATTTTGAAAGACGTACTTGCCTTGGTTGACGCTGTTCGCCGGAACGGTCCCGTCGCTCGAATAGTTCTCCGTTCCCGCCACCGAGTAAACGGTGAGCTTCTTGGGCAACCGTGATCGGCCCTTAATCAATTCGCGCAAGATGGCCGTCTGCTTCGTGGTGCTATCCGATTCCATATTGTACGGCGTGGCAATCGTCATCAGCCGCTCCGGCTTGACGTGAGCCGTCTGCGTTAAATATTTCTCCAGAAAGACGCTGAGAATCAGCCCACCGTTCGAGTGCCCCAGCATCGAGAAGTGATTGAAATGGTAGGTCTTCACGAGATCCTTAAAGGCCAGGTCGAGCCACTGCGCCTGTTTATTGATGTTGCTGTAACCGTCGCGATTATTCTCAAACGCCACCACGATAAAGGGATGATTGTCGCCACGTTTAATCGACCCGGTATAGGTCAGCTGGCCACTCTCGGCGACCCGGACCTTTAAGACGCTGTGCGCCGACTTGGTTTCCTTCCGCAACTGGGTAATCAACGTATCGAATCGGTTCTGACTGGCACTCGACCCCGGCACCATGATGGTGGGACTCAAAGGCGTTTTATAATTAGACTTGTACTGGGTGATACGCTGCTTTAACCAGAATTGACTGGGAAGAAAGATCGCCAGCACAACCAGTAGAACCAGTAACCATCGCCACCAATTACGCCGCATGGTCAACACCTCCCGCATCATTGAGTAGCCGAACAAAGGGCAGGTAAATCACGACCGACACGCCCAGACACAGCAGGCTCAAGAGCAATGCTCGCCAATCCCCACCGGTCCCGAGGTAAGCGACCAGTGGCCCGGGCGTGGTCCGTGGCACGGGATACACAATTGGCGGCACCAGTTTCCACGAGATGGCGGCCCAGGCCAAGACGATATTGACGGCCGGCGCCATCACGAAGGGCACCAGCAGTACCGGATTAAAGAGGACCGGGAGCCCTAGGAGTGTGGGTTCGTTTAGATTCAAAAGGTTCGGGATCACCGTTTGATTGGCCACCCGGCGGTAACTCGCCTGTCGCGAGCCAATCCAAATCGCGATGATAAGGGCCAGCGTCATCCCCGCCCCACCGAAGTTGGCATAGGCGTCTCCCAGCGTATGTAACGTCACGGGATGTGGGGCGTCCCAGCCGGACCCGTGTTGCACGGCGTAGGCCAGATTTTGTAGGGACGTGACCGAGCTGTTGCCCGCCACGTCAATGGGACCGATTAACCCCAGCCACCACAGGCCGTTGCTAATCGCCGTCATGGTTAGGATGCGCAGGCCATCGTGGCCCAGATTGGTGTTGAGCGTCTGCAATGACAGATAGACCAAATTATTGATGCCCCCGCCGCCGATCCAGCTCAAGCCGTAGCCAATTGCTACCGTGAGACTCAGGACCACGATCAGCGACCAGGCAATCCGACTGGTCCAGGACAGGGCGACCTGATGCCGCCGTAGCCACCATTTAGCGAGACCCTGCATGACATGGCTAGCCAACCAGCCGACACCTAATCCCACTAGAATTGACAAAAAGATTCCCTGAGGGCCCAGGTTGGCCTCGAGAAATGACGACCCGGTCGGACCATTTTGCCCTAGGGCGCTATAGTTTACATTTAGCGTCAGGAAGGCGAGCGCACTCATCATCCCCACGGCTAAAGGTTCCGTGTGATAGGTGCGGGCCAAATAATGCCCCGTGGTGAAGGCAATCATCACGGCCACCAAGCCATTGACCACCACACTCACGGCTTGCAGGGCCTGACGCCACAGGGTGATCCCCGGTAGCCAACTCCCAATGTGATAAATTTGAAAGAAAAAGCCACTCTTGGAGAGGCAGCCCTGCCCAATCACATCAGTTAGCGCCATGACTAAAATAAACGGATAGGCCACACGTAACGCTTCACGAACCGCACGCATCGCCCGCCACTGATTAACCCGCTGGTTGAGTCGCCATAATCCCCGTAATTGTCCAACCATCCTCACGCCCCCACTTCGTTTGTCTGTTAATTTCATTATACGGGGTTTTCGTGAAAGCGGGTGGCTAACGTCTTACAAATTTAAGCATAACAACACACATATTCATCGGAAAAGTATCAAAAGAAGACGACATACAGCGTAAACATGAACCCTCTTACATGATGACTTTAGATAATCCAATTACACTTGCAGAATAATTCATGCTTATTTTTCGTAAGCCAAAAGTTCAATAGTGAACCGAAAGGCTATGAACACTGGGTTCCGGCCGGCGTCTCAAGATGATAGCTTCTGGGCGTCAAAGCTAAATTGTATTTGCAATTTTTCTACTTTTTAAGCGGCGTTAGTATTAACTACCACCCTTAAAAGGATCCTCCTACCCACAAATAACGAGTCTATCCACGACCTAATCATTTCTTTCTTGATCACGAATATACTTCTTGATTGTAGCTTCGTTCAATCCCATCGTACTCACATAATATCCCACTGACCAAAAGTGTCGATCTCAAAATTTACATTTCAAATTTGCATGCCGGTCAAACATCGTCATCACACTCCACCTTTAAGCATCCCATAAAACTCGACACCATAAGCTTAGGTGGAATACTTCCTAAAAAGAATCTTAACTTCTTTATACGGCGAATTTTATAATCAAGTTAGCCACTTAGAAATTTAGACCAAAAAAATACACCAAGACGTAAATCTCAGGTATCATTGGAGTTCCTACACAAACAATGAAAGAGGTCTTCGTCTTGATGCAAGAACAGCTTACCATGAATCGCCCCAAGGGTCACCATCTAACTTTGAAGGAACGTGGAAACATCGAGGTCTACTTCAACCATGACGGGTATTCTCGCCGTAAAATAGCTGATCTGATTGGGGTCAGTCACCAGACTATCAGTAACGAGATCAAGCGAGGCTTGGTGTCCAATAAACAGCGGGTTAACGGCAAGGAGAAGTACCATGAAGTCTACTGCTGAACGATGCTATCACGAGAAGCGGGTGGCCTGTCACCGGCCGTACAAGTTCACCCAGGTGGCGGACTTTCTGGCCTTCTTTGTGGAGCGCTTTAAGACTGATGGCTGGGCACCAGACGCCGTGGTCGGTCGAGCTAAAGCGCTTGGCCTCTTTCGACCGGAAGAGATGGTCTGCACCCAGACTTGTACAAGTACATCGATAAACGGTTCCTAGAGATCTGTAACCTAGATCTTGCTGAGAAGTTAAGCCGTCGCCCACCAAAGCACGTGAGCACCGCCCACAAGTATCGGCGCCTATTGGGTCAAAGTAATGAGGAACGTCCTGCGGAAGTGGATTCTCGTGAGGCGTTCGGGCATTTTGAAATCGACACAATCGTCGGGAAGCGCGATGGTCAAGAGAGTGTCATCTTGACGTTGATCGAACGCCAGACGCGCTTCCAAATTATCCGCTTGATTGACGGTCGCAACGCCGATTCAGTGGCCTACGCGATGAAGTCAATCATCGCTGAGTACGGGCCCATTATCGAATCAATTACTGCGGACAATGATCCTGAGTTTGCGACCCTTCCGCAAGTCATGGCATCAGTTGCCCCAGTCTACTTTACACATCCTTACACGTCCAGCGAGCGCGGCTCAAACGAGGTCCATAACCGCATGATTCGCCGGTACTTTCCTAAGGGCACGTCCCTCGACGCTATCAGTCCAGCTGACGTCGCCAAGGCGGCCGACAAGCTAAACAATTTGCCTCGTCGCCAACTGGGTTTCCAACCGCCAGCTGAGCGCTTCGGCTAGGCGTATCGCTCCTCTCCAAGCCCCTGAGAACCCCTTGGTATCAGTATTTGGTCTCAGTGGCTAACTTGTTCTTGCAATTTGCGAGTCATTCCAAGATGGATAGCTATCTTTCTGTGGTCAGGCTTGTACACCTAGGTGGCCTGATTTTATGAACGGTCGCGTCAAGCGACCAACCGCTAAGAAGGCGTACGAATTGCTTATAATTCAATTTCCGCACAGCATCCTGATTCGTTGGCCATTGGAGCCGACCATTCTCCAAACGCTTATACAACGTCTCCGTCCCAGTAAAGAGCTTTGAAACGGTCCTTTCTGGTACCGCAGAAGAGATAGAGCGCTGGGTTGTATGGATCAAAATTGAACTGCTCCTGAACAACACCCGCTAATCCGTCGATTCCGCGGCGAAGATCGGTCTTGCCACAGACAATATAAACTTGTCCAATCTTACTCAGATCAATGAGCATCGTTAAACACTGCCTTTAAGAGCGCGTCAACTATATAACCATTGGCCTTATTGTAGATAATAACTGACTTATTTTTGCCAACTTTGAGCTGAACTGCCCGGCTGGGAACAACTGGCGTTGTTCCAACAGCCTGACGCGGCATTTTGACTTGCACGATATCTGGTTTGTCCATAATAAAAACCTCACCAATTTATTTGATGAGGTAATCATATCGTGTTGCGACCATCAATCATAGACGGTCAGTTATTAGGTGCTTACCTTAATCCTGCATTCCAATTAAATCAAACTTTTCAGTTGACACTATAACATCAAAACTATCCTTTTGTGGAATTCTACCTTTAACCATAATTGTTTGATCAGAAAGATTGTAGTACCATCCTTCATCTGCATCTTCCCACTGCTGTTTAACTAAGTACCGTTTCACCTGCTTTCCATCTATAGAAACCCAAAGGGCTCCTTTTCGTTTATCAATAAGCCGAATTGTCATAGCTTCCAGACTGTCCTTATAAGAACCGCTAGATTCAAAATGAATCTTTTTTTGTGACGTTCCAGAAACAACAATGTCTGTTTTTCTGTAAACTCCCTTCTCAAAATCATTAGTGACTCCATCATCATCATAGTACGTAAAGTGACTATTCTCCGCATCACCAATTAGAATGTCAAGATGTTTAAGCGTGTCCTTAGTAATACGCTCAATATCAGGAGATGTAATAAAAATACCATTATCTCGTAGAAACATTGGTATACTGTCTAATCCAACTGGAATTTCAATTACCTGACCACCATCGTACTCTTTCAGAAAATTGTTTAAGTCATACCACTTAGCCCCATTTGGTAAATAGACCTTTCGCGTAGTAGCCCCTTTTTCGACAACATTTGCTACTAAAAGTGACGGTCCAAACATAAACGAAGAGCTTCGATCATCATAACAGTTTACATCATTTTGAAATTCCATGAACGTTGGACGCCAAATTGGTAAACCAGTTTTATGCGCCTGAGCAAACATAGAATACAGATAAGGTAACAATCGATACCTCAAGTGATAGGCGTCGCGAACATAGTCATTATATTCTTCATACATAAAAGGCTGAGTAACAGTGTTGTCATCATTAGCAGAATTGATGCAAAAACGTGGTTGAAAGATACCATTTTGGATCCACCGTAATAACAATTCTCCCTCAGGAACACCACCGGCAAAACCACCAATATCACATCCCTGATTAGCCACTCCGGATAGACCCATACCTAGAATGGTATTAATTTCATATTTAAGCGTTCGCCAATCCGTTAAATTATCACCAGCCCAAGTTTGAGCGTACCGTTGAATTCCAGCATAACCAGCGCGATTAATGATGTAAGGTCGCTGATTCTTATTTATTTCACCAATTGCTTGCTTTGCAGCATATGCCATCATATTGGGTTGAACTGATTTTAATTCAGCAATTGGCGTTTTATGCCCCTCATCATCACAGATTGCATTCCGATCTTCAACTCCGTCATATTCACAATTATCATTCCAAACTGTAGATGTTCCTTTTTGTAATATTGTTTTCTTTAGCAACTCTTTCCAAACATTTCTAGCTTGGGGATTTGTAAAGTCAACGAATCGACCAGCACCACCCCACCATCTTCCAATATAATCTTCTTTTCCATCCGAATTTTTTATAAACGCATCTGCCTCGCGATACGTTTCCATATAAGGATGATTCTCTAAGACACCTGGTTTTAGATTGGGGATAACATTTATTCCCTTGTCATTCATTTTTTTAAAGAATTGATCGGGATTTGGAAAACGTCTATTGTTCCAATTAAAGGTGTATCTTAAATTATCTGTCACGCCTGAAGAGTATCCTGAAGCTAGCCAGAAGTTATCAATGTTAATTTTTTCTTTGTCGTATGTATCAATAACATCGTAAATTTCCCTATCAGCATCTTTTTCTAACTCAGCATAATACATTGTAGAGGCTGTATATCCTAGACTCTGTTTAGGGGGTAAAGCCTGTTTACCAGTTAGGAACGTGTAGCGATTAATGACATCACTAACCGAGGGACCGTTAATAAAGAACAAGTTGATGTCACCACCATCAGCTTCGTAATAACTATAAGGAGCCCAGTATCCACTTCTTTCTTTCCCCATGTCAAATGTGGACTCATACGTATTGTCATAAAAAAAGCCACTTGCATTTTGAGACTCATCATTTAGTTTAATATAAAAAGGAATATGTTTGTATAATGGATCGCCACTTTCGGGATCATGCCCAATGGCATCCTTAGGTGACATTCTCATACGATCACCAATTTTATCCAGTTTGCCTGTTTTTTCACCAAATCCATAATAATGATCATGTTTTGGATCAGTCTGAACATAATGAAACGTTCGTCCTAAAAAGTCTCGTTCGTATGAACGTTCTGACAGATCTGTATAGATTTCATTACCTTCATTATCCCAAATAGTAACCTTAGCCGGCTTTTTATAAATTTCAATCTTTAAAGAGTTTGTTTTGAACACATAACAGTTAGACTTATCTTCAACATCAATATTTAAAGCATTGATTCGTGTCCGTTCTCCCTCAAATAAATTATCCATCTCGTCCTTCCAGGCTGTCTTTATTAAAGAGTACGATTTTTCCTTAAAATTCCTGTCAAATGAGACTCGAACCCGAACAATATCACATGTTAAAAACATTACTATCATATCAGCCGAATCTCCACGCAAATAATATTCATTATCTTTCTTTTCACACGAATAGATTTCTCTTAAAATCATTTTTAACTAACCTCCTAAAAGAAGTTCAGAACATTAACAGATATCGTATACTAATATATCAATATCATTGTAACCGCTTTCCTCGCATCTTGCAAACCTTTCTGCATTTTTCTATAGCTGCCCTCCGTTCTCCGCAAATTATGCTAATTCAACTGGTATCCCTCAATTGGTTAAAAAATCGTCATTGACAGCGCTTTCACAAAAGAATATATTATTAATATACTAATATATCAAACGCACCTTTTAATACAGGAGGCATTATATTTATGGACGATCGGAATCGAAGAATCTATACTCCTCGTGGAAACATTAGTATCTGGCGTTCTTTAGGCTTTGGTGTAACTGATATGCTGGGCGGCGGGTTTGTCGCTATTGTCGGCGCATGGCTACTGTTCTTTTATACAACATATGCTGGATTAACAGCAACTGAAGGGGCATCGATTTTAGCACTAGCTAAATTTCTCGACGCTTTCACTAGTTTGATTATGGGCAATCTTACCGATGAACTTTGGAGAACTAAGATTGGCCGACGTTTCGGTCGGCGACACTTCTTTTTACTTATCGGGATTCCGTTAACTTTAGAATTTTCTCTTATATGGATCGGTGGCATGACTTACTGGTACTACCTTTTTTCTTATTTACTATTTGAAATTATCGTAGCTATGATAACTATTCCCTGGGAAACCTTACCCAACGAAATGACTACTGATTATGTCAAACGTACCAAGTTATCTTCTACTCGTTTAGTTATTTCAGGAACCGCGACTTTCTTAGCAACATTCATTCCTGGGCAATTATTTCGAGTACTCGGCCAAAATAGTGCGCTTCCTTTCTTCATCAACGGATTATTATTTGCAATTATTTTTTCAATTTGTGTTGCAATTAGTTGGGGAACTACTTGGGAACGCTTCATTGATGAAAGAGAAGGGGCCCGACTCCGGGCGGGAGAAGAAAAGTTTACTTTGAAGAATGCCGTGAATGACTACTTCTCAACTCTCAAAATCAAAAGCTTTCGACAACATTTATTAATCTACTTATGCTCTTTCACCGCTATGGATACTTGGAGCGCCGTCTTTGTTTACTTTATTGTTTCTGATTTACATAAGACAACCACCTTAGCTGCCAATATTCAATCGCTTAGTCTTTTTGGTATTCCTATCACAATTCTTTTAGGTTGGCTGTTTACTAAAACAACTCCTAGAAAATTATTCTTTGCATCTTACACTTTAATTATCATCAGCAACTTTACATGGCTAGCAATTTGGAAACTCGGTCTAGAAGATACACTTGTTTTATTAATTATTGCTGGCTTAATATATCAATTTGGTAAGTCGGGATTAACTTTTATCCCGTGGAACCTATTTCCTTTCATCCCGGACCTTGATGAATTAGTAACGGGTAAAAAAAGAGCTGGTGTCTTTGCAGCCGTTATGGTATTTGTTCGTAAATCTACAGTTGCCGTTGCCACTTTTATTGTCGGTATCTTGTTAGATGCATCAGGATACGTCAAAGGACAAATTAATCAATCCGTTAGCTCTCAAAATATGATCGGTGGTATTCTAGTATTCGGTGTTTCTATTTTAATTTTAATTTCATTAATTATTGCAATGCGCTTCAAACTTGATCAAAAGAGTCATAAAATCATTATCGATGAAATAAAACGATTAAACGACGGTGGTAATATGTTGGACGCCACTGATAAAACGAAAGACACCGTTAAAGAGCTTACAGGTATTGACTATTCGTCCATCCCAGAATGGAATAAAACCAATATTTCGAATTCCAAGTAAGTACAATGTAAAGTAAGCACCTAATAACTGACCGTCTATGGTTGATGGTCGCAACACGATATGATTACCTCATCAAATAAATTGGTGAGGTTTTTATTATGGACAAACGTAAGCACCCAATAACTGACCGTATTGAATTGTAGTAAAAAGAGAAAGCCCGTCCTCGATTTTTGAGGACGGGCCTTCTCTTCCATGCTTCAAGCGGCTATTGCGTTTAAAATGCTACTTTTATTACAGGACTGTCGATAATTCCATGGTAAATAAGCTTCCAGATCAGTCTTTTTCGCAAAATCTGGTAGTTGGGGATTTTATTCAGAAGGTAGGTCACGTAATCACGCGGATTGATGCCATTTATTTTGGCAGATTCAATTAGCGTCATCCAAATCGCCGTAGCCTCAACTCCGGCAGGACTGGTACTGAAGAGCCAATTTTTTCGACCAATCACAAAGCTCTTCATGTTACGTTCTGAGGTATTATTGCTAAAATCCACCGACCCGTAGTCGATAATCTTATTTAACGCCATTCGCTGGTTCTGCGTATAGGTGATGGCTTTGCCCAGTCTGCTTTTAGGCAGTTCGTTGACTTGGTCAATCCAAGCCCAGAATTTTTCCATAAGTTTATGTAATCGCCGTTTCCGTTGGCGCCGTCGAGCACGAGGAGACCATTGTTTCCATTCTCGCTCCAGGGCAAACATTTTATCTAGCAACTCTAGCGGACGACTCATCATAACTTTTCCGTTCACGTTTGTTGCTTCGTAGAACTTCCGACGGACATGGGCAAAACATCCTACTCGGATGACGTCTTCGCTCAGACTATTATAACCGGCATAGCCATCGCATTGGAGTACGCCCGCAAAACCTCGATAGAAGTTTTTGGCGAAAGTTCCAGATCTGGTGGAGCCATAAGCATACAGAACCGCATGCTCAGGAGTTTTCCTAACTGATCTCATGACCCACATGTAGGATTTCGACGTAGCTATCTTACCGGGCTCTCTGATGACCTGCATTGGCGTTTCATCGCCTTGAAGGTAAGGCTGGGTTACTAATTTATCGCGAATTAAGTTGTATAGTGGCCTCATTAAATCTCCTGATTTTATGATCCAGTTCGCCAAAGTTGTCTCGGACAACGCTGCCACCATTCTTTGCCAGTCTTTTAACTGTCGAGATAGTGGGACACCTTGCTCAAACTTTTGGTGGATAATTTCCGCAATAACTGAAGCCGAACCCAGGCTGTGAGGCATTATTGGTCTTGGAATGGCACCTTGGATAAGATGTGCAAGGCTATCAATGCCTTCGCAGTCGTCGCACTTATACGTATAATAAGGCGTACGAATTGCTTATAGTTCAACTTCCGCACGGCATCCTGATTCGTTGGCCATTGAAGCCGACCATTCTCCAAACGCTTATACAACAGAAGAAGCCGTCTCCGTCCCAGTAAAGAGCTTTGAAACGGTCCTTTCTGGTACCGCAGAAGAGATAGAGCGCTTGGCTGTATGGATCAAGATTGAACTGCTCCTGAACAACACCCGCTAATCCGTCGATTCCGCGGCGAAGATCGGTCTTGCCACAGACAATATAAACTTGTCCAATCTTACTCGGATCAATGAGCATCGTTAAACACTGCCTTTAAGAGCGCGTCAACTATATAACCATTGGCCTTATTGTAGATAATAACTGACTTATTTTTGCCAACTTTGAGCTGAACTGCCCGGCTGGGAACAACTGGCGTTGTTCCAACAGCCTGACGCGGTATTTTGACTTGCACGATATCTGGTTTGTCCATAATAAAAACCTCACCAATTTATTTGATGAGGTAATCATATCGTGTTGCGACCATCAATCATAGACGGTCAGTTATTAGGTGTTTACCTTATGACTATCTACGACTGGCAATAAATCGATTAGTCATAAATTATGGTTCTCTGGTTACTGAACATCTCAAATTACCAAATCAATTTTTAAATTAGTTTGCCATAATCAAACCCACGATCAGAATTATCAGTTTCTGACTGAACTTGAAAATAAATCAAAGAGTTAGGTCCTGCATTTATAGAAATATTATTCCTATTAATTAATTTAGTTGAAACGGATGGGACAGCACTTCTTTTAAGTAATTGAATCATTGACGAATCCAAACTAGCTGGTTCACCAAGGGCATGCCAAATTTTCAATGGATTACCATGATCTTCATCAATCGTCTGAGTAATAATACTAGACTGACCTACTCCGTCCGGCATCGTCAATTGAACTTTTTTCACTGTTGAACTCGAATTCCACATAATCCCAACTAACATACCATCATCACGCTGCATTACAATGAGAGAATCATTCTTTAATATACATCTCCCCTTTAGAGAATTGAAAAATTTAAATGTCCAATATGTTGGTTTGGGAATGCTATGATTCGCTACTAATCCAAATCCACCATAGAAGGGGGTAAATGGGATCCCCTTCTCTTCAAACACATCACCAAATGTCCAATACGAATACACATCAGAAGTTTCGCCCATCCTAGATAATAAGTAAGCCACGTACACTGCATTTCTAACAGTGTCATGAAGTGGTGCATCAGGATTATATGATGTATTAAATTCTGTAACATACATTGGTAGCTTAGTGCTATAATTTGAATCATTAATAATTTGACGTGAAACACTAAGCTCATTTAAGCTTTCATCAGCATCTCTCAAATTTGGATAACGATAATGCCCTTCAATTTGGGATGAATCTACAGTATAAAAGTGACGAGATATAAAATCTAATTTTAATTTCTTCTTTTCACAAAACTCAATAAAATTAGATAACCACCGTTTATCATCAACACCGCAAATTGCTGGACCACCAACTTTAAAATTAGGATCTACATCTTTAATGGCTGAAAAAGTAATTTCAAACAATCTGAAATATGCTTTCATATCCGCATCCTTCCAAAATTGATCAATATTTGGCTCGTTCCATATCTCAATGGGCCAATCAACAACTCCTTTTCCATAGCGCTTTTTCAAATGAATAAGTGTTTTTTGAATTAACTCTACCCATTTTGATTCATCGGCTGGCGGGGTAATATTTCCTTTCCAGTAGAATACAGAATTTGTTCCTGATCCTAATCTTTGAGGCATAAATCCTAATTCAAGAAAGGGTTTAATCCCTATTCTTTTATAATTATCCATAATTTGATCCAAATACGTAAAATTGTACTCAGCATGTACTTTCCCTGAATCATCTTCATACTCTTGATAAATTCCAATATCTTCAGCAAATAATCCGTGTCCACGAATGTATTCGAAACCAATGTTTTTTTGAATATACGATAATTGATCCAAATACTCTTGGCGTAATGCTAATCCTAGTCGTCCTGTACCAATACAACGCGTTGCATAATTATGAAATTTTATAGGATCAGTAGATGATAAGTCAAGTTTATATTCCTTCATAATCAAATCCACCTCTAAATCTTTTACTAAGCTATATGCGTTCTAATTAATCTTTTAAGCAATTTCTGCAAGCAAGAGGATTAGTCCACAGCTTCTAGTAGACTAACCCTCTCTTGTAATTAAAAGTTACTAATTCATTTTAGCCTTACTCGAAACTGGCCATAACTTATCATAAGTAATACCCGTCAGAGATTCAACTGTCTTCTTCGCCTCAGCAGTCACGTCCTCTTTACGACCACCAGCTTTAAGCCGGTCAATTTCAGCGACCAGAACTTCGTGTGTATGAACATCTAACTTGAAGGTAAGTGCAAACAGGATCGCTAACAGTGTAAGCCCGCCAACACCGAAGACAATAATACCTACAATAGCTTGAATAGCCTGTGGAGATTGCGTGGTAGCACCGCTCTTAAATCCATTTTCAGATAAAACCCATCCTAAGAATACAGCTGCAATACCTGAAGTCACTTTCCGAATAAAGTTCATCATGGCTGCAAATTCACCCTCACGACGCTTACCAGTGATAATCTCATCAACATCCGGAATAAATGGAAAAACATTCCAAGGAATTGAATAAGCACCACCCTTAAAGAACAGGTACAACGTTGAAACTATTGCCAATGAAGCAATTAACATTCCATGAGTCAAGTGCATTTGGAACATCACATAAAACGCTGCTAAACCTGCAATTACCATCGTGAAATAGAAAACGTAGCAGCGACGAGCGCCCAATCGGGTAAACAACCAGTAGTTCACTGGAGTTAATGGCAATCCAATAATACCCAGTGACAAGAGCCAAGATGCGGTAGACGTGGATAGACCATAACCAAAAACAATGAAATACACGAATGCTCCAGAAAATAGATCTTGTGCTGTAACACCTAACAAGTATAAGTACATATGTTGCCGAAACGCCTTAACTTTCAATGTTGAGAAGTAAGAAACCATTGCTTCCCAAAAGAACTTTACCAAATTAGTCCTTTCTTGAACATCTGATTCTTTAATATCATCAGGAAGTGTGGCTTGAATTTCAGAAATTGGCCGTTCCCATGTAAATTTATACGTAATTAGGACCGCAATACTAAAGATAATTGCAAAGATAGCACCAATAACCGTATAAGCATATGCGTTCTTATCACCCATAATGCTAATGACTAACCCACCAACTAACGTTACAATAGACGTAATGCTACCTGAGAAGAACATGCGAGTGGTAGACATCTTTGAACGTTCATTGTAATCAGTAGTCATTTCAGACGGTAAAGTCTCATAAGGAATCAAGACCATCGTTACAACAATCTCAACAATGCAGTAAACAATCAAATAATACCAAAAACCGATTCCTGGTATCCATAATAAGCTATAAACAATCAGAATCATCGGAGACCCAATTAGCAAGAAGAAGTGTCGCCGGCCATATTTACGACCTAATTTTGTCTTCCAAAAATCATCTGAAAACTTTCCCATAACAATAGCAGTTATTGAGTCAACGATCTTAGCCAATCCAATAATGCTTCCAGCTTCCAACGGATTTAGATTACAGAAAGTCGTGAAGAAGAACATTAGATAGGCACCAATCAGCGCACCATATCCTCCACCCATTAGATCAGTTACACCAAATGCAATACTATGCCACATTCCTACTTTACGACCTGTTGTAGAATTGGCAGTTTCTACCTCATTATCCATTTATAATTCACCTCAAACATTTTTATAAAGCGCTTTCAACATTTTCAAAAACTCTTAAACAAAAGGGGGATGCCGGATCAAGTGATTCATTTTCAATCGATATTTTAGGTGTATTCCCCCACCCATAGCGAATTAACTCTATTTCACTTAGATCCATATTTCCCGGTGTTTCTACACTAACTGTATTATTTCTAACCTCCCCTCCAGACAAAGAATACCATCTATTTCGAGTGAAAACTTCAAACATAGGGATTCCTTTCAGAATAAGTTGATGTTCAAAAGTTTTAAACTGAACAACAATCTTGCGAGAGTTCCGACAAGCACCAACTGCCAATGGGCCTGTGCAATATCCATCTGTATACTTACCCACATTTTCTAATGCATACGATAATTTTTCCGCTATCGTCTTCTTATCTGTCGGATGTAAGTCATTGTCTTCACCCAGTCCTAAAGAGACAACCATACCCGTGTGTGCTAAACATATACCTTGTATTTGTTCTTGCCTGATCGCTGCCCAGACATGGCTAGGTTCAATCCCACAATTGGGTAATTGTACGTATAAAAATGGCAACTTATTATCTTTAAACAAATGACGCCATTCTGAGATTAGTGCCTTAAATACTTTTCCATAACCATGTGCTTCCCCAGTATCACTTTCTCCTTGATACCACAGGATCCCCGCAATATTCAGTCTCTTAAGCGGTGAAATCATTCCGTTAAATAACCCAACCGGCTCATACTGCAAAAAGATTTGTTCTTTTCTTTCTGGTAGCCAATTTCCACGTGCTATTTTCCACAAGCCCTGCTTATCAAGATCCAATGTTTCACCATTGGCAATTAATAAATGCTTCTTCCCACAACGAGCTCCTCCAGGATAATTAAATACTTTGAGTCTTATTACCAATTCAAATGTTGATTTCAACTCACCTATAACGTATTCCCTTGGAGGATACTGATAATCCGTATGCCCCACCATTTGTCCATCAACAAATGTTTCGTCAGCATCAACGAAAGTTCCTAGACTCAATTGGGCTACTGAACCAACCATCTTAGGCGGAACATGCACTCTCTTTCTAAACCATATAACACCTGGATAACGAAATGGCTTTGGCAACTGCTTACTTAGATCAATGGACCCCCAGTCTGAATCATCATAATTCGACGACTGCCACGAGTCACCTCCCATATCAGTTTCATCAGCCGTCTTCAAAAACTGCTCTTGATATCTATCTTCATCACGTTGAACTGCTTCCAAAAACTTTGGACTCTTCAAACGATCAAAATTCGTTGGCAACTCATGTAGTCGACTTAATGTTTGATAACTTACCCAACTTCTAACATGCGTACCGCCAATAGCTGTTGAGATCAGTCCAACTGGAACATGATTTTTAGCATACTGCTGCTGTGCAAAGAAGTAACCTATACCCGAAAGTCCCTGAATATCTGGAGAAGTGGCTCTCTTCCATTCTCCTGAACCTAGTTCATCCTCCTCGCAATTAAAGTTAAAGTGCTGGGGAACTATGAAGAAACGGATATTCGAATTAGATGCTTCGCTAATAGCTCTTGGATATCGCGTCTTTAGACGGTCCATCCACAGTTGCATATTGGATTGTCCACCAAGTAACCAAACATCACCAAATAAGACATCATGGATCTTTACTCTTCTATTCTGGGTTTCAATCGTAATTTCAAAGGGACCACTAGCTTCTTGTGGTAGTAGCTCAAACTCAAAGTATCCACTATCATTTGATGTTGTTGTAAAAACATTACCATTAAGTTCCAGCCTCACTGAATTACATGATGTTGTATATCCCCAAAAGCAAAACTTTTTATTTCGTTGTAAGACTACCCCGTCTCTCAATAAGTATGGAATAAATAATTTTTCATCCATTATCAACGCCTGCGATTCCTTACTGATATATCTTCCGACCTCGCTTATCCTTTATCCCTGACATTCTGTAAAAGTATGTGTTTACCTGGTCACGCCACTCCAAGGCATTCTGCAATTGTTTATGCAAACACTGTAAGACTTTTTCATAGATATTCTTATCTAAATCGGTTGATAGTTTCTGCCACTCTTTCAAGTAATTGCTTGAGCGCTCATAACCCTCAAAATGCTGATCGTAAATTGTCTGAATTAAAGTTTCTCCATTTTTTAAAACGGTAGTATACGGCAAGTGATGGAAAAATAGGACAAGGTCATCTGGCGTGGTTTCTACATTTTCGTATTGAGATGCCACTTTAGGTGAATAGAACTTAGTAAATCCACTTCCAGTAGCCTGAGTCCGATCAACCCCTACCCCATTCCGATCTGCAAAATGATACGTTCCCCACCGATCATATTCATAGCCATTTACTGAAACGCCATAATGAAAATGAGGAACAACCATAAACCCAACACCTAAAGGTGCATTATACATTCTATAGGTTTCATTGGAAGTAGACATAATATTAAAAATACTTCTTTTTGTCGTGGCATTAGATTCCACAAAAGTCTGATCCAGCCATTCCTTCAGAATATCGTTTGCAGTAGCACGATTATCCCAGCATAAACGTCCAAAACCATATAAGTTTGCTAAAGCCAAGGGATTTCCAGTCCAAAATGGACTCATACCCACATTCCCAACTGCAGCAAAGCCTGTATTTTCAACATTGAGACTAGTCTCTCGCAATACTTGACTAGAAGTTCCATCCTTCAAATCTGGTTGTTTAGTATTAACGTTTATCATATGCTGCCATTGAGGAACAACATAATTAACGTCAATTTGATGTCCCAAGTACTCTGCAGAAATTTCAAATTCCATCATTTGGTTAGTCTGCTTCAGTGCACCGAACAGAGGAGAGAGTGGTTCAGAGGTTTGAAAGTCAATAGGGCCAAACTTAATTTGTAAGATTACATTCTTATCGAATTGTCCATCTAGCGGTTTAAAATTTTCGAATGCCGCCTTAGCTCGATCTGTTCGTCTATCACGCCAATCTTGCTTTGAATTGTAAACAAACGTACGCCAAATAATAGTACCTTGATATGGACCGATTGCCCTTGCCAACATGTTTGCTCCTTCAGCATGTGTTCTTCCATACTGGTACGGACCGGGTTCCCCTTCACTATCCGCTTTAACCAAGAAACCTCCAAAATCAGGGATCTCTTTGTAAATGCCTTGACAAATATCTTTCCAGAATTTTTTAACATTTTCATCTAAAGGATCAGAAGTTGCTAACCCTCCAATGTGCTTTGGAGATTCCCAATTAATAGACAGAAACAACTTAATCCCAAATTGTCTAAAAGTATCTGCTAATTCCGCTACTTCACTTAAATATGGGTCAATAATCAAGTTAGTTCCTTGACCACGAACATTAACATTGTTGAGCGAAATCGCATTTATACCCACAGAAGCTAACATTCTAGCATAGGTTATTAGTTTCTCTTGATTATGTCTGAACGGATCGCCATCTACCCTGTCAACACCAAAATCACCACGATCTGGATTATCTAACTTATTTAAAGCACCAAAGAAAATTGACGCACCTGCATAGCCTCGCTCAATGGAACCATCAATTTGATCCCAATGATCAATCATTCGAATTGATTGGTCTGGTGTAGAAGTATAATCTTGTTCAGACTGATGACTCATTCGCAATCTAATAAGTGCATAAAATCCGTACAACATCGCCTTTGATCCGTTGCCTTCAATGATAGTTTTACCTTTAGTTTGATAAATGTGATATGTATCATCATTCTTAAACTTCGAGTTACAATAATTAAAAATAATTGTAGCATCCTGTTGTTCGTAAGTAATCTCGCAGTTTAACCACTCAAGAATTTCTTTTCGCAGACGCAACCCGATTGTATCTTGAATCTCAATCCTCGCCTGGTTAAAGTAGAAAACATCATTACCCATAAATGACGAAATATTATCTTCATTAACCCATGTATTATTCACATCTTTGCTTCCTTTCTCAATTATTTTCTTCAAACGCAATCAGTCTTACAATTGTATTGAAAATTCCCACTTTGCTGACTACGAAATCTTAGTAAATACGCATTCTGCTATATCTGTACAAATGATCATAATGATTATCCCTAATCACTGCGACAAGTGTAACCGTTTACAGAAAAAAAAACCATATTCAGATGTAACGATTTTTTGTCAAATCATGACCCAATTCAATTTAGTTTTAGTTCAGAATACTTCTTAAAAGAACGGAAAATAATTATGTCAGTTACCATATCTGTTGGCTGCTTTACTCAATTAGCCTCTAGTATGTTTCTAACAACCATCTTTTTTTAATAAGGCTGATTTTAAAAGGGCCTGTGTGAAGTCTAAGTGTAAGTCCGTCAGAGGCCTTATAATAACTAGAACTTTTATAATTTCGAGTCTTTATCATCCAATTGCTTTTAGCCCCAAAAATTTATAATTATGATGACAATGGTTTTCGTACTTATATTTCATGTACGAATCTTCATATTGCTTACCACACTACTAGACCATAAGGTCACGATATCATCCCATCAGACCATTCCAAATATACACTCGAATTTAGTAAGAATCTGAAATATCATCGAGAATCTGATCTGATCATCAACGTGTCATTTTACCTTAAAAACTTTATTTCACAAATAATATTCTACAGCTCGTCACTAACTAATAGTTGGTGAATTCCGTTTTGGAGTGATATGGATCATCCAATATGTATCGAGTTTCATAATCAAATTAACCACTTAAAGATTCAACCTAAAATATGCTGTAGAAGATCATACTATTCTGGTACAACACGTTAAACTGCACTACCGCAAATCCGAAAAAGCCTAGCATTAAAAACTGTTCGATTATCATGCAGATACGGAACGATCAGTTCAATAAGCTGTAATCATGGATTCAATACGTTTTCTCCATCATTAATTAGCTAGCTCTTAACGTTTGGGTATAATCATGATAGGCTCTTAGTCTTTCAAAAATGAGTAAGAACCTATCGTAATTAGTGATATTTAGCAAAAGGTTGAAAGTACGAAAATAGACCTCAGCCCTTGATAAAGCTGGGCTGAGGCTAATAAATATAGTCATTTGGCGTTATTGAGCCTTGCCTAATAATCTGACCAGATTATTAGGCAAGGCTTTTATAAATTCATCGAAAACGGTGCTGAGAATCTCTTCGTTCATGTCGAACTTCTTACCTATACCAGTTAAGGTTTTCATCAACCAACTCAATGCATTAGCAAATTTTATATCTGGTAAGGACCGACTATAATCATAGAATAGGTCACCATACGTTCGGTCATCTGAGTTTTCTCGTTGTGCCAATAAAATGTCGTAGCCTACTATAACGACCGCCATGTGACCGCAAAGGCTATCATAGCTTTGAATTTGTGTTCGATCGAATTGTAGGTACTGCTTAGCCACTTTAAAGTAACCTTCAATCTGCCAGCGCCGCGCATACATTTGAATAATCCCTTGCGGACGAAGGCCAATTTTGGTGGTGCCTAGAACTAGATAGTTGCTGGCAGACCCCCTTTTTCGTGACAAAGACTAATTTGACGGGCATCATCTGACCTGAAACGTCAAACGTAACGATAGAACTGTACACGTAGTGGCTTTTGGTTGACACTTACTGCGGCGAAGTATGTCATACAAAGTTTTGATATCCATTTGACGATCACAATAGCAAAAGTAAACCTTCTTATATTTCTTCAAACACCGATACCATACCGACCACGTTTCAGTAATTCAGCAAATATATGAGGAGAGGAGTACCAACTCTGTCAAGCAAGACATAGCGGTCCTTTTACATACTTTAAAACCCAAAGTTACTATCTAGTTTTCGCAATATTACATTACTAACATCACGCGTTACGGTGTAAATATCTATTAATCCATCAAGTCTAGACCAATTTCAATCATTGTTCCCAATCGCTAAAACTTTCCGAGATATGCTCCCTTTAAAACTTATCTTTTTTACACCTTCGATGCCTGCTGCACCGCGCGCCAAACCGTACTGGTACTGACGCCAAACTGCTGGGCAATCTCCCGGTAGGTCTGGCCGGTCGACCGCAGCTGGCAAAAGGTCGCGGCATCGGGCACCACGTGGGCCATTGGTCGCGGAGCCAAAGTTGTCGTGAGAAGTTCCTCGCGCCGGTGCGTCGGGAGCGGTTGCGGTTGGGTCAAGACCACCGGCTGGGTCCGTTGAATCTTGGTCAAGGCATCCACGACACAGTGGGTGGTCTGCGCGTCCCACAGCGCATTGTGCTGGTGGGGATTGAAGATATTGAGCAGTCCGGCCACGCCATTCAGTGGCAAATAATGATGGGCATTCTTGCGGGCATGGTTACTTCGATTAATCACGAGATTCGTGTACACACTGCCGTCAAATACCACCAATTCCCTTCCCAGCAGCGCTTGTTCCGCCGTTGAAAATTCTGCAAAGTGAACCGCCAACGTCTGACGTAACAGGCGCAAATCGTTACTCTTATCCCAGAACACCAGGGGAATCCGCCGTGCAATCACCTCCTGAATGAAGGCTTTCAACACCGCCAGCGGATCGGCCTGTGCCTCGTAGGTGGCCAGTGGCAACTGGGTTTCCTTTAAGCCTCGCAGTTTAAGCGTTGGCGAAAAGTTCGGGTGATCCAGATAGCGGTTAAAGAAGAGGTCGATGGGCTGATTGCCCGCGTACCCCAACACCGCCAGTTGAAAAATACTGGCCTTCTCGCCTAGGATTGACACCCGACGCTGGATCACATTATCGCCCTGTCGCTGGACGCCAAACAAAATGCCAAATTCACAGTCAATCACGGCGTACCGTTCCGGAATCTTCGTTAGGGCCTTGACCTTAGGAAAAACCGCGGCGAGCTGTTGACGAAACTGATCCGTCACCGGCAATGCCGCGGTAACCGGGGGCAGATAGCCATTTTGCTTCAACAAAGCCGTCACGCTTCCGTCTGACGCCTCGGTCGTATCATAGCGGACAATCTTCTTGGCCCCCAGCTTCAGCGTGTGCCCCGACGTTGAACGAATCACAAACCGCTGATTGTCATCGATCGTAATGTCGGTAATTTCACCCCAACTCGCATAATTCTTGACGGTCACCAATTGACCCGAGGGTTCTATCTGACAGATTGGATAATTCACCACATAGATTAAGTGATTTTCCTGCGGCAACCGATCCAACGCCCGGCGCTCCGCAAACCAGATTCTCGCCGTGGTCCCCAGCTCCTCTCCATAATTTTTAAGTACCCCCAGCTTACCCGATTGACTTTCAGAAAGCCACCAAAACGATTCATAAAGTTAATTATAAAAGCAGTTGCATAAAATAAACTATCAAAAAAGGCGCTCATGGACTTCCCCACTAGCGCCTCTTCGCCCTAACGATGGGCATTTAAATACTTAACCGTATCGCGACCCAGTCGGTTCATCGCGCGATATTGCTGATACTGATTGCCCTGCTGTGCCAGAACAACCACCGTATACGTCCCGTGCGCCGTCTTAAAGAGGCTCGCATCGTTCTGGACGCCCTTGTCGGGAAATTCCCCCGTCTTGTTGTAGACCGCCGCATGCTTCACCAACTTAGGTAATTTCGTATGATTTTTACAATGGTGCAGCAACGTCATCATCTTGCGATCGTACGTTTTACCCAGCAATTGATTCTGACTGGTTAACGTCAGAAAGCGGGTGAGGTCCTTGACCGAGGTGGTATTGTCCTTTCCCCGACGCAACGCCCGCGTATCCAGCATGTAGCGGCGCAAGTGAGACTGATGAAAGCCGTAGTGGCTCATCGCCTGGTTCACGCGCTTAAAGCCACCCAGCCGCCGAATCAAGCGGTTCGTCGCGGCGTTATCCGAATTGTGAATCATCCGGGCCAGGTCCGTCTTAACGGCCTTGGTTAGCTTGAGTTGATGGGCCTGCGCTCGCTGAAAAACCGTCAACATCACAAAAACCTTAATCGTACTGGCCGAGCGCTGCGACCGTACCCGCTGATTGCCGGTCGTAACCGCTAGCGGTCGCGCTCCCAGCCGCGTCACCTTCACGGACCAGCGGCCATGCACCGGCTTCATATCGCGTTTAATCAGCCGCTTAATCGCCGCTTGCTCGTGCGCGACCGTGGTGGCCTGCGCCACGGTCGTTGACCCCAGGATTCCCAGACTCACCGCCGCCAGTATCACAAATCCTCTTAATCCACGCATCATTTACCTCCGTCGTAACCTTATTAAAACCCATTTTACGCCTAAATTGGCGAAAGCTGTAGTCCCTAAAAAAGCCCCGATCAGCCTTCATCAGCCAATCGGGACTTCTAATACTTAGATTACCAATTCAACGAATTTCCGATAAGGACTTCTGGCTGATGATTGCTCAACAGGTAGGCTTGACCGTCCGCCCCAAAGCTCAGTCCCTCGAATTCACGCTTCGATGCGAAGTGGGTCCAGGTCACATCCTGACTGGTCAGGCTCCCCCTTCCGGCAAGCTTGGCCACCGGTAAACTCGCAATGGAATCATCGGCGACCAGGTAAAGGCGGTCGTTACGGGGATTGAAGGCCATGCTCTGTACGCACGTCCCCGGACCCTGCGTCAGGACCTGATTGGTCAACCGGAAGCTGGCGTGATGCCGGCCAAACCGGCCCTGATAAATGTACACGCCACCGCTCGCCGGCCGAGTCCAGAAATAGGCCCGCCCGTGATGGTCAAAGGCCAAGACGTGACCGCCGGGAACCGCAAAGTCCCCGTGCCGCAGACGGAACCGCAACCGATGAATGGGCCGCAGCGTCGTGGCACTCATTTGCTGCAGATACCCGTACTGGTTGACCGGAATCCGGGGCGCGGACTCCCGGTCACACCACATGTACAGGTGATGGTCGCGCCAATTATACGCTAAGGATTGACCGTGGCCCGTCACGAATGCCGGCCCCACCTTGATGGCGGTCCGGATTTGTTTTTCCTTCGCCGATAGATTGGCCGCAATCGTATAGACATCCTGAATCTGATGTGGCGTGGCCTTCAGGCTGGCCAGTTTACTCATATTGAAGCGGACAATTCGACCTCGATTATGCCAAGCCGTTGGGCAGTACACCACGTAGAGGTCGTGACCCACCACGGCCATACTCTGCGGATCACCCCAGGCCTGATGGCGATAGCCTGGCAACGGCAATAGGTATTTTGTGGTAAACGTGATGGCCGACCCCTGATCACTGGCAATCGTATTGATCCCATGTGGATGGGCCGCCTGGGCATACTGGCTAGGCACCGTGACAAAGTGGACCTGCGCATCATCCAATGGTCGTTGAGCCCCCGTCGACGCCAGGGCCGCCGCACTCTGGTCAACCGTGGTCATCGCCTGCGCGGGCACGGTAGCCAGGGCTAGCCCCCAGCTTAATCCTACGAGTAAGGCGCCCCACAAATGAAGTTTTCGCATTATCCATCACCCCCCAATGTTTCGGTCAGTATAAAACGACCACCGCATTTTGGGAAAATAGAATTGTTTCTTTACGCAGTCAACTTACCAAGTGAATTCACCAGGTTACCCGATTACTGGTTAAGACCTCCGGCTGATGGTTACTTAGCAGGTAGGCGCGCCCGTTGCCGGCAAAGGTCAACCCCTCGAATTCACGGCGCGAGGAGAACCGGTTCCACTTCACGTTACGCGCGGTTAGATGACCGTTGCCGTTGAGTTTAGCTGCCGGCAGGTTCGCAATCGACCCGTCGGCCACCAGGTACAACCGACCAGTACGGGGATTGTACGCCATGCTCTGCACCCGCGTGCCCGGTCCGGTCCGCAGAATCTGATGCGTCAACCGAAAGTGAACGTGTTTCATCGTGACGGTTCCCTTGTAGAGGTATACACGGTGCGCCGTGGGTCGCGACCAGAAATAGGCGTTCCCTGACCGATCAAACGTCAACACGTGACCGCCTGGGACCGCAAATCTGCCGTGTTTAAACCGAAAGCGAATCTGATGAATCGGCTTGAGCTGGCGGCTACTGATCTGCGACAAATAACCGAATTGGTTGACCGGCACGCGGGGCGCCTTCTCCCGATCACACCACATGTAGAGGTGATGGTCCCGCCAATTATAGGCTAGCGATTGCCCGTGACCCGTCACGAATGCCGGACCGACTTTCACGGCGTGCCGCACCTGCTTCGATAGTCGGGCGTGGGACGTGTAGGCCCGTTGAATAGCCTGCGGCGTGGCGTGCATCGCCGCTAGCGCCCACAAGTCATAGCGCACCAACCGCCCGCGATTCTTCCATGCCGTTGGGCAATAGATGACGTACAGGTACCGCCCGGTCGAGGCGACACTCTGCGGATTGCCCCACGCCTGATGGTGATACCCCGGATACGGGAGAAGGTATTTCGTAGCAAACGTCACCCGCGATCCCTTGGTACTGGTGATGCGATTAATGCCGTGGGGATGGCGAGCCGCCTGATAGTGCTTGGGTACCCCGACGTAATGAACGGCCCGATCATTAACGACCCGCAAACGCCCCACGCTTAGGGCCGATGTGCGTTGTCGAACAACGTGATAGGCCTGCGCCGTAATTCCCGATAACATCCCCAACAACACACCCAGTAGCACGACTCCCCCAACACGTAAACCTTTCACAATGATTTTCCTTTCTTTAAATTCATCGTTTTTTGATTAACCGGCTTAATTGTAACGCAGTCGGACATTATTCACCAAGCCGGCCCATTCGGTTCGGATAATCACCGGTCACGCCGGTGCCGATAGATCGTCCTGGAAAATAGTGGCACCACGCCCGGGTCTTGGTGTACAGTAAGGGGGTACACTTAATTTGAATAAGGGAGTTGGCAAAATAATGGCAAAAGTTGAAAGTTTTACTTTAGATCACACCGCTGTTAAGGCACCTTACGTTCGTTTGATTACGCGCGAAACTGGGACGAAGGGTGACGTTATCTCGAATTTTGATTTACGGTTAGTTCAACCCAACACCAACGCAATTCCAACGGCCGGGTTACATACGATTGAACACTTGTTGGCTGGCTACCTTCGTGACGAAATGAGCGGCGTCATTGACTGCTCACCATTCGGTTGCCGGACCGGGTTCCATTTGATTACCTGGGGCGAACAATCCACCGAAGAAGTCGCCAAGGCTTTGAAGGTGGCTTTACACCGCATCGCCTTCGATACGGAATGGAAAGACGTTCAAGGAACCGACAAGTACAGTTGCGGTAATTACCGTGACCACAGTCTCTTCTCCGCTAAGGAATGGTGCAAGGACATCCTCGACAAGGGCATTTCCAAAGACCCATTCAAGCGCGAAGTCATCTAAATTCTATTCACAACACAAAACGCGGCAATCAGTTGAGTTACGACTCAGCGGTTGCCGCGTTTTTTGTTAGCCAACCGGGCCGCAAAAACCACAATCCGCTAAAGATACTTTCGCTTCGGTTAAGATCACTAAGAAACCATGAAAACCAAGCCACCAGTTGCCCCACTCTCAGCCGGCATGGCTATACTAGGTTGCGGACTAAGAGATTAGGGGAGGCAACATCATGCAAAAGACACCATTACGACAACGACAATTCACCCCGCGGCGCCATCACCTGCGCCGGTGGTTACTCGTCTTATGTAGTCTGCTACTCATTGGCGGTGGCGTTTATGGCTGGCAAGCTTGGCAACGGGCCCAAGCCACCTTTTCTCACACCTACCACGCCAATGGTTTAAAACCCAATAGCACCGCACTCGCTAGCGGCAAGCCCTTCGCCATTCTCCTGCTCGGAACCGATACCGGGGCCCTCGGCCGGCACGATGTAGGCCGCACCGATACTATGATCGTCGCCACTATTAATCCGCAGAAACAGACGGCGAAATTAACCAGCATTCCGCGAGATACCCTAGTGAACATCTACGGCAGCCAACAGGACGAGGAGAAGATTAACGCGGCCTACCCGCTATACGGGGCGAAAACGACCGTCAGAACCGTGGAGCACCTCGTCAATATTCCGATTCACTACTACGTTTTACTCAACATGGGCGGCCTCAAGAAGATGATTAACGCCGTGGGTGGCGTCACGGTTGACCCACTTCTCACCTTCCACTACGAGCAGGCCAACGTGGTCAAGGGACACAAGATTCACCTGAATGGGGCCAGCGCCCTAGCTTACTCGCGAATGCGCGACCAGGACCCCCTGGGTGACTACGGTCGGCAGGCCCGACAACGGCAGATTATCAAAGCTCTGGTGCTCAAGGAAGCCAGTCTGAGCTCCATCACTCGTTACCGATCCGTGTTGGATTCACTGAGCGATAACCTCCAAACCAATTTAACCTTCAACGACCTCATGTGGTTACGGGCCAAGGACGGTCACACAAGCCGCCACATTCAATCGCAGACCTTGCAGGGCGAAAATGCCACGCTCAACGGCATCGACTACCAGATCGCCCCGCAATCCGAAATCAATAAAATCTCAACCAATTTGCGGCAGGCGCTGGGGCTCCCAACCACGGCGACCTTCCAAACGGACGCCCTGGATCCGCTGGGCTTCTGACGATGGCAAACCTGGCGGTGGCCCGACTGGTTTGACCTGACACTTTCGTTGGAGCTGGCGGTCTTCCGTTCACCTCAGGCTACAATACAACGATTCCGCCTAGATTCCGCGAGTATTCAGGCAGTCAGCCCTGTCCAGCACTTAACGTTTTATTCGTGGCACACTAAAAGCCTGATCACGCCGGTTATTACACCGTGATCAGGCTTTATCTAATCTTTTTTCAGTTTCCGCGCTTGCCAGATGTGCCAGCCGATAATCAGGACGCTAACGTCTCCCAGCAACGTTCCTAAACCAATTAGGAAGTTTCCGGCCGAGGTCACCATCAGGCTGGAGGTCAATGGGAAACGGGCGAGCAGGGCCAGTAGCGTGGTAATCCACAGACTTCCCAGCACGGCCGGTAGCCACGAATTGGGTTGCTGGCGTTTTTGCCACCAGGCTAAGCCCGTGACCACGAGCGCGAAGACGATGAAGGTCACGCTACCCCCGACACGCGGCAGGTAGACCAATCCTCGCGCCGGTACCCAACGCGCCGCCAGACTCATCGCCGCCAACAGGCCAACGATAATCACGAGCCAGCCAATCAGCCGTCCCCGCACGGTGAACCGTTGCGTCAGCCAGATGCCTAGTCCCATCGCCACGATAAAGAGGCCGTACTGCACGGCGACCAGCAGGAGCTGTAGCGGTACCGCCGGCAAGATGACGCCGGGCAGGATGGTCCCCAACGTAAAGATGAGGATGGGAACCAGTAGATCCCAGGTTCGCCACCACGACTGCGGTTGGGCGAGCTTGCCCAACGCAATCGCCACGGTCGCCGGACCGCCGCCGAGATAATCGGCCGCCGTCTGTCCCGCCGTCTGCGCACTAAGCACCTCGTCCAGTAGGTCCCGTAAGTCTCGCTGGAGAACCCCCTCGTCCGTATACTTGGGCTGTTCTCGCATGCGTTCAACCAGCTCATCCCAGTAGGCTTGGTTTTCTGGATTTAATTTTTGCCGCATCGCTGCGTTTTGCTTAATAATCGTTGTGATTCGCGCCACAACCGCCACTCCCTTCGCTCGAACTGTCTGTTTCCATGATAAGGAAGTTCGCGGTAAAACACCACTGATTTCTACAGGTTAACGAAAATGCAGGCCCCACCACAGGCCACCAGCTGCGAGTAACAGGCCGCCACCAACGCTCAGCAGTAAGTAACCGACCACCGCTCCCCATCGTCGTTGATCGGCCAGCATGACGACCTCGTGGCTAAACGTGGAGAAAGTCGTCAGGCCACCCAGCATCCCCGTGCCCAGTAAGACCGTCATCAAATGATCGCATTGCCAGCCCGTCAGACCGCCCAGCAACCAGCACCCCAACCAGTTGATCAGTAGCGTCGCGAGCGGCCAGTGGTGGCCGTACAGACGATTGACCAGCCGTGTCAGTTCGTACCGGCCGACCGCACCAATCGCGGCTCCCAGACCAGCGACCACCGCCATCATCGCGGCGTCACCGGAAAATGCCAGTAGCGTCGCGCCAGCCATACGCCAGCCCAACTGCACAGTCCCCCGCCGATTAAGGTGAGACCAATGTAAAGACCGGCCGCGGCCCAGGCCTGCGCACTCAGCAAGCGTACGGCGTCCAAGCTAAACGTGGAAAAGGTCGTAAACGCCCCCACGCCGCCAACGCCCAAGCCAACCGTCAACGCGTTGGGCCACTTGGCCGTCACCGTTTCGGCGTGCGATAGCCAAGCCAACGCCCCACTCCCGAGTAAATTAACCACCACGGTCGCCCAGGGAAACCCCGTCGTTGCGGGCAACAACGTCCCCAAGCCGTATCGACTCGCGCCACCAACAAACGCCCAGCCAATAATCGCTAAAATTTGGGCCACAACGCCCATCCCCTCTCGCCAAATATCCTTTGATTATACCAAAAAGACGAGAGTGGGCCAAAAGGCGATTAGCCGGCGAGCATTAAAACTGCTAACCGAATAATTCCGGGTTGGGATTGTTTGGTTAGCAGCTTTAAGCGGAACCGGCTGCCTTTGGGCGCACGTTTCAGCTATGTAAAGGTGACGCAAATAAGCCTGGGATACCCCCCAGGCTTATTTGCGTCAGATTTAAAGTCGCTTCGCCAGACAGTCCTGCCGGATTTAGTGCGTCTTAACCACCAAATCCAAGGCGGCCTGTAGCTCGGCCTGCTGCTGATCGTCCAGTTGATTGTCGGCCACGCATTGCTTCACGTTCTCGGCAACCACTACGCCAATCATCCGCTCAACGCCGGACCGCACCGCCGCTAACTGCGTCAGAATATCCTGGCAGTCCCGGCCCTCATCGACCATTTTGAGAATCCCTTGGAGTTGGCCATCAGCGCGCCGCAAGCGGTTCTTGAGTTGATTTGAGGTTGTTTGGACCATTAGGCCGTCACCTCGGCAACCTTTTCATCAATGTACTTCTTCAACGCGGACTTCGGATGGAAGCCCACGACCTTTTCCGTCGGCATCCCATTCTTAAAGATGACCAGTGATGGAATGCTCATGATGCCCAGAGACTGCGCCAAATCCTGGTTCTTATCGACATCTAAAGAGGCAAACTTCACTTGATCGCCGTATTCCTGATCTAATTCTTCCAAAACCGGCGTCTGCATCTTACATGGCCCACACCAGTCGGCCCAGAAGTCAACAACTGTAACCGCCGTATCGTCGCCGACGTGTTCAAAATCCTTACTAGTAATTGCTTGCATCGTTTTCAATCCCCTTTGTGTTTTTAGTCAATGTTGTCAGTATACCTCCATAGGTATATTTTGACCAGTCTTTTGCCTCAACTTTCACGATTCAACTCACCATTTGAGACTTTTACCCTTTCGTTACCCAGTAAAAAAGGCCCGAGCAAGTCGCCTCAGGCCTCAAAATTCACTTTCAGTTTAAACGTTCTCCGGATCGGCATCGACCCCCGCGGTCAACCGTGGATGGTTGTTGCCCCGCTTGGTTTCCTTTTCCACCGCCATCTGCGCAACGAGGTTGAGGTAGTTGAACGGATCATCAAAATTCGGGTTAAACAGCATATCCACGAAGGCCAGGTCATCAATCGTATTGCGATTTTGAATGGCAATCGAAATAGCGTTAGCCGACTGGGCAACTTCGTGTTGACTCAGGAACTGCGCACCCAAGATTCGCCGGTTTTTCCGGTTGTAGACCAAGTTAATGGTCAAGTCGTCCGTAGACGGCATGTACTTCGGCCGCCAAGTGCCTTG
Organism: Levilactobacillus sp. HBUAS70063; assembly: GCF_038374745.1. NCBI lineage: Bacteria > Bacillati > Bacillota > Bacilli > Lactobacillales > Lactobacillaceae > Levilactobacillus > Levilactobacillus sp. HBUAS70063. Next base: position 29,223 of record NZ_JBANSM010000008.1, on the reverse strand, counting down.
GAAGGTCACTTGATCGGCGTCAAAGCCTGAGCGTAAGGCGTGGTCGATGGTTAAGCCGGTTGAAGCCAACGTCCGCCCAAAGATCTGCATGGCCGACGTTGCTTGAGTTCCCATGTATTTTTGAATGTTCCCAAAAATATTAATCCCAGCAAGCATCCCTTGCCGCACGGCATTCGTCGCCAACGGCGTGTAAGCCGGCTTCCCGGTTGGGTTAAAGTTAACCACACTGGCATCCCCACAAGCGAAGATGTCCGGATTAGAGGACTGCACGTAGTCGTTGATAATGATGGCACCGTGCCGGTCCATATCCACTTGGCCCCGGAGTAATTCCGTGTTGGGAACGAACCCGGTGCAGACCACCGCTAGGTCCGCCGTAAAGTCACCATTCGTGGTTTCGATAACCAATTGGCCATTGTCATCCCCCGTAAAGGAAGTGACCCGGTGATTCAGCATGACCTTAACGCCGTTGTCTTCCAACAAACTAACCACGTGGTCGGAAAGTTCCTTGTCAACGTAGTGATTTAAAATAATATCGCGTGACTGCAGTAACTGAACATCGTGGCCCGTCCGCGCATAACTTTCGGCAAGTTCGGTCCCGATATAGCCGGCCCCAACGATGGCAATCCGCTTATTGCCTTTGGCCGCCTTATCAATGGCTACCGCTTGCTCGTAGTTTTTACACATCATGACCTTGTCTTCATCAATACCAAAGATTGGTGGCACGGTCACGGTGGACCCGGTCGCCATAATCAATTTGTCATAAGTATCCGTGGACAGGTCCCCAGTATCCATGTCCACCACATCCAACGACTTGTTCTCTGAATCAATCTTAATCACGTTGTGCCGCGTCAAAACTTTTGCTCCGGCTTCAACCAGCGCCTCGGGTGATGAATAGAACATATCCTCAAGGTGCTTAACTTGTCCGTCCAAAAACAATGAGATTCCGCAAGACAGGAACGAGACGTTCGTGTGCCGTTCGTAAATGGTCACTTCGGTCTCTGGATGATCACGCAAAATCTGGAGCGCCGCATTCGTACCAGCGTGTGTACTACCAACAATGATGACTTTCATGTTTACCCTCCTACATGAAAAACGATTCTAACGGTAGTCTACTAGAAAGTTAGCGAAAGATAAATGACTTCGCCTCGAAAAAAGATGGAATAGCGGCAAAACCCTCACACATTTAGAAAAATGACGGAGCAATGTGCAACGCGCACTCATTATTTTATGTAATTAGTTATGATAGCATTATAAATTTACCAGTTAGTAAGCGCTGTCTCCTAAATCCCTGTAAGGCTAATCGCCGCTAGTCTTATTTTAACAGTTTGTTCGGATTTTAGTTACCGTTGATACCTTAATTTATCTTATCCCTTTTTAAATTAGTTGGTTTAAATCGGTTACAAACCGATTTACCGACTGGACAGCTATGCTTATCGGCCTATAAATCGGGGATTTAGTGCCTCATTCTAAGCGACTATGAGTTGGGCCGTTTGCGACACCCTACTAACGATTGCTTAGCGTTTATAGCCACTTAACTGGAACAGTTACATTTAGCTTGCGCAACCACCGACCGGCGATTATCATGACAGTAGTTAGTTCGTGATACGTTCTGACCTTAAGCACTGTGATAGATGATAGGAATCACTGTCTATAGATGCACTCCCCCCAAAACAAGTGATTTATTAACAGATTCCTAAATAGGTCCCGAGTAATCCGCATGTTACTCGGGGCTTTTCTTTTGTCAAATAAAGCGTACATCAGCCGTGGTGGAACCGCCACCGACCGATGTACGCTTTATTTGACAATTTAATCTAACGGGCGCGTCTTGCCTTGACCGCTTGAATTCCGCGCTGTCCCAGGAAAGGCACGGCCAACAGGACGAGAAAGAGCCACGTGAAGTTGTTCCGGACAAATGGCGTATTCCCGAAGAAGTAGCCGACCGCACAACAACTGGCCACCCACAACAGGCTACCGAGCAGATTGTAGAAACGAAACTGCCGCCAGGTCATGTCAACCGTCCCTGCCATAATCGGTACAAACAGCCCCACGAAGGGAATGAAGCGCCCAATTAGCATGGTCTGATCCTGATTCCGATTGAAGGCCGCCGTGGCTTGCTCCACCTTTTCCCCCGGCAAGCGGGCAATCAGCTTATCCTGGCGATTGTGCCAGCGCAACGTGGTGAAGTATTTAATCGCCGACCCTAGCGTCGCCGCTGATGTAAACATCAATACCAGCCACCAAATGTTGAGTTGGGAGTGCGGACTAGCCGAGATGGACCCGACCATGAATAGGAGGGATTGACCCGGAATAAAGGAGAAGATCAGCATCCCCGACTCCAAAAAGATTAGAAAGAAGAGGACGGGATAGATCCCGGTGCCCAATTGATTGGTGAGGGGCACCAACACGTCCAGTGGATGCCAAATCATATTCCAAATTTCCAACAAAAACGTCATACCATAGCTCCCTTTTCTCAAATTTCGTTAAACCCCGTTGCGGGAACAATCGCCCTACAGCGGCGGAATCTTAGCTAGTTCCCACGCGATTTCCTTTAGCGACATGTTCGCATCCGCCAAATGGTGTTTCTCACAATACTTCACGGCAAACTGGTCAACTTCACCGTGTTTCTTGGCAAAGTAAAGTCTCGTGAGCATTCGTTTTTGAACCTTCAAATCGGCTTCGTCCAATAGAAGTCACCTACCTTGCGTTATTTTTCAATCGCGGTTTCAGCGAGCCATGCCGCGTGATGCGAGCGCCAATCTCTGGCCACGCCAATTCATCGGTATCCGGCCCATTGACGCGGGGTTATCTGAATTGTCCGGGTTCCTAGTAGGCCCTAACTGAGCGCGATTCGCCGTTTTTGCCCGAATAAGCCCTTAACCATTTACCTTTTAATTTTACCATTTCCAACAATTCGGTCGTGCGCCAATTAATCGGCGGTTCCACCCCAACTCGGGTTGCCGCTACCTTTTGCCAATGACGGCGTATAAACCATTAACGGGTGATGATTTGAAATTTATGGCCTAAATTTTCCCGTTTTTCGGTCATTTCCGGTAAATTTACGGTCGATAAGCCGCGTCACCACTCGTCTCGGGTATGCCAGATTATCGGCTACCCACTTTAAACGAAGTGTCGTAGTCAACTATCGTTACGTCTCCGCCCTTTCATTATACGGGTTATTTCTGAAAAGTCAGGCGTTTTCGCCTCAACAAAAAGGCGACTCATTTAAAATCAATGGCCGCCAAACGTTGCTGTTGTCACCTTTTCAACCTAAAAAACATCAGTCGATTCAATCATTACTTTACCAATATGATTTTTTAAGCGCTGTTTAATGAACAGCCAAAAGTGTTGCCGCACAAGGGATAATCCCGTTATTAGTAAATTTATGAAACCAATCAATTGCACCCAGCGAGCCAAGGCGTTACACTACAAGCAAGTTAGTAACCAAGGCTGTTGCTAGCTGGGTTGTACCAAATTCTTATTACTCTTTTTACGGGCAGCAAGTAGCACTCCCCCAAAGTATCTATATCCTGCTCGTATCCCCCCTCAAGCCGCGATAGCACAGTTATCGTGGCTTTTTTTGTGGCTGACGAAGTAGATATATTGGGCAGCACTGTTGCTGGTCGTGAAATCTAGGCTAGATCGCGGTGGCCAGGACATTTCGAGCCAAAGAGCATTCTCGAAACGCGCTTGGAACCGCCCAATCCCTAGTCCAGCACCTGGACGCCGACACCGATCAAGCCCGGTCCCGTGTGCACGCCTAAGGCCGGCGAGACGTCGCCAGCGTACCAGTTCAGCACATTCGGGTGGGCCGCCTTCAGCTTGGCCAAGACGACCGCCCGCAGATCGGGATTGACCCCGTCACAGACCGCCACGTTAACGCGTTTAGCATCGCCAATCGCCGAATCGACCAGGGACAATAGCTTTGTAATCGTCCGCTTCTCACCGCGAACCTTGGCAATCGGGTAGTAAATCCCCTCATCATCGCACGAGATAATTGGCTTAACGTTCAACAACGTTCCGGCCATCCCGGCCACCTTACCGATGCGGCCGCCCGCCTGTAGATACTTCAAAGTCGGAACATAGAAGAAGACTTTGGTCTGCGCCGTCACCCGTTCGACCTCGTCCACGATTTCTTGGAAGGTGTGCCCCTCAGACCGTAGCTGAGCGGCATAAATGGCCGCAAATCCACTGCCAATTCCCACACTACGCGTATTGACCACGTGGACGGTTAAAGGCGTGTCAGTGGCTAATAATTGGGTTTCCTGATAGGTTCCGGACAGGCCTGCCGAAATACAAATGGCAATCACGTGGGTGTATCCCGACTCCTGAATCCGGTTCAGGGCCTTGAGGATGTGTTCTCCCGTGGGACTGGCCGTAGTGGCCTTCTCGGTCGCTTGCCGCCGGTAGAATTCGGCGGGGGTGATGGTCACCCGATCCTCGTAAGCCCGGTCGCGAAAAATAACGTTCATTGGCATCAGAGCCATGTCCGCCGCCTCCAGAACATCCGCTGGTACGTCAGAACATGAGTCCACTAAAATGGCAATTTTCTCTTGTGGCATGGGTGTTACCTCGTTTCTCCTAGTATCGTTCTTGGATAATAATCGTTATTATAACGCAACTATCTAGTTTTGAAAACTAGATCACCTACCGTTTGTTCCATATGTACCCTTACCAAGCGGTAAATTTGCCGGCTGAACTCGGGGCCGCTCCCATTTTTAATTAAATTTCCGTACTTGGTCGAAAAATTTTTCTTAACCGAGAATTAAGCTTAAACTAATCCTGACATTAGTCACATTTTGTTTGCTGAGGGGCTTCACTTTTATCTTCACCGATTGTCTAATCATGCACACAGTCAATCACCGCAACCATGAAACCGGCTCCACCCCCCTTTGACCACCCACTGGATACCGAGACTACCCGGGTTCATGGCCTTTAAGAAAAAGCCGGTTTGCTATATAAATAATTTTTTGGACACCCAAAATTAAGCCCCCACAAGGTTGACATTGCGGCTAAATAGCCTATACTTACGGTTGGAATTGAAGTGAGTGATCGACATCAGTTTTCCGATTTTGCTCTTATTTGCACCATCTACTACTGGTTCCGACCACGCATTTACCAGGAAAGACAGAAGTCAATCGACTACCTGAATTTCTAAGCCAATAGAAAAGAGGGATTTTATGAAGAATCATGAAACCGACCCAAAGTCCAAGCACCATATGATTGCGTCCACAGGCAGTGACCAGAAGAGTCTCGATGAAGTCAATGGTACCGTTGAAGTTCCGCAAAACGCGGGCTTCTGGAGAACCCTGATGGCCTATACGGGGCCTGGCGCACTAATCGCCGTGGGGTATATGGACCCCGGGAACTGGATTACGTCAATCGCCGGTGGGGCGCAGTACAAGTACGCTTTGCTAACGGTGGTTTTACTCTCCAGTTTGGTTGCCATGTTGTTGCAGGCCATGTCGGCACGGTTGGGGATTGTTACGGGTAAGGATCTCGCCCAATTAACGCGAGAACGTACCGGTAAGAAGACCGGACTGTTCCTCTGGATTGTCACCGAGCTCGCCATCATGGCCACGGATATTGCCGAAATTATCGGGTCCGCGATTGCGTTGAAGTTATTGTTTGGTTTCCCATTGATTGTCGGTCTGGTTATTACCGCGGCTGACGTTTTGATCCTGTTAGTCTTGATGAAGCTAGGATTCCGGAAAATTGAGGCCATCGTGGCAACTCTGGTGGCCGTTATTCTCTTCGTTTTCCTCTACGAAGTCATCTTGGCCAAGCCGGAAGTCACCCAGATGTTAGAGGGGTATATCCCATCTAGTGCCATCGTGACCAACCACGGGATGCTCTACCTGACCTTAGGGATTGTCGGGGCGACCGTGATGCCCCATGACTTGTATCTGGGGTCATCCATCTCGCAAACGCGGAACTTCGACCGTAACGACCGTAAGAGTGTCGCCAAGGCCATCAAGTTCACCACGATTGATTCCAACATTCAATTGACCATCGCGTTTGTCGTCAACAGTCTGTTGCTGATTTTAGGGGCCGCCCTGTTCTTCGGCACCAACAGCGAACTCGGCCGCTTCGTCGACCTGTTCAACGCCTTGAGTGATAACCAAATCGTCGGTGCCATTGCCAGTCCCATCCTCAGTATGCTGTTCGCACTGGCCCTGTTGGCCTCCGGGCAGAGTTCCACAATTACCGGGACCTTGGCTGGGCAAATCATCATGGAAGGCTTCATCAATCTGAAGATGCCGCTATGGGCCCAACGTCTATTGACGCGGTTGCTCTCCGTGACGCCCGTTATCATTTTCGCCATCATCTACCACGGTAACGAAGCCAAGATTGAAGATCTCCTGACTTCCTCGCAGGTCTTCTTGAGTATCGCCCTCCCATTTGCGATGATTCCACTGGTGCTCTTCACCAGTAACAAGGAATTGATGGGCGAATTTGCCAACAAGACGTGGTCGAAGATTCTTGGCTGGATTATCGCCGTGATTCTCATCATCTTAAACGTTTATCTGATTCTTAATACCCTAGGCATTACCGTCTAGAACGAACACTCGACTTGCAAAGGTCGGGTGTTTTTTTGACTTCTTTTTGGTTGGCGGGTATAACTAAAATAATACGACCGCTACCGATGCTCGAATCGAGGTGTTTTTCGATGAAATCCCGTCTATTGACCACGCTAACCACCCATTTAATGACGCCAGTCGTCGGCGATGCGGCCGCGCTCTTTGCGCTCATCGACCAAAATCGTGACGAGCTGGCGCGCTGGATGCCCCGCACCGCCAGCATTCAATCCGTTGAAGACGAGGCGGCCTTTCTCCTGCATACCCTGGACCGGATTGCCGCCAACCAGTTCTGGCTGGCCGTCATCTGGGTCGGCGCCACCCCGGTGGGCACCATCGACCTCCACAACTTCAAGGACGGTCACGCCGAGGTGGGCTACTGGCTGGGTCACGACTTCCAGGGGCGTGGAATCATGCCTCACGCCCTGGGCATCGTCGAGGACGTGGCCTTCAATCAGCTGGCGCTTAACAAGCTGGAACTCGTGATTGCTACCGAAAATACCCGCAGTCAGGCCGTGGCCCAACGCCGGGGCTTCCATCAAGACGCAGTTCTGCGCGATCACCTCCTGACGGCTAGCGGGAATTACGATGATGCCATCGTTTATTCGAAATTACAATGGGAAGCCCGCTAACGTTCCCAATTAAAGGAGGTTTGCTTCATGCACACACTCGCCGACAACATTCAACTAAAGGCCCCGCAACTGACGGATGCCCCCGCCCTCTTCGCCTGCATCGCCGCCGACCGGGATTATCTGGTGCAATGGTTGCCCTGGGTCGCCACTACCCGGGCCGTGGCCGATGAAGCGGCCTTCCTGCGCTATTGTCAAACCCGGATAGCGGCTCACCAGCTCTGGCTGGCCGTCATCTGGGTGGCTGGGCAACCCGCTGGGATGATCGACCTCCACGAGTTTCAGGACGACCACGCCGCCGTGGGCTACTGGCTCAGCCGCGAGCACCGCGGTCAAGGCATCATGACACGTTGCTTGGCAACCGTTGAGGTCATTGGCTTTCACGACCTCGGTCTGCACGAGATTGATCTGCTCGCCGATCCCGCCAATCACGCCAGCCGCGCTGTGGCCGAGCGCCGCGGTTTTCAGCGCGCGGGCGTCTTGCGTGAACACCTCCCCCTGGCGCAAGGCGGCTACCACGACGCCGTGATTTATTCGAAATTAAGCCAAGAATTTACCGACTAACGCACAAAAGGACCGAGAACCCCGACGATTACCGTCGCGGGTTCTCAGTCCTCTTTATTTTCAATCCGTTTCAGTGATTAAGCGCGTTGACCACCGTCAACCGTGAATTCAGCACCGTTAGCGAAGGTTGATTCGTCACTCCCCAAGTAGACGCAGACCTCACCGATGTCCTGTGGCTTGCCTAAATGGCCAACTGGAACGGTCTTGACAATCTGTTCACGCGCGGCATCCGGAATAATCGCCGTATCAATCCATCCCGGATGAACGGAGTTAACCCGAATATCCACCCCACGTTGGGCCAAGTTCAGCGCCGTGGCGTGCGTCAACAGGCGACTCCCGCCCTTACTTGCGGAGTAAGCTGGGGCCATTGGAAGCCCAACCAAGCCGGCAACGGAAGACACGTTGATGATGGAACCCTTAGCGTCGTTAGTCTTCTGCATGGCCTTGATGGCGGCCTTTTCACCCAAGAAGTTGGCCGTCAAGTTGATGTCGATCACCTTTTGCCATTCTTCCAGCGGTAAGTCTTCGATGGCCGTGTTGACGCCACCGATTCCGGCGTTGTTGACCAGGATATCTAGCTTGCCAAATTTTTCAATCGTCGCATCAATGACCTTCTGCCAGTCGGCTTCCTTGGCAACGTCTTGTTGAACGAAAAGACTGACATCGTCCCCGAATTTTTCAACGGCGGCATGCCCACCATCGACGTTATGGTTGGCCGTCACAACGACCTTTGCACCCTCGCGGACGTAGCATTCGGCAATGCCTAAACCGATTCCGGCTACCCCACCGGTAATAATCGCAACTTTACCTTTTAAACGATCTGTCATCTTAAAATCATCCTTTCGCTATTGCTTATTGTTCAGAATATCACATTACGCGATGAGAGGAAAATGTTTTGCCTAAATCGTTGTGGGTATTCTGTAATTCGCCATACATGACAAAGGGCCCGGCGAAACTTCGTCGGGCCCCATTCTGTTCATCTAACTTTAAAATTTATGCGGCAAGACCAGACCACCGAATTCGTTGTCGTTCGGCCGGTCGCGCTTGACCACCAACTCCTGATTGACGAAGCTGGAAATCCCGGTCTGACCCAGCTCGCGACCGAAGCCGGACTTCTTGACCCCACCAAATTCCAATTCGGGCAAGGAACTGAAGAAGGTGTTGACGAAAACCATCCCCGTCTCAATCTGCGAGGCCAGTTGGGCGCCGTACTCGGCACTGCCGGCGAAGATGATACCACCCAACCCGTAGTCGGAATCGTTGGCCAGCGCCACGGCTTCGGCATCGTCTTTAACCTTGTAGACCTGAGCAACCGGACCAAACATTTCCTTCCCGTAAGCCGGATTGTCCGGGGTAATGTCCGTCAGAATCGTTGGCATGAAGAACTGACCGTCGCTGTCGATGGGCTCGTGCACGTAGTAGGCCGTCGCTCCGCCCGCCAAGGCCTCATCCACCTGAGCCTGCAGGTGTTCCTTGGCCTTCTTGGAATTCATCGGTGCCAGCGTGGTGCTAGGGTCCATGGGATCGCCCATCTTAACGGCGGAAAAGGCCGCCTTCAGCGCCGCTAAGAATTCGTCGTAGTGATTCTCCGTTACGATGAAGCGCTTGGAAGACGTGCAGACCTGGCCGGCGTTGTACAACCGTGCCCGCGGCGCAATCGCCTTGACATCTTCCATATTGGCATCGTGCGCCACGATGAAGGCGTCCGTGCCACCCAGTTCCATCGTATTCTTCTTGAGGTATCTTCCGGCTACCTCGGCAACGGCCACACCGCCCCGTTCGGACCCGGTCAACGCCACCCCCTGAACCCGTTTGTCGGCCACCACTTGGGAGACCTGATCGTAGGACAGAAACAGGTTGGTTAAGGCCCCCGCGGGAGCCCCGGCCCGGCGTACCGCGTCTTCGAAGGCTAATGCCGAAGCCGGCGTAATCGCCGCGTGCTTAAAGACGATGGGATCGCCCACCGCAAAGTTTGGCGCGAAGATCCGCATCATTTGGTAATACGGGAAGTTCCAGGGCTCCACCGCCATCAGGACACCCAGTGGATGATTCTCCAACTGGGCTTCACCGGCGATCGTCTCGATGGCCCGGGGTTTCAGTAACTCCTCGGCATGGTCGGCGTAGTATTCGGCAATGTCCGCGCACAGAATAACTTCGCCTTGGGCCTCGACAAACAGTTTTCCCATGTCGACCGTCAATACGCGGGCTAAGCTATCCGTTTCATCCTTAAAAATCTGTGCGAGTTTACGGAGAACGGGAATTCTAGTGGCAACCGGATCGTTGCGCCATTGCTGGTAGAGTGCCTGAGCCTGGGCCAAGCTCTCCTCGATGTATTCTGGTGTCGCATCCGCATAGGTTTTGACGACCTCATTGGTATAGGGATTCGTGGTTTGATAAGCCATAATAGTTTCCTCCTTACGGGATTTTCACATGCACAATGTAGCCCTTTACATGTGGTACTATACGCGGATAGATCCCCGAATACCAGCATTTAGATTGTGATTGTCTACACGTTTAGCGTTTGTGAAATAACGCATTTATTTTGTCACTTCACAATTGACAGTTTCTCAGGCTCGGGCCAATCCGACCACCGCGTTCCACCCCCTATTTGGCGAACGATCAGGTGGCTAATTCCACGATGAAACTGTAAACGACCAAGATTAACGTCATGAGTTGCACGAAGACCACAGCTTTAGGAGATTGCCATCCTTCACCCTTTCGCCACAAAAAACGACGGAACAGTCCCGCCGCAACCGGCGCTGTTCCGTCGTTTTTTACATCTAACTTAACTTCCAACGGTCCAAAATCCCGTTGAACAAACGGTTAGCCGTCGTCATCTGGTCTAAAACCGTCCGGGGGGTCGCGGTAAAGTTATCGTTCGCCCACTTATTAATAATTCCCAACGCACCGGCGGCAATGAATTCCGCCGACGTGTCGATCACGTCTTCCTTTAAGTAACGGTACTCAGGCATTGCGTGCAGCAATATTGACAATCGTGAAGCCACAAATTCGTTCATTGACTGGCGCCAAACGCCATCATCGTAGGGATAAGCGTTCAAGAAAATCTTAGAATTTTCAGCAATCCGTTCCAGTAATTGAATCGTTGCCGGTCGCCAGTTCTCCAAGGTTAAAGCCGTCGGTTGTTCGTGACGTGGTGCTTCAACGATAAAGTGTTGATAAACAAAGGCTAACAACTCATATTTATCGGCAAAGTAGTAATAGAACGTCTTTCGGTGAACTTCCGCTTCATCCGCGATCTCACGGACCGTAATCTTATCAAACGTATTGTGGTTCAACAACGAAGCCAAGGCCTCCGCAATTCGCTCCTTAGTTTCCGATGCAGCCATCGTGATACCTCCAATCATTCACACACCATTTTAATTTATGTTTTATATAGTTCTAACAATCCCCCCAGAAGGTTAGAACGCTAACCTAACTTCTCAAGCTGACTAAAATTATACGCGTCTTCCCGTGAGAAGAAACCCTTTTCGCGAAAAAATTATCAGTTACTTGCTGAGTAGTTACATCTATCAACAGTGCTACTAATTTAGCTTTTAAACAGCCTTGATTATAGCATATCTACCGGTACATTGTACGATACTTTTGTGCACAATTGGCAAGAAATCCGTAAATTTCTTTAAAAATGCCTAATTTTTTTCGAGAACTACCCGATCACTTGTCTCAGATAGACACCCTTCTAGCCGTAAGAGCGTTTTCTTCCGATTCAGGCCACCCGCATAACCAATTAATTCACCCGTTTGACCAATCACGCGATGGCAAGGAATCACCAGGCTAATCGGATTGTGACCCACCGCATTCCCCATGGCGCGGGCCCCGGGGTTGTGACCGATGATGGGCATGACTGCTGTAGCTAGTTCACCGTACGTTCGAACTTCGCCATATGGGATCGTTCGTAACACCGACCAGACCGCCTCTCGTAGCGCCGTCCCCGTTGGCCGAACCGGGAAAGTCACGGTTGGATTTTCCCCGGCAAAGTACGCCGTAAGCCAGTCGGCTAGCTGCGTAAAGACCGGTAAGTCTCCGGTAGGCGTTGCTTCAGGAAGTGTACTCCCGTAGTACTGTTGATCACCAAACCACAAGCCGGTTAACGCCGTCCCATCGCTGGCTGCTGTAATCGGTCCCAACGGCGTCATCAGTCGCTTCTGTCGTAACATGTCATCACCCTTTTTCGTTAATTTTAGCATTAAAAAAGCGGGTAGGCTAATATTGCCTACTCGCTTTTACAAAGTTGTCCGAATTTTTAGTGGTAGAGGTCGAACCGGCCCTTGCTGAAGACGGTACTCAGGTGGGCACTTTCCAAAATGGAACGGTCGGTAATCACTTTCTTCAAGGCCGAGGCTGGATAGCCCTTGACCTTGCGCTTGTTGCTAAAGATTTCACCAATCCCGTCCCGGTCACTCAATGAGGCCACCGTGCCGACCGACTTGTAGACGAATGGCCGGGTCTCATGGCCCCGCAACTGCAAGCCAATGTTCTTGGCCGCTTGGGCGCCAGCCGCCAACGCAATCTGCGCCGTGGTGGGATATGGCCGGTTACTTTCCGGATCCATGACCGCCGCCACGTCACCGACCACATAAACCTCGGGGTGGCCTTCAATGGACAAGTCGTCCTTAACCACAATCCGGTTCCGGCGTTGCTCGAAGCCGGAGTCGGCAATCACGTGGGAACCACTGACCCCCACGGTCCAGACGATCGTATTGGCCGCTTGCTCGTGCTGTTCACCCTGATCATCCGTGTAGACCACGGCGCCCGGCTTGATTTCTTCGATGTTGGCCCCCAGTTTCATTTCGACATCGTGCTTGGCCATGAAGCGCATGGCGTATTCCGCCAAGGACTTATCGAACATCGGCAGGATGGCTGGCGACCGTTCCAGGCAGACCAACTTGATGGCCGGTGTGTTGTACCGCGTCTGCAGCTTGGGCAACGACTGGGTCAATTCGCCCAAAAGCTCGATGCCCGTGAACCCGGCGCCACACACGGCCACCACCAAGTCGTTAGGGTCTTGCGTTTGGGCATACCCCTTCACGCGTTCTTCAATGTGCTGGTAAACGGCCTCGGAAGTGGCCAAATCGTCCATTGGCAGGGCATTTTCTTCGGCGCCCTTCAGGCCAAAGGTTTCGGACTGGAACCCGAGCGCCAAGACCAGATAGTCGTAGGTAATGGGCTCGTGATTCTTCAAGGTAACCTTCTTCTGGTCGACATCCACGTTGGTCACGGCGTCTTGGATAAAGTTCACCCGACTGCCAATCACATCGTTAATCTCATAGGTAATCCGGTCGGGGGCAATCGTCCCGGCCGCCACCTCATGCAGATTGGTTTTTTCAGCGTGCGTCCCCGTCTTGTCTACCAGAATAATTTTGTCTTCGCTGGGAACTTCCCGTTGTAAAAACTTAATTGCCCGCATGCCGGCATAGCCACCGCCAAGAACTAAAATCGTTGCCATTGTAAACGACCCCTTTTCTACTGTAGTTCCCTAATTCACGATTAACCGGTTAACACTTCAGCTAGTTAAAACGGTTACATTTTAACGAACACTCACTCCCCCCTAAGGGACCGGTGGACGGGCTAATCGTTAGGGATGATTTACTTCTATTATACGAGTTATCAAGCGAAAAGCCATTGATAACGGTTCATAAATTTATTCATAGCGACCGCGGCCCACAACGGCGGGAATCCACGGTTCACATACCAACTACTCGTGACGACTGGCGAGTCGTTTTAGCTGAAATTTTGGGGTAAAACCTTTAAGGTGGAGGTTAGTTAAGTGAACGAGATTTAGGAGGGTTTTGACATGACAACATTAGTAATTGGTGCTCACGGCCACGTTGGCCGGCACATCGTTCAGCAACTGGCGGCAACCGGTGAAAAGGTCTACGCCGGGATTCGCTCCGCAACGCAGTCACCGCAACTAACCGAATTGGGGGGCCAACCCCGAATCATTGATTTGATGGGCACCGCCGAGGCCATGGTTCCGGCCATGGCTGGCGTCGACACGGTCGTCTTTTCCGCCGGATCTGGCGGCAGTACCGGCGATGATATGACCTTGAATATCGACCTCGACGGTGCCATCAAGTCCATGATTGCGACGGAAAAAGCCGGCATCAAGCGTTTCATCATCGTCAGTGCTCTGGGCACCGACAACCGGGCCTTCTGGAATCAGTCGGGAATTCGGCCGTATTACGTGGCGAAATACTACGCCGACCAATGGCTCCAACACCGGACAAGTCTGGATTACACCATCGTTCGGCCCGGCGCCTTAACCAACGAGGCCCCCACCGGCAAGATTACGCTGGACACGGCCAATAGCGACACGACGTCCATTAGCCGCGAAGACGTGGCGGCCACGGTGGTCACCATCGTCCAGCAACCCCAGCCTCACCGCATCATCGAACTGGTCAACGGCGAGACGCCGATTGCCGAGGCACTCAAGTAAAGTTATTTTCACCGGTCACGCTGGACTTCAACCGCCAGTGTGGCCGTTTTTTTTGCGTTCGGCTAGACCGACGTACCACCTCGCTGGCCTACCATTCGCCCCAGATGAGCTGGAACGCGGTGAGCGGACGTTCCGAGACAAAGGGCGGTCTCGGAACTCGCTTTGAGCCGAAAAGTCACGTCTCAAAGACGCCATTCCCTAACCGGCAAGCCCCCTGCCGCTAAGGGAATCCCACGGCTGAGCTCATCTGGGGCTTCACTCTCCGCTACGTTTGCGGTGACTAGTCACGACGGTTGCATCAGGTACGACCACCACTGACGGTGACTAGACTTTACGCGATTGTCTTGTCGAAACTCTAACTATGCCGGAGGAGGCCAGGAATGGAGCCAGCCGTGTCGATGGTGTTGGCTGGCGTCCTCTGCCGGCCTACAGCATGGGGCGACTCGGGAGACTTGCAGGTTAGGCAAGGCTTCCGAGCGAGGTGGAAGCCCGCTCTTCAGGCTGGAACCGTCCCCCACAGCAGGCGGAACTCCTGGCAGCCGCAGGCGACTGGTTTGGCCACCCCATCGCATTCCAGCTCATGGATTGCGAACGGCAAGGTAGACCGCTCCCAAAATGCCGCCAAAAAAGCGCTAGTGCCACTGCACTAACGCCCGTTACAATTTCATCCATGGTTCACAGCACCATCATGACCGCTTGCCATAGCAGATAAACTCCGTACAGCATGACTACTCCGCCAGACACGATGTTGACCCACATAAGGAACTTTTGGGGTAACCGCTCCTTCAATAACCCCAACACTAGCGTTATGCCGAAGAACCAGATGGCTGTCGCGGAAATCACCCCGGTGATAAATGGCGCGTAACTTCACTATCAGTCAGCGTGCCCCGTAGCGCACCAAACATGAGGCTGGTATCGATAATCGCCTGCGGATTCGCCCAGGTCACTACCCACGCATTAACTAATGACTTCTTCATCGGTAACGGTGTGTTGGCACTTTCCAGCTTAAAACTGGCGGCTGAACGTAAAATGCCAAACCCAATCCAAATCACCAATAATCCACCGACAAACATAATAATTAATTTGAATAATTCGTGAGCACTGATAATCGTACCCATCCCGAAGAATGCCGCTAGTGTTAAGGCGGTATCAACGAACCAAACCAGGACCGTCACTGGCCAGGCTCGCTTCAACGGCTGATTGATTGCATTATTAAAAACGAATAGATTCTGCATCCCAATTGATGAAACCAGCGCTAAACTCAGCAACAAACCTCGTAAATACATAGCTGACACATGCTTTCCCTCCCCTAGGTAACCCAGTTTTAGGCTAGACCGTTAAATAAACATATCCTAATAGATATACCAGAGATCGTTATAAAAGGGTAGTGTTGCTGCCTTGTCCGTTTTCACGTGAAACACGGCTATCGTTAGGCACCGTGCCGTTTATTGGTTAAAAGTAATGTCGGTAACGTAATCAGCAGGGCCACAATTGAGATTAACAAAAAACCATTCTGAAAGGCCTGAATCTTTAAAGCTAGCACATGACTGGCCGCAAAAGCTGATAAATGTTCAGCCGTTACGTGGAACTTCCCGGCTTTTAATTGTTCCGCAAAGGTATGAATCCGTGTCGTCGCATCAGCTGTTACCACCGTTGTAATTAAGGCTGAACCAAAAGCACTCCCAATGTTTTGAATAATTCGAGAACCAATCGTGGCTGCCGGAATCTGGTCTTTCCACATACCGGTATAGGCATCCGCCATCAGTGGCATTAAGATTCCACCGGCACCAATTCCTCTAATGAACAGGACTAACGCGATTACCCAATAGGCTGTGTGCTGATCAAACCAATAAAAGGGGAGCGTTCCCACAAAGGTAATGACGACACTCACTAAGACCACATATTTTGCACCCAAACTATCGGTTAACTTTCCCGTTGATCCTCGTGAAATTAACATGCCAATCCCTTGTGGCAACAAGGCCAAGGCTGCCATGATTACTGACATATTTTGAATATTTTGAAAATACAGTGGCAAGAGCAGCATCGCCCCATTTAACACGGTTCCCGCCATGAATAACCCCAGACCAGAGCCATCGAAGGAACGAAATTTAAAGAGCGATAATGGCAGCACGGCTTGTTTTCTTTGATAGCTGGCCCATCCAAGATAAAATAACGCCGCAACGATTCCCGAGCCAACAAAGAGGACACTGGTGTGATTCATAAAACTACCACGGTGTGCTGCCTGAACAATACCATAAATTAAAGCACTGGAAGATAGAATCAATAATAGAATCCCCACAAAATCCATTTTAGCGGTCTTATTTTGAGCCGGATAATGGGGCATCTTCCACAGAATCAAAGCAATCGCAATCACCACAACCGGAACATTTACCCAAAAAATCCACCGCCACGATGCCACCTTTATAATGATACCGCCAATAATGGGGCCAAATAACGGTCCCAAAATCATCGGCAATCCGACCGTTGCCATCATCTGTCCCATAACGGCAGTTCCCGCCGTTTGCACTAATAGCGTTGTCAGCAGTGGCATAATAATCCCACCAGCAAATCCCTGAATGAGTCGTGCCACAATTAAAGCCTCAATACTTGGCGCTAAAGCGGACATGATTGAACCGAGACCAAATAAAATCTCACCGGCCATGAAAACATGTTTCCCATCAAACTTATTCAAAAACCAACTAGAAAACGGAACCGCCACCCCCGTTGCAAGTAAATAGCAGGTAACCGTCCATTGAACCGTAGTCACCGAACTACCAAAGCTATGAACGAGATTGTTAAGGGCGATATTCATCATCGTTGAATCCAATAATGGTGCCATGGCACCAAAAACAATGACCAAGGCTATCACAATGGTTGACTTAGGAATCTGATTTTCTTTAGACATTTTTGTTCTCCTTTTAAGAAACTTTTTGGTATCTTAATGACGCAAAGCGTATAATACACCCTAGATAGAAAAAGTCAATAAGAAACTATATAGTTTCTTAATTTGGAGGTTATCATATGACGAAAACCCGCCGTCGCGGAGCAGAACTTAATGCCGCCATTTATCAGGCCACTCGGACTATTCTAGAACAGGATGGCCTCGCACAATTAACCTTTGCCAAAGTTGCCGAAGTAGCCGGAACCAGCAAACCCGTTATCTATCGTCACTGGGATTCACCATTTACTTTGGCCTTACTGGCTATTCAGGATAAAATTAAAACTGATAATCACGGTCGTCTCGATCAGCTCACTTTAACTGGTCATAATCTAGCGACTGATCTTTTTCAAGTACTCAAACGATTTACTCTGAGCATGGACGCTTACGGCCAGGCACTTATGAACACTTGGTTTACCGGCCTAGATCATGAACAAACTGCGCAATTACAACAAATGTTAACGGCCGTCAAAGAGATTGATAGTCACGCCATCGACCATGTTTTACAACGGGCGCAGCAACGGCACGAACTCACACGGACCAATCTTCCTGATAATCTTAAATTATTACCCTTTGATTGGATTCGTTACCAACGCTTTGTCAATCAACCAATCGATGATCGCCAACTAACCGATTTCGTACAAACAGTCCTGCTCCCTAGTTATACGGCTGCTTTAACCGAATGATTACATGTGATAGGCGCAGATGATTCTATAACTAAATTAATTTGCAAGACGAGATGGATTTTATCGATTTTAATTGTTTTATCATTTAAAATTAGCTCAACTGCACCACTTAAAAGACAATCAATGTCTAATTGTTAGAATTAGGCGAGAATGGTGTAAATTAAACCGAAAGAATGCGATCACTGTGAAGAACCGTTCTCGTTTCATCCCATATCACCCGATACTTAATCACCATAGATGGGAAGTTCTTTTACATGACCAAAATTACCATTCAGCACCTCACATTTGGCTTCGCTGGTACAGCACCACTCTTTGAACACGTTGATTTAAACTTAGATACAACGTGGAAACTTGGTTTAGTCGGTCGTAACGGTCCAGTCGAAGGCGTCAACCGTAAGCTCAAACAGATCAAGCGCACTGCCTACGGCTACCGCAACTGGACTAACTTCCACTATAGAATACAGATTGAATTCAATATTCGGGTCCAAAAAAGAGGCCCAATTCGTAAGTGAATTGAACCTCTCAAATTCTCCCCATCAACACCGGTTGACAAAGAGCCAAAAAAGCCAGCAACGCGTTAACGCTACTGGCCCTTGGCTTCTATTGCTGCTGATACGATGACTGGCGTTAAATGTGTTTGGCGGATTTAGGCCATCATCAGTTTAAAATCTGTCAGCCGACTACTTGAGCTGACTGTCGCTGTGCTTTTGGTCGAGATTCAGGGCACTGGCGTCCACGGCCGTTTGAACCTGACTAGAAATCTTCTTCGTGGTTACCGGCTTCAAGTGAATCTTGGTCACTTGGATGTCGGCTACCGGGCGTGAGTTGAGTTGCACGGTTGTCCGAATGGTTGGGGCGGCGGTTGTGGTCGTTACCGTGGCCGCCGAAGCGCCCGCGGAAGTCGCCAACAGCGTCGTCACCGTCATGGCACCCAGCATTACTTTAGTCATCATCGTTTTAATTTTAGTCATTTTAACCACTCCTCAGTTAGTTGTTTTGGCTGTTCGCTTTCGATGTCTTAGTTATACCATCCGGCAAGGCACTAAATCTTTAAGCTTGGTTAAGGTTAAAATATGAATTTCTTATTTTAGCTTGAGCTGGGTGTGGTATTATGCCTATAACCACGTCACATCAAGGAGTATGCCTGATTATGAAAAATACAATTCTATTGGTTGAGGACGAAGAAGGACTCGCCAGCTACGTTGCTAAAGAACTCACTTTTGAAGATTTTGACGTTATTACCGCGGCCGATGGCGAAGCCGCCTGGGAGACCTATCAGGAGAAAAAAGACGATCTGCTCCTGATTCTCCTCGACTGGATGCTGCCCAAGATGGACGGTATGCAGGTGCTGCGGCGGATTCGTAAGCACGACGACCTCCCCGTCATCATGATGACCGCACGCGACTACCTCAGCGACAAGGTCACCGGGCTGGATACGGGTGCCGATGACTACATTACCAAGCCCTTTGAAATAGAAGAACTCCTCGCCCGGATTCGCGTGATCCAACGACGGACGGCTCACCAGAGTGGCCTCGACCAGACCTACCATTTGCAAGACCTCACGCTGGTCACCAAGACCCGTCAAGTCGACCGCGGCGGTCAAACGATTCAGTTGACCCAACGCGAATATGACCTCCTGCTCTTTCTCATGCAGCATCCCGGTCAGGTCTTCACGCGAGACGAATTGCTCGATAACGTCTGGGGCGTGGACTTCCTCGGCCAACAGAACGTGGTCGATTTTTACATTGGTTATTTACGGAATAAAATTGACGTAGATGACGCCCCTCATCTGTTCCATACCATTCGGGGCGTCGGCTATAGTCTTAAAGAGGATGATCACGATGACCACTAAGCAGCCCCGCACCTACGCGGATATCATCCGCCACTCCTTCACCAGCCTCCTGTTGACGATTGGCGTCGTCATCGTCCTAACCGTCAGCGTCACCCTAGTCGTGGACCAATTGTTGCGGGCCCAAAACCAAGCGGAACAGCTCGGTGCTAGCCTTCAGACCTCTCAGGTCACCAACTTTCAGGATTGGTTAGCCATTAACCGTTCGAGCGGCCTCAATTCCCACAATACGTTTGTCTTCATTCGCAATGCGGATGGCTCGACCACATCACTCCTGCCACACGGTACCACCCTGGCCGCGGCCAAGACCTGGTCGGTACCCTTTACCCACTTGACGTACTTCAAGGGTTGGGGCCTGTATTTCGCGGAAACGTTGAAGACTGGCGGCCGAACCTATCACCTCTACATCGGGATGCACGTGTTGATCGGCAACCTTCACGTCTTGATTGCAGTCATGATCATTGCAATTGGGATTAGCCTCCTGATTGGCCTATGGTTCGTCCGCCGATTGGCCAAACGCATCAGCGAACCAACCATTCAATTGGCCCAGGCCGCCCAGCAAGCCGCCGCCAATCCCGAAATCACCCAGACGGAACTCCCCCAACCGGCGGAACCCGTGGAAATTGGTCAACTGGCCAAGGACTTCAACCAACTACTGGCGGCCCAAAACGGCCGGTTGGAGCGCGAGCGACAGTTTATTTCCGATGCCTCTCATGAACTACGCACGCCGGTTGCGACCATCCGCGGCAATCTCAAGCTCATCGAACGCCGTGGCGAGCAGCACCCCGAGGTCATCCCCGAGTCGCTCGGCTTCATCGACCAGGAGTCGCTACGCATGCAGCATCTAATTGAAAACCTATTGCATTTGTCGCGCGCCGACCGCGCCGAAGTTGCCTTACAACCACTGGACGTGACCACCCTCGCTCAGGGCGTGGTGGCCCACTACCAGCCGTTGATTTCTCAAGAGCTAAACTTTAGCGGTCCAACGCCGGCCATGGCTCTGGGTGACACCGATATGCTTCACCAGATCTTGACGGCCCTGCTGGACAACGCGCATAAATATTCACCGGCCGACCAGCCGATTGCCGTTCAAGTCGCCACGACCGCCGACACCGTGACCCTGACCGTGGCCGACCACGGGGAAGGGATTCCGGTAGCCGACCGAGCCCACATCTTCGAGCGTTTCTACCGCGTGGACACCTCCCGTTCCAACAAAATCGAGGGGAGTGGCCTGGGTCTAGCGATTGTCGCCCAGCTGGTTCAATTGAATCAAGGACACATCGCCATCACCGATAATGACCCCCACGGCGCCAAATTTACCGTGACGTTACGGGCCGCTACCCAATCCTAAGAAATTCTCAGACAATCCTTAACCAAAATCAAGGACGAACGCAACCTTTTCCGGTTATACTGGGTTCATCAAGTGAAAGGAAGCGGACGATTATGCTGATTGATGACAATCCCAAAATTAAAACGGTGACTCCCGCCCAAATAACGAAGGTGTTCTACCCCTACGTTATCGCCAAAACGGAAGCTGGGAGTTACGTCAACATTAACTTGAGCGACCAGGAACGCCACGATCCCCTGTTCTGGGAATCCATTGCCAACATTGCCAAGGCCAAGCTCTGGGTACCGATTGGTGAAAAATTCCACCAATTACTGGCCTACGACTGGACCTATTCTGCGGCTTATTAGACCAAACTAAATCATCGGCTGAATCCCTGGTGTTTAAGCGTTTCGGTGAAAACGCAACATCAGCAGATACCTAAAAACTGCCGAAACAAAGCGGCTGAGAAAATTTCTCAGCCGCTTTTCGTTTGGTAACATTGTGATGACGTCTGTTTTATAGCCTCTGCCCTTCTTCAGCTCCCTGTCCAAGTGGGGCGCCTTACCGTTCGCCAAATAGGGGTTGGATCGCGGTGGGCGGACCGGGCCAGTATTGGCCTCGACAGCCCACGTCTCAAAACCGTTATCATCCTTTGTAAGAGCGAAATCTTTACCGAACCAATCACGAGACGACAAAAAAGGCTGCACCCTCCGCGTAACCCGACTAGGCATCACGTGGCGCAACCACCCTTGTCTCACTGTCTATGCGTATTTCTTCTTGCCAACGACTCATCAGCGGGGCATCGGCTTCCGTAAAATTTCAGCTTTCTTACGGAGCTGTGCGCGCGTCTGACTCACGAGAATATCCGTGGGATGAACGATTCGCCCGTCCAGCGACCCGCCGAAGCTGGCCACACAGAAGCTGACGAATCCCCAGGCCGATGGTGACCAGTATCCAAAGTACGGCGCCACAGCCACCATGACCACAAAGAAACCAATACTCAGTAAGCCGCTGAAGCCCTGCCGACCAAACCGATTAAAGTAAGGATATTGACGCGTGAACAGATAATCCACTACTAAAATCGCCACCATTGTGCCTAGAGCCACGTGTTTAACAGCCAGTCGATTAATAAAAATTACCGGGCTCATCATTAGCATTAACGTCATCAACAGCCAAAATGAATGAAAACCATATCGCCAGTCATACCGCATTCCGGTCGCCTCTCTTTCAATCAACAATTCCATCTTCATTGACTGAAGTGTAGCATGGGGTTAATAAAAATAGGTTAACTCGTGGTCGCTATGGTAAAGCCAATAGCAATACTAACGCGAAGCCGTTGGACGCGACAGCTTAAAAGCCATTAGCATGCTCAACAGTGCCATGCCACCGGTCACCACCAACACCAGTAAGGCCCACTGCGACCCCACCGCCGTCTTCACGATCGTACTGCCCGACCCGGCTTGACTGGTCGAAATAATCATGGACACCACGGCGGTCCCCATGGCCCCAGCGAACTGCTGAAGCGCGTTCATCAGTGCATTTCCATCGGCCTTGAGATCTTCTCCAAGCTGTTTCAAGCCGGCCGTCATAATATTTCCGAAGGCCATGCCGATCCCAATCATGTAGGCGACGTAAAGCCCCAAGACGGCCAACACGGACAAGTGTCGGGCAAAAACGGTCATGGTAATCAGACTTAGCGTCACGATACTTAGGCCCAATAGAATGGGTTTCTTCGCCCCAAAGCGGTCGAGAATCTGACCGCCAATCGGTGAAAAGGCAGCCCCAATCACGGCGCCGGGCAACACAACTAAGCCGGCAATGAAAGCGGTTTTTTGATCGACTAATTGGAGGTAATTTGGCAGGATAAAGGACAGCCCCAGTGCGGTCGTCTGTAAGAGAAAGAACGCCGCTAAATGCCAGGCAAAGGCCGGATTTTTCACCGTTGCCAGCCTAATCAGGGGATGTTCCACCCGACTGGAACGCACGACAAATCCAATGAGGCCAAGGATACCCACGATCCAAGCGCCGAGAATGGCCCAACTCAACAACGGTTGGCTTCCCAGCGAACTGAATCCGTAGATCAGTCCGGCAAAGGTTGCCACCACGGTCAGTATGCTCAGTAGATCGAAGCGTTCCGGCACCACGGGAGCGACCTGGCGAATCGTTTTGATCCCCACGAAAAACGAGAGAATCAGAAACGGCAGCAACAGCCAGAAGATGTAGCGCCAATTCAGGCTGGTCACCAGGATACCACCGTAAGTCGGACCAATCGCCGGGCCGACCGCCGTAATCAGCGTGCCCACGCCGGTCATCATGCCAATCCGGCTCAGCGGAACTTGCTCCAAGATGATGTTAAACATCAGGGGCAAGGCAATTCCGGTTCCGACAGCCTGAACCGCCCGACCAACCAATAGCCACACGAAGGCCGGGGCCAAGGCATCGATCAGGAGACCGGCAATAAATAATAGATTGGCCGTCACAAAGAGTTGTTTCATTTTGAAGCGGCGTTTCAAGTAGGATGAAACGGGCACGATGCAGGCCACAATGAGGAGATACAGGGTGGTCATCCACTGCACGGTCCCGGTCGTCACACCAAACTGTTTCATCAAAGTGGGGAAGGTAATATTCATTGCGGTTTCAATGATGACCCCACTCAACGACATCAGCCCCGTTGCCAGAACGGCACCAATCACGCGAGGTTCAATTTTCTCTCTGGTCATTAGCCTCTACTCCTTTGTTTTTCCCCAACGGGTGACATTCTCTAAAGCTTGGCGAAAGGCCCGTGCCTCCGTGGCGGTCAAACCCGCGACCATCTTGGCATCCTGTTGTTCCAGGTGCGCCGTTACCAGCGGCACCAAGCGGTTACCCTGAGGGGTTAATTTTAACTGTCGTTTGCGACTGTCCTGGTCCGCGACCACCCGAGTCACCAGGTCGCGTTCCACCATCCGCTTGATTAACATCGACGCGGTGGAACGCTGGACGTGAAATTCGCGTTCCACGTCCACTTGAAAGGTATCGGTCGCCCCCCGCCGGCTTAGAAAGTCAATCACGGACATTTGCATACCGGTGAGGCCATAGGGTCGCGCAAACTCATTCATTTCAAAGTTCATTTGATGCTCGGCATCTCGTAGCCAAGCGCCTAATCTTCTTGCGGGCAAGCCACATCATCTCCCTTTGTTAGTCAGCTAACGATTTTAAGCCAATCATCCCCAAACTTCAAGACCAAGTTTACCGTTCCACACAAAAAATCCGTTTCACCCACGAAACGGCGGTGAAACGGATTTTGATGGCGTTTAAATTAGAGATTGTCGCCCTTGGCCCGAAGCAATTCGCCCAATGCGGGTTGCTGCTTGAGGTCAATGTGGTTTTCCTTGGCGTAGGCGTCCACGGTATCTTGCCCGTAGAGCTTGGCGTCCAGTGGCATGAAGGCCGTCCCAATCGGATCATCGTTCTTAATGACCGCGTTGACCACGATTGGCTTCTTGTTACCCTTGGCCTGTAGGTCCTTAATCTGGTCAAAGACTTGTTCGACTTCGGCGTTGTTCGTGACCGTAAAGCCAATGCCGCCCAAGCCCTCGGCAACCTTAGCCCAATCGGCGTCGGTCAGATCGACCCCGTACAGGTGTTGTTTCGTATCAACCTGTTCGCGGTAAATGAAACCGAAACGTTGGTTGCTAAAGACCACGTTGATGACGGGCAATTCGTAACGGGCTTCCGTAATGATGTCGGGAGCCACCATGGCAAAGCCGCCGTCACCGGAGAACGACCAGGCCTGACCCTCTGGAACACTCAGTGCCCCGGCCATGCCGGCTGGCAAGCCGTAGCCCATCGTGGCAAATAACCCGGACAAGACGAAACGCTGTTGCTTATCCATTGGCAAGCCCCGAACCGACCATTCGGAGACGTTCCCGGTGTCCACTCCATAGGTATCCTTGGGGCCGACCATTGAAGCCACCTTCTTAGTCACGGCCTCGGGCGCTAGGCCATGGCTGTCGTCTGCGGCCAGTTGATCCAACCACTTGTTCCAGTTTTGCTTGTTTACCCGATTGGCCTTCAGCCATTCCGTTTCGGGCAACGTTTCACCCGTCGCAATCATGGCTTGTAGGTAGCTCTTGGCATCGCTAATGACCGCGTAGTCAATCGGTACCATCTTGCCAATATCAAAAGCGTTGTTGTTGACCTGAATAATCTTGATGTTCTTCGGCCAGAATTGAGCGAATGGGAATTCGGACCCCAGGAATAGGATTAAATCGGTGTGTTGTAAGGCTTCAAAGCCGGACTTAGACCCCAACCGGCCAAACGTCCCAATGGCGTTCGGGTGGTCGGTCGGAATCACGCCAGTTGCCGGAACGGTGTTGAGCACGGGGAGGTTGAATTGTTCACTGAATTTCACCAGTTCATCCCGGGCGCCCAGCAATCCTCGACCGGCATAAATCAAGGGGTGCTTAGCCGCCTTCAACAGCTCTAACGTCGCCGTAACGGCCTTCGGATCAATCGTTTGGGTAAAGGTATCGGATACCGTGTTCGGCGTCTTAACCGGCTCGTAATCAATTTCAGTAGCCGATAAGTCTTCTGGAATGATGACGACGGCCGGGCCCTTTTGCCGGTAGGCTTCTCGAATGGCCTGATTGACCACGTAAGGCAACTGTTCCGCGGTAGTTGCCGTCCGGTTATAGACCGCAACGTCGGCGAACATCGGCGTTTCATCCATTTCTTGGAAATAGTTCGTGTTCATCGTGGCCGTGGGGACTTGGCCAACCAAGGCAAGCATGGGCACGTGGTCCATCTTGGCATCGTACAACCCATTGAAAAGATGCGTGGCGCCAGGACCCGCGGAACCAAAGGCCACACCGACCTTACCGGTGTACTTGGCATCGGCGGCTGCGGCTAATGCGCCGACTTCTTCATGACGGACCTGAATATATTGGATCTTATCCTTTTCAAGGTAGAGCCCCTCGACGGTGTGGTTGATGGAACCACCAGGAATACCATACAGGTGGTCGACCCCCCAGGCTTCTAAAACCTTAACTAATGCTTGACCCGCAATCATTTTTGTCATTTAAATCGCGCTCCTTAGTTGGTGGTGTCGTCCAATAGTGGCACCCCAAAATCATTGATTGGTAACATCATAGTCCGTTTTGAAAGCGAATACCAGTATTTTAGCTTACTTTTTGTTAGTGAAATAGCGCACTTGGTAACTTTACCAAACAAACGCCCCGACCTCGCGGCATTCCGGCGCTTAAAGCGCTATCAAAAGATTAGAGAATGGTGAGATGCCACGCGAACTAACAAGCCAATCCTGCCCAAACTAAAAGGAGACCCCCGTTTGGAGATCTCCGTCATACCACTTAAATTCTACCGTATCAAAAAGTTCGACTGTACCACACCAACCGGGGGTCTACCAGAAATGCCGGTGTTTCAGCATCAAGGCGACCCAGACCATGACGCCCAGCGTAATGGCCACCGTAATCAGCCACGAGACCCCACCGTAATTGGTCAGCGGTAATTTCACGTTCATGCCGTAGAAACCGGTGACGATGGTCGGAATCGTCAAAACCAGCGACCAAATCGTCAAGAATTTCATCGTATCGTTCAGGTTATTATTTAAGACGTTGTTAAACGTCCGCGAGATCCGGTCGACAACGTCCGCCTCAATCGCCGTCATTTCGGAAGTCTGGCGGGCTTCAATGACCGCATCGTCCAATCGTTCCTGATTGGTGTCCGAGAGCTGCCGCCCGAACGGCGTATTGCTCAGGTTGACCGCCATCATGGCGTTGTTACGCGTGGCACTGACGAAATAGGCCAGACTCTGTTGCAGGTTGGACAGGGCGATCAAATCCTTGTTGTCCGGCGACTTGTTGAGTTGTTGGTCCAACCGGTTCTGTTCCGCATTAATCTTACGAATCGGACCGATGAACTGGTCAAAGAGAATGAACATCCCCACTAACAACAGCTCGTTGGTATCGTAGATTTGATTTAATTTCAGCCGTTCACTCAGCAACGTATTCACCCAGTGGGTCGTCTTGGTGGTGATGGAAAACACCAGATTTCCCTTCAATAGAAACGTTACCGGGCGCGTGATGTAGCGCTGTGAAACTTGGTCAACCACCACCGGCACGTGCAACACGAACAGTTGGGAATTGAGAAATTCATCGCGGTCATAGTGGGAACGTTCATTTTCATCGGTGATGTACGTGAGAATCTCATCGGTGAGGCCGTACTTAACTTGCAGGTCACGGCGATCGTCTTCGCTCTCGACCATGGTCATGACCCACTTTAAGTCCTGGTCTTTGGCCCCAATCTTTCTTTCAACTATCATGGTCTCTACTCCCTCGCTAAAAACAATGCCTTTAGTTTACCACGTCCCTCAGAAATCCGCCGCAAAAATCACGGAATGTCGTCATTTTCTACCGGAAACGCATGGGAAGCTGGCTCGAGCCTAGGTTCCACAAACGGTAAGGTCACCCGCGTCTGTCAGATTAACGAAAAAAGCCTGGAATTTGCGTTCCAGACTTCCCTCTCATTCTAGTTAGCATTCTCATTCAAGCTGGCGGCATAAGCCGTTTCCTGCTTGATAAGCCGGGCCCGTTCCCTTTGGTTGTACCAAGGAGACACGGTAAAGGCTAACACGTCGTTGACGAGGTAGACGGAACTGTTGATAAACATCGCCAGCGTCGCGGACCCCTGCCGAAACGAAATGAACCACAGCACCATCTGGGCCAAACCGGAAGCAATCCACCAGACGTATTGATTGTTGAAACGTAAGAAACAAATCACGCCGGCCGTCAGACTAATGGCAAAGCTAATCGCATCGACCCAAGGCCGCGGATCGTCCGTAAAGGTGCCAATGCCCCAGCCGGAAACCAGGTAGACGGCGACCGTCGCAAACAACGCCAGCGCCCAGCTCTTACCGTTGAATTTCCGAATTTTAGACGCCATATTGACGTTCCAGCTCGCGCTCAAGAGAACGGGAATATCCAGCGTCACCACGTAGGCCAATTGCTCAAAAATACTCAAGTAGTTCTTGGCCGCGAAGCCGGTGACGATGAAGCAAAAGGCGGACAGCACACCCAGCCAACCGTTAACTGACTTAGCTGCGTTAATCGCCAGAACACACAGCACGCCTAGCGTAGTCCCAATGAACGTCAGAATGGTCAATAACGTTATTTTCTGACCCACTAAGGTCATGACCTGACAGCCTAAACTGAAAAAGAACAGGTAATAGTTCTGTTGCGGCCAGCCCTTGAGTTGGTGAGATAAAAATTGAATATAATGCTTCATGCTAATGCGCTCCCTCATGTTTTGTTAACCACATATAGTATTCTTCTCGCCGGCGAGGTGGCTAATTAGCACAATATATTGTGGTGCTCGTTTTGAACAACAGATTTGATTATAGCACGCCATTTTACGCGTAGCGGTCTAATTTTCAGATTTGTTTCATGCTTGTTCCAGTGCCAGAAAACGATTACACGCCCGGTACGACTCCCGTGAAACAAAAAATGTAACCATTCTAAATTGCACACTTTTGGTGGTTTGGGGGGAACGACTGAATAAAAAAAGACCAGTCGCGAACGACTGATCTAGTTGACCTAATTTAAAGCGGTTTACGATTCGGGGGATTCAGGCGTTAGTTGTGCCGTTGCGGCGGCTAACATCTGCGTTAACTCACCCACAGTCACCTGACTCCCCTCATCTGTGATGGGCGTCTCACTCATGATCTTCGCCGACTTAATCAGCAGATCATGGCACGCGCGCTCTAGGTCCTCGCCACTGGTTGTTAACGACAGTGGCCGAACGCGCCGGTCAGACGTCTGATAGCTTTGCAATACGTAGCCCCGGCGAATCAGTTGTGAGATGCCCCGGGACACTGCGGCCCGCGAAATCCCCCGACTATCGGCAACGGTGGCTGATGTGAGCTTACCAGGATTTTCTAAAATATGGTGCAGAATTGCATATTGATCCACCGAAATCCCCATGGCTCGCTGGAACCGCGTCGCTGATTTCTCCAATTCTCGCTTTAATTCCATGTAAGATTCGAAAAAACTTTCCGCATGTACGACCTTACTCTTTGCCATAGTATTCATCATATCCTTATCTTTACTTACTAACCGGTAGATTGCAAATTTAATCCGAATTTTTTGACAAATTAGTCAGCATCACTTGGTAAGGTGTTTGCCAGTTAAGTACTTTAAGGGGGCGTT
>NZ_JBANSM010000007.1:0-160152 GCF_038374745.1 Levilactobacillus sp. HBUAS70063 | reverse complement strand
AACAACTGGAGCGACTGCAGCGACTGCAATATTCCGTAAATGACTATCGCGAACTAGTCATCGATACTGATGACGTTGTTTATTGTGATCCGCCTTACGTTAACACCGGAGTGGACTATGGCGGGTGGGATCCAGACGCCTTCTACGCCTGGCTTGCCGCGTGTCCAGCCAAGCAAATCTATATAAGCGAATATAAGAAGCTACCTCATACCGAGGTGGCTTTTAATTTGGGAAATAAACGCAACAACATGACGGGCGTTGGAATACGACGGGAGGAATTGTTGCTGAAGTACGTGGGGTAAGGCTCCAGCATACACACGTCACAGCAATGTTTGAGGATGATGAAGATGCCAAGAGTAAGACGCTGTAGACAACCAGGATGCCATGCCATGGTTAACTTCCCATATGAGTTAGGTTAGAATTAGTCGAGAGTTCTGGCAGCAGTCGCTAGGACTCTTTTTTGTTACATACGAATATTTTTTTGCTGCTAAGTGTGTATTCAATGTGTATAATATGATTATCGATAATAAAGAGGTGAGTAGTATGCCGATGAAGCCACGACAGATGGTTAAACTGTTGAAAGAACATGGCTTTATCGAGAAATCGCAGAATGGATCATCACATTTAAAACTCTACAACACCCAAAGCAATATTACTGTCATGGTACCGATTCATGCTAAGGAACTTGGAAAAGGGTTGGAGCGCGCGATTTTGAGAGAAGCAAATATAGAGAAACCATAGCGTTTCTTTATTGCGGCCAAAATGAGTGATCGTTTTGGTATACTCTCAAATACTAACCTGATTTTTTCTCCCTGAAGTATGAAACTGACAAAGAAAACACAAAGGAGATCGACTCTATGAAGAAGGATATGGTAATTTACCCTGCTATTTTTAGCGAAGATGGGGACTATATTTTTGTTCGAGTCCCTGACCTAAAAGGCGGGTTTACGCAAGGAAACAATACCTTGGACGCCGTTGCTATGACTGAAGATTTGATTGGTAACTTATTAGAAGACCAATCGGACTATCCTAAACCATCAAATCCGGAAGATATTAAACTAGAAGATGGAGAATCTTTGGTTTATATCTCAGTTGACTTAGCAGAATTTCGTATTAAGTATTCGCGAACCGTTCGCAAAAATGTGACTATTCCAGAGTATTTAAATGTAATTGCTAAGGAACGAAAAATTAATGTTTCCCAGGTATTAACTGAAGCGTTAAGAACAAAATTGGAAGTATAGTTTCAAACGTATAACGTCCTTCGGGGCGTTTTTATTTTGCCCAAAATTAGGAGGTGGCCGGCATGGACCAGATGGTAAATACAAAATTTGGCCTGGTCAGCCGCACAGAAGCGCGTTGCTTGGGCGACTTGGAACGTCAGCTTAAAGATGGACGGTGGCAACGTAAAAAGCCACAGCGACCACATAAGCCGCGTATTACAGTGTGGAGAAAAAACAGGGTAACAAGCGTGAAAAAATAAAAGAAGACCAGATTTGGGTCTTCTTAAAAATAATAATTTATTTATCGTCTTTATCTAACTTTTCCTTTACGTCATCAACCGTATCTTTAACAGCATCTTTGGCATCTGACAGTTTATCTTTAGCCTTACCTAGAATACCTTGACCCTTACCTTCAGCTTCACGGGCCTTGTCGTTCGTAACCTTGCCTTCAACTTCTTTAGCTTTTCCACTTACCTTATCTTTGGTGCTATCAATCTTGTCATCTAGACTCATAATATAACCTCCCATAATGTATTTGTTACAACAGTATTATTCCACATTTTAATTTGCTTGTCTAATAAGGAGATCCTGCAAGAGATAGTGTAAATGACACTTATAAATTTAAATTTTCAGATTTTGAATCAAGCGTCACTCGCAAAAGAGTGGTGCTTTTTCTGTTGAAGAAAGATTGGGAAAGGATGCCCAAAAGGTAAAAGCATTATCAGATGGAGACCAATAGTAATTACAAAACAACACGGATGTGGGGAGGTGGTGAGCACGGTTGTCAAGACTAAGAAATCCAGACCGGGACAAGGCTAAATCGATTTGGCTGGAATCCGGAAAACAGGAGCCGCTTAAAGATATTGCCGCAGAGCTGGGTGTGTCCGCTTCGACGGTCCGTAAGTGGAAATCGACGGACCATTGGGACGAGAACGCGAAAAGGAGCGCTCCGATTCAAACGGAGCGTTACGATTCACTCCACGAGAATCATAATGCAGTTGGTAACCATGGTGGGGCGCCGCCGCACAATCATAATGCGGTCACTCATGGCCTGTTCGCTAAGTGGCTTCCTGATGAAGCCAGCGACATTTTGCAGGTTGTCGAGCAACAATCGCCGGCCGATATCATCTGGCAAAACATCACGCTGCAGTACACGGCAATTATCAGGGCACAGCAAATTATGTTTGTGCAGGATCAGTCTGATATGAGTAATGAAGTGTCTAGCATTGGAAAGGTTGAGTCCTATGATGTGCAGTACGCCTGGGATAAGCAGGCCACCTTTATGGCGGCACAGTCCCGGGCAATGGGTACGCTAGGAAATCTGATTAAGCAGTTCGTAGCGATTGCTGATGAAAACGACATTCGCCGCAAACGTATTGCGCTGATGGAGGCCCAGGTTGATAAGGCCAAAGCAGAGGTTGCTCAGCTTAAAAAGGATAACGCTAAGACGGACAATGTACACCCAATTGTTATTAGCGCTACCAGAGTCAGCGATGATGAACAGGTTGAAGTAGATGATAATACCGAAATGTAGGAGGTGGTTGTGACAATGGAGAAGATACCAACGGTAAATGAATTAGTTGGGGAGGGCTACGGACATTTCTGGAACGATAGGCACTTTTACCGTGTCGTGAAAAGGTTCACGTGGCTCTAAGAAGTCTAAAACGACTGCACTCAACTTTATCAGCCGCATCATGCAGTACCCCTGGGCTAACTTGCTTGTGATTCGGCGTTACAGCAACACGAACCGGCAATCGACTTACACGGACCTTTGCTGGGCTATTCACCGATTACAGGCGGATGGTCTTTTTAAATGCAATTCTGGATTGCCTGAAATTACGTATATGCCGACGGGGCAGAAAATCCTATTTCGCGGAATGGATGATCCGTTGAAAATCACATCCATATCAGTGCCAAAAGGGAACCTATGTTTCGTCTGGATTGAAGAAGCTTACGAGATTGAGAACGCCGATAAGTTCGAAACTGTGATGGAATCCATTCGTGGTACTAATCCTGATCCAGAATTTTTTAAGCAGGTAACGTTGACGTTCAACCCTTGGTCAGATCGCTCGTGGCTCAAGAAGAAGTTCTGGGACGAAGAGACCCGTTACAAGGACGTGTTTGCTCAAACCACGACTTTTAGATGCAACGAATGGCTGGGTGAGGACGATAAGCAGCGGTACCTTGACCTGTACCGGACTAACCCTCGACGAGCTAAGATCGTTTGTGATGGCGATTGGGGCGTTGCTGAGGGACTTGTATTTGAAAACTGGGTTGTTGAAGACTTTGATGTCAACAAGGTAGTAGCTGAGTCGGATGGCGTAGGTCACGGGATGGACTTTGGTTTCACTCATGACCCCACGACCTTTGCTGAAGCTGCTATTAATCGCGAGACCAAGGATATCTGGATTTTTAAAGAGTTGTATCAGAAGGCCATGACGACACAGGATATCTTCGATTGGTTGGACGATAACCACTATCTGAAATCAGACATTGGCGCTGACTGCGCTGAACCCCGTTTGATTGATGAGTTACAGGCTAAAGGCGTGCGGCGTATGCATGCGTCGATTAAAGGCCCTGATTCAATCGACTATGGAATCAACTTCTTGCAGGGCTATCGAATCCATATCCTGCCTAGTTGTGTGCATGCGATTGAAGAGTTTAACACGTACGTTTTTGACCGTGATAAGGACGGAAACTGGCTGAATAAGCCAGTCGACGCCAACAACCATTTTATTGATGCACTCAGATACGGACTAGAAAAGTACATTATTCAATACGAATCACTAGAGAAGCGCTTCGGCGTTGTATAAGTAAGGAGGTGAGTGAATGAGCAAAGACATTGTAGGACTTGATGGTAACCCATTGATTATGGACTTTATGCAGACCAAGCAGGCACCAACGGCAGGAACACGACACCCAGACCCCTTCCGCATGCAGCGACCGGGGATGGGACACCATTTGGACGACTACGAGTTGGAGCAACTGTATCGGGGGAATTCGATGGCCCGAAACATTGTGGACATTCCCGCTGAGGATATGACCCGTAATGGCTGGCATATCAAGATGGACGATAATACCCTAGCAGCTAAGTATGAGGCGCGATTAAATGAACTGAATGCTCAGAAGCGATTCAAGGACCTTTACCGATACTCACGGCTTTACCGAGCGGGGTACATTGCTATCAGTACGACCGAGAGCTGGAATTATGGTCTTGAGGACCCTTTGAACCCGGACAGACTGTTGCGAATCCCATTTCTTACGGCATTTAGCTCTAAGAAGGTCAACGAGACCAAGTTCGATGATGACGTCTTCTCACCAACTTACGGTCAAGCTCTAAGTTATCAGATCAACAACGGAACCGCTGACGTGCAAGGGTCAAATTATTATGGGGTACAGCAGGTAGATAAGTCACGTTTGCTTCGCCAACAAGAACTGCGGTTCGAAGATGAAACGGAAGGTGTCTCGCTATTGGAGACCATTTACGACATCTTAATGACGATGGATACAGGGCTCTACTCGGTCGGTGAGATTCTTTACGACTACGTTTTCAAAGTCTTCAAGTCCCCATCGGTTGACGACACGAGTCCCGACAAGCTGTTGCAGGTTGGGGCGGCAGCTTCGTCCAAGTTTAGAACTGAGTCCACCGCGTTGATTAGTGACAAGGACGAATTGACCAAAGAATCAACCAACGTCGGCGGCATTGACAGCCTACTTGATTTCTTGTGGGAATACCTTAGCGGCGCTGCCCGCATGCCTAAGTCGGTTCTTAAAGGCCAAGAGGCCGGGACACTGACTGGGGCACAGTATGATGTGATGAACTACTATAGCCGCATTGCTTCGGACCAAGAGAACAAGATGAGACCCCAGCTGGAATACCTACTCAAATTGCTCATGCGGGCAAGTGATGAGTGTGGCGGCCCGCTGGACCCCGACACAGTTAACTGGTCCATCGAATTTAACCCGCTGTGGTCGGTTGATTCGCAAACCGATTCGCAGATTCGCTTAGCAAACGCTCAGGCCGACCAGATTTACATCCAGAATGGCGTGCAAGGGCCCAATGAGGTCCGAGAGGCGCGCTTTGGGTCAGGTGGCATGGACCCAGACGGCTCAGTTGACATGGACAGTATGAGTGATGACGAGCGCCGGGCGGTAGTTGAAGCTTATCGCAAAGAACATGGCGGTGATTAGTCATGAGAGTGCCACACACGCGTTATCCACTAAGAATTGAGAAATCATACGCACATACTGTCGGTAAGGCTGTAGGCCAAGTTGAGAGCACTACACTACTGTTGCTTAAGTCAGAGGTCAAGCCGGTAATTGACCGGGGAACCGTTAACGACTCACTTTACAACGACGACATGATCGACTGGGTTGAGTCTTTAATCGAACGGCTAAAAGAATTGATCCTCGGTTCGTTCACCGATACCGACGCCCAGCAAATGGTTGAGCGGTTTATGTCGGCTATCAGTACTAGCAATCGTGCCAACGTGTCGTCACAGATTCAATCTCACGAGCTAGTGAAACATTCGACATTGCTTTCTACTGGTAAGCCGGTAGTCTTGGCTATTAACCCGGTCGCAGGAGATGCACAGCTCGATGGTTACATTAAAGGCAAGATTGCCGAAAATGTCAGTTACATCAAGGGTATCCGCGATGATTATGCGACGAAGATTGAGCAAATTATCTACCGCGGTGTTACCAAGGGACAATCATACGGCGAGATGGCGGAGGCAATTCGTCACCAAGGCAAGATGAGCCGAAATCGCGCCGCTTTCATTGCCCGGGACCAGTCCGGGACCATCTACAGTCAGATGACCCGTACTAGGCACCAAGCAGCTGGAATTAACCACTTTCAATGGCGTGGAATGATGGACGAGCGTGAACGTGCCAGTCATGTGGCACGTGAAGGCATTATCTACAACTACGACACGGCTGACTTGCTACCCGGAGAAGATTATGGGTGCCGTTGTACTGGTGATCCAGTTTTTGATGACGAATTAGATGACTCAGAAGAATAACGAAACGAAGGGAGGTGAAAGTATGGCAGATACAAATTCATCTAGTGCCGCAAGTACGTCAAGCTCTGCAGCACCTAGCTCTAAAACTGTTACTAGCATGTATGCTTCGAGTACGACACCAGCAGCACCAGCAACTAAGCCTAAGGGTACGGCCAAGACCGTGACCTTAAAAGAAGGCGACAAGCTATGGCGGGTTGCCACTGATGCTGGTATTTCACTGGACACACTTGTACAAATTAATGGCTTGAAGGACTATTCGGTTAAGCCCGGTAAGGTTCTGCAATTGCCATAGGAGGTGATTGCATGAAATTTTATGATCGTGCTGAGCTTGGCAAGTATGTTGAGACGCCTGAAGGCTATTTACACGGCGAGTTTCCGATTACGCGTCCCGGAGTTTTTCCGTATATGCGTAATGGTGGAAGTGTCTCCCAAGTGGCAAAGCTTCCGGACGAGGTATTTTCTAAGGAAACCATCGAATCTGCGAATAACAAGCCACTGACCAATGACCACCCAAACGTGGGTGTTGATGTGCGGAACTTCAAGGCATTATCTGTAGGGATGACCGATAGTGACGCCCACGTTGAAGACAATAAGCTGGTAGTTGGGGCAACCATTACGGACCCAGACATGATTGCTCAGGTTAAATCGGGCAAGCGGGAACTTTCGATTGGCTTCAATGCCGATGTTCCCACGGAGTCCGGGGAGTATGGCGGATCCCAGTATGACGCCGCTCAGCGCAACATCAAGATTAATCACATTGCTATCGTAGATAGAGGCCGCGCAGGTCATGGGATTTCAATTCATGACAGTGCGGCTTTTGTTATGGGCGATAACAACACGAATACAGGAGGAAAACACATGGCTAATTTGATTATCGACAGCCAACAATTCGAAGTGGACCAGCATGTTGCAGATGCCCACGACGACTTAAAGAAGCAAGTGGCTGCTAAAGAGGCTGAACTTGCAAAGCTAAAGAAGCAACTGAACGGGGCGAATGACGAAGCGGCAAGCTCTAAGAAGGAAGCCGACTCACTCAAGGGCGAACGGGATGCCTTGAAGACTCAGCTTAAGGATGCTCAAGATAAGCAACTTGATCAAGACGCCTTAGACAAGCGTATTGATGCGCGGCTTGCATTACAGACTAGTGCGGCCCGTTTCGTCGGTGATGGCTTCGACTTCAAGGGAAAGACTGACCGGGAAGTTAAGGTGGCTGCCATCAAAACAACCAATGATTCGTTTGATGAAAAGGATAAGTCCGACGACTACATTAATGCTTTTTACGATTCTGCGGTTTCCTTGGCAGATAAGAAAGGGTTCACTCACACGTTGGGTGGCCAAGGCGGGAATCAAAACGAAACTGACTCGGTAGATAAGCTCAAAGGCGACCGAGCCAACGCCTACAAGTAAAGGAGGGATAACTCATGGGATTAATTCCACGACCACAAATGTACATGGACCCCAACATTGGGTTGGGCAAGATTGCCGACATTCGGCACACAGAAGTTGACTCAGCAGTCGCTGCTGGGGTAGTCGCTGCCGGAGCTGCCGTTCAAATGAGCTCAGGGGCTGTTACGACCGTTAGTGACGGTAAGTTCTATGGCGTTGCAGTAGCCAAGGACTACGTCGATAACTTGGATGATTCTCCGCAAACGTCTAAGTACAAGGCTAAGCAGATGGTTCCTGTTTTGCGTAAGGGGACCATCAATGTTGCCATCACGGCCGATGTTACGGAAGGCCAGCCAGCTGCTGTTGACGGGACGACTGGGAACTTCAAGCCGGCTGCAGATGCTGACACGATTGTGGGGACGTTCAAGACAGCGGGTAAGTTTGTTGCCAACGACGCCACTGCGGGCTCAACGGCACAACTTCAAATTAACTTGCCATAAGGAGGCGACAGTAGATGCCACAAGAATTAGCAATGATTGAAAATCGCGACTTAATCGCGATGGAAAAAACGGTGCTTAAGGCACCACAAGAAGAATTGATTGGTCGGTCACTGTTTCCAACCATTCCTGGGGTAAATCCCGGGGCAGAGACCTACGGGTACAGCCTAATGACCCGGCACGGTGCTGCCAAGGTTATTGCCAACGGGGCCGATGACTTGCCGATGGTCGACGAAGACGTTAAGCGAGCTTATCAGCCAATCTACACTATTGCCGCTGGTATTCACTTCACGTATCAGGAAGTATTTGCCGCTCAAATGGCCGGACAACCGCTTCAAACGGATAAAGCTGAAACGGTCCGCCGGGCAATCTCCGAAAAGGAAAATGACATCATCTTCAACGGGGAATCAAAGGTTGGTATCACTGGTCTGACAAACCTTGAAGGTATTCAGGCAATGAACGCCGACAAGAAGTTTTCAGAGTCGACCGGGGCAGAGATGCAAGAGACCTTACGTAAGGCTAAGTCCTTAATTACTGTAATTCCGGGGTTCAATCAAGCGCGGTTGAAGCTAGTTTTAGCACCAGCCCAATATGAATCTTTGAACTCACGTTACAGTGACTACGACTCCCGGACTATTCTGGAAGTCATCAAGGCCGCCGGCTGGTTTAATTCCATCGAAACAACCTCTGCTTTAGTTGGTAAGGGGTTGGATAACTCAGAATGTGCGATGATCTTTGATTCCACTTCACAAACCGGTGGTTTCTTGCTCCCTCGTGACGTTACGCAGTTCCCACAAGAAGCGCACTATCCTAACACGATTGTGCCTTACGATGAACGGACCGGTGGCCTGGTAATCAAGACGCCGTACGCCATCGTTAAGTTGTCAGGAATCTAAGGAGGACGCCATGTTAGTTAAAAATAAGGGTAAATTCATTCATAATGTTGGTGGGGTGCAACTGGTCCCCGGTTCTAACCAACTCACCAAGAAGCAATCCGAAGCATTCAACGCGGCTATCAAGTCGAACAAGCTGAATGCTTTTTTAATTGAAAAGGGCACCTTATCTGCTGTTGAAGGTAAAGGTGGCAAGGACGTGCAAAGCGTTACTGACATGACCCTTGACCAAGCGCTGCCTGAAATTGCTGACACCGTATCGGTTGAGACACTGACCAAGTGGTTAGCCGATGAACAACGCGGTGCCGGTCGTAAAAAGATGGTGGACACGTTGAAGGCTCGGATTGCTGAATTAAAGACCCCAGAAGATGAATAGAGGTGGTCTAAGTGGATGAAGCGGATAAGAGCACCATCCAGAACGTTCGGCTGATTCGGTCGGATTTATCGAAGGTCAGTGACGATACTATTCAACTCGCAATTGATGACGCTTGGACCGAGGTTCAGAGCCGTGGCTTCCCCGCACAGTATCAGGAGCAGGCATGTCGCTATCTAGCAGCAAGCCTAATCAGTCGTGAGGATGATCGTGTTTCCCTGAAACAAGTTGGGGATTTGAAGAAGCAATATTTCAAGGGTGTCAACGATTGGGCAGACCGGTACAACTACTTGTTGAGTCAGTTCGGTGACGGCGGTTCCCTTAGAATTGTGGTGATTTGATGGAAGATTTCGACAGAATTCCAGACGTTGAGCGGGAGATGGCGGAGCTGAATCATCTTCAACTACAAGTTGGGATATTTGGGGAGGATGGGTCGTTTATGCAAATGATTGCGTCCGCTAACGAATATGGCGCTGATATTGAACCGAAAAACGGCAAATGGTTGACGATTCCCACCGAGAATGCGCCAAAGGGAGCCAAGGCCCGGGACATTGAGGGCCTTTTTCGACCTAAGGATAAAAATATTCTTGTTGTCAGTGATGGTAAGGGCGGACTTATCCCGATGTTCTATCTGGCAAAGAAAGTTCATATCCCAGAGCGTTCCTTCATTCGGTCTACCTTTGACGAAAATGTTGATGATTGGGTTGAGTATCTTGTTGATCAAGTTATCGAGCTGGGGATGGGTGATAGCGGTATTACAGCTAGAAAAATCATGGAATCTTTAGGTAATCGCATTCAACGGAGTATCGTGCAAAAAATACGCTCCATTGAATCACCTGCCAATTCTCCCATAACTATTGCTCGTAAAGGTTCTAACTCACCACTGGAAGATACAGGTCATCTTATTGATGCTGTGAGATATAAGGTGGTGAACGTTTGATGTATGAAGAATTTGCCGACATGCTAGTGGAATTTGGAATCCCACTGCTAGTGTATCTACCTGCCAATGGTGAGGGTGGTCACTTAGAGCATGGAACTTGGGTTAAGGACTCTGAGACGCCACCAGTTGAGGTCAGTGAGCCACTGGTGGTGCCATCCAAGACATCACTGTACAGCATGGAGGTTCAGCATAACGCGGGTGGGGAGACGCAATCTTACGATGCTGTTTGGTATTCAACGATGGAGGCCGCTAAGGGAACAGTCGTTGAAAATAAGCGGACCGGTCGAAAATACGTTGTTGACCACGAGCGGGATTATACGGATTACTCTGACGTACACGAGTATGACCTGAAGGGGGTAAGTAACCATGACTGACGGTTCTTTTGAGTATGGAGAACTAGCCGACGTTCTAATAGACGAAGTTAAGTCTTTAGTGGGATGCGACCTAGTTGAGCAGGACTTCTCTGGCCCACAACGCGCTTACCCTTTCTTCACTTATAAGATCACTACGCCTTACATCAAGGACATGGAGCAAATGAATAACGGCGAGATGTTCGATTTGACGGTCTCAATGACTTGCTGTAGTGACAACAGCATTAAGGCTCAAGACCTCGCTATGAAGCTCTTCAAGAATCTCAAATCTGATGCCGTGCGTCGCAAATTTCGAACAGATCACGATATCGTCATTGCCGATGTTGATTCTTTCGACAACCGAAGCGTTTTTCAGTCCGTCAATTATGAACGGCGCGTTGGGTTTGATTTACACCTTCGAGTAGTGGATGGCTTCCATGAAGATATTCCAACCATCGATAAGATTAACTTAGACAATACAAATTAAGGAGGTAGCTAAATGACTGTAGCTACGAAGATTGGTGACATCATCGTTACGATTGATGTCAACCACCCGGTAATCCCTGTTGGTTTAGGGGTTCCGGGACTTTTTATTAAGGGTGATACCCAAAAGGACCAAGTGTATTCAAGCTTGGATGCCTTAGCAGCTGACTACGCGGAAGGCACTGACATCTATAAGGTGGCATCAGCATACTACGCACAACCGAATGCAGGGACTACGATTGAAGTGATCACCTACACAGCGTCCACGACTGATGCTGACACGAAGGCAACGACTGGCGGGATTTCTGCGGCCGCTGCGGCGTACTTCTTTAGCGCTTGGCATTTTGCCGTTGTTATTGGTGACAGTGATGCAGATCAGCTGGAACTGAGCAACTACATCGAAGAACAGAACTTTAAGTTCTTAGTTGCGGAGTTCCCCACGCCGGATGCAGCGAAGGCTTACACCAATAAGCGGACCATTAACCTAATTCATAAGGCCACGACGGATAACTTTCCGGTGGCCTTTTTAGGTCGAGTAGCTAACCAAACGGTCGGCTCTGTGACGTGGAAAGGTAAGGGCGATTTAGTGGGCGTTGAGGTCGATGACTTGTCCT
Organism: Levilactobacillus sp. HBUAS70063; assembly: GCF_038374745.1. Classification (NCBI taxonomy): domain Bacteria; kingdom Bacillati; phylum Bacillota; class Bacilli; order Lactobacillales; family Lactobacillaceae; genus Levilactobacillus; species Levilactobacillus sp. HBUAS70063. The sequence continues at coordinate 148,375 of NZ_JBANSM010000007.1, read as the reverse complement.
ACCCCGAGTATGCAGCAATTGAGGCGGCTCATGGTATTTGCTATGTAGTCAAGGGGAAAAAGGCCGTTAGCTCTAACGGCTGGACAGCTTCCGGAGACTGGATCGATGTTCTGCATGGTAGTGATTGGGTCAAGGTCAATATTGAGTCAGCGCTCCAAGACTTGTTGAACACGCAAGATAAGATCACTTTCGATGATCTTGGATTTGCTCAACTCCAAGCAGTTGTTGAGAAAGTTCTCTCTACGGCCTATGCCAACGGGATTATTGCTTACAATGCCACAACTAAGGCAGCGGACTATTCAGTTACGGCTGATAAGTATGCCGACCTGTCTGTTGAGGACATCAAGAACCGTCAATACAACGGGATTCACTGGTCTTACACGCCTGCGGATGCTGTGCATGGCATGAAGGTCGGCGGTACTCTCGATTTTCCATACTAAAGGGGTGATAAATAATGGCTAAATGGAATTACGATGCAACTGATGTCAAGGTCATTGCTGATAGTGAACCCATGTACGGATATCAACCCGGAGACATGGTCTCAGGCCAACGAGCCAACAACTCTGAAGATTATGACGTTGATGCTCAAGGCTGGGGTGTTTTTAGTACAAACAATGACATTCATGGAACTATCACGATTAACCTGTCTGCTGGCTCACCAGCAAACCTTAAGTTGATGGCTCTCGCTAATGCTCATAAAGAATTTACATTGAGTGTTACGACGCCACACGAACGGGTTTACTCGAATCAGGCCAAGATCCAAAAGGTGCCATCATTTGGTGCGGGGACCAAGACCGGCGTTAAAGCATGGGTAATCTTGTGCATTGACTACAACGATGAAATGAGCGAATAAAACTAGACGCTTAGGGTTCGACTCCCTGAGCGTTTTTTGTACCAAAAATTTATTGTAAAGGATGATTACAAATGACTGAAGCAAAGAAAACTGTATCACAAGACACTAAGGCGACTAATGATGTTGCGAAGGCACGGCAGAAACGTGACGAAGTAGAACGGATGCCACTTAAGCGGATGGGTAAGACCGAAACCATCACGGTTGATGATTACGATGGCCCCAAAGACTACACGTTCTTTTTCCCTGGCTTAAAGAAGGCACACAACATCGTTGACTTTGCACGCATGGGAAATGGAGTCATTGATAACACCACATACAATGAAAGCTTGATGAATACGGTAATCGTGGACCCCAAGACGAATTGGGATTACTGGGATGAACATGACGGCTATGGTGAGGTCATGGAAAAAGCTGATCAGTTTCTTGGCAAATGGTTGCAAAAGTAATCGAAAAGGAATGCAATTGGAGCTTGCCTATCGGAATAATCGGCAGTATGAGTGGCCGGTTGAGATGGGGATTGCTACGCGCGAAGATGTTGAGTTGGCGACCTTTGATGAACTAGAAATGTTTAACTATCAAGCTGACAAAAAATTTGAATTGATGCAAGGGATAGACCCAGAAGAATAGTGAGGTGAAAAAGCATGGCAATCAAGCATACGACAATCGATATCGATTGGAAAGTGGATGATAGTGGGCTACGGTCTGCGGAAGGTAGCGTCAAAACGCTAGAAACAGCAACGAAGTCGGCAACGACAGCAAGTGCCAGTTTCTCAGCCAGTCAACGAACTTCAGCAGCGGCACAGCGAGAGTCTACGTCAGCTGCCAAGTCTTATACTGAGGCCCAACGCAATTCTGGACGACAGGATCGAGAGTCTGCGCAAGATAGGGCCAAGCTGAAAGAGCAGGTCAAGGAATACGATACGGCTCTTAAATCCTCTCAACGTACTATTGAGCTAACCAAAAAGGCTGATGCTTCCTATACGGAGATGCTGAAGGCCCAAGGTCATGCACACGCTGCCAACAGTGACCATATTCGGTCACTGCGTGGCACATACGCGAGTCTGCAGACTCAGTACGGCAAAGAGGTAACTCAGCTTCAGCGTGTAAAGACAGCTAGTGGCTCAACTTCAGAGGCCTATCAGGCACAGCGAAAGCGTGTTAATGATCTAGGCCTACAGATGGCTAAGACTTCTAACGAACTCAACGGATTCAATCGAGCCCAGAAGTCCATGAAGACGGTGTCTGAGTCTGCTAACCGTGTTTATGATAAGACCAAGGCATTAAGCCTAGGTGTTGGCGCCGCGTTTGTCTATGGCGCTAAGAAGGCCATTGAGCTTCAGCATGAGTACAAGGTCACCAATAACTTGCTGACGACTGGTGGTGAGAGTGCCAGAACTTCACTGAAGGCCACTAAGCAAATGCAGGCTGACGGCGCTAAATATTCTATTCAGTACGGTAAATCCCAGAAGTCAATTGCTGAGGGGTACCAGGAACTAACCAAGCGTGGTTACACCTCTGAGCAGTCTCTTGGTTCTATGAAGTCCATGCTAAAGGCATCTGTAGCTTCTGGGGACAGTTTCTCAGACGTTGTACATGATTCAACAGCAGCCTTAGAGTCCTTCGGAATGCGGGCTAACTCTACTGCTGGCATGATCAAGAACACTAAGACAGTTACTAATCAAATGGCATACGCCGCTGATTTGACGGCTACGGACTTCCATTCGATGGGGATCGCTCTTAGTTATGCTGGTGTCAGTGCTAAGCAAGCCGGATTGAGTCTGTCCGAAACTTCCAGTGCAATCGGTATTTTATCTAATAATGGTCTCGAAGCTGATAAAGCCGGGACTGGGTTACGTAAGACACTGACCAGTCTACAGTCACCTTCAAAAGCAGCACAAGGTGCGCTTGATAAATTAGGACTTTCAACCAAAGATTTCACCAAGAAAAATGGTGATATGAAGTCTATGGCTGACACTTTTGGCCTAATTCAAAAGCATAGTGCCAAACTAGGAGCAACGGAAAAAGCTTCCGTATTTCATAATCTGTTTGGGGCAACAGGGCAACAAGCCGGGGCCATTTTAGCCGAGAATGCTGATCAGCTTGGCAAGTTAAACGAGAAGGTCAAGGAGTCAGCTAAGAATGACTATACCGGCAAGCTGTCTGCAAAGAACATGCGGTCTGCTCAAAACCAGATTAACAAGTTCAAACAGGCAGCATCGAGTTTAGCTATCACTTTTGCACAAACGGTACTCCCGTCGATTACTAAACTGGCAATCGGTATGGGAGGATTGCTAGAGAAATTCGGCAAACTCGATAAGTCACAAAAGACCATGCTGACGTGGACTGCCATCACGGTGGCGGCGCTGGCACCAGCGGCAAAGGTCGTTAGTGTCATCACGACGCTGGGGAGCGCTGCCATCAAGACGGCTAAACTTATTAAAGGCTTAGCCGTTTCCCAAGATGCATTAGCGGCGTCATCAACGGCATTAGCAGAATCTGAGGGAGCGGCAAGTACTGCCACCTCTGGGGCCTCTGCTGGTGGAGGCTTACTTTCTAAGGGGAAGGGTCTAGTTGGCGGGTTAGCCAAGGCTAGTCTTTTAACCGCTGGTGTCACACTCATTGCGGACCACTTACCTTCAGCTATCGCCGGGCAGTCGAAAGGCATGTCCGAAGCGGCTAAGGGTAAAGGCATCAGTTCAAACGCTAAGAACCAGTTCCTTGGCGGCATTGGGACTGATGAATGGATTGGTAACAAGGTTGGAGCAGCTTGGAATTTTCTAACGGGGAAAGATGTTCCTTCCGGAAAGTCTAGTGGCAGCTCGCATGAGTCTTCTGGAAAAGAATCTAAGAAGGACAATCCCTTCGACTCTTTGCCAAAGGATGCACGAACCGCCACCCAGACAGCGACTCAGCTGGTCAGTTCGGCAAATAAGGACTGGGCCAATGCTGCAGCTGATTTTTCCCTAAAGCAGACCAAAAAGATTAAGGCGGACGAGTCTTCACTGCTTACGTCTAATAGCGCTAAGTACAATAAGGCATACTCAGCATTATCGGGATATGTCGATAAGTCGACTTCTAAATCAACTAAGGCCGCAAGCTTTTTGGAAAAGATTGGTGCAACTAGTGCTGGTTCAGCACAAAAGGCACTTAATTCACAAAAGTCATACAATCAAAAGCACTTGGCGGCTGTCAAAGCCGACTATACGGCGATTGAACGTGATGAGCGTACCGGTGGTAAGAACAGGGTTGCACTGGTTCGGAAGCTGAATGCAGATATTCTCAAGCTAACCGATAAAGGAAATCAGAAGCAACAATCCCTACTAAGAAGTCTAAACTCTCGGACAATCAAGCTAACAACCAAACAATATAACTCAGTAATCAGACAATCGGCCAAGTCCTATCGTCTGACGAAGTCTAACGCAAAAAAAGCTTATACTGCGCAAGTTTCTTCAGCAAAGGACCGTTATGATCAAACTCTAAAGTCAGCCAAGCAGCTTTATGGTGTCCACTCTGCCGAATATAAGCGAATCAAGGGCTACGCTCAAAAGCAGTACGACAAAACCACTAGTGCGGCACATGATCAGTACAAGAAAACGGTGCACTGGGCAGGAAAGCAACGCGATGCCGTAGTTCAAGCAGCTGCTGATGCCGCAGGTGGTATCAACGGGATTATGGGCGTTATGTCCAATAATCTTGAAACTATGCTTAATCAAAACTCATCTGCTACTGGTGCTAAACACCAGAAACCAGTATCTAATACGAAGTCCATCAAGAATAACTACAATCCCGGAAACAAGTTAGCCAAGGCAGCTGGGAAAACTTATATGGGTAGCGGGATTACAGTCAATCAGGGACTTCCTGGAAAAGCTACTGGTGGTGCCATCCGTAAGACTGGTATGGCAATGGTTGGAGAAAACGGCTCCGAAGTCTTGCAACGCGGTAAGAAATTCAGTGTTGTGGGGGCCCGAGGTGCACAGCTTCTGCAGGTGCGGTCAGGTGATCGTATCTACAGTCACGCGGACGTTGCTAAGATGTCGCGAGGTTCCTTTGGGCAACGACTCCCTAACTTTGCTGCTGGCACGACCCAGTTAACCAGCTTTGCAGCCGGTAGTGGGTCCACTATGCCGGGACTGAGCAAGAAGACCTCTAAGGACTCAATTTCGGAATCTAAAAAGATGTCGAAATCAGTCACCAAGAACTATGGTGACATGTCTAAGAAGTCTGCTTCATCGCTGAAACGGCTCAACAAGAAGAATGCCTCGTTGTGGCATGATACTCGCACTGATGCGGAATCTGAGACCACGAAACTGCATAAGCAGGCGGTCAAGAAGTTTGACGACGTCAAAGATGATACGGTTGCCTCACTGAAGTCAATGCACAAGCAGTTTAACAGCGTCACAACGGACCTAGTTAGCGATTTTGGGTCCATTTTTGGCAAGTTAAAAGGCCAAGCCCATGACGGAATGGCCGGTGCAATTTCATCAATGAATTCGGGTATCAGTAGCATTGATACCACATTGGCACAGTTTGGTGGGAACAAGTCTGTTTTGAAGCCAATTCACTATGCAACTGGGTCTAAGGGTCCAATCGCTAGTGATCAATTGGCTGTCCTTAACGACGCAACGAGTGGCCCTCGACAAGAACTAGTGGCCCGTGGCAGTCAACTTTTGAAGCCTATTGGTAAGGATGTCATTACGCCCCTGAAAAAGGGTGATGAAGTCTTCAACGGATCACAGGTTGAGAAGGCCAAACCATACTTGCCACACTTCAAGAAAGGTACTGGTGCGTCTGATGATAAGCTGATTAGTCTGGCTACTAAGAATCATAAGAACCCAGATGCTGCTTGGAAACGTGACTTTGATGACAAGACGATTAAACCTAAAGGGTCCGACCTGCAACGTGGGTTGACCACTACAGCCAAGGGCGCAACAGATTCTGTCGGTCCTAATTGGTACAAGGCTGGTTGGAACGTCATCAATGATGCTATAAATGGTGGCAGCGGGGCCGGCGGTAACTGGGCGCACTCACCAGGTTCTGGGTGGAGCACAGGTGGCAATGGCCAGAAATTTGGTGACAGTCGTGACGGCGGTAGCCATGATGGCGTAGATTTTGGCGCAGCGTTGGGAACTCCATTTCATGCTATGCATGGTGGGGTTGTAACACGTGCTGGAAATCCTGTTTGGGCCCCCGGGGCTTTAGGTAAGGTCATTACCGTTAAGAGTGATGACGGTTATCAGGAAATCTACCAAGAATTTGGTGGAATGAGAAATATCAAAGTTTCCGTTGGTGACAAAGTCAAAACGGGGCAAACACTAGGTACTCTTGGACCATTAAATGGTGCTGGTAGCGGAGCTCATTTGCACGTCGGTGTCTCTCACGGGTCTTTGTGGGACCATGGGGGGACTTCAACCCGCGGCTGGTACGATGTCACCAAGATGCATGGCAAGAGTTCTGGTGTGGAGAAGAGTAAGCCTAAGGATACTGGCGTTGAAAAACTCTTCAAGCAAGAGATTGGCAAGTCAGCGTTGTCCTGGATTTCTAAACGTTTGCACGTCGATGATGACTCAGGATCAGGTGGAACAAGTGCGGCTCCTTCTGGGAGCCATAAACATTGGTTAGAACAGGCTGGCATTCCGGCAAGCCAATTTGCTGCTTACAACTCAATTATTACACCAGAGTCTGGATGGAACCCGACAATCCATAATCCAAGCAGTTCTGCCTACGGTATTCCTCAAGCCCTACCTGGTTCAAAGATGGCATCTGCGGGGTCTGATTGGAAGACCAATCCAATTACTCAATTGAAGTGGATGAAGAGCTACGTTAATGGCCGATACGGAGGCATTGATAAGGCATTAGCATTCAGAAAAGTACATGGTTGGTATGCCAAGGGTGGTCGTCCGAAGGTTGGTGAGTGGTCAATTGTTGGTGAGAAGGGGCCAGAACTCTTCAAGCCAGACTCAGCTGGGACCATTTATCCACACGAGAAATCGAAGCAGATTGCGAACCAATCAATCCCTTCAAATTCACGACACAGTAGTAAATCCAAGATTGATTTTCACCCAACGATCAATGTCAATATCACTGGTGATGCTGGTGGAAATGTCACGAAGCAACAAGTTATGAAGTGGGTTAAGGAAGCGATGGGCGAAAGCTTTGAACAGCTACAAGACCTGTTAGGAGGAGCATAATGGTAAAACCTGTATACAAGCGAACTCGGGATGGGACTTCCGAGTTTTTTGGTGCATACATGCACGAGTACGGAAAAAATAAGATGTCTCAACGAATCGGGATTCATGCCAAGACTGAGGATGATGATTCTGCTTCAGAAGTAACTCAGTATGCTATTGAAAAAGGCGAGCCCATCACTGATCATTCGCGGCCAACAAGTAAGACAATCACCCTTTCAATCTTGATTCAAGAGGACACGATGGCTAAGGCCAACAAAGTCTGGACCAAATTAAATAAATGGCGGTTTGATGGTACTCAGGTGGTCTTTAAGGGTGCTGTCGTTTACTACAAGCATCTTCAAATCGAAGACTTGACCCGACATGGTGAGAAGTATGCCTCAACCATTGAAGCTACTATGATTCTGAAGTTTGTACATTTCGCGAAGACTTCCCGAATCAAGAAAAAGGGGAAGAAAAACAACGGTAAGAAGAAACGCACCGGTAGCACCAAATCCAAAAAGGCCAAGAGAACTTATCGCAAGACCAAGGCCGGTGATACCTATTGGGGATTCCATCAAAGTTTTGGAACCTCGATTGCAACGTTACGCAAGTGGAATAAGTATCCGGATAGGAGGATTCCGATTGGTGTCCGGGTTCGAGTTAAGTGAGGTGAATGGTGGTGTCACAGCGTGACTATATTCCGGTAGATGTTGATGACCTACCGGAAATCTTTGAAATTGAATTAGCGGATATCACCTTCAACTTTGGGATTGCTTACAACGTTGTTGGTGATTTTTTTACGGTCGATTTATACGACGAGGACCTCAATCCCATCATTTTGGGAGAGAAATTGGTACTCAATCATCGACTATGGGCCTATGTCAATGATGACCGACTACCAGCGGTCGACCTTGTGCCGATGGACGAATCTGGACAATCTACAGCCGTCAATGCTGAAACCTTTGGACGAACCGTCTTCTTGATGATTGATGATATTGACCCAACAGATGATCTTAGTAGCGATGACTATGTTGGAATTGGCGAAGATGGAGGTGATGATGATGGCAGCTAAGTATCAAGTGGATCGGCGAGTCAAGTTGGTTCTGGATACAGGTAAGGAAAAAGTGACGCTTGAAAATCTCAACCGGCTGAATCACTTACTAGAGATTCAGTTTAGTGTGCTATTTTCTAGTGAGCCCACACCAGATGTTGCGACAGTGACCATCATGAACCTATCTAAGAAGACACGGGCTCTTTTTAAAAAAGGAAAGCACGTCACACTTTACGCAGGATATAAAGGTGATGTTGGGGTTCTGACGGAGGGTAACATCAACAAAATTCTGCCTCTGCTATGGTCCGGGGTTGACTCGCAGTTCAGTTTTACCTTCATTCAGGGTGCCGACTACTCAAAAAAGAAAGATGTTTCAATTACCTTTAAGCGACAGTCGGACGCTGAACAAGTTATCAAGTCGATTGCCAAAAAGTCAGGTATTCCGCTGAAATCCATCAAGTTACAAATTCCAAAGAAATTTAAAAAGGGCTATACAGCTGATGGTCAGCCGTTGGAACTGATTGAGTCTGTCGCTAAGAAGTGTGGTTCTGTTCTCCGAATTGTGCGTGGAAAATACTGTGTAGTCTATGACACCAGTTCCAGTGACTTGCAGAAAATCGTACGGACACGGCGTACTGCAGTCCGGTCGGCTCATAACTCCTATCTGACCAAGTTGAAACAGCAGGGGACGGCAGCCAAGTATCGGTCGTCTACAAAAGCAACAATCTCTAAGGACCGGGAACTTTACAAGAAGAATCTGACAGCGGCTCAGGGACGGCTGAAGAAGGCTAAGACTAAGAGTGGTAAAGAGGCGGCTAAAAAAGCAATCGCACACTGGCAAAAGCGTATCAGCGAGGTGGGGAGTCTTAAATCTCACAAGAATGCCGTTGAGTCATACACCAAACGGACCAAAGAGGTCAAGGATGCCAAGGATGCATGGATCGACGCTAAAAAGTTGCTGGCTAAGGCTGAAAAAGCTTTACGAAAAGCCGGAGGGGCCAAGAAGAATAGTACAGCAACCAAGCCTGCTGAGTTCTTACTCTCAAACGAAACCGGACTCACTGATGAGCCTGCCTACAGTGAAGATGACGATGGTGAATCTTGGAGCTTTAGTTGTCTACTACAGCATCGAATAACAACAGATGCGGTGATCAAGGTCAAAAGCCGAAATCTGAATCGTACGATGGTCGTAGATAACGGGGAACACACTTATGATGGGTCGTCCTTCCTAACGACGGGGGTGCTTAAGTAATGGCAAACAAAAGACCAGAATTAAAATTTTTTCGTTTCTTTGCACGAAAAGTAAAGCGTGAGACACATGTCCACCTACTTTGCCGAGTAGTTTCGGTAGAATCGGATCATACCTGTACCGTACAACCACAAGACCTTGCGTCTGATGGCGATAAGCGAGGGATGATTCTGAGTGTACGAATTCCTAAGCATGCTCGAGACGATGTGAAAAAGGATGTCAGCGTAAGTGTGGGCTTCTTTGATCGTGACGTTTCAGAAGCCGATGTAGGCGATACTGGAGATATCTCAAACGCTTCGGATCGTCTGCATAGTCTGAATGATGCTTTTATCGAGGCGGTGTTTTAATGGAATTACGAGATTTAAAACAAGATGAGAACGGCGATTTAGTCATCGAAAATGGTGAAATGCAGACGGTTACTGGTAAAGAGGAGTTGGCTCAAGGAATTCGCACCATCATCAGTAATCAGCTGGGGGACGCACCACTAGAACCCGATTTGGGAATGGACTATGAAAATCTTATCGGTGAAGACTTTAATGAAGCCTTTGCCCAAGCTGATTTTGAGGATGCAATTTTGGAGCAGGAACCCCGAGTGGTAGCCATCACAGATACCACTTTTAATTTGGGCCATAAAACGCGAATTTTGTCAGTAAATTTGAAAATGACCGTTGATATGAACCAAACAGGTATTGAAGATGATCAAGAGGAAATAGAACAGGAGGTGACGATTGATGGCGGAAACTGATGCTGAGTACGGACTAACGCCGCAAGGCTATGTAGCGGAGCCAGAGGATGCAATTCAAATTGACCTATTTGAGCTTGCTGGTAGTCTGATGGGTTCTAATATCGGGACGGCTGAAAAGTCTATCTTAGGTAGTTTTATCCGTATCGTGGCTCACCGAATGGCTAAGTACGAGCAAACTATCGGGAACGTTTGGGACTCGTGGTTTTTCGATACCGCAACAGGGATTACCTTAGACAAGGTTGTTGCCTTATTAGGACTAACCCGAAATAAATCACAACCAGCTTACGTGTCTTTATCTTTTACCGGAAAAGCAGGAACAGTGATCGATGCTGATGAGATGTTTGAAACGGAAGATGGACAAACCTTCATACTTGAAGATGCAGTTATTTTGGATGCCGATGGCAACGGCTCTGGCATTGCAGTTTCAATGGATGAGTCAGCTGATGCGAATGTCGCAGCATTTACGATTACTAAGCAGACCATGCCGGTTGAAGAGATCACTTCGGTCACTAATCCGGTGGCAGCGACTGGTGGTATGACTACCGAGGATGATGAGACTTTTAAGAACCGGGTAAAAGTCTTCGAAGAATCATTGTCGGGAGCTACTCGTGACGGAATCAGATCATCAGTGGCTAACGTGGCCGGAGTCGATCAAGTAGAGGTCAACGTCAATGACACTAATGAGGTTGACGAAAATAGTGACCCGCCAAAATCAATTCACGTCTATGCTGCAGGTGGCATCGATGGTGATGTAGCTCAAGCTATTAGCGATACTCTTGCTGGTGGGACTCAGACAGTAGGGTCAACGGTTTGCAAGGTGCTGGACCGTGGCGGGCACCCGCAAGAGATTCGCTTTGACCGTCCAACAGGCGTGCCAATCTTTATGACGGTCACGCTTGATACTGATAGTACCTTATTTGAGACAGATGGAATTGACCAAATTAAAGCCAACATCAAAACGTATCTTAACTCTCTAACGATGGGAGATAAGGTGCGTTTTACTTATCTCTACACTTTGGTTTATGGAGTGGTCGGCGTGACTGATGCGGAGATCAAGATTGGGCGCACAACTGATACTTTAGCAGCGTCCGATATCCAGCTAGAGACCTTTGAGTCAGCAACTTATGCTCCGGGCAATATCGAGGTGGTAACTAATGCAAATTGATCCAACAATTAAGGACTTACCGCCATCTTTTGATCGGTCTACTGGGTCGAACAATTGGAAGATGATGCAGTTGGTCGAACAGCCGATAGGTGCTGGTGAGAAGCGATTGGATATGCTGTTGAAAATGCGGTCACTAGACACTGCTGAGGGCGGATTCCTAGACAGAATAGGTAACCTCATTGGAGTTTATCGAGGACAGATGGATGACGACTTCTATCGGCGAATGATTTACGCCCGTCTTGCGCGACGTCATACCGATGGGACTATCAACCAGATTTATGATGTCGTCTCGGCAATCCTCTCTGCGGACCCACATGAATTCCGGGTACGCCCTCTTTGGAACGTAACTGGTGAACCGATGGCAATTGAGGTCTTGAATGTCCCGGCAATCTATGTTGACTCACAGGAGAAGGAAGCAATGTTGCTTGACCAGGTCCGGGCATCCGTTGCGGCTCCAACCAGAGTAGCTTCGATCCAGTTCCAAACGACAGTCAAAAGTAATCTCTATATGGCCTCTTATACTATGGTTCACCAGACAATTCATACAACAATGAACGTCGCACAGGACCGCCATATCTCGATGCAAGGCGATGCAGGACTAGCTAGTGTCACCAAAATTAGACAAACAATTAAGGCAAAGGAGGGGTAATAGTGGCAAGTAATGACGAACAGAGAAGTGCAACGACTATCCTCACGACTGCCGCCCAGTCAATAGCCGCACGGCTTATCGCCAATGAGACGACGGCAAAATTTACCAAAGCAGAAATCAGCACCACTAATCTTTTTAATCAATCGGTTACCGAGTTACAAGTCCTGACGTCTCTGGATAATGTACAGCAGACAGCTGACATTAATACCGTGACAGTCATCAACAACAATACTGTCAATGTCAATGTTGCAATCGACCAAACCAAAGCACCTAATAATTACCAGATGAATTCAGTTGGGCTTTTCGCAGTTGATGGTGATGGTAAGGAAGTGCTGTACAGTGTCACCGTGCTAAAGGACCCAGTCTATATCCATCAAGATGCAATGGGGTCTGCATTAGGAATTGATCTGGAAACAGTTGTTGGTCAGGCAAGTAACGTCGAAATATCAGTTAACCCAGCTGGCGCCGTTACTAACGAAATCCTAAAAGCAGCATTGGCCGATTACGTCAAAGCTGACGATAGTACGGTTGTGCACACGGCGGATATGCGTAAACCTGCAAATGATGTCGCAGGTATAGAAGAAGTTAATGCCAAGCAAGATAAAATTGGCTACACACCAGCTGATGATAGTAAAGTATTGCACTCGTCAATCATTTCTCAGCCATCTGGGACAGACTTAAATACCATGAAGACTGCTGGATTCTTTCAAGTACCAAATGGTTTGAATACAGCTCCTAACTCTGATAATTGGACAATTTATCAGATTATTCCAATATCACAGTTTAACGGTGTTCAAATTGCTTATAACACTAATAACAGTTGGGTAGCAAGAAGAAACTGGCATTCCGCAGTAGGTATCGTGTTTTCTTCTTGGATTCAATCTTCTGACGATTCCAAAGTCGCTCACCTATCTGGAGCAAACAACTTTAACACCACCCCAACGGTAAACAATAACCCGTTACTACTAGCAAGCAGTTTACCATCAACGCTTGCTGATACTACTAAGTTATCTAACTTTACTGCCGGATTGCAGAGTAATGGTCAAGATGTACTAACAGTGAAGACGCCCGGAGTTCCAAATCTGGCAGTTAAGTACAACGCAACTAGCAAAGCCTTTGACTATACACTGACTGCGCCCGAGAAGGACGGTTTCAGTGACATCATACAGTACAATTTGCTGTGGAGAGATCATAGCGTGGATGACTGGACAACGGTCGTTGTTAAGCCAGATGAATTAAGCGGCCAGCTCACTGGCGTTGGCATTCCGAAGACATATGACTTTAAAGCAGCGGCCCAAAACGCGGTGGGTTCAAGTGGCTATACTGATGTGATTACTTTGGGGACCGCCGTAGTGCCAGGAATCCCGTCACTGACAGTTGAGTACGACGCTGGTAAAAAAGGCTTCGACTACACGGTTGCGGCACCAGAAAGTGATGGTGGCTCTGAAATCACCGGATACAGCCTGGAGTATCAAAAGCAAGGTGGCGCGGACTGGACGAAAGTCGCATTAAATCCTGATAGCCTTACTGGTACGGTTACTGATGGCATTGAAGTCGGAAGCGATTACTTGTTCCGCGTTAATGCTGAAAATGCAGTCGGGTCAAGCAACTACTTTACGATCAGTGACCCAGTACCAGCCGTTGATGGCAATATCTACGGCGTTAGTTGGGATGGCTCCTCATCCGGGGCCTTACAGCGGACCGATGCTGCGGTGGGCCTCAAAGCTGGGATTAATGGCGCTCAGAACGACTTTGATACTCGCGGGCCATGGGGATTGATGGACAAAACCGTCACCGATTCGTATGGTAATGAGTTTGTCCGGGTACCGAAATTCTATATCCGTAAGACTCAAAATAAAACATTAAGCACTTGGCAAGTTTCATTGGTTAAGCAAGGAGATGACTGGTATCTCCCAAACTGCTTCTATGATTTTGACAATAAGAAAGAATTGAACTATGTCGATGTTTCCCGATATGAAGGATTCATTGAAAGCGGCCGTTTAAAGTCGAAATCCGGGGTTAATCCAACGGCCAACTTGGATATTAACCATTTCCGAACTTCAGCAACTGCGCTTAATGTTAATGGTAAGAAGGGCTATCACTTGTGGGACGTGCATACATTAGATGCCTTGCAAGTTCTGTTCACGATTGAATTTGCCACGCTGGATTCCCAGTCAATTATGAAGGGGGTTACTGACAGCGTACTGTCTGGCGCAGAATCTACTGGCGCCGCTGACGGTGTTAAGGGATCATCCGGCAACGTTAACCATATTAATGGCTATGGATCAATGACTTATCGTGGGATTGAGAATCTTTATGGCAACTTAGCAATGTTTACAGACGGGTTGAATATCAACAATCTATCGCTATGTTCATGTGATGACGCAACCAAATATGTATCAGACGTGTTCACAAGCCCCTATTACAAGCTCAATTATTCATTACATTCGATAAATGGAAATATTACTGGTCTTGGATTTGATAAGGAGCACCCTGGAGTAACGGCGCCAACTTCTTCCAATAACGATTCATACAATACTTACTATCATGACGATGGCTACGTTAATGACAGTGGTAACTGTGTGGTCTACACTGGTGGCAGCTGGAGTTGGGACGCCGGCAGCTCCGGTCTTTGGTGCTGGGACGGCCGCTACTCGTCGTCTTACGCGTACTCCAATGTCGGCTCTCGCCTCCTTAAGAAGGCTTTGTAAGGGGGTCTGGGGGATATCTCCCCCAGGTCTTTTGGGATTGTTGATGCAGGCAGCTGGAATTGGAACGCTGGCAACTCCGGTCTTTGGTACTGGAACGGCAACAACTCGTCGACTAACGCGAACTCCAATGTCGGCTCTCGCCTCCATATTAACTGAAACATGGCAAACACAAGTAATGCATCAACGACTCCGTACCGCTTGGTAAAAATTCGCCGCTACAAAGCAGGGGCTAGTAAGCAAATTGAAAGTTCTTGAGGTTAATAAGTCATTTAAATTCAGAAGGAAGTGATTGATTGAAACGCTATGGTAATTTGATCCATGATATTGCGGATACAGAAACCATTAGGTTAGCACTGCACCAGGCAGCCATTGGGAAACGGCACCGAAAGTCGGTGAGCCGAAGGCTCAACCATGAAGAAGAAACGATTCAGCAGATCCAGTATTTATTGCTGTCGGGTGAATTCAAACCGGCCAAAGTCAAAACATGGACGGTCCATGAACGGGACAAAGACCGGCAAATAACTACGACACCCTTTTTCCCAGACCAAATTATTCACTGGTCGATTATGTTGGTGCTGCAGCCAATCTTTTTAAAAAGTATGTATGAGTACAACCTGGCCACCGTTCCCGGTCGTGGGATGGCTCAGGGGCGCAAGGTGATCCCGAAGTGGTTACAGAACGACCCCAAACGTACCAAGTATTGTCTCAAGATGGATATTCACCACTTTTACGCTTCAATCAACACAGACATTCTGAAACTAAAACTGCAACACCGTTTTAAAGATCCACAAGTTTTACGACTGTTGGGGGTGATTATTGACTCATACTCACCGGGATTGCCGCTGGGCTTGTATACTTCGCAATGGCTGGCTAACTTTTATCTGGAGGACTTTGATCATAAGGTAAAAAATGATTGGCGGGTGCCACACTATGTTAGATATATGGACGACTTAGTCATGCTGAGTGGTAACAAAAAGAAGCTACACCGAGCCCGTGACCAGATGGATGCCTATCTCAAAGCTGAAGGACTAGTCATCAAGCCTAACTGGCAGCTTTTTCGAGTTGGAAGTCGACCGATTGACTTTCTGGGCTATAGATTTTACCTGGACCATGTCACTTTACGCCGTAAGTTATCTCTCCGGATTCGTCGGAAGGCCGCCAAAGTTGGGCGTAAAGACCGCCTAACGTATCATGATGCGGCCAGTATGATTAGCTACTGGGGATGGCTAAAGCACACCAACTCATATGGATTCTATCATAAGTATGTGAAACCCAACTGTTCGATCAAAAAAGCAAAGGAGATTGTCAAACATGGAAATAATTTACGCAACCGCACCAGCTGATAAGCCGGCCGGCTATGCCGTGTACGCCTTAGATCCGGTGCCCTACGGGGCGGACAAATATATCGGTTGGAAGATGGTCAAGATGAAGCAAACGCCGGCCCTAGATGATAATGGCAAACAAATCATAGTCTCGGACGGCAAGCCACAAATGCTGTGTGTGGATGATCCAGACGCCGAAGTAACTTATGACCCGCACACCCAGGTGCTTAAACAGGTTGACCAGCAGGGTGAGCAAATTGAGCAACAGACGAAAAACATTGAGTCATTGCAAACTGAAAATAAAAGCCTTAAGTCAGCCAATGAGTTAACGCAGCAAGGGCTGATGGAAGCCGTCGATTACTTGTCTTCAAAACTAACACCGGCTAGCACCACGACCGACACCGGCTCAGCTGCAACAAGTACAGCAGCCCCAGCTAGTTCGGCAGCGAGTGAATCCTAGGAGGTGATGGCAATGGAATATTCTGCATTGGCACAGATTTACGCGCAAGCAATTATTGATGGCACACGGACTATTGAAGCCGTACCAGTCCCGTTTCGGTCTGATACCCAAGCCGTTTTGGCGCAGTTACAATCAAACAAATAAGGAGATAATCAATTATGTTAAACTTTAAATTTTCCGCTTTAGCTGCCATTTACGCTGCCAACGTCCTTGACGGTGGTCGCACCATTGATGAAGTACCATCCTATCTGCAACCCCAAGTGAAAGAAGTCCTGGGAAACTCAACCAGCACCGCCGCCGATACTACGCCGCAAGCATAGTGATCGCCGTTGGTGCTTTTTTGATGGGATTTTTTGTGGGAAAGGGGTGAAGCAATTGCATCGTATTAAAGATGGCCCGATTCAACGGGCCGTTTCGCATTGGGATCATTTTTGTTTTGGCTTGTTTTCAATGATAGGCGGTTTGTATATCTGGTTTCATCAAGGTTATTTAGACGATCCACGGGTGACGCCACCGCCACCACCTTCACCAGCTGAACATGCAATCTTTGCCTTTGCTGACGACTGGTGGTTTTCATTGTGGTTAATTATCTGTGGCATCGCTATTCTGGTTGGCGTCTTTCACAATCAGCGGTGGTTGCGCGATGGTGGCCTAGTCGCCCTATCACCGGCAATGGGGGCCTTATCAGTGGCTTTTATTGTTCGGGGCTTGTTTGATGTGCGGTTTAACCTAACGTGGGTATTCGCCTTGCTCATGCTGTTCTTGCTAGTCGGTACGTTGATTAGGGGGGACACGCATGGATATTAAGTCCTGGGCAGTTGCTTTAGGCGCACTGGGAACGTTTGTAACCACTATCTGGGCTGTTATTCATGGCTATCATTCTGATACACGGCAAGCTGACCGTGATCGACAGGGCATGGAGAAGTACATCATGGAGCAAGTCAAGGCTGATAATGAGTCGCTTCGTAAAGAACGCGAGAGTGATCAAGCACAATTTGCGAAAGATTTGAACGACTTGAAGGCTAAGAAAGATGCCATGGAACAAGAACTTAACCTGCAAATTGCCTTAAAGGTTAGTGAGAATGAAGCCTTACGAAAACGTAATGCCGCTCTAGAACGTGAAAATCAAGCGTACCGGGAACGGTATGGTGAACTTTAGGAGGAAAAAGCATGAATGAATTTACGAAGATTATTAAATTACTCAATGACACCGGTATCTTAGGTGTCTTAATTTTTGCCCTGGTTGGCTGGTTTACCCGGATCAATCCGGCATTGAAGACCAAGATTGCAGCGAATAAGTCCGCTACCCAGCGCGAAGTGTTGAGCATGTTAGACACATTGGCGTTCAGCGCCGTTAACAAAGCGGCTACTAATTATGAAATGCCAGGGGAAGAAAAGCGTGAGCAGGCGATTGCTGATGTAACAGGCCAGATGAAAGTATTTGGTCATGATAGTCTGGCACCGGCAATTATTTCAGCAGCCATTGAAAAAGCATATCAGTCGATGACAACAACAGATACGAAAGCCCAAACAAAGCAGGCTGAATACAATTCGGCTCTGGCGGACACAGAGCAAGCGTTCGCTGATAAGCAAGCACAACTGGACAAGCAAGCTGCGACAGTGCCCGCTGAACCAGCACCCTTAGATGTGCCAGAAGACACGGCCACTACGGAGGGAGATGTGAAGTAATGCCGCATTATGATGTTGTGGATACGTCCAATAACAATGGGATCATGACCGTTGCCAATTGGTGTGCGATGAAAAAGTATGGCGTCAAAGCCATGATAGCTAAGCTATCTGAAGGCACATACTTCACTGACCGAACGGCCAAGCCGAGCATTCGTAACGCGGTATCTGCTGGCTTACACGTCAACGGCTATCACTTTGCCCGATTTACGACAGTGGCTGGGGCTAAGGCTGAAGCCCGGATGGCAGCCCGAAGTGCGCTTAAGGCAGGATTGGGCAAGAACAGTGTGATCGTACTTGATTTTGAAGCCACCAACTCTGGTTGGAATCGGAACTCCAAAATTGTTAAGGCTTGGATTAACGAAGTTCATCGCATGGGTTATCCTAAGACAGACGTCTATACGATGGGCAGCTGGATTAATTCGGTGCCATTGAACAACTCGGGCCGTGGCGGTTGGGTGGCTAACTATCCTTATAACCCGTCCGGGTTTAAGCTTTATACTGGATATAACGGCTGGCAATGGACGTCAAGCATGCACTTCCCTGGGTGTTATGGTGGTTTCGATGTGTCCCAAATGTACTCAAACTACTACTATGGCACCGCAACTAAGGCAGCTAAGCCGAAAAAGGCCAGCTACTACCGATACAATCCCAAGATGATCTATGCCCGGACGCCAATTAATCGCTACAAGGATATTAAGTTCAAACATAAGGTAGACCATTTTCCGGCGGGCACTGTTTTTTCGATTGCTAAGGTAGTAAAGTATGGTAAAATTACCCGGTTCCAGTTAGCAAATGGACTGTATATTACGTCCAACCGGGCTAACGTTAATCGCTTGTACTATAGCCCTAAGGGTGGCGTTAAACGAGTTAAATCGGTACATGGGTCACATCGGTACAGGGATAAGGCGCTTCATAAGGTTGTTGATTGGCAACCGGCCGGGACACAATTTGACGTTTCTAAGGTAGTTGTATACGGCGATACTACCCGGATTAAGCTTGCTAATGGCATGTTTATTAGTGGCAACAAAAAGATTAACAAATTTGTCAAATAAGCGTATAGTACAAGATATACGTACGTTACTGATTTAGAAAAGGCGCTCACTCCTAACGGGGTGGGCACCTTTTTTATTTAATCACAAAGTTTATAAAATAGTACAAAGTAGACAAGGCCATCTGTCTCGACGGGTGTGCAGGGGGATTGAGCGAGAGCGCTTTTGGGGATGCGCCACATACATAAGAAAGTTGAACGTGTTGGAGTAGTGGTTGAAAACCACATTAATCTGATAACGCGTGTTTGGAAGTCACTCAAAACTAGCATCGATTCGTTCATTAATGAGTGCTGCTTCCTTATCTGGAGTCATAGGATCACCTCTATAACATAGAAGAAACTGTCGGCTGTATGGAACTTAAGCGACTATGATAGCGAATAAAAAAGGGATTCTTAGAGCCAAACGAGTACGTACTAGCAATAAACACTCCATCACTGTTATAATGACCATATACTGTAGTGGTTCGTATTTTTTTCGATTTTACTGTGTCCCAGTATTCAAGAGCGTCCTTTTTTAACAAACATTGAACTGAATTATTGGATTCAAAGTCCCAGAGATTTAATCTCAATACAAACGGGTTAAGAGTTTCAATTTTTATGGCGCCGTTTAAGCTACCTCGAATTGCTTTCATTATGATCACCTCATATTTGATTATACGAACAAGTGTTCTATAAGACAATTAATTTTTCTAAATAAAAGCAAAAAAATATTTTTTATTGCGCGTTTTTTGCGCAACATCGCTATTAACATTGATATTACAGCATCACTAAATCCAATAAGCGGCTTATAGACAAAACCGAATCGGATCAGTGCTGAAGAACGTTTCAGCACTGATTTTTTTAACAGCCTAAGCTGATATAAACGTTCATGAGAATTATATCTAGAATCCAAGACCCCGCGTATTAGCCGGACGTTGGGACCATCTGGGATGAGTTGCAAGCAAGCGTTGAAGATGGCCGGTGAAAGTCCAACAAATCGTTTTAACGGGGGCGCCCAGATTGATTGCGCGATTGGACAGAGCAGTTGTGGAGATGGGCGATACCTACCTACTAGTGGGTAAGACCTTTGTGTGCTGCGTTTAGCGCCTGTGAAGTAGCGATCTTGAAAAAGGCCCGATCGCTGAAGCAAATCGGGACCCTAACAGCGCTCAAAGCCCATATTATCAAGGTTCCGAAAGCTAAGATGCTGATTCAGGACCTCGGAGCATCCGGCGCGCAGAGTGTTGGTTAGGGAAATCGCGGATGATTTAGCAAAGTCCAACAATGGCCTATACCAAATCGTGTGATGTGTTTGTTCCTAGCTTTCTGGTGCCAGAAAAAGCCAGTTGACCAGAAAGGTTGGGCGGGACAATGCCACCATTCTTATCAAGGATTGGTGGGTGCCAAAGGCCAACCTTACTGCGGTTTAACCCTCATTCTGATAGCGGCGTGGTCAACGCTTAATCATTGATCAGTCCATGAAAAAGTCGGCGTTGATCAAAACGTATTGGAAAAAATGTATTACTTTAAGGATGTATACCAATCCCGCTATTTGCGGGCGTTTGTGGCATACTGGACTGAGCCTAGGAGTCACCGTTCAAAGGCGGGGGTTCCTTTTTTGATTGTGTAATGAAGAACTTATTCTCTTCTGGTTATTAACCTGGTAGGATATTGATTATCGGAGAAAGAACAACAGGCAATTAGAGATATCATTATTTTGGAGGAGAATAACATGGCACAAAACGTACGAACAACGCTCTGGCTAACCGCCGCAGCAACCCTCGTGGGGACGGGGATGCTCTTGGAATCACCCAAGGTCAGCGCCGACGCAACGGATAACGATAAGTATAGTCACGTCACTCGCAAAGAGCCCGCAATTACTGAATGGATGCCCAGTCCAAATTTGCGAAAAATCGTATTGAAAACGCTTCAGCAACAGGGAAAGAACATCCAGAAGGAAGGCGACATCAAGCGGTCACACATGTCCAGCATCAAAGAAATCATTGTCGATAAAGATACGGTCGTGGGTAGTGGCATCCAAGACCGCCTGCCAGTCAGTCTGAAAGGCTTAGAGTTGGCAAGACATTTACACACGTTGATTTTAGACGGGGCGGCTACCAATTTTGACGATGAGGGGAACAACCATTATGGGGAACACCCACACGTTATGCCCAAAGGGAATGTCGTTAATTTGAATCCGATTGCAGGTTTAGGTAGTTTGAAGACGCTGAAGGTGATGAACAGCCGGTTGTCAAACATCCAGCCATTGGCGGGGATGACGGGATTGCAGGACTTGGACCTGAGCGGCTGTCAGATCAGAGACTTCAGTATTTTGAGTCAGCTGCAGTTGGCGAGTTTCAACGGCGACAACCAGTTCATCTCAGATGTTTCGGCTTATGTGGATAGCAAGCTGACCGGTCGGCTGGTCAACGGCACCCATACCCGGGAAGGGGAACAGTATCAAATGAAGCCGCTCGAGCGCTTTGCTGTGCCGATGTATGCGGAAGAGACGCGGAATAAGGATACTGGAGACCTGATTTCGACAATGCCATTTTACCGTATCCACTTTAGCGGTGGGGAAGCCAAACCGGATGGCCAAAAAGGATTGGTTTACGACAAGCTTCATGTGCCTGAAAGCGTCCGGGACGGGGATAACTTTACGGATGGGAAGCTGACCAATCTGAAAGACAACCATGACCGGTTTGCCATGCTGGGGGAAATTCGCGATCCGCAAAACCCAGACCGCGTCCTGTGGACCTTTGTGCAACAGTACCAGCCGAAAGGTAACGCCGCGCCGGTGAAGGTTCATTACGTTGATACGGCAGGCAAAACAATCGGTGAAGATGACGTCTTAGTCGGTGCGCTGGGAGAAAATTACGATGCGCAGCCTAAGGATATTGACGGGTACATCTACAAGGAAACGAAAGGTGAACTAACCGGTTCCTTTACCAAAACGGAACAGGAAGTGACCCACGTCTTTGAAGTCGCGTCCACGGACATTGACGACGGGGATGACGAGGACGATGGTAACGACACTGGAAATGGTAACGACAACTCCGATGGCAGTAGCGATGGCAACACCAACGGCAATGATTCCGATGGTAGTGGCGACGGCGACAGCAACGGGGATAGTTCCGATGGTAGTGGCGATGGCGACACCAATGGTAATGGTTCCGACGGTAGCGGCGATAGCGACACCAATGGTAACGGCTCCGACGGTAGTGGCGATGGCGACACCGACGGGGATGGATCCAATGGCAGTGGCGATGGCGACACCAGCGGTAATGGTTCTGATGGCAGTAGCGACGCCGATACCAACGGCAATGATTCCGATGGCAGTAGCGATGTTGACACCAATGGTAACAGCTCCGACGGCAGTGGCGACGGTAATACTAACGGTGATAACTCCGATGGTGATGAAAACGGCAGTGATTCCGATAATAGCTCCGGCGACCAGGGGAGCGATAGCGATTCCGATAGCGATGCCAGCACGGGTCCAGGAACGGGTGGCTCCGATGGTGAGGACAACGGGTCCGGATCGGATGCTGGTGACGGCGGTGCCGGGGGTTCTGACGGTGATGACGATGGCGATACTGACGGAGATGGTTCCGATGGCAATGGCGATGGCAACACCGACGGCAATGGCTCCGATGGTAGTGGCGATGGCAACACTAACGGCAACGGCTCCGACGGCAGTAGCGATGGCAGCACCAATGGTAACGGTTCCGATGGTAGTGGCGATGGCAGCACCAATGGTAACGGTTCCGATGGTAGTGGCGATGGCGACACCGACGGCAATGGCTCCGATGGTAGCAACGATGGCGACACCAACGGCAATGGATCCGACGGCAGTGGCGATGGCGACACTAACGGCAATGGATCCGACGGCAGTGGCGATGGCAACACCAACGGCAATGGTTCCGATGGTAGTGGTGACTTCGATTCCGATAACGAGTACGATACGGGTTCTGAAGGTGGTAATGGGACTGGCAACGGTAACAATACCGGTAATGGTAATGGGACTGGCAACGGTAACAATACCAGCAATGGCAATGGAACCGGTAACGGCAGCAACACTGGTAACGGCAATAACACCGGCAATGGAACTGGTGGCAGCGGTAATGGCACTGGCAACAACACCGGTACCGACACCGGCAATACCAACGGCTCCGGCTCAACCGGCGGCAGCACCGACGATGGCGCTGGCTCAACCGGTGGCGGGTTAACTACCGGTGGTGCCGACGATGAAATTTCCGACACCGCGGACGATAGCGATGATTCCGGCTTCAGCTACGGATCGGGCTCCGGGTCCGGTAGTAGTGGCAGCGGTTCAGACTTTACCGATTCGGGCAGTGGTTCCGGCATCACGAGTCTCGGCCATTCCAGCGGCTTCGGCGGCGGTTCCGGGAGTACCGGTTCCGGCGCGACCGGGTCGGGGAGCCTGCCGCAAACAAACGAACAAGACCAGTCCAAGGCGGCTTGGCTCGGCGCACTTCTCGGGAGCTTCGTTCTGGGAACTTGGCGCGTGACCCGCAAGCGGCGGCGTTAATCTCCACCACATCAGACGACAGCAGAGTAGACACACCAGTTTACTAATCCCACCCTTAACAGATTTAGTCTAAACCAACGAGACGTCTGTTCAGATGGGAATGGCGCAAAAAACGATGGCTCGGCCACTAAATTTGAAGGTGGTTATAGAAAAGAATAGCCTTTTCTAATGACACCTGATACGATATTAACTGTTGGAGGGCGAGTGTTCGTTTCCGGCCAAAGAGTAGGCAGACTGACCGGCGCAAAACCACGGTTGGTAACTTATCGGCAGGGGGGACCATGTGGTTGGACGGCAATTTAGCTATTCTCAGCATATCATGGTTAGCCGGTATAAGTAAATGCGATTGTGACCGCTGGGGAGCGGTGACGGTTGCTTGTGACAAAGGGCACCTCGCCTAAATTGGTGGGGTGCCCTTTGTTTGTGCAAATGGTCCAAGTTTGTGACGTAAAAAATTTAGCGGTTCCGCCGCAGATGTTCCCAGGCCCGATCCAATTCGACCGTGTAGGGGTCAAAGCCAATCTGATGAAGGTGGGCGTGGGCCGCGGGACGGTCAAAGAAGGCCACCCGCTGTAGCTCGGACCGTTGAATCGTAAACGCCGGTGCCGATTGCGCCGTCTGGAAGACAAACCACGCGCTGACCCAGTGAGAATGGGGCGTCAACAGGTAGTTATCGGCCGCTTTGACCGAAACATTCCAACCGATCTCCTCCAACATTTCGCGGTGCATGGCCGTCTCAATCGTTTCTCCGGCCTGCACGGAACCACCGACGGACGAGTCCCAGTAACTGGGAAAATAGAGCTTGTCCGGCGACCGCTGTTGGAGGAGAACCTGGCCGGCGGCATTAAAGATAAAGGCGTTCACCACCAGATGGTATTCGCCCTGCGCCAGCGTTTCTTCGCGTCGACGGGTGCCAATGCATTGAAGCTGTCGGTTATAAATCTGCCATTTTTCCAGTAAACGATCCGCGGTCATGGGCCGTCCCTCCTCGCTCTAAGTACCCTTAGCGTACCACGTTTCCGGTTAATAGATAACCGGGTAATTTAAATTGAGTGGGGGATAACGCTAGGCCTCGTCGTAGCGGGTGATTTCAAACTGGTGATTTTCGTACTTGGCCATGTAGACGTCCCGCACGTTCTGAACGCCATGCTGGGCCAACTGTTCAAGCAGCCAATCTTCATCATGGTTCATTAATTCCAGCACGTCTTGGTCGATTTGACCGTCCACGATGATGGGGTAGCGAATGGAGCCGTCTCCCTGGCGTAGCACGGTTAAGCTTCCGTTCTGTTCCACAATGGCCCGTTTGACCTCGTCGATCCGGTAGACGCCGGCGGTCCGCAGCTTGAAGTCAATTTCCTTGGCGGAGAGGTTGGCCTTGAGGCAGTTGTGCACCAACAGCTTGCCATCGCGGATGACCGTGATGGGCCCGCCGTCGATAAATTTACCAATCACCCGGACATGAATTTTGAGATAACGGGTGACCAGAATCAGCAGCGACCAGATGAGCAACACCAGGACGAACTGGAGCAGGGTAACCGACGAATTGTAGATGACCCCGCCGACAATTCCCCCTAAGACGTAGTTCTGGACCTGATCGATCGCCGAGGTGGGGGCTAGATTCCCCTTGCCGGAAAAGTTAATCAGGATCGTCATAAATAGGAAACCAACGACTAATTTAATAAAAACATCTGAATAAACAAACATAGCCTACTCCTTTACCAACTTGATCTGGGGGTGTTCTAACGTTAATTTTTCCAACACGAAGCTTGCGCCGTCTGAGCTATACACGAGTCGGTAGTAGCCCTTGGGCGACTTGACCAACATATCGCTACCGGTGGTCGTGGCGTTGACGCTTAGCTTGGCCGGTTGGACCTTGAGCTGCTTGGCCACTTGTTGAACGGTGGCGGTAATCTGCCCGGTTTGTTTAGTGGCCGATTGGAGTGAGACGAGGCTGTTGATTTGCAAGCCTAACACTAGCAATAGTAACGTTGCGGTGATAATACTCAGGTCTTTATATTTCACGTTCCACTGATGCCGTAAGTAGTAGATGAATAGGCCGATCGAGACGACTAGCAACGCGATCAGCAGGCCAATCCGCACGTACTGCCAAGTGCTATGCTGGGTGGTCAGATAGCCGTAAGTATAGAAAGTCATGGTGTTCCCCCTCATAATGGTTGTTCGCGATTATTTTAGCACAAATCAATTCTGATGAAGCTGGCGATAGTCTTGCGCACGTTGCCCCCAGAGCCGAAGCAAGGTGTGCAGGGTGCGGCTGAAACGCGAGGACGGCAACTGTTCTAGCGTGTGCGCCAAGCGGTTGGCCGCCGCGACATCGCCGAAGTAACTTGCCCACAACCACAGGGAGAGGGTTTGTTCTAGGTTGCCATCGCTGGTGAAGTGCACCGTGTACCCGGCCGTAAATTGGGCTTTGAAGGCCTTGGCCGCGGCGTACTGCCCTTGCCCCAGCAAAAGTTGCATGGCAACCAGATCGAAGGACGCGCGGGTATCCATGACACGGAAGGGGTCGGCTTCGGCCGAGACGTAGCGGTCGCAGGCCAGGTGATACTTGCGAATCGTAGCGGCCAGGGGGACCTGCTGATGTTCCGCCAGGACCAGAATCAACGAGCCAAAGGTCAATTCCTGCAGGGTCCAAGTCTTGGTGAAGGCGAGTCGTTGCCAAAGGGTCGTCATTTCCGGGGTCATCACGACTTCCCGCTGGTCAAAGGCGGCGATGAGCACGGTCGCCATCACCCCGATGCGCCGTTCCGCGGGATTTTGACTACGGGCGTACCGAGCGGCGAGCCGGCCAATCAGGGGAAAGTTCTGCTGGTCATAGGCGAGCATAACCTGACTTCTGGCCAGTTCGCTGGCGGTGGCCCGATAGTTATTTTGAATGAAACGAAATTCATTGGCACTGACGCCGAGGCGGTCGAGAATCTCGAAGAGCTTTTCCGCCGCAATATCGTGGTTCCCGCTTTCTAGACGACTGGCGAATGACCGGGAAATGATGTGGCCGTAGACCTCCTTTTGGGTGAATCCCTTGGCTTGGCGAATGTGCTTGAGCGTGGTTCCAATGGCTGGCATGATCAGACCTCCTCAGTAGAACGTGGCAAATTTGCCACATATTATACGCCAGTTTCGGCGGCGTGACGACTACAATGAGGCAAAGAAAGGAAGTGGCACCGCCAATGACCACATCAATTAGTAATCGACAGTCCGTGATTCAAATCGTCAAGGCCGCCAGTAGCGATATCATCGGCACGTTGGGTGGCGACATCTTTAGTTTTGCGGTGGGCTTGATGCTCCTTCACCGGACGCACTCGGCGATTAGCTTTGGCCTGGGGTCGATCATCTATCCCGTGGTGGGGCTTTTGCTCGTGATGCCGGTGGGAAATCTGGTTGACCGCCGCCGACACAAGCCGTTGATTCTCGTCAGTAAATTAACGGTCATCATGGCCTTACTGCTCTACAGTTGGGGCGTCGCGCGGGTCAACGCGCCAATGCTTCTGGCCATCGCCTTACTCGTCGTGATTGCCGGTTGCGATAAGGTGACCAACACCACCTTTACCGCCGCGGTCCACGAACTGGTCAACGATAATCACGTGAAGATGCTAGCCACGATTGAGCAGGCGGCTACCGCTGGTATTCAGTTGGTGGCGCCGGTCTTGGCCGCACTACTGTACGGGTGGATTGGCTTTGCCGGCATCGTGCGGGTGGTCATCGTGACGGAGGTGCTGACCTGGCTGATTGCTTTGAGCATGCGGTTTCATCCACTCACCGATACCGACGATGGGGGAACGGCCAAGAGCCAGTGGGCGCAATTTCAAGTGGGTCTGCGCTACATCCGCGAGCATTTTACCCTGTTGTCGGTCGTTTTGATGGGCATCTTTCTCAACTTTTTACTGGCTTCGATTGACGTGGGCCTACCGTACGCCATCGTGCAGGAGCGGCATCTGGGGAGTACCCGGTTAAGTTGGGTGCTCAGTGCCTTTTCCGGCGGCGTTTTGCTGGGCAACTTGGTCTTGTCGGTGTTGCCAAAATTTAAAAATGTCCACCTTACCATCCTGCGGCTATCCCTCGTCATCGGTAGCCTTATCGCCGTCGTTGGCTTGACCTTCATGGCGCCACTGACGGCCACGGTACTGGTGGTCGGTCTGATCGGAATCGCCTTGGTGATTGGCCTGGTGCTGGCATTCGTGAACACGCCGATGTCGGTCTACATGCAGATGACGGTGCCCACCCGGCTACTGGGGCGCGTGGGGTCGACCTTTGCCACGCTGATGCAGTTGGCCCTACCACTGGGCACGGTGGTTTACGGCATGCTCTTCCAACACATCGCGGCCGGACCGGTCTATTTGGTCACGGGGCTGGTGATTGTCGGCTACATTGCCCTGAATCTCCGGACGGCTCAGCGCCATTACCGAGACAATCCAGACGCGTAAGGGTGTGAACCATAAGCAAATTAAGCGGCGAAATGGGGATTCCGTGCTAGAATTAAACCTAAGATTGGACGTTTAGTTGACCCGGATGAGCGGGGCGGCCAGCGCCGTGAAATGCCCGATTTTCGGGCGAATAAGCACCGATGATGACTAAGAAGGGAAGGTTCAGCAGATGCAAGAGTTCGATGTCGTTGTAATTGGTGGAGGTCCCGGTGGTTTGGCCGCCGCGTATGGCCTGCACGCTCAGGGGATGAGTGTGGCCGTGGTTGAAAAGGACCTGTGGGGCGGGACTTGTCCGAACCGCGGGTGTGACCCGAAGAAGATTCTGATGGCCGCCGTGGAAACGCAGGGACGCGCCGAAGCCTTACAGGGTCACGGTCTAACCAGTGTTCCCCAGATCGATTGGTCGGCGCTGATGGCCGCCAAGCGGGCCTATACGGAAAAGATTCCGGCCGGCACCCAGGGTGGCCTGGAAGCCGCTAAGATGGCGACCTTCCACGGCACAGCAAGCTTCAACACCGACGGGACGTTGACGGTTGGTGAAGAACAATTGAACGCGGCCAACTGGATTATTGCGACCGGCCAAGCGCCGCGGATTCCACAAATTACTGGGGCGGAATGGTTGAGCACCAGCAATGAATTTCTCGACTTAGATACGCTTCCCGCCGACATTACGCTGATGGGCGCCGGTTACGTGGGCGTCGAATTGGCGGCAATCGCCAGCGCAGCCGGGAGTCGCGTGCACTTGGTCCACCACAGCGACCGGCCGTTACGGGCCTTCGATGGGGACTTGGTTGCCGACCTGTTAGATCGTTTACGCGCGGATGGCGTGGACGTTCAGTTAAATACGGAGATGACGGCCGTTGCCCCCGCCGATGACCAATTTAAAGTGACCACGGCCGCCGGGAAGAGCTGGACGACCGGCATGGTCTTCGCTACGGCGGGGCGCCGACCGGTGGTGGCCGACTTACACCTCGACCGGGTAAACGTGGCCACGACCGCTCACGGAATCACCGTGAATGGCCGTCTGCAGACCACCAATCCCCACGTCTTTGCGATTGGGGATGTCGTGGATCGGCCCCAGCCCAAGTTGACGCCGGTTGCCGGCTTTGAAGGCCGCTACCTGACGAAGACGCTGACGACCGGCGATTCCCCGGATATCGTCTATCCGGTCATTCCTTCGGTGGTCTACGGCAAGAGTCAGTTGGCCCAACTGGGTGTGACCCCCGCTCAGGCAACTCAGGCTCCCGATAAATATCAAGTCAACGACCTGGACCTGACGCATTGGTACAGCTATCAGCGGATTCAGGACCCCCACGCCAGAATCAAAGTGGTGGTCGCCAAGGAAACCGGCCACATTGTGGGGGCGGCGGTCCTGAGCACCGAGGCCGAACAGGTCATTAATTACCTGGACTTCGTCATCGCCAACCACATGAGTAGCGCCGATATCAGCCAAACCATTACGGCTTATCCAACGCTGGCCTCCGATCTCACTTACTTCAACTGAGGGTTGAAAGACAGCGGTCAGTCAAAACGATGGGCATCGTGTGACGCATGGCGTTAATCCTGATTATTTACAGCGCCATAGTGGAGAGCGGTCGCCTTACCGTTCGCCAAATATGGGTTGGATCGCGGTGGGCGGACCGGGCCGAGCCTGAGAAGCGGTCTCGGCCTCGCTTTGAGCCGATAGCCCACGTCTCAAAGACGCCAGTTCCCTAAGCGGCATGAACCGTGCCACTAAGGGAACTCCCACGGCTGAACCCATATTTGGCTCACTCACGGCTACGACAGTGCTGGCCAGTAACCAGCGGCTTAACCCGACGTAACGACTAACTCAGCTGTTGTTGATATGTACAATCCTGCCGGAGTTCGTCAGGGGGGGAGCCGGCTGTGTCGACGGTGTTAGCTGAGGTCTCTTCTCAGCTTACAGCGTGGGGCGACTTGGGAGACTTGCGGACTGGGCAAGGCTTCCAAGCGAACCTGAAGCCCGCCTCTCAGGCTGAAGGTGGCCCCCATAGCAGGCGGAATCCCTGGCAGGCGTAGGCACCTGGTTTCACCAATTTTAGTGGGCAGAGCACTAGCATTATGGGATTTGTTAAGGATTGACCAAGTTTGGCAAACGGCAAAGCGGGCCGGTGCGAACGTTCTGGTCGAGACAAATAAAGTACAAATAAAGTAAAAAAATTGTCGTCCTAGTGGGCGGCAATTTTTTAGTCGATGCGTTCGAAAACCTCGCAGTAACAGGGAATCTGCTCATTAAAGACGCGCCCCATTTGGCGGTAGGCCGCTTGAAAGAAGGCCCGGTGCTCGCGGCGCCAGGATGCGAGGGTGCGGTCATCTTCGCCCTCGTGATAGGCGTGCTCGGCACTCACGTGGTCAAAGGGGATGGTCTCCACAACCTTGGTCTGCGTCACGCAGATGGGGTGGTCGTGACCATCGAGAATAACGTTATATTCCCCCACGTAGGGGAGCGGCTCGTCCGGTTCGTAGAGGTCCAGCGCGGAGGTCGTTGCGGTCTTGGTGCCGGCCGCGATGAGCTGGGCCAGAAGCGTGGCATTTTCGTCGGTACTCCCCATGGCGTACGTATCGTGGTGGTTCGTGGTGATTTCGGGATGGCGGGCCTTGAAGTCCTGCCAAAAAGTTTCAACGTCCATCGGCTGTCAGCTCCTTAGAAAAATTAACCTCAGTATATCGCTGGATCGCTGCCACGACAATCTTTTTTGCACGCCGGCTGGTCAAGCTAAAGTATTTGCGCGATAATGAAAGCGGCGTCATTAGGATGCTTTTTGGGGGGGATTTTTTCGTTGACCTATTTAGTCAGAGTCATGGTCGTCTGGACATCGGTTGGCCCTGAAGAATCGCCATCAGCCGCAACACATGGTGGGCTTCTCCGATGATGATCAAGCGAAAACCTACTATAGTCTGTACCGGTTGGGAAGTCAGACGTCTTACACGCCAATCGCGGTGGGCCTGTTTTACTAAAAATATGAAATAACGACCTTGGCTGAAAAATCGACCGGTCGAGGTAAGGAGGAATTGGAATGTCGGAGAAAAAGAAGGAGTCCTACATCGGCTATGCCCTCGTGATCTTAATGGGAATTAATACGTTGCTGAACCTGCCCTTTGGTGTCAAGCTGACGATTGATATCATCGGCGTCGCGGGGTTGGCCTGGTTACTGTTGCGGTCGTTTCGGGCGAAGAGACAGCAAAAAACGAAATAAATTATTTTGTAATCGGTTTGTTATAGAAACAGCTCGGTGCTTGCTAGATGATTGAGACGTAGTTGACAGAGCTACAATGCTTTACCTGCGCGGTATGAGTGAGATAGCGCGTGGAAGCCCAAAAGACATTACCACGGATTCTTGGAATCCGGTGGTAATGTCTTTTTCGTTAACGGTAAAATTATAGGTAAAAGACCTTGTTGAATTTAAGACGTTTCGTTAAGGCCGTCACGTTTTCCGGGGCCGTACTGGCGACCAGTAGAACGCCGGTTGATTGACTGGCCAGAGCCGTTGTGAAGTGGCGTAAGGTCGTCGAATTCACAAGGAGATCGGGACTTTCCAGGTTAGGAAAATTGGGTGCAACCACGGCAAGCCTTTGTTCGCGGGCATACTGAAAAGCGTTGGCGAGCATAAGCTGTCCCCCCCCCCCGACTTTGTGAATTCACGGAGACTGGACACCACGTCCATCGTGAGCACTTGTCGAAGAGAGCCGCCAGCGATTAATTTGGCGAGCGTAATGGGGAGTTGTCCCGTGCCGCTTAGCAGATAGCGGCCACGGAGATTGACCGAATCGTGGGGAAACAGTTTGACCAGGCGGGCCCGGGTATCCGGGGACATCGCCGTCGTCGCGAGGTTTCCCCGCACGTGTTCGAGCCGAAACATCTTAGGGTCGATGGCGGCCCGAACACTCAGATTTTTCGCCGGGGAGGCTCCGGTCGTTGCCAGGCTGTGGTGGGCGATCAGCTTGTGAAGCCTGACGGCGCTGACCTGGCTATTTAGCGCGGTCTCGGCATTTAATCCCCGGAGAAGCTCCAAGACGATGGCGTCAAACGCGGCATCATCCTGAGCGTAGTGGGTAGCGATGAGGTCCACGATTAGTTGATTAATACTATCTCTGTTCAAATTAAAACACGTCCTAATTGAATAGTGGGGGACCACAACGAGCTGATTGATGATCGTATCTGTTAATTATAGACGAAATGGTGGGAAGCGCCTAGCCCTTTTTACTGAAAATTAAGGGGTTCAGGTCTTAAGTCCGATCCGCGGATTAGAAAATTTATGGGGACTGTAATACTTTTGTAATAGTATGAGTCGGCATTTCGGCGGATACTAGAGCGGTTATTGTGGTAATCGACTAGCACGGTGGTTACGGGGACTAACGTGAATGGCATTGTAGTAGGGGCAATTGTGATTTGAGCCAGTCTTGACTGAAATAGCCGACTGGTTGAATCACCTGGTTGATGACGACTCGGCCGGTCCAGGGGAGCATGGGACGCGGCTAGTTTAAATAAACAGCAAAGGACATCCGACCGATTTCGCCTTCTCAGGGAAATCAATGGGATGTCCTTTGCTGTCGTTTACAGCGCGACAAGTAAGCTGACGACAGCTAAGCCCACTTGCAGAAGCAGCACTGAAATGGCTTCAAACTCGCGGTAGAGCTTTCCCCAGCAGATGCCGCCGAGCGTGACCAGTGCCGATAGAATGAAAATGGTGGCTAACACGCACCACCAAGCGGTTAGCCACCGGTAAGCCAATGATGGTGCAGACGCCGACCGCCAATAGTGCGTAGAAAGCCCCAAGGCCCAACTGAAAGCCGCGGGCTAAGCTCGGACGCCATAATTTATTCAATTTCCCCAACTTCTCTCTTTAGTAGAACAACGGTTGCCCCTAACCACCGAGCGGTTTTCTACCGCCCAGACAACTAATCGAGAAGCCCCCAGACCCTCAACCGGTCGGCTCTGCTAAGATCGGTCACGAAGCGAACACGGAAAAACGTGGGCTCAAGGGTGGGCCGCTCGTTGTCGTAGGCTGCAACACCGGTTGACGAGGAGCCCTTAATGATCTAGAAAAGCCGGGTGCGAAAGATCCGAAGGCCTTCCGCACCCAGCTTTTCCTGAGACGCATTCATTTATTTAGCGAGACCCTTGACCAGACTCGGATCGTAGACGAGCTTCTGGACGTGGGTGGTAATCTTAGCCATCCGCGGGAAGCCGCTAAAGCCGGTCTGATCGCGGCCGTGGGTCATGATAACCAGAATGTAGCGTTCGCCGTTGGGAAGCGTGACGATGGCGGCATCGTTGTTGGTGTCGGCCAAGAACCCCACCTTATCGGCGACCACCGTACCCGACTTGGCGGCCGCAGCTCCGGCGGGAATCCCGGTGCGATAGACCTGGCGCTGCATCAAGGCCAGCAGCTTTTGTTGGTCCTTGGCATGGCTGAACGGCCCTTTTTGTTGGGCGAGGTCTTTGAGCACGAGGGTCAGGCTATAGGCCGTGGTCGTGGCCGGTTGCCCGCTGACAAAGGTCGGCGAGTAGTAGTGGCGACTGGCCAGATAGTCGTCCAGATTCACGGGACCGTACGTGTCAATGGTGTCTTCGGCGAAGTCGTTGGCGCTGTTGACAATCATTCGCTGGAAACCATCTTCGGCGGTCGGCGTCCAGGTGTATTGCCCGGCCGCGTGCAAGTGAAAGAGGTAAGCGGCAATGTAGAGCTTATAGGTGCTGGCCGAGATTTCCGGCGTGTGGGCGTTGGCCGAGGTGGCGAGGGCGCCGGACTTGTAGAATTGCCGAGCGGTGGCCGATTTGGCGGCCGCACTCCCCGGAACCGGCCCCAGGTTATAGAAGCTAACGCTAGTGGTCTTATCGGCCGTGATTTTTTGGAAATAGCTATGTAGTTGGCGTTTGACGTGCCGCTGTTGCTGGTTGATTTGGCGGGCCGTGTCCTGCTTAGCGGCCGGCTCGACCGTAGCCGCCTGATTGTTGCGGTGGGCCTGCACCGTCAGAAAGCTGGCGAAGACCAGCAGGAAGATCAAGAAGCCGGTTAAGAAGCGCCGATTGCGGAAGAGCTTAATGAGCCGGCTAATATGAATTTTATGGCGTGGTGGCCGGTAGGCGTGTTTCATCTGAAGCATCTCACTTCGATTTTAGATTTGAGTTCGTTAAGTTAACTAGTAGTTGTAAGCGTACTCAAATTGTAACACTAATTGTTGTTGGTTAGTACCAAGTTTTGGCTTATTGATTAACGTTGATTATCTTTTCGATCCGGCAGTTAAGACCTCCCAAGGTTTTGGCGACTTTAAACGCCCAGAAAAAATAACATTCACCGCGGTCGGCCCCTTTTGTGGCGCTGGGAAATAGCGTATCATAGAGACTATTAAATTTGACGAGGAGGGATTCACGTGGCTTTTTTAGGAACCCTGTGTTTAATCTTAGTGCTGACCACGCTGGCCGGCAACTTCGCTAACCGGCTGGGAGTCCCTGCCGTAATCGGTGAGTTGTTGATTGGGATTCTAATCGGGCCGGCGCTGTTGGACTGGGTTGAACTGAACAGTCTGGTCAACTTATTTGCCGATATTGGGGTGGTCATCCTGATGTTTCTCGGTGGGTTGGAGAGTAATCTGGACCTGCTGATGAAGTATCTTCGACCGGCGATTGTCGTTGCCACTCTGGGCGTGGTCTTTCCGATTACGCTGATGGGCCTGGCGTCCTGGTGGTGGGGCTTTAGTGCGCTGGAATCCCTGTTTATTGGGGTGATTTTCTCGGCGACCTCGGTCTCCATCTCCGTGGCCGTCTTGAAGGAGTTTCACGCCCTGTCCACGCGGGAGGGCGCGACCATACTGGGAGCGGCCGTGGCCGACGACATTATCGGCGTGGTCCTGTTGTCGCTGATGATTAGTCTGCTGGCCAGTCAGGGCATCAAGGCCGCCGGGAGTCAACCGAATCTAGCGGTCGTTTTGATTGAGCAGGTCGCCTTCTTCGGGGGAACCTACATCCTGGTAAAATGGGTGGCGCCGTACCTCATGCATCTAAGCGAGCGGTTGGTCATGGCGTCCAGTGTAACGATCATGTCGATGGTCATCTGCCTGGGGATGGCCTGGCTCGCCGATATCGTGGGCCTGAGCGGGGCCATCGGGGCCTTCTTCGCCGGTATTGCCGTGGCCCACACGCCATACCGGGCCGTGCTGGCCGATCACGTGGAGCCGTTGGGCAATGCCATCTTTATCCCGGTCTTCTTCGTCAGCGTGGGGTTGAACATGACCCTCGATCACATGGCGGAGAATTTGGGGATTATCGTGATTCTAACCATTCTGGCCTGCCTGACCAAGTTGCTGGGTTGCGGCCTGGGCGCACGGTTCTGCGGATTCTCCTGGAACAGTAGCGGTGTGATTGGCACCGGGATGATTGCCCGCGGGGAAATGGGTCTGATTACCGCCCAGATTGGTCATCAGGCGGGGCTCCTGGGCAATGCGAGCTACTCGGCCATGATTCTGGTGATTGTGCTCGCGACGGTCCTCGCGCCGCTACTCTTGAAGCAGACGTTGAAACGGATGCCCAAGTCGGCCGCGGCGACGCCGACCGACTAATCGGTGGGGCAGTGAGTTAGCCTTACTTTCTGTCGCGAAGACGGGTGCGGTCAGAGCGGATTTAACGTTTCGGAATTGATTTTGGAGGAGGAACATCATGGCAAAACCTTATTTTCTAATGGGCTTGGCGGCGCTGTCGCTAGGGCTGGCGGCGACCGATTTGACCACGGCCCAAGCGGCCACCTGGCATAGCGGGACGCCGAAAGCCTTGCGGCACACCTGGTTTCACAACGGCAAGGGCGACAACAAGGCCTACATGACTTACAGCAAGACCAAGAGCACGGGGAATCTCTTCGGTTTTGACACCGCCAGCAAGCACTACTACCGCTTACCCGGCTACGGCTTGAAAAAGCTGAAGTATCAAGCGTTGGGCCACGGCGTTTACCGCTTATCGGGCATTCAGTATTCGCCCAAGGGCAGTCGGGTCCAGTTCGAGGGGCAACGGTTAACCTACAAGGTAAAATTGCGTCGCCAGACCGTTCACTTTTATAAAGGTTATGCCAACTATGGCCGGAAGGCGACTTTTCCGGTAATGAAGACGCCAGCAATTTTTAATCATTAAACGCAAATAATCCCAGTAATCCGGGTGGTGGTGTCGCCACGCTTCGGATTACCGGGACTTTTAGTTTTTGGGGAGCGGGTTTAATTTCTAATGGCGGTCAATCGTCATCAGTTCGACGTGATCTCGGGGATGTCTCCGTTGGACTGGTTCCAAGACGGCGGCAATGGGGAGGGTTGCATTGGGCATTTTATCCACCTCGCGGCCTTAGCCGGCGGTTTAAAAATTAGCCATAGTCCAGGCGTTCCTTATGGCCGTGACTGATGATAGGCGTAGCCCACGGTGGCCGCCGTAAAGATGATGACGCCAATCGTTAGCGACATCAGAAACCAGTTGGCTTGATAGGAGCCGACAATCAGGCTAACCACGCCGACCACGAGTAGGAGCCGGGCGCCGAGAATGTTGGTTTTGAGCCAGATTTCGGTGGAGTTACGCGTCCAAGGCAGACGAATCCCGTAGACGCCGTTGGGCCGGATGTAGGGCATGGGGACGCCGAGTAGGGAGAAGAGAATGCCCAAACCGGCCTGTGAACTCGCGAGGTAGGCGGTGTCGAGCGCTTGGGGAAGTAAAAGAAAGATGAGCGCATAGATGGTAAATAAGACGTTGAGGTCCAGCGACATTTGCCGGCGAGTGGGCGCTTCGAAGTGGTCCTTAATCAGTCGCGGCGAGCAGAGAATCCCCACGTAGGCCAGGGTAAAGATCAGTAGCGTTCGGAGGGTCCGCAGCGGCTGAATCGGGCCCAGCGATACCCGCAGGACTTGGAGCAGCCAACATAGGATGAGTAGGCCACCGTTTGCCCATTTGAATAGGCGCAACTTGGTTTGAAAAGACTTGGGCAGTAACATCGCGTTCACTCCAATCACGGCTTGTTATTAGTGTCTAGGGTAAGCGCCGGAAAAGGGCGCGACCACTGAGACGCCTGATTTCGTTAACTGACGGGGCAAAACTGATTTTACGGCCAAAATAAAACGAACCTGACGGCTGGTCGGGTTCGTTGACTTACAGTAAATTTGAGGACTTATCCGGTCGCAACTGGATAAAATAGGATGGGAAGTCGCCGTCAAAAATGAAAAGTTTCTGGCAGTGAAACATATCCGGGACGCGACGATTGGCGTATTTTCAATAATTTCTAATAGGGTGACGACCCAGTATTACGCCATCACCGAATGTGAAAGTAACGCCTGTTCGCCAGAAGTCGAGTCCTGAGACCACCCCTCAGGCTCAGGGCGTCCGGCCCACCGCGCCCCAGCTCATCTTGGGCGAACGGCAAGGCAACCAGTCCACACCAGTGTCGCCAGAACCTGAAATCATTGACCGGCGTTAACTCTGGAATTCGTGTTCGATGGTGAGATCCGCCTGAGGAATGTTCTTCGACGCAATCAGGGGTGACACAGCGCCAATACTCAACAAAGTCAGGTGATGCATGGCCCGCGACGCAATGGTGTATAGCGTCCCGGTCAACTGGTCGTTCGGATAATTTTCCGCTGAGACGTTGTAGGCAATGACGCTGTCGAACTCCAAGCCCTTGGCCAAGTAGATGGGGAGAACCACGATGCCCTTCGGTAAGGAACGGTCGGTGTCGGTCAGCCGGGTCAGGTCGAACTGCCCGTGTAGTTGCTGGTAAACGTGTTTGGCCTCGGCCGTGCTCTTGGTGAGGATGGCCACGGTCCCGTTGGTGGCCAGCTCCGTGGTCAGCTCGTTGGCCAGGGCCTTGGTCGCGGACTCTTCGTCGTAGCGAATGACCACCCGGGGCAGGTCACCGGGCCGGTTGAAGGCCTCAATCTGATCGCCATCGGGCAGTAAGGCCTTGGCGAAGGTGGTGATGGGATAGGTCGAACGGTACGACCGCCGCAGCGTAATCAGTCGCGACCGTTTGACGTTCAACGCCGCGTTTAACTTTTTCAGAATAGACTCGGGCGATTCGACCGCCTTGAAGAGGGCCTGCTCGCTATCGCCCAGCAACGTCAGCTTGGCCCGAGGGAAGGCGTGTTGTAGGTAAATCAGTTGCGCCATCGAATAGTCCTGCATCTCATCGACAAAGAGGTGCTGCATCCGGTGATTCTTGCCGCCACCAATCAACAGGTCGCGCAGGTACATCAGGGGTGCCGCATCGGTCAGGGCCAGCCGGTGAAATTCGATGTCGTGTTGGTAAGTGTCAATAACGCCTTGCCAGTCGTCGGCCGCGATGGTTTCCGGTAGCGGACACTGCTTCAAAAAGGCGGTGTACTGACTGTAGGCATCGAGAAAGTAGCCGTTATAAATGGCGTCGTCCACGGACCGGAGCCGTTTGCGCACAATCTGCCGGGCAATGAAGTCGATCTCATCATCGAGTTGTTCGAATTCGCCCAGGTGGTTGGCGCCCAGCCAATGGTGATAATCTTCATCGTTGAGTTGGTCAATCTCGTCGCGCACCCAGTCGGCCTTGGCTTCTTCGGCAATCCGGTGCTTGAGGCGCTTCTCCAATTCATTCTTAGTCCGCAAGAACCGGTCGGCCGGCGCCACTGCGGTTGGAAATTGATCGTAAATATCGCGAATCTCTTCCTTACTGAAGAAGACGCGGCCATCGAAGCGAATGTCGGTGAACTTGAGGTCGGCAGCCGGGCAGGCCTGACAGTAATTACGCACGGCCGTCATCATCGCCGCGCTCTCGCGGAAGTCGCGGAGCCGGTGATTGACGGGCTGTTGCTGGTCGGCCTCGTAGCGTTCGAATTGCGTTTGGACTTTCAACCCTTGGAAGCGTTGCGTGAGAAATTCGGCCAAGGTCACCTGCCGCATGTTCCGTTCCCCCAGACTGGGGAGGACGTCGCTGATGTAGTGGCTGAACAGGCGGTTGGGCGAGAAGAGGACAATCTGGTCGGCCTCGAGGTCGCGGCGGCTGTGGTACAACAGAAAGGCAATCCGCTGGAGAATCGCCGAGGTCTTGCCGGACCCGGCCACCCCTTGAACCACCAACAGGTCACTCTTGGTATCGCGGATAATGTCGTTTTGCTCGCGTTGAATGGTCGCCACGATGTTTTGCATGGTGGCGTCGTTCTGTTCACCCAAGGCGTGTTGCAGCATCTCGTCGCCCACGGTTTCGTTGGTGTCGAACATGTTTTCAATTTGGCCGTCTTGAATCAGAAATTGTCGCTTTTTCAGAAGGTCGGTCTCTTGGTCGCCGGCCGGCGTGCTGTAGGTCACCTTACCGAGCACCCCGTTGTAATAAATACTGGAGATGGGGGCCCGCCAGTCGTAGACCAGAAAGTTCTGGTCCTCATCGACGAAGGAAGCCGTGCCGATGTAGAGGGATTCCGGCGTGGTTTCGCCGGGGTCTTGAATGTCAATCCGCCCAAAGTAGGGGGATTTCTGTAGTTCTTTAAAGGTATCAATCTGATCTTGAATAATGTTTTGATTTTCAGTTAGCCGGGAGACCAACGCCCGTTGCTGCTGGAGCTCGGCACTGGTTTCGATTCGGTCATCGACTTCGAACCAGTTAACCGAGGTGTTTTCACTATAATTCTTCAGCACGTTACGCAACTCTTGATGCGCAGCCGTGTAGTCGGCCGTGGTCTTGGCGATCCGGTCACCAATCTGGTCAGCCACGCGGTCAACGCGTTGTTGTTCCTGTGCTTGTTCGCTGGTGGTCAAAATGACCGCCTCCTTTGGATAGGCTAAATGCCTAACAAGTCTAGTCATTTTTAGGGGTAATGTCAATTAAAGTGGCTGGAAACAGGTCGAGATTTTGGCGATTCATTAGGGCGATAATCACAGCGATGGTTTGACGACTGGTTTCAGTTTTTTTTTACCGGTCAAAAGCCCCGTTAAAGTCCGTCACCGCTAGTCACTTTGATTATAAATATCTTTGTCCGACAAGACAGTTTACTTTCATCTAAAAAACCTCTAAAATGGGTACCATGGATGTGCGATGAAAGTAGGCCAATTTCAGAGAGAAACCGCCCGTGCTGAAACGGTTTCGGTGCCCAAATGGGTCGCATGCAAATATTTACTCGATAATTAATTATCGCGGGGTCCCGTTAACGACAAAAGTGGTGGTCATAGTGACCACAATTTAGGTGGTACCGCGCAGTTAGCGTCCTATTGGAGTCCTTCTCCAATGGGGCGCTTTTTCAGAAAGGAAGAACATTGATGACTAAAAAGCACGTTATATTAACAGGTGACCGACCAACTGGTAAATTGCATATCGGACATTACGTGGGGTCCCTGAAGAACCGGGTCGCCTTGCAGAATACCGGCGATTACGACACTTACATTATGATTGCCGACATGCAGGCGTTGACCGACAATGCCCGCGACCCCGAGAAGATTCGCCACAGCCTGTTACAGGTGGCCTTGGACTACCTGGCCGTGGGCATTGATCCCGCTAAGTCCACGATTCTGGTCCAATCCCAGATTCCAGCCCTAAACGAGTTGACCATGGCTTACCTGAACCTGGTCAGCGTTTCGCGGCTGAACCGGAACCCGACCGTTAAGACCGAAATTAAGCAAAAGGCGTTCGGTGAAAGTGTGCCCGCTGGTTTCTTCATTTATCCGGTTAGTCAAGCAGCCGACATTACGGCGTTCAAAGCCGACACGGTCCCCGTTGGTGAAGACCAAGAACCGATGCTGGAACAGACGCGCGAGATTGTGCGGAGCTTCAACAGCATTTATCAACAGGAGATTCTGGTGGAACCAGAAGGCTACTTCCCGCCTAAGGGCCAAGGGCGAATCCCCGGTCTTGACGGCAATGCCAAGATGAGTAAGTCTTTAGACAACGCCATCTACCTGGGCGACAGCGCCGACGCTATCCAGAAGAAAGTCATGTCGATGTACACCGACCCCGAACACATTCACATCGAAGATCCTGGCCACATCGAAGGCAACACGGTCTTCACCTACCTCGATATTTTTGCGGACGATACGGCCAAAGTTGCCGATCTGAAAGCACAATACCAGCACGGTGGGCTCGGTGATGTTAAAATTAAGCGGTATTTAAACGACGTCCTGCAGGCCAAGCTTCAACCGATTCGCGAACGGCGCGAACAATACGCTGCCAACGAGGATGCCGTCTACGATATCTTGAAGCAGGGTAGCGAGAAAGCCAATCAAGTGGCCGCCCAAACGTTACGTGAGGTCCGCCACGCCATCGGCATCGACTACTTCGGTTAGACTGAAACGGGGGAGAATCTATGCAAAACTTAGCCATTGTTGATCTCGGATCGAACTCGGTCCGCATGGCCGTCAATGAACTCCATGATGACGGGACCTACCGCGAGGTTAATCGCGTCAAGGTCGATAGCCGCCTGTCAGAGGGCATGGGTCCCGAGAAGATTCTCCAACCAAAGGCGATGGACCGCACGATCAGTGCCCTCAAGTCATTTCGGCCATACTATGAGCAACTGCCCAATTTGGTGGTCAGAGGCATCGCCACGGCGGCGGTGCGGCAGGCCCGTAACCGCGATGAATTTTTAAAGCGCGTGGCGGCGGCCACTGACATTAACCTCGAGGTCCTTTCAGGCGACCAGGAAGCCTATTACGACTATCTAGGGGCAGTGAATCGGCTGAAAGTTAAGGATTGTCTGTTGCTGGACACCGGTGGGGCGAGCTGTGAGCTGGTCCACGTCAAGGACGGGCGCGATGCCAACCTGATTAGCGTGCCATTCGGGGCGGTTAACCTCTCCGAACAGTTTAGATTAGACGATCGCGTCCGCGCGGTCGACCTTTTCTCGGCGCAAGTCTTTCTGCGTGAACGGCTGCGCGATATTTGGTGGTTAAACGACGCCAAGCATCTGCCGCTGGTCCTGTTGGGCGGGGCGAACCGTACCCTGGCCCGCATGAACCGCCAGCAGCAAAAGATCCTCCACGTGGAGAATATTCACGGGTACCGGTTGACCACGGAACAAGTCATGAAGACCTTCGAGCGCCTCTTACGGGTGCCGTTGGCCGAACGAAAACGAATTTCCGGTCTAGAATTAGACCGCGCCGATATTATTATTGGTGGGATGTTGCCATTGGTGACACTTTTACAGATGTTGGACGCCGATCGGGTGGTCTTTTCCGAGAGCGGCGTTCGTGAAGGCATTATTTCCGAATATCTCAGTCAACGTTAGGAGGAATGTCTAATGGCCCAAACACCATTTTACCGGCTACCTTATGGAGCCCGGCGTGACTTGTTGGCACAGCAGCGTCATTTAACGGTTGACCAGTTGGCCCAGATCGCTTCGCGGCGCCGGGCTGGGGATGCCGACCTGATTGAAAATTACCTGACGACCTATGGCGTGCCCGAGGGGGTGGCCGTTAACCTGCGGATCAACGGCCGCGACGTGACGGTGCCCATGGTGACGGAGGAACCCTCCGTGATTGCCGCCGCCAGTAATGGGGGGCGGTTGTTGACCAGCAAGATGGGCATCATCACCTCGGTCGCCCGGCGCGAAGTCATGGGGCAGATTGTCTTGAGTCACGTGGACGACCGCACCGGCATTAAGGCCTGGCTTACGGCCCACCAGGAGGAACTCTTGCGGGTTGCCAACGCGGTTCACCCCTCATTACTGGGGCACGGCGGTGGCGTGCGGTCGCTACGAATTCGCTATATTCCGCCACACTGGATGTCGCTCGATTTATTCGTCGATGTCGGCGAGGCCATGGGCGCCAATCTGGTCAACACAATCTGTGAGGCCGTGGCGACTTACCTCAAGGAACATCTGACGGTCAACGTTTTGATGAGCATTTTAAGCAATTATGCCACGCACAGCCTGGCAACGGCCGAGGTGGCGGTTCCCGTGAACCAGTTGGCGACGAAGTCCGTCGACGGGGCCACGGTGGCCCAACGAATCTGCGATGC
Organism: Levilactobacillus sp. HBUAS70063; assembly: GCF_038374745.1. Classification (NCBI taxonomy): domain Bacteria; kingdom Bacillati; phylum Bacillota; class Bacilli; order Lactobacillales; family Lactobacillaceae; genus Levilactobacillus; species Levilactobacillus sp. HBUAS70063. The sequence continues at coordinate 105,339 of NZ_JBANSM010000007.1, read as the reverse complement.
CAGCGACTTTGCCGCCCACGACCCGTACCGCGCCGTGACCCATAACAAGGGAATCATGAACGGTATCGATGCGGTCGTGCTGGCCATGGGCAATGATTGGCGGGCCGTGGAGAGCGGGGCACATGCCTATGCTAGCCGCCACGGTAGCTACCAGAGTCTTAGTCGCTGGTGGATCGTGGGCGAAACGCTCCGGGGCGAATTGACCCTGCCACTGGCCCTGGGCTACGTTGGGGGCGCCACGCGGGTCTTCCCGTTGGTGACCATCAATCAGCAGATTGCCCAGGTGACGTCCGCCCGTGACTTAATGGGTGTGACCGTGGCGGTGGGGCTCGCCCAGAATTTGGCGGCACTCCGCGCGTTGGTGACCGATGGTATTCAGCACGGCCACATGCAATTACAATTAAAATCACTCGCCCTGTCCGTTGGCGCCACACCCGGAGAGGTTCCGGCGGTGGTCGGCCGGCTCAGAGGCGAGACCCAACCAACGACGGCGCAGGCCAAAGCGGCCCTGGCCGCCGTTCGGGCAGCAAATTTAAAGAAATAGGTGACAGATAAAAATGTTGAAAGCAAAAGACGTGCAACTTAACGAGGCGGTCCAGGGACTCTTGAACCAGGTCAACGCCATTTATCCCGGTAAAGTCGAAGTCCAGTTCATTGGTGAGTTGCAGGCTGGCTACGTGCGTCACGACCAGGCGCAACAAATGCAGATGGGCAAGAACATTGCGATTCAAGTCGCCGATTTAACAGCCCCTAACTACACGGCCTCACACGAACTCTTACACTTGCTGATGATTCTGTCGGGCTTCCCTCAGGTCTTCTTCTCACTGACCACGGGGCAACCCAAGCTGGATGAACAGCTGATGATTATGGGCACGGAGCTCTACGATATCGTGAGTCACTTCGTCGTGGTTAGCGAACAGCAGAAGCATGGCCTGATTACACCGGAGATTAAGGATCTCTACCTGGCCGGGGTCAAGGCAACGATTAAGCCGGAGCCCGATCCCGTGGATGATGAGATGACCTTGCGGACGCTAACCTTGCTGGATGCGCTGGTCTTCTTCGGCCTAGACGACGCTAAGGTACTGGCGGAATTCGAACGCGACTATCCGATTAGTCTGGCGGCGGCGAAGAAGTTGTACGCCGTCATCACGGCCAAACCGGTGGATTCGCCGTTCACGTTACGTCGGAATGTGGTGAAGTTGTTCAAGGCCTTTGACGAACAACTGGAGGCTTGGAACTTACCGGGTCTTCACAACACCGAGTTCACCACGTTAACCAGCGTCTTGTCAAAACGTCAGCTCGGTTTGAAGGTCAAACAAATCTTTGAGCTCTACCATTCCGATATGCACGAGAAGACCACGCAACGGCGGGCTTACGTCGGCTTCAACCGCGCCGATGAACAGAATGCCTTCGTGCTGCCATCGCCGGCACCGAAGGACGATACGCCGGACTACTTCACGAAGATTTACGATCTGACGGTAAAGGAGCTCTTCGACCAACTGAAGATGCCTTACATCCTGCGATAATCGGTGATCACGCTGGTGTCGTCTTGGCTGGCAACGTTATGTGAGTTGGCCGCCTTGCCGTTCGTGGAAAGGGGTGCCTGCGCCTGCCAGAGGTTCCGCCTGCTATGGGGGACGCCTGAAGCCGAGAGGCGGGCTTCCGGCCTTCCCCAGCGTTCCAGCCTAGATTTCGCGAACGGTAAGGCGGCCAGCGTGAACAACGTTGATGAGCCGACTGATTTGTTCTGGCAGGCGCAGGCTACTGGTCAGGAAGATTTAATGGTTAGAAGCTAAAACCCGTATTTAGCGGGTAATTGACTTAGGAAAGGATGATGGGGATGGAAGCACGCTTACAAGCGACTTTTGATCAAGCGAAACACATTGTATTCTTAACCGGCGCAGGGGTTTCAACGCCCTCCGGCATTCCGGACTATCGGTCGAAGAATGGCCTGTATACGGGGCACCGGAACGCCGAATACTACTTGAGTCACAGCTGTTTAGTTCAGGAACCAGAGGTCTTTTACGACTACGTCAAACAGAACCTGTACTATCCGGATGCCAAACCCAACGTCATTCATGAGAAGCAGGCCGCATTGACTCGGCAGGACCGGGCCACGGTGATTACCCAAAACATCGATAACTTGTATAACGTGGCGGATACCCGGCACCTGGTCGAATTTCACGGGAACCTTTACAACGTGTACTGCCAGATCTGCGGGGCCAAAGCGGATTGGCACGATTACCTCAAGTCGCCGTATCATGAGGCTGATGGCGGTTGGTTACGGCCAGATGTCGTCCTCTACGATGAGGGCCTCAACACCACCAATGTTCAGCGAGCGGTGGCCGCGATGAATCAGGCCGACCTCGTGGTGATTGTGGGTACGTCCATGCGGGTTTACCCGTTTGCCGGTCTGTTGGATTATCGTAATCAGCAGGCACAGGTGGTCGTGGTCAATCAGGAAAAATTAAATCTCGGCTTCAACTACGACATGGTCCAAGCCGATGCTACGGAATTCTTCGCAGCATTGCGGGTCTGAGGGTGACAAGATGAATCATCAAGAAGTCATTGCGCAATTAAGAAAAGTCGTGCGGCGGCTACGGTGGCTGAATATTTTGCAGCTATTGCCCGACACACTGTTGGTCTACAGCATCATTCAGCTGGCCTTTAGTGGTCAACTGGTGACACTCTTTAATGCGACCTTTAATCGGCGCGAGGCCATCTTGGTGACGGTGATGTTTGCCTTGATTGATATCTGCGTGACGGGGATTCGCTACAACGACCGCGTCGCGGGAAAACGGCTGATTAGCCAGCTAACCGGTCAACTGACGGCACCGGAAGTGAATTTGATTAAACGGTTTGAGAACTTGAAGTAGGGAGTGACAGCATGATTACGATTGGGCTGACAACCTGGAAGGAGCATCCGGCCTTAATCGGCGGTGAGGACCGGCCGGTAACGCTAAACGAGTATGCGGGCCGGCTACCCCTGGTGGAATTGGATACGCCCTTTTACGGGATACCCCGGCAGAGTACGGTGGCCAATTGGCAGGCGGCGGTCCCCGCGGACTTTCAATATATTTTGAAGGCCAATCAGGTGATGACCCAACACGACCGTCAGGAGCCGGCGACCCCCGAATTACGGGCCGCGGCCTTCGAGCAGTTCAAACTGGCCGTCTCGCCGTTGGTGACGCACCATCAGTTACGGACGGTGCTGTTTCAATTTCCACCGTACTTCAATCGAACGACCGCGAATATCCAGTATCTGCGCGATGTCCGCGTCCAGATGGGGCAGCTACCGGTCGCCGTGGAATTTCGGAGTCCCAGTTGGTTTGACGACAGCGGGATGACGGCCGATGTGCTGGCCTACCTAAAGTCGTTAAAGCTGACCAACGTGACCACCGACGAACCCCACAACTTGAATAACGGGATTCCTTTGATCGAGACCGTCACCACGCCGGAATTGGCGGTGGTGCGGTTGCACGGCCGCAATACCGAGGGCTGGTTCAATCAGGGGGCCAACTGGCGAAAGACCCGAACGCTGTATAAATACAGCGAAGACGAGCTCCAGAAGATTGCGGACCTGGTACGGCGCCTCGCCGCTCAGGCCCAAGACGTCTGCGTCATCTTCAACAACAACTCCGGCAAGGACGCGGCGCCTAACGCGTTACGGCTCCAGGAAATCCTGGGACTTCACTGGGATAATCTGGCGCCTCAGCAGTTGGACCTCTTCTGATGAAAATGCTGGCTTCTTTCAAATCGCGTTAAAATCCCCGGGAACCGCTATGGCTCAACCGGGGTTTATGCTATACTGGATTAGAATTTAAACTGAAAATTAACCTAAAAATAATGGAACAATTTAGAGCGAGGGAAGGCTTTTACTTTATGGCAGACAAACCAAGTTTTTACATTACCACGCCGATCTACTACCCATCCGGGCGGTTACATATCGGTAATTCTTACACCACGATTGCGTGTGACGTGGTGGCCCGTTACAAGCGTAGCAACGGTTACGATGTCTTTTTCCTAACTGGGACCGACGAACACGGCCTCAAGATTGAGGATAAGGCCAAGGCACAGGGCCAATCCCCACAGGAATACGTGGACGGCATGGCTGACGGCATCAAGAAGCTCTGGAAGACGTTGGAAATTTCCAACGATAAATTCATCCGGACGACCGACAAGGAACACGTGGCGGCCGTTCAGGAGGTCTTCGAACGGCTCTTGAAGCAGGGCGACATTTACCTGGGCGAATACGAAGGTTGGTACTCCGAAGACGATGAGGAATACTTCACCGAAACGCAACTGGCCGAGGTCTACCATGATGACAACGGTAAGGTCATCGGCGGTAAGGCGCCTTCCGGTCACGAGGTCTCGCTGGTCAAGGAACAGTCTTACTTCTTTAAGATGAGTAAGTACGCCGACTGGCTACTGGACTTCTACCACAGCCACCCACACTTCATCCAACCGGAATCTCGGATGACCGAAATGATTAACAACTTCATCAAGCCGGGCTTGGAAGACTTAGCCGTTTCCCGGACGACCTTTACTTGGGGTGTGCCGGTCAAGAGCAACCCGAAGCACGTGGTTTACGTGTGGATCGATGCCCTATTGAACTATATCACCGCTCTGGGTTATACCAGTGACGATGAAAGCCTATTTAACAAGTTCTGGCCCGCTAACGTGCAGATGGTGGGGAAGGAAATTGTCCGTTTCCACTCCATTTACTGGCCAATCGTGCTCCACGCCTTAGGGATTGAAGCCCCAGACGAATTGTTTGCGCACGGCTGGTTGTTGATGAAGGACGGCAAGATGTCCAAGTCTAAGGGGAACGTCATTTACCCCGAAACCTTGGTGGACCGTTACGGCCTCGATGCCTTGCGTTACTATCTGATGCGGGCGATGCCTTACGGTAATGACGGGACGTTTACCCCCGAGGACTTCGTGGATCGGTTGAACTACGACCTGGCCAACGACCTGGGGAACCTGTTGAACCGAACCGTTGCCATGATTAACAAGTACGAAGACGGCAAACTGCCTGAATTCAAGGCGGGCGTGACGGCCTTTGACGCCGACCTGGAAGCCACGGCGGAAAAAGTCATCACTAACTACCGGGGATTGATGGATCAAATGCACTTCGCCGATGCCTTGGCGGAAATCTGGAAGTTAGTCTCCCGGACCAACAAGTACATCGATGAAACGGAACCTTGGCAATTGGCCAAAGACGACAGCAAGGCGACCGAATTGGCCGCTGTGATGGCGCATCTGGCCGCTAGTTTGCGGGTGATTGCGACCCTGATCAGCCCGATCATGACGCATGCGCCGAAGGAAATTTTTGCGCAATTGGGCTTAGATCCGGCAACCTTGGACATGGTTGACCTGAAGTTGGCCGATTTACCAGCCGGCAAGCAGGTCGTGGCTAAGGGCACGCCGATCTTCCCTCGGATCGATGTGAAGGAAGAAGTCGACTTCATTCAAGGTCAGATGACCAAGTCTGAAAAGACCAAGGGCCGGGCTGCGATGGCCGCAAAAGCCGAAGCACAACAGGCCGCTGCCCAGAGCGAGGCCGCTGAACTGACGTTGAACAAGCCAGAGATTCGTTTTGATAAATTTGAGAAGATTGAACTGCGGGTTGCCGAAGTCAAGGCCGTGGACCACGTGGAAGGGGCCGACAAGCTCCTGAAGTTCCAGCTGGACGCCGGCGACCAAGGCAATCGGCAAATCCTCTCTGGGATTGCCCAATGGTACCCAGAACCACAGTCTCTCGTGGGGAAGAAGGTCGTGATTGTGGCGAACCTGAAGCCACGGAAGATGCGGGGGCAGGTCAGCCAAGGGATGTTGCTGTCCGCAGAACACGATGGCAAGGTCCAATTAATCACGGTTCCGAGTGAACTGGTCAACGGGTCTTCAGTTGAATAAGCGTTAACGGAAACGTGGGCGGCGGGTCGATGAGACGCCAACCCACGTTTTCTTAACTCCTGACGTTGGCCACCTTCATCGTTTCCACCTTACCGTTCGCCAAATTTGGTGTCGTTGCCATGGCCTACGCCTGCCAGAAGTTCCGCCTACTGTGGGGGCCACCTCCAGCCAAAGGGCGGGCTTCCGGTTCGCTTGGAAGCCACGCAAGGTTCGCGCGTCTCCCCGCCCCATGCCGTAACTTGGCCCAAAACGCCAGCTAACGGCATCGACACAGCTGGCTCCACTCCTGGCGACCTCCGGCAGGTAACGTCACCGACTGGCGGCGGAACAGGCGATGTTGTGAAAAAAACTGGAAAGAGCCTGGCAATCACCAGAGTTATCCACTTAAACACTTATCCACCGGTAATTAACGGCGAGCTGGCCCATCGGCGGTGTCTAAGTGCATAAGTCAGTTGATAATTTACCGAATTGTGGGTGAAATTGTTCATCAGGTCTGCGATAATGGCGGTAGACAGTGGATTTGTTGATAAGTAACGGCTGATTTGGGGATAACCCGCGGATGGGCTGTGAATAACGGCAAACGAAAAAGTTGTTCACAGGTGGATAACTTTTGAGCGACTGAGGTCAAGTTATCCGACAACTGTGGATAATTCCGGCTATTGGCCGGCCAGCATCGGTAAAATGGCCGACGTTTTCCCCACCAGTTTTAAGGTTTAACAGAGATATAGGAGGATCTTGATGAAAATCTTTGATTCACATACCCATTTAAATAGCGAAGAATTTATTAAAGAAGTTCCGCGCTACCTCAAGCAGGCCGCGGATCTGGGCGTGGTTAAGATGGTGAATATCGGCTCCAACACGCAGTTGAACGCCGACGCCATCAAGCTGGCCCACCAGTATCCCCAACTTTATGCGGCGGTTGGCTGGCACCCGGAAGATTCCAAGAATTACGATGCGGCGGCCGAAAAGGTTTTGGAAGAACAATTGGCCGATGACCGAGTCGTAGCGTTGGGCGAGATTGGCTTAGACTATCACTGGGACAGTTCCCCTCAGGATGTTCAGCGTAAGGTGTTTGCCCGCCAAGTCGCGATTGCTAAGGAAGTGGGCAAGCCAGTGGCTATCCATAACCGGGACGCCTTCGAAGATACCTACCGGATTCTAAAGGCAGGCGGCATCGAGGAAATCGGTGGCGTCATGCATAGCTTTAATGGCGATCCCGAATGGCTTAAGAAATTTCTGGACCTCGGCATGCACATTTCCTACTCCGGCGTGGCTAGCTTCAAGAATGCCCACGAGGTTCACGACGCGGTTCGGGCCACGCCACTAGACGTCATGATGGTCGAGACCGATGCGCCTTATCTGACGCCGGAACCGCACCGTGGCGAACAGAATGAACCCGGCTTCACCCGCTATACGGTCGAAGCCATTGCTAAGGAACGCGACACCACGCCGGAAGAGATTGCGGCGGCGACTTACCACAACGCAGAGGAGTTTTATCACATCCATGAAGAAGATTAAAGAAGTCCTCGTGGTGGAGGGCAAAGACGATACGAAATCCATCAACCGGGCGGTCAACGCCGACACCATTGAAACCCGGGGGTCCGCGATTGATGAGGATACCCTAGCCTTAATTGAAAAATTAGCCGATCAACGCGGCGTGATTATTTTCACCGACCCGGATTTTTCCGGCGAGAAGATTCGCAAGATTGTGGCCGAGGCCGTGCCGAATGCCAAGCACGCCTTCCTGCCCAAGGCGGAAGGGCGGCCGGATAAGGCGGGCGGCTCGCTGGGGGTGGAACACGCCAGTCCGGAAGCGATTCGAGCCGCGCTGAGCCACGTGTACACGGAAACCACGGCGGCGCCCACGCTGATTACCCACGAGGACCTCATGGCGGCGGGCTTAATCGGTGGCGCGGGAGCCAAGGCCCGGCGCGAACAACTCGGTGAGCTTCTCCAGATTGGTTACGTGAATGGTAAGCAATTGGAGAAGCGGCTGCGGATGTTTAGCATTCAACCTGCAGATTTTGCGGCAGCCGTCAAGCAGATTCGTCAAAAGGAGGATTCTCATGAAGAATAACGTACCTGAAATTGGGTCACCGGCAAGAACGAAAGCCATCCTGACGCGCTATAAGCTGGTGGCGAAGAAGAGCCTGGGGCAGAATTTCCTGTCGGACCTGAATATTCTCCGCAATATCGTGGCCGCCGCCGATGTAACGGCGAACGATAACGTCATCGAGATTGGTCCCGGGATTGGGGCCTTGACCGAACAGATTGCCAAGCGGGCCCACAAGGTCGTGGCCTTTGAAATCGATGAAAATCTCCTGCCGGTACTGGAAGAAACGCTGATGGACTACGATAACGTCAAGGTCATTAACCAGGATATCTTGAAGGCTAACCTGCCGGCCGTGATTAAGGATGAGTTTGAGGCAGGCCATCCCGTGAAAATCGTGGCTAATCTGCCGTATTACATCACCACGCCGATTTTGATGGGCGTCCTCCAGAGTGGGGTGACGTTCGATAAGATTGTCGTCATGATGCAAAACGAAGTGGCCGATCGCTTGGTCGCCCAGCCGGGGTCCAAGGCCTACGGGTCGTTGTCCGTGGTCATGCAGTACCGCGCCCACGTGGAGGTGGCCTTTGAGGTGCCACGCACGGCCTTTATCCCGCAACCCAATGTTGACTCGGCCATCATCCGGTTGACGCCGCGAGAACCTTTGCCAATTAAACCGTACGAAGAGCAAGCCCTCTTTAAGTTTGTTAAGGGTTGCTTTGCCCACCGACGGAAAACGTTGTGGAACAATCTTCAGGGGATGTTTGGGAAGCAGCCAGAAGTCCGTGAACGGATTGAAACGGTCTTAGATCGCGTTGAAATCTCGCGGCAGCTACGCCCAGAGCGCTTAACCCTGATAAATTTTATCGAATTAACCAACGCTTTTCACAATGAAGGGCTTATGTAACCCTTTTCAATTGCGGATTCTTGCGGATTGAGGGCCGTTGTGGTATAATTTGCGTTTTTTGTGAAACCATGGTATCATGTTTCACAGAGGTGAAGTGCATGCCAACAAGTTTAGCGAACATTAAGAACAAACTGGACGATCGGATTGGCGAAAAGTTAATGGTGATCGCACAGGCCGGGCGTAAGAAGACGACAGAGCGGCATGGAATTCTTCGGGAAACCTATCCAGCTGTTTTCGTGGTAGATTTAGACCAGGACGAGAATTCGTTTGAACGGGTTTCATACAGCTATACCGACATTTTAACGAAAAACATCGAAGTTGACTTCGACGAATAAATAATTGGGCCAATTAGGCCTTTTTATTTTGCCCTAAACTCTGTCAAGAAGGTTGGCATTTAGCCCGGGTGACCAACTGGCCTCGGTAGAGTGGGGGCCAGATTTAGAGCAAAAAATCAGCCTGGGATAAATTCCCAGACTGCAGAGCCCTTAAACGGTTAGTTCTCAGGCAATTTAACGCTAAGTTCGGTGATAAAATTATGTTCATCGTGATAACCGTAATCGTTGACCGATGAAATCTCGTAGACCACCCCTGAAGACGCTGGAGATCGGTGACGAAAGGCTCGTTGGAGCTTTTGATAGTGGTTAAAGTATTGCTGACGGTTCCAATAAAAGAAGATACACAAATAATTTCCTTCAGGGATTTTCCCCAAGTAGGCCTTCAGTTCCGGTGGTTGAGGTGTGAAGACTTGGGTGAGCATCGCTTGATAGTGAATATCGGTTACTGATTGGTAAGGTCTTAAAGGAAAGCTGAAGCCATATTGTAAATTTCCAATGGTGCCATTCTCGATTAACAGTCTATCCAGTTGGCTAGTTTCCTTATCTGGATAGTCTAGGGGGGTGATGACCGGTTGGGTTGGGAGTTGAAGAATGGTTCGTTCCCTGATGTGGCGTTGATAAACAACGCTCAAGGGATGTTTGGTGATCTGTTGAAGGTCATTCAGTTGTTGGATTTGACCGCTGATTAATTGTTGACTATTTTGAAGGCGCCGGATCTGGTCGTCAATATGTCGTGATTGTTGTGTTAAAGCATTGGCCAAGGCATCACCCTTTAAGTTCAACACTTGGCGGATGTCTTCAATAGACAATTTGGCGTATTGGAGATACTTAACAATATTAATTTGAAAGACCTGTTGAATAACGTAATAGCGATAATTAGTTTCGGGGTTACGAATGGCTGGTTTGATTAAGTCAATCTTGTCGTAATATCTTAACGCTTGAATAGAAACATTACAGATTTTTGCCATTTTACCGATAGAAAAATTTCTCATCATGACCTCCTTGACTCTATGGTTAGTATAGACTTTATGATGATCTCAATAAAGCAATTAGGAGGTCAGCATGATGACAAATACAATTAGATTAATGTATCCGGATTGGCAGTCAGGTGATAATCCCGTTTATTACTTTGGTGCACAGCTGCTTAATTGGCTGGCACCACAAAACTCGCAACAAAAATTAATCAAAGTTCCGATTACCCCACCTCAAAATAAGCAGCCGAAGTTGAAACTGGAAAATGGGGTCACGGCCCAGTCAGAAGTTATAGCCAATGTTCACGCGGCACAAAAGATACTTGACGTTGAATTACCCGATAAGATTATCACTCTGGGTGGTAACTGCATGGTTTCACAGGCTCCGTTCGCCTATCTACATGATAAGTATGGGGAAGATGTGGGCATCGTTTGGATCGATGCCCATCCGGATATTTCCAATCCACAAATATTTTCAAATGAACATGCGATGGTCTTGGCTAATTTGATGGGGAAGGGGGATCCGGAACTAGCCAAGCTGGTGAAACATCCTTTCTCTAATGAATCGATTTTATATGTCGGCCTGCAGGAGCCTACAGCCGATGAGAAGAAGCGACTTCCAGAATTAGGATTAGATTATCAATTGGAAGATAACCAGCAAGTCGATATTGAAAAGATTCAGGCTTGGATTAATCAGCATCATTTCTCAAAAATTTTAGTTCACTTCGATATTGATGTGTTAGATCGAAATCTGTTCTTTGATCAATACTTCGATAAACCAGGTGTTACGGATTACGACGTGTCTGGTGGTAAATTAGATCCCGATAAAGCAAGTCACGTTTTGAAAAAACTGGGCGCTGATAATGATATTGTTGGTTTGACCATTGCTGAATACCTGCCCTGGAGTGCCTTAAAGCTGAAAGAAATGATGGAAAATATGTCAATTTTTAACTAAAGGCTGAAAATAGATGACGTCGCTTCATTGGCCAATTATTTAGAAATCAGATTGAACTATCGCGTCTTACGTGGGACGAGGACAGCAGATTTTTTGATAAACTTAAATTGTGCAAGGGTGTCCTGCACGGCTAAAGTCAGTTTTAGCGCGTGTTTGGAGAACCCTTTTTATTTTGACCGTAACCATAGTATAATAGGCTTAATCAGATTCACGAGAACGGTAGGCGGTGGCCTATCTGGAATTAAGGTGAGCTCATGCAACTGATTGAAAAGGCGCCTGCCAAGATAAACCTCGGGCTCGACACGCCGTACCATCACCAGGATGGCGCGGAAGAGTGGAACATGGTCATGACGTCCGTGGACTTGGCGGACTATGTCGAAATTCAAACGTTAACCAAGCATAAACGCATTCGGGTCGCCTCGGACAGCGGCTTTTTGCCGAACGATCAGCGCAATCTGGCCTATCAGGCGGCCCACTTACTTCAGACGACCTTTAACGTGGGTGAGGGCGTGAACATTCGGATTAAGAAAAACATTCCGGTCGCCGCTGGGCTCGGCGGAGGTTCGTCCGATGCGGCCGCGGTATTACGCGGATTGAATCAATTGTGGCAACTCGGCCTGAGCTGGCAGGAGTTGGCGGAGTTAGGCCTTCAGATTGATTCGGACGTGCCTTACTGCGTGTATGGCCGGACGGCGCACGTGCGCGGTCGCGGCGAGCGAATCACGCCATTATCGAAGTTACCGGCGGCCTGGGTGGTACTGGCGAAACCCAAAGTCAGCGTGTCCACGCCCAGCATTCTTCAGCAGATTCGGTACGACGACCTTGACCATCCCGACATTGACGGCTTGTTACGGGCTGTGCGCAATCAGGATATCGAGGAGATGTGTGCGGTGATGGGCAACGTATTGGAACCCTTGACGGCGCACCGTTACCCGGAGATTACGCAGTTAAAGCAACAATTGATGAAGTTCGGCGCCGACGCCGCACAGATGAGCGGGACTGGGCCGACCGTCTTTGGCCTGTGTAGCAAGCAATCCCGGGCCCAACGCGTCTTTAACGGGATGAAGGGCTTTTGTCGCGAGGTGTATTTGGTGCGGCCACTGCCTTAAAGAATTAGCGCAACAGCAGTTCAGCCGGCGATTAGGTTGCTGTTGTTTTAGTGTAGGGTATTTTATTTAGGTGTTTTCATCTAGCTATGCTATATTTGAGCTCATGAGAAAGGGGAGACTGGAATATGACGAAGTTTAAAGAGATTTATTCATCAAGCTTTATCGATCAATTTGGTAGCTTTGCCAATCAGTTCGGCGATTTACAACTCCTTCCAGCCACTCCGTATATCGACTTGGAACGGATTACGAAGTTGCTGGGACTTAAGATTAACTATGAGAAACGCGACAATCATTTTTCTGGCAACTTTGATGAGGCGACAAGTACAATCAAGGTTAATCAAAATCATCCGGAAACGCGCATTCGGTTTACAATTGCTCATGAAATTGGACATGATGTTTTAGGCCATCATGGGATTTCATTTCGTTCGAGCGATCTCGGTGCTTATCAAAGTGTCCTAGAGAAGAGCAATGAAATGGCCGCAAATAACTTTGCGGCTACGCTCTTAATGCCGAGAACCTTATTATTAAATCTCGTTAAGCGAGATATTAATCAGGCAGGTTTAGATGATACGGGACTAACGCCGCAGCAAGTTGCCGATATCACGAAAGATATCGCTGGTGAGTTAGCAGTATCTGAAAAATCAATGACTTATCGCTTCCAAAACGTTAGATTATTTGTGAAGAAAAATGACTGAAGAAATCTATAATGAGGTTCAAAAACGGTTGTTGTCGGTCAAACTGTTTTCAGAAGCTGAAATTAAAATATGGGTAAGGCCGCGATTAGAACAGGGTGATGGGGCACAACAGGATCCATTTAACTTGGCACAGTATGGTGATTTTAGTCACTATCATATTGAAAGATTAGAGTTTAAGAGTGCCACGTCAAATGGTCTGTTTTCACAAGTGAAAATGGTTGTTGCTAAAATCAATCAAATGTTAAAGAACGGAGATATTCAAGATTGGAATATCTTTTATTTGTATAAGGAACTGATTCAGCAGTTGGTTAAAGATAGAAGTCAGGGCTATTTTAATTATTTTCGGGGCCAGTTTGACGATTGGCCATTGGTTCCGAGTCTATTTAGAAATAATACCAAGAAGAGTTTTATCACGACCTATGATCGGATTTATGGAGACATTGCCAAGGAGTATCCGGATATTTTAAGTTATATTCCGTATAGTCGGGAGCGAGCCGAGGCGCGGGCAGAGCAGCTTGCCATGCTACAGCATTATGGGATGCGAACGAGTTTGTTGGATATCACGAAAAATCCATTTATCGCGCTACAATTCATGGTTCTGGGTTATGCGGCGGCCGACCATTGGCATGTTAATTCATTTGACCTATATGCCATTGACGAAGAGCGGCATGCCGAGGAGAATGTGTTCGTGGCTGTTGTCAAAAATGACCGTAATAAACGAATTAAGGCCCAAAAAGGGGCTTTCTTCGACTATGACTATTTAAATGATATCAAGGAAACCCAGATCCACTTAATCCCGCGTTTGAAGGTTCGTGTTGCTTTTGACGTAAGTGATGTAGATGATCGGTTGAAAGACCAACAAGGGGAGTTTCGGCAACTTCTTGGGTTACTACGTCCGGAAGAGGCGTCACATTCTGAAGAACAAGGACAGACGCCCAGAAAATTGTCGAGTCCGTTGCTCGCTAAGCAATTGGAAGGTAATATTAAGGATATTGATGAACTTCGAGAGAAGAGTCCGGACTTAATGAAAACACGATTGAGTTTTCTATTGAGTCGAGATACTAGTCAGAAATTGCAAGAGTATTTTTACTTAGAAAAGAACCTTTTTCCTGATTTTGATAAGTACATTGTTTATCTTCAGCAGAAAAATATCGAACCACGAGAAAAATTAAATCGGTAAGAAGTGAATAAGGATTAAAGCAGATGAAATTTTCCAAGCCATTCAAGCGGACCCCATGAACCACGATTTCACGCAACAGGGGATGTTGCCGTTGTATCACGTAGAGCCTCAGGCCGAGATCTTATTGGTCAGCCAGGCCCCAAGTCGGCAGGCGCAAGCGTCGATGACCTTCTGGGACGACGCCAGCGGAAACCGACTCCGCGACTGGATGGGCGTGACTAAGGACCAGTTCTACCACTCCGGCAAGCTAGCCGTGTTGCCGCTGGACTTTTACTATCCCGGTAAGCATGAGCATGGCGGGGATCTCCCCCCACGCAAGGGTTTTGCAGATAAGTGGCACCAGCCGCTGCTGGAATTAATGCCACAGATTAAGTTGACACTACTCATCGGGCAGTATGCGCAAAAATACTACTTGCCACAACGAGAAAAGACATTGACAGCAACGGTTGCCCACTACCGCGATTATCTGCCGGCGTACTTTCCGCTGGTTCACCCTTCACCGCTGAATTACGGCTGGATGAATCAGCATCCGTGGTTCATGACGGATGTTGTACCGGAACTGCAAGCCCGTGTTCATCAGCTTATTCAGCCATGAAAATAGCGCCATTTTAACGATAAAACTATAGCGCGTCAGGTCACGAGAACGTTGATCTGACGCGCTTTCAGTTATAAATATATTTGTAAGGCGTTTGACTGGTATTGTCAGAGAAAATCCGGCATGATAGCTAGGTGAGGTGAAGCGTGTGAAAATTGAGAGTGGACGGGTTAATCCTAATTTGGTCATAGAGCTTCAAGAGGCCCTAGGGACGCCGCTAACGCAAGCAGACTTGATTCAACTGGTTATGGGGCAGCACTTAGAAGACGGGATCAGCACGCCAGATTTGGCTGCTGAATCGGACTTCCCGCCGGTTGACCAGCAGAAGAATCATCATCGTGGGTAGCGATGGAGCATTCCAAGATTTACGCAAAAAAATCCTCACAAGACCAACGACTCGCGGTTCGCTGGTGGCGTGAGGATTCTCAAACTTATTTAATTAACGTTCAGCATTACAGGTTGATCGTGGCGTTGTCGCCAGAAAGGGCAACCTTCGTAACTTTACCATTTTCGTGAACTAAGATGGTGTTCGAACCAGTCAAGCCGGTAGCACTAACCTTGAGTTCATTTCCATGGCGTTCAACCGTGACCTTGCCGGCGTCGTGACCCTTTTGATCAACGACGGTCGTGCTGGTCGTGCCTTCATGCATATCGAAGAGGTGAATGTCCAAGTCCTTGGTGAAATCGTAGTCGGCGTGAACGGCCTTTGGATTCCGCAAGAGAATGGTGTTGTCGCGAGCCAGGACTGGCAGGCTTAATTCATCGTAGTTCAAGCTGAGCCACTTACCATCTTTGATATCGTAGAATTCGTTATCGTCGATGATGCTGGTCCACTTGCCGGCTGGCAGGTAGAGGTTGACATGACCTTCATGGTTGAAGACTGGGGCAACCAATAATTGACTCCCAAACATGTATTGGTTATCCAACGTGTGGGTAGTCAGGTCGTCTTGGAATTCGAACCACATTGGCCGCATAACGGGGTTCCCGTAAGCCGTGTCGTGAGCAGCCTGCGTGTACAGGTAAGGCATCAGGGACAACTTCAAGTTGACGAACTTCCGCGTGTTATCAACGGCTTCATCGTCGAAGTTCCATGGAACCCGGTAAACATTGCTACCGTGGTAACGACTGTGGGAAGATAACAGCCCGAATTGCGTCCAACGCTTGTACAGGTCTGGCGTAGGGGTATCTGGACCATCTTCGAACCCACCAATATCGTGGCTCCAGAAGGCAAAGCCAGAACTCAAGAAGGACAGCCCACCATGTAAGGTATCGGACATGTTCTTGAAGTTAGATAAGGCATCGCCACCCCAGTGTAATGGGTACTTCTGGGAACCAACCGTTGCGGAACGAGCAAAGACAACCGCTTCATCTTCACCCTTAACTTCTTGGATCGTCTCGAAGACGGCCTTGTTGTATTGCAGGGTGTAGTAGTTGTGTTCGCGCTTAGGATCGGAGCCATCGAAGAAGACGGCATCGTCAACTGGAATCCGTTCACCGAAGTCGGTCTTGAAGCAGTCAACGCCCATGTCAAGTAAGGCCTTTAACTTGCTCTTGTACCATTTCGTTGCTTCAGGGTTGGTGAAGTCAACAAAGGCGTTGCCGGCTTGCCAGAGGTCCCATTGCCAGATGTTGCCATCTTCGCGTTTAACGAAGTAGCCGTTCTTCTTACCTTCTTCAAACATCTTCCCCTTTTGGGCGATGTAAGGATTCAACCAGACACAAACCTTGATGCCCCGGTCGTGAATCTTCTTGATTAAGCCTTCTGGATCTGGGAATTCATCGCGGTCCCATTCCATGTTGGACCATTCGAAGCCCTTTTGCCAGAAGCAGTCAAAGTGGAAGACATCCAATGGAATGTTGTGTTCCTTCATCCCATCGATAAACTTCAAGACGGTTTCTTCACTGTAATCAGTGGTGAAGGACGTCGTCAACCAGAGACCGAATGACCATGCTGGTGGTAATTGCATCTGACCGGTTAATTCGGTGTAACGGTGTAAGATTTCTTGTGGTGTTGGTCCGTAGATCACGTAGTACTGTAAGGATTGGCCTTCGGTACTGAATTGAACCCGGTCAACGTTTTCTGAAGTGATTTCAAAGTCAACGGGTTGTGGTTCGTCAACGAAGACCCCGTAGCCAGCATCCGTTAAGTAGAATGGAATGTTCTTGTAAGATTGTTCGGAAGCCGTCCCACCATCTTGGTTATCGATGCGGACTTCTTGGCCGTTCTTCACAAAGTTACCGAAGCGTTCACCTAAACCATAAACCTTATCTTCCACGCCAACGGAGAGTTGTTCACGCATGTAGTCGATGTTGGTGGACTTGTCGTGAATAACCCCTTGGGCCTTGTCCAAGGATTGCGTTAACAGATGATCGTCATGCAAGAAGTCGAGTTGGAAAGCGGTCTTGAATGGAATCCGAGCCGTCAACTCACCGGACTTGAAGGTTAATTCCTTATCGCCCGTGGTAATGTCGACGTCAGGGTTTTGGTCGTTAATTTCATAAGAAGGCCCCTTGGTATCTTGATCGAAGTGGGTCAGCTTAACGCCAATCACGCCTTCAATCGGGGAGGTCAACTTAATCGTACTCATCCCTAAGTTAAGTTCGTCGCCCCGTTCGTTGATGAACTTGAAGGGTGCGTACAACGTTAATTGCTTGTCCGTCTTCTTATAGTCGAAGACTTCACGTGGTGATTCAATTTGGTATTGTGGTCGGTCTAGCCAGTAGCCATTCGTAAACTTCATGGATAAACACCTCTTGAATTTTTTAGGAAATTGAATTTCTTAATCGACAAACCCAGTGTACGTTGCTGAATCCAAAATGTCAACGCTTACATTTGGGCTCGTTTTAAGCGGGTAACTGGCCAGTCGCCGCGCCACCGGGGCGTTATACGGTTAACGATCACTGAAAATAAATTTTCCGGATCCACGGACTAGCCGCTCCTGAATGGGGGAGACCCAACGGCCATTCGAGCGAGTTATCGGTAGCTAACTTAGTTAAAACGGATTTTACAATAGGTAATAACAAAATTCTCAAATTTTTCAAATCTGGCTGAAATCTTATCAGATTGGGCCTGACACCCAGACCACCCGGGCGTAAACGGTTAAGCGACATGAAAATTATATTGACAACTGAAAGCGGTTACAGTATGCTATGCATTGAAAATTGAATTTCTTTGAACGTCGACGTTTTCGCAATACTTTCAATCTTCATCATTCGATTCATAACTTATAGAGGTGGGTACTTATGAGTGAAAATGCTCCTAAAGCCGCCATTACGACGAAGAACATGGTGCCGTGGAACGAACGAATCGCTTATAGTTTTAGTGATTTCGCCTGCAACCTGTCCTTCCAAATGGTGGGAACGTACTTAATGATTTTCTACACTGATACTTTTGGCCTCAGTGCCGCAGCTGTTGGGACGCTGTTCCTGGTTGCCCGGATCGTGGATGCCTTTGATGGGCCATTCTGGGGAATCATGATTGACCACACCCATACGAAGTGGGGGAAGAGTCGGCCATACTGGTTATGGTTCTCTATTCCATTCGCGGTCTTCTGTGTCCTGGTCTTCACCACGCCAAGCATGAGCTTAACGTGGAAATTAGTTTGGGCGTACATAACCTACATTGGGGTTGATGTCCTTTACTCGGCCGTCAATATTCCGATTACTTCTATCTTGCCATCATTAACTAGCAATCCTCAAGAGCGGGTTACGTTGTCTACGATTCGGCAATTCATGGGAACTGCCGGTGCCACTATCATTACTGGGATTACCTTAACGATGGTTGCCTTCTTCGGTCATGGCTCAACGACGAGTGCTCGTGGCTGGTTCATCTGGGCCTTGATCGTTGGGATTATCGTGGTTATTATCTTTGGTTTCGTGTTCAAGTACACGACTGAACGGGTTCAGACCAAGAGTTCCCGGAAGTCCATTCCAATCAAAGATTCTCTGCGTGCCTTGAAGCGTAACTGGCCATGGGCCATCATCATCTTCATCAATTTCATCTACTGGATGGGGATGCAGACGCGTTCACAAGTGACGGTTTACTTCTTCAAGTACAACATGCACGATGCCACGTTAGCTTCATTTGTTTTGAGTTTACAAATCGTTGCGCTGGTTGCCGTGGTCTTAACGCCATGGACCTCTAAGTTAATCGGTAAGCGTAACACCATGTTAGCCGGGATGATCCTGGCCGTGGTTGGTCAATTACTGTTGAGCTTGGGTGCTAATAACTTGAGTGTCACGATGATTATTATTGCCACGATTGTTGGGTACTTAGGAACTGGTTACGTTTCTGGTTTAATCGCCGTTATGTTGGCCGATGCCGTTGACTATGGTGAATGGAAGAACGGGGTTCGTGCCGAAGGGATTGTCACCTCATTCTCCAGTTTCAGTGCCAAGTTAGGTATGGGTATTGGTGGTGTGATCACGGGTTGGATTTTATCTGCCACTGGTTACGTTGCCAACCAGACTCAGACTGCCGGCGCCCTTCATGGGATTGAATTAAACTACATTTGGGTGCCACTGTTAGGCTTCGCCCTTTCCGGAATTGCCCTGTTGTTCTACCACGTAGACGGCATTGAAGGCAAGATGCAAAGTGACTTAGCTGAAAAGCATGCCCGTGAAAATGCAGAAGATGATGACTAAAAATTAAAGTGAGTGAACGGCATGATTATCAATAAGGATGTGATGCGCGACCACAATGAACGCTCGGTGCTTCAGGCCATTGTGAACCACGGGCCCATTTCGCGAAACGAGATTTCTAAATTGCTTGGCTTGAATAAGGTGACGGTCTCCGACATTGTCGGGAGCTTCATCGACCGCAAGTTGGTGTCCAGTCAGGGTGAGGCTGCGGCCAAAACCGGCAGTGGGCGCCGCGCGGAACTTGTGGCCTTTAACGCCACGTACGGGTACGTCATTAATTTCAGTATTTCCGGCGATATTCTCCGGATGCTGGTGACACAACTGGACGGACGCGCCCTGGAACACAGCGAAAGCCCGTTGAATCAACCAACCGTGACGGAGATCGTGGCCAAGATGGACGAGATGATTGCACAGTTACCAACCTTCGAGGTGGATAACGGCCTGCAAGCCATGTCGATTGCCATCTTCGGCAGCGTCTACCAGAGTGAAATTGTGACCTCGCCGTTCGTTGATTTCGGCGACTTCGATCTCGTGGGCTATTTCAAGCAGCACTACCACGTGCCGGTGATTCTGGAAAACGAGGCCAATCTGTCCGCCGTATTCGAGCAGGACTTTAGTAAGCAGGAACTTCAGAGCATCGTGTCCGTCAGCATTCATGAGGGCATCGGTGCCGGCATCCTGGTGAACAAGCAACTCTACCGCGGCAACTACGGCCGTGCCGGCGAGATTGGTCAGATTGCCATCCAGAATCCGGGCCAGCCGCGCCATCGCTTAGCGAACCTCGCCAGCTTTGATAGCGAATGGTCCGAGACGGCGGTGCTGCGGAAGGCGGCCAAGCTAAAGGGCGTCAAGCAGTACACGTTGGCCGAACTGGTAACGGCCATGGCTCAGGATGATGCGGTCATTGTCGGTTTGCTGGAGGACTTCTGTTACTACCTGGCCATGGTGACCAGCGATCTAATCGCCGCGTATGACCCGCAGATGGTCTTCTTCAATTCGCCGATGATCGAACAGTTGCCGGAGATCTTGAAGAATATCCAGATGAAACTGAGCTTCATGCCACTCGTACCACCGCTGGTCATGTCCAAGGACGCCAAGTACGCGACCTTATTGGGTGGCGCCTCGCTGGCGATTCATCAGGTATTGGACATGCCGAACACACGCTTAATTTTTCATCATTAGACTTCACGAAAGTACGGGACGTACGGCTATTTTGGGCTGGACGGCCCGTGCTTTGCTTTAATCGCGAATTTTAATCGAAATTTGAGGAGGAAATAAAGTTGACGAATCAGAGTTTTCCTAAAGGATTTTTATGGGGTGGCGCCGTCGCTGCCCACCAAGTCGAAGGGGCCTATAACGTTGGTGGCAAGGGCCTCAGCGTTGCCGACGTGATGACGGCGGCCGGCACCCACGACGAACGGAAAATTACGCCCGGCGTGCAACCCGGTGAATTCTATCCCAACCATGAGGCGGTGGACTTTTATCACCGTTATCCGGAGGACGTGAAGTTATTTGCCGAAATGGGCTTCAAGAGCTTCCGGACCTCGATTGCCTGGTCACGAATTTTTCCGCAGGGCGATGAGCTGGAACCCAACGAAGAGGGGCTGGCGTTTTACGATCGCTTGTTCGATGAATGCCATAAGTACGGGATTGAACCGGTCGTGACCCTCTCGCATTTTGAGATGCCGTACCACTTGGTCACCGAATACGGAGGCTTCCGGAGCCGCAAGACGATTACCTTCTTTACCCGGTTCGCCCGCGCCGTCTTTACTCGCTACCAAGATAAGGTGAAGTACTGGCTGACCTTTAATGAAATTAATAATCAAACGAATTACGACCGTGAATTTACGTTATTCACGAACTCCGGCTTCCAGGTTAAGCCGGGTGAGGACGCCGAAGCCATCATGTATCAGGCGGCCCACTACGAGGTCGTGGCGAGTTCTTTGGCCGTTCAGATTGGACACAGCATCAACCCCGACTTCCAAATTGGGGCCATGGTGGCCTTCTCACCGGTCTATCCGGCGACTGACAAGCCACGCGACGTCTTCAAGGCGCAACGGGCCATGCAGGCACGCTTCTGGTTCTCCGATGTTCAGGTGGAGGGGCAGTACCCAACGTGGTTGACCCACTACTTCACGGCCAAGCACTTTGACCTCGATATCACCCCGGCCGACCTCGCCAACCTGCAGAAGGGAACGGTCGACTACCTCGGCTTCAGTTACTACATGTCCTTTGCCACCCAGGCCAGCGACCACGAAGACGCCCAGTTCTCCTACAATGAATCCCAAGATCTGGTCACCAACCAATTCGTGCCACAGTCGGATTGGGGCTGGCAAGTCGATCCCGAAGGCTTGCGCTACGCTTTGAATTGGATGAATGACCGCTACCACCTGCCACTCTTTGTGGTTGAAAATGGGATTGGGGCCATTGACGAATTAACGCCGGAACACCACGTCCACGATGGTTACCGGATAGATTATCTGCGCGACCACATTGCCCAGATGAAGCTAGCAATTGTCGAGGATGGCGTGGACGTCATGGGCTATACGCCGTGGAGTGCCATCGACATCGTGTCGGCCAGCACCGGGCAGTTGTCGAAACGATACGGCTTCATTTACGTGGACCGCAACGATGATGGTAGCGGTAGCCTTGCGCGCTATCGGAAGGATTCCTTCTACTGGTACCAGCACGTGATTGCCACGAACGGGGCCGACCTCGAACAGACAGTGGGTGAACAAGATGACCGTAAAGCCTGAACCACTCTTGGTGATTGATATTGGCGGGACCACCGTTAAATACGGGGTCTGGTCGCAGCAAAAACTAACGCGGAAGGACCGCTTCGCCACGCCAGCGACTTGGTCAGACCTGCTGACGGCCATCGTGCGAGTTAAGGCGGCGCTGAACCTACCGTTTGTCGGGGTGGCCGTCAGCCTCCCCGGTAGCGTGGACACTGCCGCTGGGAAGATTTCCGGCACCAGCGCCGTGGACTACCTCAACGGGTTTCCAATAGTTACCACGCTAGAGTCTGCGTTGAAGGTACCGGTCAGCATTCAAAATGACGCGAACTGTGCCGCACTGGCCGAGGCTTGGCAGGGCAACGCACAAGACGTTAGCGACGCCGCGTTGTTGGTGATTGGCACCGGCATCGGCGGCGCGCTCATCATGGATGGCCAGCTCGTCTCCGGTCGACAGAATTTTACCGGGGAATTCGGCTATCAGGTCATGAACGAGCGTGGCGAGACCCTCAGCGAACTGGGGAGCCCCGTTCACATGGCGCGGCGTTATCAACAGTTGGCCAAGAGTGGTCCCGTTACGGCGCGCAACGTTTATCAGGCCGCGGATAACGGCGACCGTCTAGCCCAGCGGTGTATTGAAGACATGTTGAACTGGCTAAGTCGGGCGGCCTTCAACTTGCTGGTGGGATTGAACCCTGAACGACTACTGATTGGCGGTGGCATCTCGGAACGGCCCGGCTTCGTCACGGAAATTCAGCGGCGCGTCCAGCTGTTGATGGGCCGCCACGGAGCACCGTTGACCGCGGACGTCCGGCCTTGCCGATTCCACAACGATGCCAATTTGGTGGGAGCCGTTTTCCAGTTCTACAGCGACCATCAGCATGATTCCGAGGCGGCAGCTATTTCGATGATCTAGGCTGGCTGCCTTGCCGTTCGCGGAATCTAGGTTGGAACGCCGGACCGAGCCATAGAGCGGTCTCAGTCCTTGCTTTGAGCCGGAAGCCCGCCGTCTCAAAGTCACCGATTTAACGGCAAAAAATGCCGCTAAATCCCCCGGCTGAGCCTAGATTCCGCTTCACTCGCGGCTGCGAAAGCGCTGGCCAATAATCAGCGGCTTAACCCCGGATAACGACTGATTTGTCGACAAACTTCGATGCTGCCGGTAAGCACCACCTTGCTGGAGATTGTCAGGGGTGTCTCCAGCAGCCCCCATAGCAGGCTGAATCCCTGGCAGTCGTAGGCTCCTGATTTCACTAATTTTAGTGGACGGGATACTGTTGTTCCGGAAATCAACGTGTTAAATCTATTTTTACCTCTTAGTTGGTGAATAAATAAGAGAGCGTTAGGTCAACAAAACGTTGATCTGGCGCCCTTTTGCGTATAACTAAATTTGTAAGACGAGTGGCTGGTATTTCCGAGGAGAATCCGGCATGATAGGTGAGCAACGTTCAATAAGTCCGGAAGTTTTGAAAAGTTAGCGGTTCGCAAAAAGTTTTGAGGTAAAGAGTGGAAAACGTTCTCATTTTTAGCTAGAGTAGAGGTAATAACGCTAGACTAGCGGTGATTTCACGTCGATGGCGCATGGATCCGAGACGGTGGACGGCCATGGACGGCGTCGCCGCAATTAACGAGAAATGAGGGACGGATTATGAAAACTTGGCAGAAAATTTTAGCCGGCACGACCGCCGCGGCTGCAGTGAGCGCCGTGAGTGTACTGGGTGGCGCCGCAATCGTCTATCAAGCGGCCACGAAGTCGTTTAGTCGCAATCGAGTCAAGACCAAGCGGCGCGCCATTGCGGAGAACACGGCCGAGGATAATGCGTGGTACTTGCGGCACGACCCCGCAGAGTGGACGCAGACCAGCCTGGATGGCCTGATTCTCCGGGCAAGTCTGGTTGAGGCCGAACACCCCAGTAAGAAGGTGGCCATTCTGGCGCACGGGCTGGGACACGCTCGCGAGCAGATGATTCCCTACGCCCGCGTCTTTCACGGCTGGGGCTATCACGTTCTGATGCCGGATGCCCGGGCGCACGGCGAAAGCGAGGGCCACACGATTGGTTATGGCTGGCCGGATCGGCTGGACTACACCGGCTGGATTAATCAGGTGATTGCGAAGTACGGGGATGACTGTGAGATCGTATTGATGGGAATTTCCATGGGCGCGGCCACGGTAATGGCCACGGCTGGCGAGGACCTGCCGCACAACGTCAAGGCCGTGATTGCCGATTCGGGTTACGCATCGGTGTTGGCCGAGGCGCGTTTCCGGATTCGCCACAAATATCACCTGCCAACATACCCAATCGTGCCGATTGCCGACCAGTATTCCCGGCTGGCGGAGGGATATCGCTTGGCCGATGGCGACATTGCCGAACAACTCCGGCACACGCATTTGCCGCTACTGCTGATTCAGGGCGCCAACGACCAGACGGTACCGGTTGAGAACTTGGATGTCTTATACCGCGCGGCCGCGGGTCCCAAGGAGAAGTACCGCGATCCCGAGGCGGCCCACATCGCCACCCGAGACGCCGATCCGGCCAAGTATGACCGCTTGATGGCGAATTTCCTAGAAAAGTATGTCGATTAAGGAAGTTTAAAGGCTGGTTGACAAGTTTTCATTATCTGGTAACATATTAAACGGTAATCATTACTGTTTACATATTTGGCGGAGAAATGAGATGACTTGATTGAAGCATGCAGGATACAAATTTCGCTGGCGCGGGCTCTGGGTCGTGCTGGCCCTCTTAATGGTGGGCGTCACACTGAGTGGTTGTGAGGCGACGACCACCACTAAGCATGCCGATAATCAGATTCACGTGGTGGCCACGCTGGGCTTCTATGGTGAGGCTGCGAAGGCCATCTTGGGTGACCGCGGTCAGGTGAGCACGGTCATTAACAGTCCGAGCATCGATGCCGAGAGTTACGAGCCGGACGTGAAGACTGCTAAAATGGTCGCTAAGGCCGATGTCGTCATTGAGAATGGCCTGGGATACGATAGCTGGATGGATCGCGTCGTGGCGGCTAACGATGCCGCTCAGACCAAGAAGCTGACGATTGGCACGCTGATGGGGAAAAAGACCGGGGATAATCCCCACCTGTGGACCGACCCCACCACGATGGTGAAGGTCACCCGGCACCTGGTCAAACAATTCAGTAAGCTGGAGCCCCGGCATGCGGCCGAATTTCGGCGGCGGGGAGCGGCCTATGAGCGTCAGTTGGCGGTGTTGCCGCGGCTGGCGAAGCAGTTGGCCAAACACAGCGATCGGCAGGCGGTTGCCGTGAGTGAACCCGTCTTCGATATGGCCTTGAAAGCGATGGGCTATCGCATTAGCGACGGGCACTTTGCGCAATCAATCGAGGAAGATAGCGACCCCACGCCGGCCGATATCACCCGATTACAGAATCAGATCAAGCACCGGCGTATTGCCTTTTTTGTCGAAAACACGCAAAATACCAGTAAAAATGTCACGGCGATGGTGAACTTGGCCAAGAAATACGACATTCCCATCGTGAAGGTGACGGAAACCATGCCGGTTCATCAAACCTACCGGACGTGGATGCTCAAACAGTATCAACAAGTTCAACGGATTCAAGCGAAGGAGGGACGGTCATAATGGCAGACGCTGCACCCATTTTAAAATTGGAACATCTCGGGGTGACGTTTCCCAACCATCCCGTCTTCAGCGACCTCAACCTGACGATTCGACAGGGCGAGATCTGGAGCATTATTGGCAAGAACGGGGTGGGCAAGACCACGCTGATGCGGACCATTCTGCATCAGTTGCGGCCGACGCACGGTAAGATTACCTATCTGCCCAGCCAAAGTGACGTTACGATCGGCTACGTGCCGCAATTTCGCAACATCGATGCCGACTATCCCTTGACGATTAAGGACTTCGTCGGATTGAACCTCACCGGCTGGAAGTTGCCGTGGTTGTCGGGCAAGGAACGCGCCAAAGTAGCGAAAATCCTGGATCAAACCGGGTTGAAGCAGTTGGCTAAACGACCGATTGGCCAGGCCTCCGGTGGGGAAAAGCAAAAGGCCTACCTGGCTCAAGCCCTGGTGGAAGCGCCCAATCTGTTAATCTTGGACGAATCCACTGCTAGCTTGGATCCCGTGACTAAGACGGAACTGCTGGACTTGGTCGCGGAACTCAATCGGCGGCTGAGGTTGACCGTGCTCTTTGTCACGCACGATATTCCCATGGCGCAGAAGTATACGCAACACTACCTGATGTTGACGCCTGGTGGGATTGAACAGGGACCGATTGCACAACTAACAACCGAAAAGGTGTGGGAGGGCGAAAATGTTTAGTTATGAATTTATGCGTAACGCCTTCGCGGCCGGGACGATTATCGCCATTATCTGTGGCATCATGGGCGTCTTCGTCATCGCGCGGAACATGTCTTTTCTGACCCACACGCTGTCCGAAATTGGCTTTTCCGGTGCGGCCTTCGGGGTCTTCGCCGGCTGGGCGCCCTTGAACGGGATGCTACTGTTTACCGTCGTGAGCTCGGTCATCGTGGGCCAGCTGTCGGCGCGGTCCGAACGGCGCGAGGCGGCCACCAGTGCCATCTCCGCGTTGTTCATTGGGTTAGGGATTCTCTTCCTTTCTTTGGCCAATAAGAATGCCAGTTACGCCACCAGCATTTTATTCGGGAGCGTGATTGGGATTAGCGCCGGTGATGTGCGGCAAATGTTGTGGCTGTCACTCCTGGTCCTGGTGGTGGTCTTCGTGATCTATCGGTTCTTGAAGTTCGATTCGTTCGACCACACCGGGGCCCGGGTCAAGGGGCTGTGGACCAACGTTTTGTCGATTACGTTTCTGGTCTTGCTGGCGTTGAGTGTCAGCGTGGCCGCCCAGATCGTCGGGTCCTTGTTAATCTTCATCCTGTTGACACTGCCGGCCGCAACGGCCAAGTACTTCGCCCACACGGTGGGGGGAATGATGGTGTTAGCGATTGCGTTGGCCCTGATCGGTGTTTGGAGCGGTTTGGTCCTGAGTTACGTGACCAATTTCCCCGTGTCCTTCTTCATCGCGGCCATCGAAGCCATCTTTTATTTTATCGCATTGGGGTGGCAACGACTGCAGACGGCAGAATAAGTCGGCAATGCTTCGAAATTTGCGACGATAACGAATTAAATTAAACGGTTTGAGAGCTGTGGTCCACCAACGATTAAGGACGGTGAACCACGGCTCTTTTTTAGGGACCCGGGAGTTATGAGTTGAGTCCGGTCGCCGAAAACGGTAGGCTGAGTAAGGGAGAAATGGGCCACACGGGTGGTCGGCCCAGGCCGCACCGGCCGACTAGCTGGGATGGCACTCGCGACCGTTTTCTCCGCGTTTTCAAGACGGTGTCATCTCGTTTTGCGCTTTCATTTTGGCAAACGGTCCAAAAAATTCTTAATTCTAACCGAAATGTAACGAAAAACCCGAACATTTATGCTAAAATTGGGCTTACAATTAACTCTAAAGAAATAGTTGAGGTGAAGAGGTTGAAAGTCAGAAGAAGTGACCGGTTAGTCGATATGACCCGGTATTTATTAGAACGACCGCACCAATTGGTGTCATTGACATTTTTCGCGGCGCGGTACGAGTCGGCCAAGTCTTCCATCAGTGAAGATTTGACGATTCTGAAGCGGACCTTCCAAGCCCGCGGCACTGGTCTGCTGGAGACCGTGCCCGGGGCTGCTGGTGGGGCCCGATTTATCCCTTACATTTTACGAGAAGAAGCCGAACAATTCGTTGACGAAATGATTACGGAATTGTCCGAAGCCGATCGGTATCTCCCCGGGGGCTACGTGTACATGTCGGATATTCTCGGCCGGCCATCGGCACTGCGGCAGATTGGGCGGATCTTAGCCACCCAGTACCTGAATCAGTCGGTCGATGTCGTGGTGACGGTCGCCACGAAGGGTATCCCGTTGGCCCAGAGTGTGGCCAATTACCTGAACGTCCCATTCGTGATTGTCCGCCACGATTCTCAGATCACGGAAGGCTCGACGGTCAGTGTGAACTACGTATCCGGCTCGACCAAGCGCATCGAACGCATGGCCCTGTCCAAGCGCAGTGTTAAACCCAATTCCCGCGTCCTGATTGTGGATGATTACATGAAGGGCGGCGGTACCGTGGGTGGTCTGCGGTCTCTCGTGGACGAATTCGATTCGCAACTCGCCGGGGTCGCCGTCTTTGCCGAGGGCGATTTTGACGGGCAACGGACCGTTAGCAAGTACACCTCATTACTGAAGATTCAAACGGCGGACGAACAGATCCGTGTGGCACCAGGGAATTACCTGACCCAGATCTTCGGCGATGACCAGAATTCATTAAATTAGGAGATATCGGAATGAGCACTAGAAATACGATTATCCTCGCAGCCGGTAAGGGTACGCGGATGAAGTCAAAGTTGTACAAGGTTCTTCATCAGGTTTGTGGCAAGGCCATGGTCGATCACGTGTTGACCCAGGTCGAAAAGACCAACATGGATAAGGTCGTCACGATTGTCGGCTACGGTGCCGATGAGGTGAAGGCCACGTTGGGTGACCGGACGCAATACGCCCTGCAGGCCAAGCAATTAGGAACCGGGGATGCCGTCTTACAGGCCGAACCGCTCTTAAAGGATGAAGAGGGGACCACGCTGATTGTTAGCGGAGATACGCCATTATTCCAAGCCGAAACCTTTGAAGACCTCTTCGCCTATCACGAAGCCAAGCACGCGGCCGCTACCATCTTAACGTCCGTGGCGCCCGATCCAACGGGCTATGGCCGGATTGTGCGGAACAATATCGGGATTGTGGAAAAGATTGTGGAACAAAAGGACGCCACGTCCGAAGAACAAGAAATTCACGAAATCAACACGGGGGTTTACGTCTTCGATAACCAGAAGCTCTTTGCGGCGCTTCACGAAACGTCCAACGACAACGCGCAGGGCGAATACTACCTGACCGATGTCATTGAAATCTTGAAGCATCAAGGGGATATCGTGGCGGCCTACAAGATGGCCGACTTCGACGAATCCATGGGCGTCAATGACCGGGTCGCTTTGGCCAACGCCACGAAGATTATGCGTAAGCGGATCAACGAACAACACATGCGTGACGGGGTGACGCTAATCGACCCCGAGACGACTTACATTGATGCCGACGTGAAGATTGGCGCCGACACCATCATCGAACCGGGCGTCCTCTTGAAGGGCCACACGGTTATCGGGGATGACTGCTACATCGGCTCACACTCCGAATTGCGCAATGCCACGTTGGCCGACCACGTCACGGTGACCTCCTCATTGCTTGAAGACTCCGATATGGCTAGCGGCTCCAACATTGGCCCGAACAGCCACCTGCGGCCAGAATCTCACATCGGCCCGAAGGTTCACCTGGGGAACTTTGTGGAAGTCAAAAAAGCCACGATTGGCGAGGGCACCAAGGTGGGGCATTTGACCTACGTGGGGAACGCCAAGCTCGGCAAGAACATCAACGTCGGTTGTGGCGTGGTCTTCGTCAACTACGACGGTAAGCACAAGCACGAGACGACGGTGGGCGACGACGCCTTCATCGGCTCCAACTCTAACCTGGTGGCGCCTTTGACGGTGGCCGACCACAGCTTTATCGCGGCCGGTTCTACGATTACCGATGCTGTCAACAAGTTTGACATGGCGATTGCCCGGCAACGGCAGACCAACAAACCCAATTATTACCAGAAACTCCCGTATCGCGGTGAAGATTAGGCTGAAGGTCTTGTGTTTCGAGACCCGATAGCATAAAATTATTGTAGTAAATTCTGGCAGATCATTTGCTATTGGAGGAAATTATGGCTACGCAATATTTTGACCCTAAACTAAAGATTTTTGCGTTAAACTCCAACAAACCGTTAGCCCAAAAGATTGCTAACGAGGTTGGTGTTGAATTAGGGAAAACTTCGGTGGACCGGTTCAGTGACGGCGAAATTCGCATTAACATCGAACAGAGTGTCCGGGGAAGCCACGTCTACGTGATCCAGTCGACGTCGGCTCCGGTTAACGACAACTTAATGGAACTGTTGATCATGATTGATGCTTTACGGCGCGCGAGTGCGGCTACCATCAACGTGGTCATTCCGTACTACGGTTACGCCCGGCAAGACCGGAAAGCCCGGTCCAGAGAACCCATTACGGCTAAATTGGTGGCCAACATGTTACAGACCGCTGGGGTCACGCGGGTCTTGGCTTTAGACCTGCATGCGGCCCAGATCCAAGGGTTCTTTGACGTTCCCGTGGACCACTTAATGGGCGCTCCGTTGCTGGCGGACTACTTTTTGACCAATCACTTGGACGAAGACGCCGTGGTCGTTTCACCCGACCATGGTGGCGTGACGCGGGCCCGGGCCCTGGCCGAATTCCTGAAGGCGCCGATTGCGATTATCGATAAGCGGCGGCCGCGAGCTAACGTGGCGGAAATCATGAACATCATCGGGGATGTCAAGGGCAAACGTTGCATCATGATCGATGACATGATTGATACGGCCGGGACGATTACGTTAGGGTCTCAAGCTCTAATGGACGCTGGCGCCAAGGAAGTTTACGCTAGCTGTACCCATCCCGTTCTGTCTGGTCCCGCCATCGAACGGATTAAGAAGTCACCGATTAAGAAACTGGTGGTGACGGATTCCATCCAATTAACGGCAGACAAGCAGATTGAAAAGATTCAACAGATTTCCGTCGGTCCCCTGATTGGCCAAGCCATCAAGCGGATCAACGAAAACCGGCCGGTCAGCCCATTGTTCAAGAACCGTTTCCGGAGTCACGAACAATAGAACGGACCAAAAACTTGAGCGGCGCTGTGCGTTGGCTCAAGTTTTTTCTTTAAAATTTTTTACGCAACCGCTATATTGAAAAGATATCAACGCCGGACTAGCGGTTAGCTGAAGGGAGTTTATGGTATGAGAAGTTGGCAAAGATGGACGACCGGCTGGCTAGGTGGTGGCCTGGTCGTGGCCTTAGCCATGCGGATCTTAGGACAGCCACTCATGGGCATTGGTAATCTACTGTTCATGGTTGGCCTAGCGCTGGTTATTTTTGGTTTAATTTGCGTCCTAGCGAAGGGACATCTTTTCACGGGGTGGCGACACCGGCGTAAGAAGGGGCAAGATCCCTTGCCCGGAGAAAAGGTTGGCGTCCGCCACGTGGCCAGTGTGAAGAATTCGCCCATCGTGTTTAACGGGGGCGCCCGGTTTGGCTTAACGGCGGGGGCTTGCTACATCGTGGTCGGGGTTATTTTGACCTTGCTCTAGGGCTTATGCTGAACACTAAGGTATAACTAAAGATTGAAAGTAGAATAAACGCGCTGATTCCCGTAACAGCAGTGTTCTGTCCACTAAAATTGGTGAAACCAGGAGCCTGCGCCTGCCAGGGGGTCCGCCTGCTATGGGGGACACCTTCAGCCTGAGAAGCGGGCTTCCGGTTCGCTTGGAAGCCTTGCCAAACCCGCAAGTCTCCCAAGTCGCCCCACGCTGTAAGCTGAGAAAGGCCCTCAGCTAACACCGTCGACACAGCTGGCTCCACCCCTGGCGATCTCCGGCGGGATGGTGCTTATCAGTAACACCGACGTTTATCGACAAATCAGTCGTCACGTTGGGTTAAGCTGCTGGTTGCTGGCCAGCACTTTCATAGCCGTGAGTGAGCCAAATATGGTTTCAGCCGTGGGAGTTCCTTTAGCGGTGGTTCATGCCGCTTAGGGAACTGGCGTCTTTGAGACGTGGGCTATCGGCTCAAAGCGAGGCCGAGACCGCTTTTCAGGCTCGGTCCGGTCCGCCCACCGCGATCCAACCCATATTTGGCGAGCGGTAAGGCGACCACTTTCCACTGCGAAGCTGTAAACGACTAATAATAACGTCATGAGTTACGCGATGATCATAGTTTTAGTCGATTTCTGTCTTTCAACCTTTAGGGTATAAGCATCATCAAATGGTTAGACCCCTAAAGTTTATCAAGCCAGTGCGGCGCCGTTCGAATAGTTTCCCAAAACTGACGCCAAGACTAAAGTAAAGGGCGAAGGGAAGCCAAGTCTGATGATGATTAAAAAAATTGGTACTTTAGTTAGCGTGATGTTAATCGGTGGGGCCGTCTGGGCCGTGAGCGGTAGCCACACGACAAGGCTAGTTGCGGCGGACAAAACGCAGGCAGTTCGGCTTGCGCCACGGGAAAGTAAGCGGCTTAGCGTGGAACCCATCGGTCAACGCAACGTGATGACCAACGCTGAACGCGAACCCATTTTGCCCAGTCATGCCGCAAGGAATCCGGCCCCCACGGGACAAGCTACTTGATGGCGTGCCGGCGGGAGCCGAAGAGGTTTTTAGCGATAATGGTTAATGGTGATGCGTGTGTGGACCTTTACTAGCTGATTTCGATTGGCTGGTGAAGGTCTTTTTGTCGTCCTAAGATACGGGGATGGTGAGAAAATTGGCGAAAAAAAGGACGGCCACAACCGGACCGTCCCAGAAGCGATGAATTTAAATGTTAAAAGTTGCGCGTTCCAGGCCAAATTTGGCGAACGGTAAGGCGACCAGTCCAATGTGTGTCGCCACGCCTCATTAGGTTAGTTCAAGGCGTACTTGCGAATGGCCGCCGCCACGCCATCTTCGGCGTTGGTCAGCGTCACCGCTTGGGCTGCGTCCTTGATTTCGTCGATGGCATTGCCCATGGCAACTCCGAGGCCGGCGTATTGAATCATGGTCAGGTCGTTTCCCTGATCGCCCAATGCCATGACCTCATCGGCCGTAAAGCCTAACTTCGCGGCCAATTCGCCCAGCGTGTTCCCCTTGCTGGCCTTCTTGTTCATGACCTCGATGAAGAACGGGGTGCTTTGAACCACGTAGTAACGGTCGCGAACGTCTTGGGGAATCTCACGGTTGACGCGATTGATAATCTCGGGGTCGTCCACGAACATGGCCTTGGAAATCGTCACGTTGCGGTCCATCTCGCCGACTTCGCGGTACCGAATCAGCATGCGCACGAGGTTACTTTCGAAGATGGTGTAACCACTGATGTCCTTATTGGCCGTGTAGATGTAGTCCGGCGTTTCGATTTGGAAGTGAATCTGTAGCTTCCGGGACAGCGCCTCGAGGTCGATGTAATCGTCGAAGCTCAGGGAGTGGTTGGTCATCATCTTGCCGGAGACCGTCTGTGAAACGGACCCGTTGTAGGTGATGGCGTATTGGTCATCTCCGCTGATGCCCAGCGCGTCCAGGTAGGGTTGAACCCCGGTGAGTGGCCGCCCCGTGCAGAGGACGACCTTGATGCCTTGGGCCTTTGCGGCTTGAATGGCTTCAATGGTGGCCGGTGCCAGTTCGTTTTTTTCGTTCAGTAGCGTTCCGTCAATATCAATCGCAATCATCTTAATGGTCATGGTGTTGTCAATTCTCCTTTTATGCTAAGTCTGGGTTCAATGCGTATTTATAAATGGCCGCCGCCACGCCATCCGCCGCGTTGGTCAGTGTCGTCACGTTGGCGGCCGCCTTGACGCGGTCGTTCGCGTTTCCCATGGCGACACCCAAGCCGGCGGCGGTAATCATGGTTAAATCGTTGTCCTGGTCGCCCACCGCCATCACGTCGGCAAGCGTGAAGCCCAGGTGGGCGGCCAATTCGCGCAGAGCATTGCCTTTGCTGGTCTGTGGGCTCATCACCTCAATGAAGTGTGGGTCGGTGCGGACCGCGTAGAAGCGGTTAGCCAGAGCCGGTGGCAACTGGAGCGCGTCGATCTTAGCCACCTCGTCGATGAAGACGGCGGTCGGCATCAACAGGTGCGGGTCCATCGCCGTGGCCTCGCGAAAACGCAGGGGCAGGTGCACCAGCTGACTTTCCTTAATCGTGTAGCGGCTGATGTTGCGATTGGCCGTGTACAGGTGATGCGGGGTGACCACGTGGAAATGGACGCGGGCCTTACGGGCAAAGGCCTCCAGGTCCACGTAGTCGGCGTAAGCCAACGGGTGGCTGAGCAATACCCGCCCGGCCACAGTTTGGACCAGTCCACCGTTGTAGGTGATGGCGTATTGGTCGTCGCCGTGTAGGCCCAGAGCATCCAAGTAGGGTTGGACGCCGGATAAGGGTCGTCCGGTGCACAGCACCACCTTGAGGCCGGCCGCGGTCGCCGCTTGAATGGCGGTAATTGTGGCGGTGGTCAGGACGTTTTGTGGGTTGAGCAGGGTGCCGTCGATGTCCACGGCAATCAACTTGATCCCCATTTAATCAGATTCTTTCCGAGAAATCAATTGGTCGTTGTGCATGTAGCTACCGAATTCGTCGAAGATGGGCTGGAAGATTTCCGGTGTGTCGTCGCCCGGATTCAGCATTTCCTTAGGGAAGAAGAACCGTTGGTCGCCGGTGAACTTCCCGCGAATGGCGTTGACCAGGTCGGAGACGGTCGATAATTCGCGGAGGCTACCGTCCGGCTCCTGCAACTCAATCTGGGTCAACGGATGGGTCACCTTCGGGTCGTAAGCATCGTCGTACGGCAGGTCATAGCTGTTGTCCGTGGCCGTGTAGTAATCGGTGTTGAAGCCCACGGAACCAATCATTTCGCGCAGGTGGGGCAGTTGGTCGCGAGTCGTGTCGTCAAAGATGGCGCTCTTCAAGGGTTTACGGTCCAAGAAACGGTGGGCCAGGTCGGCTAAAATTTCATCCGGAGACTGGCGCCAGTGCGTGAAGTAGGTCGTCAGCACGCCGTCGTCCAGGTTGAGGTAGTCGTCCAGGTCGAACTGGTGGTTGAAGAAGGGCAGTAGCAGGTGGGGGATGAAGCTCTCATCGCTCTTGCCCGCCTGATAGAGTTCGTTGGCTCGGCCCAACAAGTGGTCGAGAATGACCTCCATGGACCGGGAGACCGGGTGGAAGTAGACCTGTTGGTACATTTGAAAACGGCTGACGATGTAGTCTTCAACCGCGTGCATCCCGTTCATGGCAAAGGCGATGCCGTCCCTATACGGTCGCATGACCCGCAGAATCCGCGTTAGGTCAAAGGTTCCGTACTCGGTCCCAGTGAAGTAGGCGTCGCGTAAAAGGTAGTCCATCCGGTCGGCATCAATCTGACTGGAAATCATCTGGACCACTTGGGGATTCGGATAGGTCTTTTGAATGACGCTGGCCACCTCTTGTGGGAAGGTTGGACTGACCCGCCGCAAAATTTGGTTGACTTCCGTCTTGGGCGAGGTCAGAATCTCGGCCGTGATGGCTTCGTGGTCGGTGTGGAAGATGTGTTCAAAGGTGTGGGAGTACGGGCCGTGGCCGATATCGTGGAGTAGCGCGGCACACAGCGCGGTCAACCGTTCGTGGTCGTCCCAGCCGCCGTCCCCCGGCGTTTTGGTCGGGTAATTTCGTTGGAAATTGTCGCAGATTTGCCGGGTGACCTCGTAGACGCCCAGGGAGTGGGTGAAGCGGGAGTGTTCCGCCCCGTGAAAGATCAAGGAGGCGGTCCCGAGTTGCTTAATCCGCCGGAGTCGTTGAAATTCTCGGGTGTTGATTAAGTCTAAGATGACTTGGTGTTGGACGTAAATATAGTTGTGTACGGGATCCCGAAAGACCTTTTCTCGGGGTAGCCGTGCGGTTGCGTAGCTCACAGTGATTCCTCCTGACATCTATTAGATTTAAGTCGGTGAATGGTGCTTCTGATACCTAGTTTACCAGTTCACTGCGGTTCGTCGGTGACTAACGCGTTACGCGCGGTCCAGCCGGGGTTGCCGGCGGGCCATCTGGGCGGTCGCCCGTTCGAGGCTGGTGGTGAACCGCGGTTCGGCCATCATGGCGGCTAGTTTGGCGCGCCCCACGTCCAGGCCCAGTGTGTCACAGGCCGTGAGAAAACGGTGTTCGGCGTCGGCCACGGTGAGCGATTGATTCAGTAACGCTGCGGTGGTGGTCATGACGTCCGGGTCGACGTCCGGAAAGTCCCAGTCATTGGTGTGGCCGTTCAGCCCGGCGCGATAAAAACTGCGGACGAGGTCGCCGCGGAGCCCCTGGTCCCCGGTCACACTGAGGTACAGCATGGTCACCAGAGCCTGGGTGCTCCGCCGTTGGGCGATACCGGCAATCTTAAGGCCGTTGACGCTCAGGTCATAGTCCCCCGGACAGTAGGAGCGGGTGATTTCGTAGTGTTCTAACGCCAGTTCCGGCCAAGCCGTAGCCACTAGCTGGGTCATCTGAGCGTAAGCCGCGTCCACACTCAGAGGCGGCGTGGTGAGTGGCGAGAAGAGGGAGACGTTGAGCACGCCGCCGTCCGCCACTACGGCCAGTCCCCCAGAATTACGGAGCACGTAGTCATAACCATAGCGCTGAACGGCCCTGATAGCCGCTGTAAGCTCGGGAAGCCGCTTGTCCTTGAGTCCCATGATTACGGTCGGTTGCATGGTCCAGAAGTGCAGTATGGGCTGTTTGAGCGTGGGGACCAAGTCCAACAGGGCATTCGTATAACCAAAAGCTAAGTTCTTCTGATCGGCCGGAATGGGCGTGGTGACGACCTGAATCCGGTCGGTGGGTAAGTCTAAGGGGCCCATCACCCCACCACCTTTCGTCAAGTGATTACAGTGTCTCCATTATACTAGAAAACTGGGGTGCCGTCATGGTCTGGACCAATTTAGACGGAAAATGAGTCGAAAACAGAGCACTAGGTAGCTTTTCTCAAAAAAGCTCTTCAAAGTTAGGAATGACCTAGCTGTGAAGAGCCTCATCTTTTATAGCTCGATACCAATGTTTTCTTTTTCGGCTTTTTTGACAATGCGATCAGCAACAATCGCGTCTAGAGCTGCTGTTCCAACAGTTTTAAAGAAGGTAATTTCCGCGTCACTCGTCCGTCCCGATATCTTGTGATTAATCACCTGGCCTAATTCACCGCTGATATCCTGCTTGCTAATTGCGCCTTGTTTCAAGGACTGAATGATATCGCCGGCCTCAGCCATGACACCATCTAAAGTATCAAATACAATATGGTCAGCTTGTTTCAAAAGTGTAACTGGGATTTCACACATTTCTGGTGTATAAGCACCAACCCCATTGACGTGAACACCTTTTTTTACTAGTGTGCCGTCAAATGTTGGTCTCTTAGAAGTCGTTACGGAAGTGATAATATCAACTTCAGGAACGATGGCATTAGGGTTGCTAACCGGTTCGAACTGGGTGGAAAAGAGTTTAGAAAATTTGTGAGTAGCTGTTTCGCAGAATTTCTGTGCACGGTTCATATCCAAGTCGGAGATATAGACTTTATCGAGCGAACGGACTGTTAACATGGCTTCAAGTTGGGCCATACCTTGCCCACCAGTGCCGATGAGCAAAGCCAGTTTACTGTTTTCATTGGCTAGTAATTCTGTTGCGGCCCCTTGAACGGCACCTGTTCGGAGTTGAGTTAGGTAAGTGCCGTCTAAAATAGCATTTACAATCCCGGTCTGGGCGTCAAGGGTGATCATTGTTGCAGGAACACTGGGTAGTTTCTGATTGATATTGTCAGGGTAAACAGAAACAATTTTAACGCCTAGTGCAGGGGCTGAACCGCTGACATATCCGGGCATATATAAGCTTTGGCCATTGTATTCCGGAATGTTAATGTTGGTTCGCAATGGAATATCCGCGCGGCCGGAAGAATAAAGAGATAACGCTTCAGCATCGGCATCGATCGCGTTACGCATGGAGAAAAAACTGTGAATATCTTTTGCAGACAAGTATCTCATGGTTATAGTCCTTTCTTAGGCGGCTTCAGTGGTCTTACGACTGTCGAGGTAAAGGCTAATTGCGGAGTAAAGCAAGACGACAATCACGATCCATTGGATAACGGAAGTATTCAGGCTCTTAACTAGGTAAACGGCAATTAAAACGCCAATGATACCGAAGACAGAGAACATTGTAATTTTACGTGAATAGTCATTAAGCTTAATGAATTGCATACTTCCGACGGAAACGGAGAAGGTACAACCACCCATCATAATTGGGAAGGCAGCAACTGGATTCATTCCCATAGCGTATACGGTAGCCATGGTAAGGGCGTAAGATCCAATTCCAATGTTATTCAAAGCGCCATAGATAAACATGAGAAGACCAGTTGTCCAGAGCTTCCAACCATATAATTCAGTTGCAGTTCCATTTGAAGGAATCCAACCGAATTTACCAGCGAGAATTAAACCAGTAGCGACCAACAAACCAATAATGACAAAAATTCGAATAATATGTTCAGGTAATTTAACCACAAATCGTGGACCTAGATAGGCGCCGATGACTTGGCAAATGATGGCGACTAATAAGGTCTTTACACCGACAGTGATGGTTGAAATATAAGCTAGTGACATGACGAAAACTGGAA
The DNA here is from genome assembly GCF_038374745.1 of Levilactobacillus sp. HBUAS70063. Taxonomy (NCBI): domain Bacteria; kingdom Bacillati; phylum Bacillota; class Bacilli; order Lactobacillales; family Lactobacillaceae; genus Levilactobacillus; species Levilactobacillus sp. HBUAS70063. Next base: position 66,944 of record NZ_JBANSM010000007.1, on the reverse strand, counting down.
TAACACATTGGGTGTTTAAGGTTCCGGGAAGCTTTTTCATTGAGACCCATTTTACTTTAGGGTAAAGGGCGGTAGAAATTGCGAAATCTGAAATGCCAAATGTAGATAGAAAATAAATGACAATTTGCGAAAGTGGTGTCCAAATCGGACTGGCAGGTTCTTCCATGATTTCATGGCGATGTTTAAGGAGATCACGGACGAGAACAAAGATAAATAAAAAGTTAATAGCAATGATGGCAATAATTAAGATTTTTTGCATGATGTTTTCCCTTCTTTACTTATCAAAATAGATATCGCGAACCCCTTCCAAGTTGGCCCCAAATTTTTCTTCAGCGGCGTCATGGAGAATAGTTAGAGTTCGGAGGTTGTAGGCATCATGGAGAACATACTCCTGTGCCAGAAAGATCATGGAACTATTCTGAGTCCAAATCACATCCGTGTTGCCAGAGTCATTCGGTAGTTTTCCATATGTTACGGCGTTAGTATCACTGACGACATTGATCCAACGACCACCATAGTCTAAGACCTTATCGGCTTCGAAGAAATGTTTATAGAAGCGACGAAATGGAAGGTTATAGCGATGATGATTGCTGAATAAAATAACTACAAATTTATGAAGACGGCTCTCAGCGTCGGATAAGGCTTGAATGAGCTCTTCGGACAGATCCTCTGAGTATATCTGAACATAAAGACTTTCTTGTGCGTTGCGAATTTGAAAAAGAACTTTCTCAAATACTTGATCATAGGCATTAACTGACCAGATTAGGCTGGAGTTAGTCTCAGGGCTTAGATTCTTGAGAGATTTATGAATGCCCTCGATATCTTGTTTACTATCGTGCTGTAGTTTAGAGACAAGCTCATCGACAGGCAGTGCCGTGTAGAGTGACTTTTCATCCTTGGATTGTAAGACAAGTCCTTTACTGACCAAGGATGATAAAACATTGTAAACTTTTGAGCGAGCAATTCCAGACTTCCCACTAATTTTATATCCTGTAGATGCGTCCATCTGCAGAAGGGAAACGTAGACCTTGGCTTCACTAGAAGTTAGCCCAAACTTGCTGAGTAGTTCAGTAACAGATTCCATAATTATCCCTCTTTTTAAATAGTAGCTACCATTGGGTACTATTATATCCCGAATCTCTCAAATGTCCACACTTTGTGATTTAATTTATAAAGTTTCACAATCTGACGGCTCAGGGTTTTAGACTGGGTCAGGGTTAAAGTCAATATGGAAAGCGGATACAGTAAATGAATTTGGCTGGAACTGTCTGCAACTTTAGTTTTAAATTCACAATCTTTTTCTGGCTGGATTGGCAGAATGCTTGTGGAGAGCTTCTTGAATGAAACCAGTATTGGAAATTTCCCCGAAGCGTATTTCAGTGAAAGTTAGAAGTAAGTGTAATTAGCATTACGCTGGCAAAGCGCGTAGTCTGGTCCCTTCAGTCAATTTTTCCGCGCCCCCAAGAGCATAATAAGTAGGCTTTCGGCAATAAATGAACTATAATTAATCCAGATAATTCACGGAAAGGAAGTGTGCAGATGGATCAACTATCAGCGGGAGTGCCCGTGATGATTCACCTAGAAACCCATATCAAACAAAATGACGATGTTTCTGACTATCAATTGGATGTTGACGGCCAGCTCGTCCAGATGGGGGCGAACCTCTACTTACGGTATCTGGAACCCAACAACGATACGGGAGAAAAGACCCCGGTAACCATGAAGTTTACGCCGGAAGGGGAGGTTCACCTGACCCGTAACGCCGAGGCGGAGCTGCGCCTACACTTCATCAGTGGCAAGCGGGTCACGGCCCGGTATAACACGCCTTACGGGATTATGCCGATTGAAACGGTGACCCCTTACTTAGAGACGAGCTTCAAGGAAAGACCGTTTAGCGGGAACGTTAAGATTGATTACTTACTCTATGCCGGTGAAGAATTAGTCGGGAACTACAAGATTAGATTGCAATTTACGGCATAAGCGAGTATCATGTTTCGTAGACTGTGGAAAGGACGTGCACCAGTTTGGAATTAAAAGTCTTTGAGGGCCAGAATAAAAAGGAATTATCAATGATCGAAGTTGCGCACGCTATTTTGTCGCAACACGGCGATGTGATGGCATTTGCTGACTTAGCAAACGCCGTCCAAGCTTATTTAGGCGACAGCGATGCCGAAGTTCGTGACCGGCTGTCCCAATTCTATACGGATTTAAATGTCGATGGTAGTTTCATTTCTCTGGGTGATAACCTTTGGGGACTGCGAACTTGGTATCCGTTTGAATCCATCGATGAAGCAACGGTTCACGCCGAGGAAGACGAAGATCAACCTAAGCGTAAGAAGCGGAAGAAGGTTAACGCCTTCTTAGCCGACACGACCGATGACGATGACGTGATCGATTACGATGACGACGATCCAGAAGATGACGATGACACGACTGCTTACGCCGCCAATGATGACGATGATGACGACAGTGCCAACGGTTCGGGACCGGACCTGGGTAAGTTACAGACCGGCCTAGGCATCGATGACGATGATGAAGAAGACGATACAGAAGACATCCCTGATGGTATCGAAGATCAGCTTTCTCAAATGGAAGCCCCAGATGATGATGCCGACAATCTCGACTTTTCCGCCGATGACGACGAAGAAGACGATGAAGATGACAATAGCGATCAGAAATAAATTTTAAATGTTCGCTTGACCTCCGTCCCAAAAACAGGTACTATGTTTTTTGGGCTCCTTGCTACTTGTAGCGAGGACAACTGGACGGTGAAGTAGCTCCCTATTCCGAATGAATAGGGAGCTTTTTTATAGTTTTAAAACCCTAAATAATCTTACAAGGAGTTTGCACATGACCAAATATATTTTTGTGACTGGCGGCGTGGTTTCATCACTAGGTAAGGGAATCGTTGCGGCTTCCCTGGGGCGGCTGTTAAAGAATCGTGGTCTTAACGTAACCATTCAGAAATTCGATCCGTACATCAACGTGGATCCCGGCACGATGAACCCGTATCAACACGGGGAAGTCTTCGTGACCGATGACGGGACCGAAACGGATTTGGACTTGGGTCATTACGAACGTTTCATCGATAACAATCTGAACAAGTATTCTAACGTGACGACTGGTAAGATTTATTCAGAAGTTTTGGAAAAAGAACGGCGGGGTGACTACCTGGGAGCAACTGTGCAAGTGATCCCACACATCACCGGCATGATTAAAGAAAAAATCATGCGCGCCGGTAAGACGTTGGGCGCCGACTTCGTGATTACCGAAATCGGGGGAACCGTGGGGGATATCGAATCCCAACCCTTCCTGGAAGCCATTCGGCAAATGAAGTCCGAAGTGGGCGATGACAACGTGGTTTACATCCACACCACGCTGGTACCAACGCTCCACGCGGCGCATGAAATGAAGACCAAGCCAACGCAACACTCCGTTCGGGAATTGCGGAGTATCGGGATTCAACCGAACATCTTGGTCGTGCGGACGGAAAATCACATCACCGACGAGATGCGGCAAAAGATTGCGTTGTTCTGTGATGTTCAGCCTTCCGCGGTGATTGAATCCATGGACGTGCCAACCATCTACTCGATTCCACTGCGTTTGCAGGAACAAGGCTTGGATCAGATTGTTCTGGACCATTTCAAGGTGGAAGCACCCAAGGCCGACATGGCCAAGTGGTCGAAGATGGTGGACCACATGCAAAACTTAAAGCGGTCCATCAAGATTGCCCTAGTCGGCAAGTACGTGGGCTTACACGATGCCTACATTTCCGTGGCGGAAGCCCTGCAACACGCCGGGTATCCGGTCGATGCCAAGATTGACCTCGACATGATTGACGCCGAGAAGATTACGCCGGACAACGTGGCGCAGACGCTGGGCGATGCCGATGGGATTATCGTACCTGGTGGCTTCGGTGACCGTGGGATTGAAGGCATGATTACGTCGATCAAGTACGCTCGGGAACAGGACGTGCCATTCCTCGGTATTTGCCTGGGGATGCAGGTGGCCAGCATCGAATTTGCCCGCGACGTGCTGGGCTACAAGGATGCCAACTCGACGGAAATGGACCCAGAGACCAGCCACAAGATTATCGACTTGATGGCCGACCAAACGGACGTCCACGAGATGGGCGGTACGCAACGGCTGGGGCTGTACCCTTGCAAGCTGAAGCCGGGTAGCAAGGCTGCGGCGGCTTACGACAACCAGGAAATGGTTCAGGAACGTCACCGTCACCGTTACGAATTCAACAACCAGTATCGTGCGGAAATGGCGGCTAAGGGCTTGGTCTTCTCCGGCACGTCCCCGGACGACCACTTGGTGGAAGTCATTGAATTGCCAGAAAAGAAATTCTTCGTGGCGTCCCAATACCACCCAGAATTCCTCTCCCGGCCAAATCGTCCGGAAGGGTTGTTCCGCGACTTTATTAAGGCCGCGAGTCAGAGTGCAGAATAAGACGGTTAGGTTCTGAGCATTAACGTCGCTAAGTGAAAAAGCCCGGGCTTGGCTTTTTTGCTTAGCGGGGTTAAGCGCAGGAACCTGCCTTATGGCGCACGTTTCGGCTATGTAGAGTTGGAGCGAACGCCTCGAACAAACCCAGTGTTCAAGCGGAAAAGCCCGAACCTGGCTTTTGGCCTGATTGGGGTTAAGCGCAGGGACCTTTATGGCGCACGTTTCGGCTATGTAGAGTTGGAGCGAACGCCTCGAACAAATCTAACCGCAAATACGCAACTCAAAAATCAGATCAAAATATGGCATCACATCTCCCGATTGAATGGGAATGTGATGCCATTTTTTATCCATATTTTTCCGTCACCTAAGGTTCAATGATGTTGGCCACGGCGGCCTCGATCGCCGGAATCAGCGGACTGTCGGCGTTGATGCCCGTCTGATCGAAGCGGTCTTGCCACCAGCTGCGGCGAATTGTTTGGACCTGGTCCACGACGGCTTTGCCTGCGGGGGTGAGCGTCAGGAGTTGGGTCTTGCCGCTACCGGCCGTTTTAGTCAGATAGCCGAGGCCCAGAATCTTATTGACCTCGCGGGTGGTCAGTCCCTTGTCGATTACCAAAGTTTTGGCAACCTGATTTTGACTGACGGCGGGGTGTTCGTGCACGGTGAGGAGGACACAGGCCGCCGTGGGATTTAATCCCAGATTCGCGAAGGCCTTGCGCGTGTCCTTATAATATTTTCGATGCAAGATGGAAATGTCTTGCGCCAAGTAACCTAGATCTTTCATGGCTCATTCAGTTCCTTTCCCCGAAATGTTCTGTGTTGACAAAACAACTTAGGGCAATTATGATAGATCTAAGTTGACTTGTCAACACAACTAAAAAAATAAAAGGCGGGGTTAACGGTGAAAGATACGAAGACGGGTGCACAAGCACTGATTCAAAGCATGATTAATCAAGGTATTAAATATGTTTTTGGTATTCCAGGAGCCAAGGTCGACCAACTATTTGAGGGGATTCAGTATAGCAAGGATCCACGGACGCCAAAGCTAATCATTACGCGTCACGAACAGAACGCAGCTTTAATTGCGTCCGGGATTGGTCGTCTGACCGGCAAGCCCGGCGTGGTAGCGACCACGTCTGGTCCTGGCGTCTCCAATCTGACCACGAGCCTGATTACGGCGACGGCCGAAGGGGACCCGGTGGTGGCCTTGGGTGGCCAAGTACCCCAAGACGACATCGGCCGGTTAACCCACCAGAGTATTCCCAGCAAGGAACTGTTGAGCTCGGCCACGAAGTCTAGCGTGGAAGTGCAAAACGCCAACAGTCTTTCCGAAGCCTTCGCCAATGCCTATCAGACGGCCGTGGCGCCTAAGGCCGGGGCAACCTTCATTTCCTTACCGCAAAACGTGTTGAACGGGACCGTTGACCGGCCAGAAATCAAGGCCGTGCCGAGCGTGGACCAAGGGGTGGCGGACGCCGCAACCGTGGATGCCATCGTGGAAAAGATTCAACACGCCAAGTTGCCCGTGATCTTAGCTGGGATGCGGGCTTCCGCCAGTGACGTCACGAGTGCCATTCGCGAATTACTCCAGCACGCCGCAATTCCCGTGGTGGAAACGTTCCAAGGGGCCGGTGTGGTTTCGCGCGACCTCGTCTCCAACTACTTTGGCCGGGTCGGACTCTTCCGCAACCAGGTCGGCGATAATCTTTTAAAGCAAAGCGATCTGGTCATCACGGTCGGCTACGATCCCGTGGAATATGAAGCGCGGATCTGGAATGCCGATCGGACCGGCGACGTCATCAGCCTAGATAGCGTGGTGCCCGAACTCACCACGGATTATCAACCCGAGATGGTCGTTCACGCCGACATCGCCAAGACGCTTCGGGCCATGGTCCAAAAGCTACCGGCTAACTGGGCGCTCGCCAAGAACGTGCAGGCCGAGCTCGATAAGTCCGCGAAGGCCCTGACCGAACAGGCCGTAGCTCCGGCCGCCGATGACCAACACGGGATTCACCCGCTGGCCATCATCCAAGCCTTACAGAATAAAGTGAATGACGAAACCACGGTGACCGTGGACGTCGGTAGTTTCTACATCTGGATGGCCCGGTACTTCCGGAGCTACCAACCGCGGCACCTGCTCTTCAGTAACGGGATGCAGACGCTGGGCGTGGCCTTCCCGTGGGCGATTGCCGCGGCGTTGGAACGGCCCGGCCAACCGATCGTTTCCGTCTCCGGTGATGGGGGCTTCCTTTTCTCCAGCCAGGAATTAGAAACGGCGGTCCGGTTGAAACTCCCAATCGTCCATTTAATCTGGGACGATGGCGCCTACGATATGGTTAAATTCCAAGAAGTTGCCAAATACGGTCATGAGGCCGGGGTCAGCTTCGGTCCCGTGGACTACGTGAAGTACGCCGAAAGTTTTGGGGCTAAAGGGTTACGAGTCGACTACGCGGCTGACTTAGCCAGCGTCTTAGACCAAGCCTTCCAGACCGAGGGACCTGTGATCGTTCAGATTCCGGTTGACTATCGGGACAATTTAAAACTAAAATCATTATTGTTGAAAGATGTTTTAAGCTAAAGGGAGTAATGATATGAACGAAACAGTACTGTATCAACACGGAACCTTGGCCCTGCTGGTTCCGGGACTCTTAACCGGGACGTTGACCATGAAGAAATTGCTGCAGCACGGCGATACCGGGATTGGGACCGGTGAGGGCTTGGACGGCGAGCTGATTATCTTAGACGGCAAGCCTTATCAGGTTAACAGTCGTGGCGAGGTCAACGTGGTTTCGGACGACTTTAAGTTGCCCTTCGCCAACAGCCACTTTGCGGCGTACCGGCCATTGATGACCGTGGAGAACGCCACGCAGGAGGAACTTCACGACCAAGTGCTGGGGCTGACGCACGACAACAATACGTTCTTCTCCATTCTGGTCAAGGGGACCTTTACGGACGTGAAGACCCGTGCCGTGGCGAAGTCGGAACGGCCCTTCAAGTCGTTGGCGGAAACGGCCAAGAACCAGAGCGTCTTTAATCGTAAGGAAGTGGCGGGAACCTTATTGGGCTACTACTCACCACAACTTTTCGATGGCGCCGCGGTGGGAGGCTATCACGACCACTTCCTAGCGGATGGTCACGACTTTGGCGGCCACCTCTTGGAATTTGGCACGGTCACCGGGGATGTTCAGGTTCAGACGTTCTCGACGCTGGAACAACACCTACCGACCGACAACGCCGAATACCGGAACCATGATTTTACGAAGGATGACATTACCGGCGTGATTCACCAAGCCGAATAAAACGATTAAGCTTCAATTCAAAAGCACCCTGTCAATCAGAAATGATTGGCGGGGTGCTTTGTTGTGGGCTATGGGTCAAGGTTCGCGGCTAAAGGGATTCCTAACCATCAACACCCTGCAGAATGAAGATAAGCTGCAGGGTGTTGATGTAAAAAAATAAATTGACTGGGTTAACTGGCGCTGAAAGTCAGCGTATTTTGTGAACGGTAAGGTGGCCAGTACAGCTTACCAGTCAGGATTATTCCGACCGTAGTGCCGTGGCGGCATCCTTCTTGGCGGCCATCCGGGCTGGGATGTGGCCCCCAATCATGGTCAGGACGGTACTGATGATAATCAGGATAATCCCGTGGACGGGGTTCAGGTGAGCCACGTTACCCAAGTCGGTAATGTTCTTTAGAACCACGTTGATCGGGAACGTCAGGAGCCAGGCGATAATCACACCCAGGACCCCGGAGCCGACCCCGAGAATAAAGGTTTCGGCATCGAACACGCGGGTAATATCTTTCTTCCGGGCCCCCAAGGCCTTCAGAATCCCAATTTCCTTGGTCCGTTCGAGGACGGACGTGTAGGTGATGATGGCGATCATGATCATACTCGTGACCAGTGAAATTCCGGCGAAGGCCACCAGCACGTAGGTAATCGCGCTCATCAGGCCACCGGTCAGGTCGGAAACCGTGCCGGCCATGTCGGTGTAGATGACCTTGTCAGCCTTGCTCTTGCCGTGGTTGTATTTGTCCAGGTACTTAAGCACCTTGTCCTTGTTCTTAAAGGTGTTCGGGTAGATTAAGATGCCAGACGGTGTGGTCGAGCCACCGAGGTAACTGACCAGGCTGGTTTTGGTATCCGAGTTAACCGATTGGCCAGTCATCACATTGCTGTCGGACTTCTTTTGGGCCTTCACAATATCGGAATTTTTGTTGGCCTTGATGATGTTTTGGGTCAACTTGTCGCTGTAGATAATTCCAGAAGACAGGACGTTTTCCGAGGATTTGGACTTGACCCGTAGAATTCCGGCAATCCGAATCGTGGTGTTGTTCTTGTTGTTGTACAGGCTGTTGGTGGCCTTGTTTGGCACGTAATTGCCGGTAGGCAGGCTCTGGTAGTAGTCGTTGTTGTTGACGACCTTCAGCTTGGTGCCGACAATCTTGTTGTAGTCTAACTTCTGATTGTTCTTGACGTCAAAGTTCAGGTTCTTCAGGGCGTTAATATTGGTGGAGTTGTCCCGGTCGACCAATAGAATCACATCGTTGGCGCTCTTAGGATAGCTACCGGCCAACACCTTGTAGTGCTTCTTCAAGAAGTTGGTGCCGCCATCGCTGGCACTCGGGTAGACGGACCCGCCGACCCCCGTGGAGCTGGCCATCGCCGCGGACATGGCACTGCCGCTGTTGTTACTGCTACTGTCCGTGTTGGAGAAGGAGACGGTCTTGGTCTTGCCGTTGGTCTGCCGCAGGAGGTTCATCCCCGTGGCGTAGGTGTAGGTGATATTCTTACTTAAATCGTGGTTAATGTTTTTAACATATTTTAAGTAACCTTTGGTAATCTTGTTCTGGTGAACCGATTTATCGGCATCACTAATCTTGGCCACAACTTTCTTGGACTTGGTGGTCTTCTTATCATTCTGCGGCCCGGTCGTGTTGGTATCCTGTGCCGTCTGCGAAATGGTAATCGGGAACTGCGCCAAGGTGTTGGACTGGGTCTTGTTGATCTGGGTCTGGAACCCATTGGATAGGGCCAAGACCACGGCAATCCCAATGATCCCGATACTGGAGGCAAAGGCCGTTAAAGCGGTCCGCCCCTTCTTCGTCCGAATGTTGTTAAAGGAAAGCTTCAGCGCCGTCCAGAAGGTCATCTTGGTCTTCTTTAACTTGAATTGAGCGGCGTCGGTGTGCCCATCGTAAGGGTTGGAGTCGTGCTGAATCTGCCCATCGGCGAATTCGATGATTCGGTCGGCGTATTCGTGGGCCAGGTCGGGGTTATGCGTAACCATGATGACCAAGCGTTCGGCCGACAGCTCCTTGATTAGCTGCATGATTTCTTCGCTGGTGGCGGTGTCCAGGGCACCGGTGGGTTCGTCACACAGGAGAATTTCGGGCTCGTTAGCAATCGCCCGGGCAATGGCTACCCGTTGAAGTTGCCCCCCGGACAATTGATTAGGCTTCTTGTTGATGTGGTCGGTCAGGCCCACGCGGTCGAGGGCCTTGAGTGCCTTTTCTTTCTTCTCGGCATTGGGCACGCCACTCAGGGTCATTCCCATTTCCACGTTATCAAGGATGCTCAGGTGACTGATAATGTTATAGCTTTGGAAGATGAAGCCCACGGAGTTGTTCCGGTAGGCGTCCCAGTCGGCGGCGGAGTAGTCCTTGGTCGAGCGGCCTTCGATGGCCAGGTCACCGGAGTCGTAAATATCCAGACCACCGATGCCGTTCAATAGGGTCGTCTTCCCGGAACCACTGGGCCCCAAGATGGCCACGAATTCTTGGGAACGAAATGCAACGGAAACGTCATCGAGGGCCTTCGTCACGGAGTCTCCCACGTAGTAGTATTTCTTGATATGTTTGAGTTCCAGCATGTAAAATAATCCTTCCATTTTTTGAATTCGGCTGTTGTTCACGGTGCTTTTCTGATAAACTAGACATTAATGCAACACCGTGTCTTACATGATAAAAATAAATGACGTGATTAGCAAGCGCCAATGTAAGCAGAACTGTTGTGAAAGCGACAGTTTCTGGGATAATGTTGCGAAAATCGCAACGGCGACCGGTTGTCGCGGCCAATCGGTGGGGTTACGCCCATCACTTGCCGAACCCAGCGCAGTTGCGTGACGGCAACGCGGTTCAGTTAGAAAATATGACTGAAGATGTGGCGACTCATCCTGACTGGGTTTAACTTTACAGGAAAATGCGGTAAATCGCACGTAAAGTCGCTTATAATTAATCTGTTAAGTGGCCGTGGTCCGCGCGTTGCCACGGATTAAATCTTATAGGAGTGAAAGCTATGGTTGGTGTGAAAAATAATCGGCGAGCACGGTATACGCAACGCGTGATTCAGGAGACCGTGCTCTCATTGTTAGAGAGTAAACCGATTAACGCCATTTCGGTAACCGAGGTTTGTGCGCAGGCGGATGTGAATCGAACGACCTTCTACCGCTACTACACGGACGTTTATGACTGTGTAGAAAGCATCGAGAAAGCCTTTGTCCGGTCGTTGCACCCCTTGGAGGGGGCCACACCCAGTCAGGCGTTAGAACATCTGTTGACGGCCTTTTACGAGGATAAGAAACTCAGTAATCTGGTCTTCGTGGAGGGTAAGACGCAGCTCCTGGATCGGATGCAGGAGCTCCTGGCCCGCACCAAGCCGCAGCCCCCGCTGATTCCCGATTACCAGGGCGTCTACATCGGCGCCGGTCTGCAGAATATTTTGAAAAAATGGGTGAAGGACGGCATGCCCGAAACACCCCATAAGTTGACGCAAATCATCATCGACACCATTCTAGCGCGGAACCTTGATGACCTTCGAGACGAGGTCTTATAGTGGGCTAATATTACATTTTAGCCAGAATGCTGGGAAAGTATTGTCTTTTCGGCTGGCATTATTTATCATGGTATCTGACTGTATGGAATTAAATGGAAGATTATTAAGTGAGGATAGCTTCATAATGAAAAAAATGATAATTCACGGCGGCCATCGCCTTTCTGGAGAAGTGACGATTGGTGGCGCCAAAAACAGCACAGTGGCTTTAATTCCGGCAGCGATTCTCGCTGATACGCCGGTCCGTTTTGATATGGTACCGGATATCCTTGACGTGCACAATTTAATGTTAATTCTAAAATCAATGAACGTGCATTCCACCTTTGAAGACGGGGTCCTAACGATTGACCCCACCGAGATTGTTGAAGCACCGCTACCTAGTAAGGCCATCAAGAGCTTACGGGCATCGTACTATTTTATGGGGTCCTTGTTGGGGCGGTTCCAACGGGCCACGCTAAGTTTCCCGGGTGGCGATAACATTGGTCCGCGGCCGATTGACCAACACATCAAAGCGTTTGAGGCGTTGGGGGCCACGGTGGAAGAACACGAGGGCACCGTGCGTATTACGACCGGTCCCGAGGGCCTGCACGGCGCACGAATCTTCTTAGATATGGTCTCCGTGGGGGCCACCATCAATTCGATTCTGGCCGCGGTAAAGGCCGTGGGAACCACGGTGATTGAAAATGCCGCGAAGGAACCGGAAATCATCGATGTGGCGACGTTTTTGAACAACATGGGCGCCCACATTCGCGGTGCCGGCACCGACGTCATTCGAATCGAAGGGGTACCCACGTTGCGGGCGATGAACACCCACACGATTATTCCCGATCGGATTGAGGCCGGGACTTATTTGTCCATGGCCGCCGCAATCGGTGACGGAATCGTCATTAAAAACGTGATTCCCGAACATCTGGAGGCCTTCACCGCCAAGATGATCGAGATGGGCGTGCCGTTAGAGATTAACGAAGACAGCATCTACGTGCCGCGCTCGGAGAACCTAAAGCCGATTCGGATCAAGACCATGCCGTTCCCCGGCTTTGCGACGGACTTGCAGCAACCGCTGACGCCGCTGCTGTTCCGCGCGAACGGGAGTAGCGTGGTCATCGACACCATTTATCCCAAACGCATCAAGCACATCGCCGAATTACGGAAGATGGGCGCTAACATTCGCTCGGAAGACGACATGATTGTGGTCGATCCGAGTGATGACTTGATTGGTAGCCAGGTTCAGGCCGGCGAGATTCGTGCCGGTGCCGCGCTGGTGATTACGGGGTTAATGGCCGATGGCGATACCGAGATTGAAGAAGCCGATAACATTCTACGCGGCTATGACCGCATCGTTGATAAGTTGACGGCGCTCAACGCCGACGTGGAGATTGTGAGTAAGGAAAGTTTGGTAGAAAACGGCCAAGATTAATCGTTGCTCACAAGTTATTTTCATGGTATAATTCAACGGTTGACGATAAAATCAATCTCTGGCCCAGTAAATGGACCAGGGCAAAGGAGCGTAATACATTATGAAGCAAGGAATTCATCCAGATTACCGCGAAGTTGTGTTCCAAGACTCAAGTACTGGCTTCCAGTTCTTGTCTGGTTCAACGGCAACTTCTGACGAAACGGTTGAATGGGAAGATGGCAACACTTACCCATTAATCCGTGTCGAAATTTCTTCGGACTCACACCCATTCTACACGGGTAAGCAAAAGTTTACTCAAGCCGATGGTGCTGTGGACAAGTTCAACAAGAAATACGGTTTGGCAAACGACTAATTATAATAAATATGATTTGTCGCCGGTGGCAGTTTTTGACTGTTACCGGTTTTTTTGTAGAGGAATCACGGCGAAATGAGGGGCAAATAGCGAAAGCCCACAGCGTGTGGTTTTGAGAAAAGAAAGGAACTTAAGATGAAAGTGGTCATCGTGGGGAGCACGCACGCGGGAACCCAAGCCGCGTTGAAAATTTTACGGGATCATCCGGAGACGGCCGTGACGATTTACGAACGCCAGCGCACGGTGTCCTTCTTGTCGTCGGGCATTTCCCTCTTTCTAGACGGACAGGTTAAGCGGCTTGAGGAGATGTTTTACACCTCACCGGACGAGCTGACGCGGCTCGGGGCCACGGTTAAGACCCAGCATAACGTGCTCCGCATTGACGCGGACAAGCGGCGGGTGGCGGCCGTGGACATGACCACGGGGCGCGTCACTACGGAAACCTACGATAAGCTCATCATGGCGACCGGATCGACCGTTAACGTGCCGCCGATTCGGGGCATCGAGGGCGACCGAGTCCTCCTGTGCAAGGACTACGAGCAGGCTAAGCGGATTTATCAGGTCGCCAAGGACCATCACCGCATCACGATTGTGGGTGGGGGCTACATCGGGACCGAGCTGGCCGAAAGCTATGCTCGGACCGGCCACGCCGTTCGTCTGATTCAGTCGCAGGATCAGTTGCTGGATAACTATGTCGATGCGAATCTGTCGGCCGCTGTGGTGGACCTTTTGACCCAACACGGCGTTGAGGTGGTCCTGAACAGGCGAGTCGTCGAATTTGAGGAGCAGGCCGCGACCTTGGCGATTAAGACGGCTACGACCACCTACCACGCGGACTTTGCCATTGTCTGCACCGGATTCGTGCCCAACACGCGACTGCTGCGCGGGCAGGTCGAGATGGACCGGCACGGGGCGATTCTGATTGACGACTATCTCCAAACCTCGGACCCTAACATCTTGGCCTGCGGGGATGCCAGTGTGGTTTACTTTAATCCCATTGGGCGGACGGCTTATGCGCCGCTGGCCAGCAGTGCGGTGCGTCAGGGAATTCTGGCCGGCACCAACGTCTTCGGGCGGATGCAACGTTACCTGGGGACCCAGGCGACCTCGGCCATCGCGTTATTCGGGCACACGCTGGCCTCGACGGGATTGACCCTGCGCCAAGCACAAACGATTCAGAAACCGGCCGCCAGTGTCACCTATCGCGGCAATTGGCGACCAACGTACATGCCACGGACGGATGTCCTGACGATTAATCTGGTCTACAGTCAGATTGACCGGCGGATCTTGGGCGCTCAGCTCTTCAGCAAGCACGAGGTGGCCCAGTCGGCCAATGCCGTGTCGTTGGCCATTCAGAATCGTAATACCATCGATGACTTGGCCTTCGTGGACCTGCTCTTCAACCCCAACTTTGATGCGCCCTTTAACTATCTGAATCTGGTCGCGCAGCTGGCGGTCGCCCAGGAGGCCCGCCGGGGAAACGATCATCCCCGGCTCACGACACCTGCGGAATAGCGGGCTGGGGTCGTCGAAGTTAGGTGCATGGGCGGCAGTTGTCCGGGTGAGAAAAATAACGGAATGGCGACTAACTGAATGATCAGTCATCGCCTAAAAGCAACGATGGCGTGAAGCGTGAGGCGATGCGCCTGACGCTTTTTTCGTACAGAAATGGGCCAGGTTTCACCAGATTCTAGAAATATGGACGATTCGTTGTCTTTTGCTTTGACAATTTCGGTTAATTGGTGGACAATACATTGTCAGAACTAAAAGTTACGCCTTAATAACGACTAAATTGTCGTGGGGTGGGATAGCTGAAGGGCACATCCCTTTCTTACCCAAATAATCCAATCATTGGATGAATGTCCCGGTGATAACGTGACACTATCATTGGGTCGTGGCAATGGGGTGGTCGGCTAGCGGGCCGCGCCCTGACCATTTGTGTGGCATCAGATTATTTTAGACTACAAGGGGGAACTATTAAATGAAGGTCATCATCGTCGGCAGTACGCATGCGGGAACCAACGCCGCTATTCAAATCTTAAAGGACCATCCCGAAACGGACGTGACCATCTATGAACGGCACACGAACGTTTCGTTTCTGTCGACCGGGATTTCGTTATTTCTAGATGGACAGGTCAAACATCTCGAGGACATGTTCTATTCATCGCCGGAAGAACTCACGCGGCTAGGGGCCAACGTCCTGACGCGGCACAACGTAATTAAGATCGATTCCGCTCAGAAGACGGTCGATGTGGTCGACATGGACTCCGGCGACCTGACCACGGACCACTATGACAAGCTGATCATGGCCACGGGGTCCACGGTCAACGTTCCCCCGATCTTCGGGATTGACGAGGACATGGTGCTCCTGTGCAAGAATTACGAGCAGGCCAAGGCGGTTTACCAGGCAGCCAAGGATCACAACCGCATTGCCATCATTGGGGGTGGCTATATCGGGACGGAACTGGCCGAAAGCTATGCCCGGACCGGCCACGACGTCCTGTTGATTCAGTCGCAAGACATTCTGTTGGATCACTACGTTGACCAGAATCTCTCGGACAAGGTCGTCGATATTCTCCGGCAACAGGGCGTGGAAGTCGTCCTCAACAACCGGGTGACCGCCTTTGCCCAGGACGAGAAGGGTCTCGTGATTGAAACGCTTAACGGCGACTATCGCGCGGACGTGGCCATCGTCAGCACCGGCTTCGTGCCGAACACGGCGTTACTGCGCGGTCAGGTTAAAATGGACCGGCACGGCGCCATCATTATCAACGACTACATCGAATCCTCGAATCCCGACATCTTTGCCTGCGGGGATGCCAGCGTGGTGAACTTCAATCCGACCGGTCAACCGGCCTACACGCCACTGGCGACCAACGCGGTGCGGCAGGGGATGCTGGCCGGCATCAACGTCTTCGGTCACATTCAACGCTATCTGGGGACCCAGGCGACCTCGGCCATTAACATCTTCGGCCGGACGCTGGCCTCGTCGGGACTGACGCTTCGGCACGCCGCGTCTGCTGGCTTGAACGCCGACAGCGTGACCTTTGAGGGTACTTGGCGGCCGACGTACATGCCGACCACGGACCGCCTGCTGATTAATCTGGTCTATGACCGCGATGACCGGCGGGTGCTGGGCGCTCAGCTCTTTAGTAAACACGAGGTGGCCCAATCGGCTAACGCCGTGTCGATTGCCATTCAGAACCGCAACACGATCGATGACTTGGCCTTCGTCGACATGCTGTTTAACCCGAATTTCGATGATACCTTTAATTTCTTGAATCTGGCGGCGCAACTGGCCGTGGCCCAGGAGGCTAAACGTGGCCATAATCAGCCACGAGTCACGGCGGGGATCGACCCGGACGATTAGGGTGATTACGCGTCATTCTTATAGAGACGAAGCATCAGAGCCTGGGACAAAACCTCCCAGGCTTATTTGCGTCACCTTTACATAGCTGAAACGTGCGCCAAAAGACAGCCGGTTCCGCTTAAAATTGCTAACCAGACAATCCAAGCCCGGGGTTATTCGGTTAGCAGCCTTAATGCTCGCCGGCTAATCGCCTTTTGTCCCACTCTCTTTTTCGGGAACTGCAGGTTCGGTTGAAATGACGCTGGAAACTGACGGGGCGGAGCGGTTTAACTTTGTTTTTATGCTAAAGTGGGGTAGAATTTCAGTCAGAGACAAGTGTGGGGGGGAGTGAACGTAGATTATGGCAGAACGGAAACCTAAGCAGCCCAAACACCGGTGGCGGTGGTTCGGGACCACGATTTTTGTCATCTTAATCATTATCTCGTTGGGCTTAATCTTTAATGAGCAGATCAAGAACTGGTTGATTGCTTCTTATCAACCGCAGATCTCCAAGAAGTCCGTGCAGAAAAACGAGAAGAAAAAGGCGTCCTACGACTTCAGTAAGGTGAAGTCGCTGGACTTCTCGACGGTGGCCAATGCCCGTTGGAACACGGCCAACATCCACGTGGTCGGTGAGATTTATATGCCGCAGTCGAAGATTCACCTGCCCATCGCCAAGGGCGTCAGCAATGACGTACTGGCGCTGACGGCGGGAACCATGCGGCCGGACCAGAAGATGGGCCAGGGAAATTATCCGCTGGCGGGGCATCACATGACCTCGCAGACGATTCTCTTCAGCCCGTTGTACTGGAAGACGCGGGTGGGCCAGAAGATCTATCTGACCAATGCCAAGCAGGTCTTCGTCTATACGGTCAGCGTCCGGAAATTCATTCCGGCGACGGACGTTCAGGTGGTCGATCAGACCAAGCGCAAGCTGGTGACGTTGATTACCTGTGACGCTACCGGGGCCAATCGGTTGATGATTCGTGGTAAATTCGATAAGCAAATGGCTTACAAGGATGCGCCGCTCGCGGTCCAGAAGGGCTTCCACAGCGGGTTTAACAACAAAAAATAAAGAAAAAACGACATTTTTTGCGTAAAAACAAAAAATGTTATTTTTTTTAAAATTTTTTTGCTTGTGAAATTTTAAAAGTTATTTTATGGGGGTGACTATTAAAAGCGTTGAGAAATAAAGCGCTTTCAAAGTTGGTTTAGCAAATCAACCAAAACGGGGGTGAGCAAACACCCTATAAACAAGATGGCTAAAATTGCCGAAAATGGTGGACGTAAACTAAAATCAAAAGGTGTTCATGAACCATTTCGGGGGCGAAAATGCTGATATATAGGCATTTCTCACTCGCTATCAAACACCCTATAAACCTAACAATAGGCTATTAATTGGTTTTCACAAAAACCGTTCTCCCCACAGATAATTAATTGTGGACAAAGCCGAAAAAGCGTGCTATTATAACTTATGTAATCAGATGAGTTCATCAGATGATTCAACGAAGCGCCTCTACTTGGGGCAAAGTTGAAATAGAGACGTGGATTTGGATAAAGATTTTAGAAGAGTAAATGACTAAATAAAAGTTGAGGGAGATAAATATCATGACTAAAAAAACTTTACAATTAATTGCAACGCTTGCACTTGCTGCTGGATTTGGTTTCACAACGGTTACGGCCAATGCGGCTGATTCGACTGACAATCAAACGACAACTGCTACGGTTGGTTTGACTGCCGGGACCACCGACCCTACTGGCCCTCACTCAGGTGCTGTTCGGTTAGTTGCCGCTCCTGACCTGGTCTTCGGTGATAAAACGGATGGCACGACAATTACGGGTGCTTCTCAGACGATCAACGCCACTTCAATTACGACGAATGCCAGTTCTTCTAATAACACTGCAACTGGTAATGACAAAGTTGTCATTGAAGATGGTGATGTGGCCGTTGTTAACCCTGGGACTACCGATGCTTGGAAGGTGGACGTTAAGGCTGACAATTTTGTTAAGACCGGCGATACTTCAACGACGCTGTTAGGTGCTCAAATTCACTTCAACGGTGACGTTGCGACTAACAATGATGATGTTAATGTTAAACCAGCGGTTGCTGCTTCACCTACAGCCATTGCCGGTGGCGAAGCAGTCACGATTCTCTCAGCCACTAATGGGAATGGTGCTGGGACTTGGATGAACCGGTTGACTAAAGATACTAATTTGACTATTGCGGGTGGTAACGTGGCTGGATCCTACACCTCTAACTTGACTTGGACGATTAGCAACACGCCTGAGACGACGGCTTAATTCAACCGAATAGGAACTTTAACAAGTAGCGACATTACCTTAAATATTAAATTCAGAATGCGGTAGCGACAGCTACCGCATTCTTTGTTACAATGAAGAAAACGGTTCACAAAACATGATGGAGGCTGGGTAAATCATGAAACGTTGGTTGAGGATTTTAGTAACGTTAGGGACGTTGCTGGTGACATTTGGTTGGCTACAAGCGACCAAGACGGCGCACGCGGAAAGCGTTGGTTATTCGGTTAGCACGATTACGCCGAAGAATCAGGACGATAAGCAAGTGACGTATTTCGCTTTGCGCGTAAAGCCAAATCAACAACAAAAGTTAACGATTGTGATTCATAACTCGAGTAAGTCGGCGAAAAAATTCCAAGTGGGCGTTAATCAAGCGATGACCAATACGAATGGGGTCATCGACTACAGCCAGGCTAATCCCAAGCTGGATAGTTCGCTGAAGGTGGGGATCAAGGACGTCTTTGGCAAGAACAATACGCAAAAAGTAACGGTTAAGGCGAAGAGTGCCAAGAAGGTTTCCCTGAGCTATAAGATGCCGGCTAAGAAAATCGATGGGATGATCTTAGGTGGGATTTACGTTAAGGAATTAAAGACGAACAAGGCTAGCAGCAAGAAGAACGGTGTGACCATCAGTAACGCCTTTGCCTACGTTGTGGGAGTTCGTCTGCGGGAGAGCGGCATTGACGTTGCCCCCGACATGCGGCTCCACACGGTTAAAGCCGGGCAAATTAACGGTTTGAACCAGATCCAAGCCAACCTCCAAAACCCACGTCCGGGTCTGATGAAGGCCTTAAAGATTGAGTCGAAGGTCACGAAGCAGGGCAGTTCCAAGTCCGTTCTGACCCAGACTAAGGAAAACATGGCGATGGCGCCAAACACCAACTTTAATTATTCCATTCCGTGGGGGGATACCCAATTGAAGGCCGGCGATTACACGTTAACGCTGGATGCCTATGCTAAGGGTGGTTACCACTGGCACTTCGTCAAGAACTTTACGATTACCCAAAAGGATATCAATTCCCTGAAGAACCGGATCAACACGCCGCAGAAGAATTACTTCTGGTGGTTCGTGGCCGGTGGGATTATCATCGTGCTGTTATTGGCCATCATTATCTATCTGTTAATGAAGAACAGAAAGAAAGACGATGACGACACCGAGACGACCGAATAAATTAAAAAATGAGACGCTTCGTTGGATGAGCCGTTAGGGCTGGTCTGGCGAGGCGTTTTTTGGTTACATGGGGGGATGACGTTGACGGCTAGATTGGATACGAACTGGTTTAAAATGGAAAACATTTGATGTTACATGTGTAGCTTTATGTAACCAATCCCTGGTATAAATTCTAAATGATTATAACTCGGCAAACGACTTGATTAAGTATAAGCCAGCCGATAAATGGCTTCACTACGCAATCTTAAAGCAATCTTAAAACCGCCGCCTTTGCCACCGATTTGATCGTCCAATACACCCAAATGATGGTATACTATGTTTACTAGGATGACGGCTTAACCGATGGCAGACTTAATGGTTGTCGGGAGACATGAGTCATTCACGACTAAACGAATGGGTAAGGAATCAGCCTAAAGTTGAGGACATGACGGGTTCGGCCGACCACCGAACGAGGGGGCTATTTTGATGAAAATCAAGCAAGGTGTATTGGGTGCGGTGGCGTTGACCGTGGCGGGACTGGGTCTCTGGTCCGTCCGTCCGGCCAGCGCGAATTCAACGGTATTTAGCACCGGAACGGCGGCCTTAGCCGGTGCGCCCCAGGGTGTAGATTTACAGAATGGGCTAGATGCCAATTATTTTACGATTGATAAGACGGTTGATACGGCGACCGGGGACAATTCGGCCGCCTTGGTCTCGGCCCACAGTCCGGCGGGAACCGGGAACTCCGCCATTCAGATTTCCAAGGCGGGGGTACAGAATAGTTGGGGCGCCATCTGGTCCACCGATCAGACGTTTGACCTCAGCAAGCCGGAGACGGCCTCCATGTGGATTTACGCCAGCGGTGAGGGCACCAGCAACGTGGGTGATGGCATGGCCTTTGTCCTCCAGAATGGAACCACGGACGCTTACTCCGGGTCCGGTCAATCCATGGGGGTCTGGGGCGTGGCCGATAGCCTGTTTGCCAACGTTAATCCAGCGAGTTCGGCGATCCAGAATAGTTGGGCGCTAGAGTTCGATACCTATCCCAACGATGATATCCCAAAGCGGGGGACTTATCTGGGTAGTCTCATTGGTTGGACCAGCAGTTCCTATGACTTTTTCAATAGTTCGCCATCGTCCTACGATGTCAGCGGCCCCGGGGATTCGCCCAGTGACCAGAGCCAGATTACGGATACACACATTGCCTCGAACTATCCGGGCGCCACCGACACCTATACGGGCACCTCGGTTTATGGAAACGGCGCGGAACTTAGCCCGCTTACCGGGAATAAAATCGCGCACAAAGACTATTTCTACTACTACAATCTCCAACACGAAGGTCTCCTGGACGAGGGAGCCACTGGGGGTAACGGGAATATTTCCGATCACCGCTGGCACCACATCACGGTGTCCTATACGCCGCCAACTACTTCCGGGGGCAAGGGATCGATGACCTATACCTATAATGATAAGAATCCCGATACCGGGTTACCACAGAAGTCCACGGACTATGCGACCGTCCCCATCGACTTGAGTAAATTCAATCTGTCCGCGGATCAGACCAAGGTTCGCTGGGGCTTCACGGGTTCCACGGGGACCTATTCCGAGAACAATCTGGTCATCTTTGACCAGATTCCGGGCGAGGCCCAGACCGCGGCGTCCGCCACCATGCAGACCAAGGACAACGCTGGGGATTACACCAATACGGTCAGCGATGGCGATTCGGTCTCCGGTGATAGCGATGTGAAATTGACCTATACGTTGGAACGGACCGGCGGCGATGAAGACTGGAAGGCCGTCAATGGTGACCTGACCATTCCGGACGATGTCGAGGTGACTTCGGGGGCGATTAGTTATCCGGATGCCGACTACACCGACAGCAATGACAATAAGGTTGATGTCTCCAAGATTGTCGCACCGACGACCTCGGGCGCCGGGCAGACCCTGTCCGTGCCCCTGGCCGATAGCGGACTGACCCTGAGCGGGACGCAGAAGGCCACCATCACCTTGTACGGTAAGGTCAAGGATGTGGCCAGCTCAAGTGACGTTAGCGAGGCGGCCCAAACCAGTTACTTTGTCGGAAGCAATGCCACCTCGACGGCCAAGACGCCAAGTTTTACGATTACCAAGAAGGTTAATCCGGCCTTGTCGATGGCGCTGGACGAAGACGATAGCACGTTGAAGGTCAATGCCGGGAGTACCCAAGACGCGGCGATTATCGGCGCGGCGGTGGCCTCGGACAGTACGATTGCCAACAAGGACATCACGATTCACCCCACGATTAATGGAGTGGAACAAGACGCCAAGAGCCTGGATGACATCACGACGGGGGTTAAATATAACTTTAATTATCCCATCAGTAATGACTTGTTAAAGGCTGGCGACAATACAGTTAGCTTCTACGCCACCGATACGGCGGGCGATAAATCCGCGACGGTTTCGACCATGGTTACCGCCGGCACGGTTGGCTTCGGCCATACCAGTGGGAACCTGGTGTTTGAACCGACCACGTTGACGGGCAGTAGTAGCCAGATTGTCGATCGGGAAGAGACGTGGAGTTTGGACGTGGATGATAGCCAGGTTAAGGATAGCACTTGGGCCGTCACGGCGAAGACAACGGGGATGAGCACGGCCACTGGCACCGCTCTGGATGGTTCCCTGATCTATACGGATGCGGCGGGGACGACCACCACACTGAATAACCGTGATTCACCGGTGATTGCCAGTGGCACCTCGGATGGCACGGACACGTCGACCAATATTGCGGCCGACTG
Source organism: Levilactobacillus sp. HBUAS70063 (assembly GCF_038374745.1). Lineage (NCBI taxonomy): Bacteria > Bacillati > Bacillota > Bacilli > Lactobacillales > Lactobacillaceae > Levilactobacillus > Levilactobacillus sp. HBUAS70063. Next base: position 44,304 of record NZ_JBANSM010000007.1, on the reverse strand, counting down.
GACCACCACCACGGGGATTCGCCTCAAGATTAATAGTGGCGCCACGGCAGGCGCTTATTCGGGAACCATCGACTGGTCGTTTGTTAATTCAGTTAAATAAAGCTAATAAAAGCGCTAACCGTTGAGGGTTAGCGCTTTTATTCGTGATTTACCGGGGGTCATCCTATTAGCGTTAACGAAGAGCGGTTGAAGCCATTGCCCTGAAATTCCAGATAATTTCGGGTGTTACACATCTTATATTTTGTGAATTTATGTAATTCTTGACGAGGAGAAGCCTTATAGACTAGTAAAGGATGAATGCGGCTTGTGAAAGAGCTTCGTGTCCAGCCTAAAAGAGGATTGTACGACCGTTCCTTAACGGTATAGTTAGGGGTAATTTGGCTTACCATCCGAAGCCGTTGATGGTATACTGTATTTATTAGGACGGTTAAATATTTCTATAAACATTCGTTGTCCCCCGTTGTGATTTTAGTGACGGTTAAATCGACGGCGGGGTTTGAAAAGACAATGAATTAAAAAAGGTCAAATGATTTCATTTTACTAAAGTTGAGGATCTACACAGGTTCGGGGGAATCCCGAACGAGGGGGCAATTAAGATGTGGATACAGAAAGCTTTATTAAAGCTGGCGGTGGTGAGTGCCATGGTCGGACTAGGACTGTGGGGCAGTTCCACTAATGCCAGTGCCAATTCAGCCGTGTTTTGGACGGGACAGGATGCGTTAGATGGTGCTCCCCAAGGGGTTGACTTGGGGAGTGGCACGGCTTCTAATTACTTTACGATTGATAACACGGTTGCGACCGCCAGCGGGACCAATTCGGCCAGTCTGGTGAAGGCCGGGAGCCCAGCCGGAACGGGGAACAGTGCCATTCAGCTTTCTAAGGCCGGTGATAAGCAAACCTGGGGGTCAATCTGGTCAAAGAATCAGTCGTTTGATTTAAGTAAAAGTGAAACCGCTTCGATGTGGATTTACGCCAGTGGACAAAAGACCGGCGATGTCGGTGACGGGATGGCCTTTGTCCTGCAAAACGGTGGGACGGACGTGTACTCCGGACCTGGCCAGTCGATGGGGGTTTGGGGCGTGCCAGATTCCATGTATACGCAAAAAGATCCCGCCGATTCGGCCATTAAGAATAGCTGGGCGCTTGAATTTGATACTTATCCGAATAATACGATTCCCACTCAGGCGACATATGGTTGGCTAGATCTGTTGCATTGGGGGCCTATAACCACGTGGACGTTTAAATCGACCGACAAGCCGGGTTCTTTTGACATCGCCGGTAGTGGTGATAAGCCAACAAGCCAAACGCCAATCGCGGATACCCATATCGCGTCGAATTATCCCGGGGACAGCAGTTCTTACTTCGGCACCAAGGTCTTTGCTAAGGGCCCGCATGCGCTTACTAACGGGATTGCCGATGATTGGCAGGGTGACTTCTACTATTACGGTCTGAATCACGAGGGCCTTCTGGACGAAGGGGCAGCCGGTGGCGGCGGCAACCTGTCTGACCACCGTTGGCACCATATTACGGTGACCTACACGCCACCAACCACTGCTGGTGGCAAGGGTTCTATGACGTATAGGTATAACGATAAGAACCCCGATACCGGGTTACCGCAGGAATCTACCGATTACGCGACGGTTCCAATTGACCTGAGTAAGTTCAATCTATCCAGTGGTCAATCCAAGGTTCGCTGGGGGTTCACGGGGTCTACTGGGGACGCGACCGAGAATAACTTGGTGATTTTTGACCAAATTCCTGGTCAAGCCCAGACCGAAGCCACGGCGACGTTGAGTAGTAAGGATGCATCGAATCAAAGTAGTCCTTACCAGGAAGTGAAGTCTGGCGGCAGTGTTCCGGGTAATTCACCGATTAAGTTAACCTACACCTTTGGGCGGACCGATGGTGATGAGGACTGGAAGGCGGTTAATGCGAAACTGAATATTCCTAGTGGTTTAGATATTACCTCAGGAACTATCAGTTATCCGGATGCCAGTTATAAAGACAGTAACGACAATAAAGTCGATATTTCTAAGCTTAAGACCTCCTCGGATTCGACGCAAACCCTTGACGTGCCTTTGGCCAATAGCGGCCTGGATTTAAGCGGCACACAGCACGCGACAATCACGTTGGAAGGAACGGCCAAGGATATTGCGACGGATACGAGTAATTCGGCACAATCAGTTGAGACGAGTTACTTTACCGGCTCCAACGCGACATCCTCTGCTAAAACTCCGGCATTCACGATTACGCCCAAGGTTAATTCAAAACTGTCAATGGCAATTGATCCGACTGCAGGAACCACCAAGGTTAATTTTGGTGGTGCAGAAAATGCCCATGTGTGGGGAACCGCAGTTGCATATAAGGATGACGGGACCTTTGATATGAACAAAGCTTCAAGCATCATGCTGCATCCTTCGATTAATGGTGTTGCGCAAACGCCGGTGTTGCAGAGTAAAATTCCAATCCTGGATTCACCAATTAATGGGGCGACATTTTATTTCGATTATGAAATTGCCAACAGCAAATTACACGCCGGTAACAATACAGTTAGTTTTTATGCCTCGTATGGTTCGGGCGATGATGAAGTCACCTCAACCACTGTGAATACCACGGTCGTGGCGGGGACGGTCAGCTTTGGTCATACCAGTGGTGGCCTAGTGTTCACGCCAACCGATTTGACGGGGAAAGGCAATGTAACCATTGGCCGAGATTCCAAGTGGTCCTTGAATGTCGATGATACCCAGACCAAGGGGACGCCCTGGAAGGTGGCCGCACAGACGACGGGGATGTACCTCTCTAAAACAGAGCAGACCGCGGTGCCTACCCCGTTAAATGGCTCACTTATCTATAAGGATAAGGATACGGGTAATGAAACCACTTTGGGTAATGCCGCAACCGTAGTAAAGACAGGAACGTCTACAAGTGCGGACGGTTCGACCACAAATATCGCGGAGAATTGGGGCGATGACAGTGGTGTCCTGTTGAAGGTCGATAGTAACGCCGTCCAGGGGACCTATGAAGGAACCATTACGTGGTCGTTCGTTAATGACGGTATCAGTTACTAATTTGATAAATTTGATGAAGAGTCAGCCATTAACTTGGGTGGCTTTTTCTTTTTGGGGGAAACCGGCTGTTTATTGGTGAATAGCTCTAAATTTCAAGTGTTACATAAATCTGGTTCAGTCCCCAATTAAATTGTGCAAGTGGAAAATTAGCGGGCGATACCTAAAACTTAATGGACGATAAGCTGCCTGATATAGCAATAATGGTGACGGTTAAGCTTTTTCATAAAATCGTTAATATTTACAGTGTTATTTTAAGTGATAGATGGTATACTGTATTTATAAACCTTATTAAATATTTACGATTAAAGACTAAGTAAGTTTAATGAAGTTACATAAGGGGTCAATCCCGGTGTTGGGACGGTACCCCCAAAAAAGTTGAGGCGTTATCAAGACGGGTTATACATTGGATTGAGGCCGTTGCGATGGCTATAGGGCAGAAAATCGTGAGTGCTCGGGTAAGGGTAGAAATGACCCAAGCGTGGTGTCAATTATGCGGTGCGAATTAAAACAGATATAGGGTGAATGACGACTGCGGTCCGAGCGATAGGTCATCCCAAAGTTGAGGTCGTTAGATTAGTCCGGAAATTCCGGATGAGGGGGTTATTGAGGTGAGAATCAGGAAGAAAATCGAAAAAGTAGCCGCAATGTTGGCTATGGCCGGACTAGGGCTGTGGTCTTTGGGGGCGGTGACCGCTCAGGCGGCTGATGCGACGGAGCTACCAAAGTATCAAACGAACGCTGCTGCGTTAAAGGCCGCGCCGCAAGGGGTTGATTTAACCTCAGACGAGTATTCAACCTACTTTACGATTAATAAGAGCATTAAAGGGACGGATTCGACGAACTCTGCCGTGTTAAAGGGGACCGACGATGGTGTTGGATCCCCGTCAGGCAAGGGAAACTCAGTGATTCAGATTACTTCATCCAGTCAGCAGAATAAATGGGGATCAATTTGGTCGACCGATGATAAATTCAATTTGAGCCAGCCAGAGACGGCCTCAATGTGGGTGTTCTTAAGTGGGCCAACGAAGGGGTCTGTTGGTGATGGGATGGCTTTTGTTTTGCAGAATGGTAAGACGGATGCTTTTTCTGGGACAACGACTCTAGGCGCAACGAGCGATTTAATTCCAAAGAAGACGACTGTAGATGTTCCTGGTGTTGGTGAAAGCATGGGGGTCTGGGGAGCGGACCCTCAGGAATACACGAGTCATGATTTGGCGGGATCAGCGATCCAAAATAGTTGGGCGTTGGAATTCGATACCCATGAAAACTCGTATATACCACCTCTTCCAGCCGGATTAATCTATAACTGGGATTTGGATGACAAATACAATCCTTCCTCTTTTGATGCGGGAAAGTATTACAACACATTCAAAGATGGTAAGCCTACGGGAAGTGGGGGGACAATAAGTACTGACAATCATATTGCTTCAAACTATCCAGGGAGTCCGGACACCTATACTCCCGTGGCGGAAAAAGGGATGAAAACGACGTGGGATCCCTTTAATGTCTACCGGAAATATTCATATAGTTATTACTACTACAAAATGACGCATCTGGGATATCTTGATGAGGGAGCGACTGGTCAAGATGGGAGTATGACCGATTACCGGTGGCATCACATTACATTGGATTACACGCCCCCTACTGGCAGTGATACGAATGGCCAAATGACCTATACGTTTAATGACAAAGATCCAGTCACTGGGGCCCCTCAAGCCTCATCGGATTCTCAAACGGTACCGATTGATCTTAGTGCGTTTAAACTAACGGGGGATGATACGAGTGTACGCTGGGGATTTACCGGCTCAACCGGGGAGGCTACCGCCAATAACTTAGTCGTCTTCGATCAGCTTCCTGGTGAAGCCGAAACCGCGGCCACCGCAACGCTAAGCCAAAAGAACGACGATGGCACTTTTTCTACCGTGGACAGTAATACCGCTGCTTTAACGGGGGGAACGACGGTTAAGCTGGAATACGATTTCAAGCGGACCGGTGGGCTCGAGGACTGGAACGATATTAATGCGGAGCTAACCATTCCGAAGAGTATCTCGCTGACCTCGGGAACGATTTCAAGGCCCGATGGGAGTAACGATGCGGTTGATTTATCTAGGCAAAGTGGGACGAACTTACCCATCACCTTAGGACGTGATGGTAACGGCCTAACCCTGAGTGGGAGTCGGGGTGGGAAGGTAACCCTGTACGGGACGGTTGGCGATACGACGGCTACCGAAGATAGTACGACCAGCTACTTCCAGGGAAGTAACGCCACCTCGGCTGCCAAATTGACCGGCTTTTCCGTTAAGCAAGCGACATTAAGTATGGATATTGATGATACGGCTAGTACCCTCAAGGTTAATCTCGGCAGCGGAGGTAGCGATGCCAAGGTCATTGGTGTCGTCGTAGCTACGGATAAGACCCTTCCGCGTTCGGATATTACCGTTTATCCTACCTTAAATGGGAAGGAACTGGCCTCCTTTAAAGCCGATGATGAAGCGCACATTCAACCGGGTTACGGAACGGATGGTTTTAACTATACGATTCCCAATGACAAGTTGAAGAAGGGCGCTAACACGATTAGTTTTCGTGCGGAAACCGCCAGTGGAGATAAGTCAGTCCCTATTTCACGCGAAATCACGGCTGGGGCACTTGAGCTGCGGTCTACAGGCGATCTGTCCTATGGTTCTTCGATGTTGAATGGTGCCGGCACTATTTTGGAGCGGGATAATGCCTGGAGTCTCTACGTCGATGATTCATTAGTCACGAAGAACACGTGGGAGCTCGATGCCGCAACAACCGGAATGTATCGAGACGGAACCCCAACGAACCCCAAACTTGACGGTGCGCTGATTTTTAAGGATAGTCAGGATAACTCGTCAAATCCGGGAGTTGAATTGAGTACAGTGCCACTCAAGATTGCCAGTGGGGGGACAGAGGATGGCACCAGTCAGTCAACGAATATTGCGGCTGATTGGACGGATGGAAACGGTATTCGACTGAAGATTAACGCTGGCGCAACCGAAGGGACTTATTCTGGCGAGATTACGTGGACATTTGTCAATTCGGCTAGTTGATTCTTGGTTGATTGGATAAAGTGAGCAGTGCGTTCAGGAGCAGAAACGATTCGACATTTTAAATAGAGTAGCGGAGGCCCTCTGCTCGGGAGATTCCCGGGTAGAGGGCTTTTTGCGTTTGAAAATTATATTAACGTTCAAAATGTTCTTCCGATTAATAAACAGTCCGGCCTGATAAACTGGAGTTAATGATGATAAGTGAGAACTGTGAATACTTGACATTAAATTAAACCACTTACAATTATCCAGATGAGCTGTGGAATGTCTCCTGACTAGGGCTTGGGGGATCAGCTGGCGAAATACAAAAAGGAAGAGTAATTATGAAGTTGAGGATGAAAATCATATTGGGGATGGCGGCGTTACTCTCGGCGGCGTGCGGTTGGGGTGGACAATCTGCTCAAGCGGACGGCGAAGGCCTGGCGGCAATGAAGTCGGCCCCTCAAGGACTCCAGATCAGCCAATATTTCACGGTACCGGCGACGCTGGGGGCGAAGAGCCTCAAAAACTCGGCGACCGTGTTAGCCAATTCGGGGAGCTCCTCAAACCTCCCCATGGATGGCGTGCAAATCTCCACTAATGGGGACAAAGATACCGGTGGTGCGGTGTGGTCATCCGGCAAAACCTTTGACCTAAACCGTAATCAGCGGGCTTCAATGTGGGTCTATATCAGCGCTACCGATCCCACGTCTATGACGGAGATTGGTGATGGAATGGCCTTTGTCCTACAAAACGATGACGCGCAGGCCCAGGACGGTAAATCCTATGCCTTTTCAGGAACGGGTGAATCCTTAGGTGTGTGGGGAGTCGATCCGCATTCGACCAAGCAAAATGCCATTGCGAGCACCGCTATTCAGAAGAGCTGGGCGATGGAGTTTGATACCCACATGAATGATACGATTTCACTTAAAAATGGCCTATTTGGCTGGGACGTTTCCAAGGATGTGCCTAACTACTTTGATAAGGGTGACGGCACTGGTAATGGTTATGGCTATAATCCCGTTACCGGGAACCAATCACTGGAAGGCATAAAGGGCCAACACATTGCCTCCGGCTATCCCGCTGCTGATGAAACCTATGTTGCGCAAGGGCCCGAGTCCGGATATAATAGTCTACCCATTATGGGCCAGTATTATTACTATTCGCAAAATCATTATGGACTCTTACGGGATAGCGCTAGTATTCCCTTTATCGGAAATGGGCAGTGGCATCACATCACGGTTGACTATACGGCCCCAACCGGGAGTGGCACGGACGGCACGATGTACTATAAGTTTGATGATAAGAACCCGCAGACGGGTAGCGTACAGGCAACGCCATATGAGGCTAAGGTGTCCATAGATACGAGTAAGCTGGGCGTCACGAGAAGTGATGGTCACGTCTACTGGGGCTTCACTGGTTCGACCGGCGCCGGCACCGAAACCGCCCTCGTGGTCTTTGAGCAGGTTCCTGATCAGATCGAGGCGAGCGCCAGTGCCGAGATGATGGATACCACGCAGAATAAGCAGATTAATGATAATGAATCGGTCAACGCCAACGATGACGTTCAGCTGACGTATCGGGCCAGCTACCAGGATGGGAACGTTAACTGGCGAAATATTCTGGCCAAGCTCCAGCTCCCTAAAGATGTGAGTTTCTCTAAGGCGACGGCTCAGATTGATGGCGAAGAAGAGCGGACAATCAGTCTGGCAAATATGTCCAACAACACATTGTCAGAATCAATCGGTGACTTAAACGCGACGGCGCGACAGGCCACCGTTACGCTGACGGGGACGGTCAACAACGTCTCAAGCAAAACGAAAGATACCACGAATGCCAGCCAATTCGTCGGTGATAACGGGTTAGCAAGTGCGACGCTGCCAGCGTTTAACATCGAACCGACCGACCTGGCTTTGAAATTGGACGAGGCCAGCAAGGACCAGACCGTTAACCTGGGAGCGGCCACCGGCGCCACCATTTCGGGGAATCTGAAGCTGAGTAATTCGGCACTAGCCAACAGTGCGTTGACCATCTATGGCGCATTTGACGGTAGCGGTAATTCGGTTAAGGAGGCGGCGACCATCACCGGGACGGGGGACACACGGGCCTTTAGCCTGAAGGTACCCCAGGACCAGCTGACGGCCACGCCTAATCCGCATACACTAGCCCTCTTCGTCAGTGATGGGAATGGCGCGATGTCGGCGCCAACCACCGCCACCATTCGCATGGGGCAGGTCGTCTTGGGGGATACCACGACGCCGCTGACCTTTACGCCAACCTTTCTGAGCGGGAAGACTCAGACGATTAAACGGGATGGTGATTGGAGCTTGAATGTGAAGGACAGCCTGAAGAGCGACAGTACGTGGCAACTGACGGCGCAGACCGCGGGGATGTTTAAGGACGGCGTGAACGCCCCGGGCAACGAGCTGAATGGTCACCTGGTCTATCAGGCGACCCCAACGGCCGATCCCCAACCGTTGGGAGCGGCGGCCGTGCCAATCTATAGTGGAAAGTCGGATGGTACCACCCAGACCACGAACATTGCCGATGGCTGGGACGATAGCACGGGAATCCTGTTGCGTATCGATGGTAGCGCGGTTCAGGGCGACTATTCGGGAGAAATTCAGTGGACGCTGACGGCCGCCCCCTGACGCTTAATGAGCCTGAAATTGAGGAAGTTCACCGCAACGAGGTGGGCTTTTTTATTTTGGTGCTTAGACGGCAGATTAATTTGATAGCGAATAAGTTAATTAAGTACGCTAATTACATATAAAATTGTTACATTAATGTTATAATGTGGTGTGGAATAATTAGACATGAATGTCTTTGGCTGACCTGCGTCGGGTTTTATGATGACGGGAAGGCAAAGAGACCATTGGGGGTCGTGATAAAATGCGATTTGGGAGAAAATTAGTCGTGGGGTTGAGTGTTGGGTTGGCCGTGGGCTGGGGCCTGGGGCAACTGGCTGGCCAGTCTACGGTGCAAGCGGACTTTGTTAGCGATGCGCCACAAGGTATTAAGATGGCGGGGCAATCGTACCTCAACATGCCGGGCACTCTGGGAGCAACGGGGATATCGAATACAGCTAAGTACGATAGCGTAGCGCTAAGTTCCAAGCGATTGCCGATGGATGTGGTCCAGATTTCGGCGTTGGGGACGCATAACTCGGGGGGCGCCGTTTGGTCGCAGACCCCCTCGTTTGACCTGTATAAAGATCAGAAATTCTCGATGTGGGTGTACGCCAGCGCCGGAATTACCGACAGTCCCGGTGAAGGCCTGGCCTTCGTCTTGCAGAAAGATAGTAACAATGAGTTCTCTGGTACCGGCGAGTCGTTAGGCGTCTGGGGCGTTGATCCGGTATCCAAGACCGGTAGCACCGATGCCATCGCAAAAACGGCAATTCCTAATAGTTGGGCGATGGAATTCGATACGCGACTCAATCAGGATGATCCAACGACCAAGTGGAAAGCTGACGATTTACTGAGGACATCGTGGAGACCGGCTGATCAGGCACCATCGGCCTTTGATGTGGGCAAGGGGACTGGTTATGGCAATGGTACGGGGAGTACGCCGGACGAGTCGTTGTCGGCCGAACATATTTCCTCGGGGTATCCGGCTGACCCGTCGACCTATAACGCCGAGACAGCGTATAGTAAGTCTGGTATTCTATCTGTCGATAAGTATTACTACTATACGCAAAATCAATACGGTTTAATCCGGGATGAGAATTTCCCCCTCTCTGATCAGACGTGGCACCACGTGACCTTAAAGTATACGGCGCCGGCAAGTGGTAGTCATGAAGGCACCATGTCATACTACTATGACGATCAGAATTCGAAAAACAGCTCGAATGATTATGTGACGGAGCCGGTGGACACGACAAAACTAGGAGCCACCAGCACGGATAGTCGGGTTTTCTGGGGAATTACGGGTTCGACCGGTCAGGGGACGAACGGTAATTCGGATAACGACGATACTGAGAACAGCGCCGTGGTCTTTGAGCATGTGCCTGGAAAGGCTGATGGTTCGGCGACGGCTAAGCTCACGGATGAGACGACTGGCGGGACCGCGGTGAACGCCGGGGATAAGCTAACCGGTGGTGACAAAGTTAAATTAACTTACACGGTCAGTTGCGATTCCGGCGATGTGGATTGGCCAAACGTTGAAGCACAGTTGCATATCCCCACCGGAATTCAGGTGACGGCGGGAACTTTAACCCCGCAGGATGGCGGTGCAGCCAAGCGTCTGGATATGAGTCAGGTTCAGGGCAAGGCGGATACCGGTCAAACCATCGACGAAAATATTGGAACGTTATCGAGCCAAGCCAAGACGGCGACCCTCACTTTAACGGGTCAGGTTTCGAACGACAAGGCCTATTCGGCGGCGGATACCACCAGTAATTTCGTCGGCGATGGGACGATGGCCAGTGCCACGGTCAATCGGTTTAGCGTGACGCAGGTGCCGTTGCTGCTGGAATTAGATCAAAGTGAGATCCACGTCAACGCGGGCGGAACCGCCACCCTGAGTGGCAAGGTGACCGGAGACATTTCGGCGAACAGTAATCTGATGATATATGCTTATTGGAATAAAGGTGCGGGTACTGTAAATACGTTTGAAAATCCAGTATCATTAAGTGATCAGAATCCAGCATCCGGATTTAGTATCCCATTACCACGGTTAGCGACGACTGCCGCCGGCAAATATACGTTGTCTGTATACGTCCACGATGGAGGAAATTCTAATATGACCAAAACCATCACGATTCCTCTGGTCGTTGGAAATGTGGCATTTGGGACGTCCTCGGGCACAATGACTTATAAGGCGGCGATTTCCGGGGAACCGCAGTTGGTGCCGTTAAGCGATCCGAATTGGCAGTTTAATATTGACGATACGGTAACTGATGGGACGGAGTGGAAACTGTACGCAAAGGCGACTTCGTTGACCTCCGAAACGCAACCGGGGACGACGCTTGACGGTGGGTTGATCTATAAGCAAGGATTGAATGAACAGCCCTTGTCGCCAAACGCTGACACCCTGATCACGGACCACCGGTCGGACGGGTCGACCGATCCGGTGAATATTGCGAGTGACTGGGGAGATGACTCAGGAATCATGCTTAAAGTTAATGGTGGCGCGACGCTAGGCGATTATGAGGGACGGGTTACCTGGACTCTGGAAAATGTCCAGTAAAGCGACGAATGAGGTTCACTTAAGAAATGTCGGCGACTTGCGGCATTTCTTTTTTTCGACTCTTTCGAGGAAAGAGCTCGGGTTGACAAGGTGTTACGTGTCATTATTTCTGTGAGGTTGATATGTGAAAATATAATAAATATACATAAAATGACAGCAGTGGTTTGAGGCAAATAATGATAAACTGTTGTGTCTATTGTGACTGTTAAATGTGCGACTAGACCAGTTAATCTACGTATTCATAAAAAAGTTATATCAATGAAAAAATATTAAAATGGTGATATATTTTTTGAGTTGTATTTCGGCCCTAAATCTAATATAATGAATTTCGTTAACAGGGGAATCAGTATAGGGGAGTCGACATCTTGCCGATGACATGCTGGTTTGTGATCATTTACCGTGTTGTGGTGCGTTACGGCCGAGTTGGCTGGTTAAGTTAACTTAGCTTCAAGCGTTGAGCAGACCACGTTGGGGAACGTTGGTTGCGGTTAAATGAATGAACGATGCAGCCACCGTCTTGACTAGGGGTGGCACGATTTATGTGTTAAGGAGCGGATGATCTTTGCGGTTAAAAGCAATCATTTTATGTATGGTGGCCATCGGGCTAGGTGTGATATTTGGGGGAAAGACAACGGCGCGTGCGGATTTAACGAGTGCTTTAAACAAGGCACCGCAGGGTGTGGCCGTTGATAACTATTTTGAGATGGGAAAGATTAATAACAACTCTGCGCAGTTGGCGCGAACGGGTTACGGTGACGACCACGCTGTCCAGTTAACGAATACCACGAATCAGTTGGGCACCATTTGGACCAGCGATGATGCTGAAATGAGTTTGAATTCGGACCAGACGGCGTCCATGTGGATGTACTTTGGTGATCGAAATAATAGCTCGGGTGACGGGATGGCCTTTGTCATGCAAAACGATGATAAAGGGATTGAGGCCAGCACCAAGGACGTGAATGGTCAGCCCGTTGGTGGTGAAACCCTGGGCGTGTGGGGCACGGATCAGGATAAGACCATGGCGACAGCGGATAAAGTCGCCCAAACGGGCATTCAGAATAGTTGGGCGTTGGAATTTGATACGTTTCGTAACTCGACTAGCGGAGCGGCCGCGCTAGGCACGGGAAGTTCTTTCGATAGCGATTCGATGTTTAACGGCGTGTATTCACATATTGCGTCCGGATTCCCGGGGGACGCAGGGACTTATACAATGCACGCGGTTCCGGTGTCTCAGGCCACCACGTATTATTACGCCTCAATGAACCATACGCAACCGATTAAGGGGCCCTCAGCCCGGTGGTTAGTCGATGGGGCGTGGTACCACGTGACCTTGAAATGGAACGCGGCGGATCAAACCATGACGTATATCTTCGATGACAAGGACGCTAAGACCGGACTGGCCAAGGCGAATCCCACGACCAGGGTAGTTAGCGTGCCTAGAAGTAAAATTGACCCTAAAAATACCGGAAAAATCCGGTGGGGGTTTACGGGCTCAACCGGGTCAAACTGGGAACCCAATGCCGTGGTCTTTGAGCAGGTTCCGGGGATTGTGAACGCGACGGCTGATGCCACATTGAAAGATGAGACAACCCAGCAACCGGTCGCCAATGGGGCCACAATTGGCGCGGGACATAGCATGCGCTTAACTTATAACTTGGCTTATAAGGGCGGTAGTCAGAATTGGAAAGACATCCAGGCCGAGCTGAATTTGCCGAGCAACGTGTCGTTTACTGATGGAACCATCACGTATGGCGATGCTAAGTTGGGCACGACGAAGCTATCTGCAGATCAATTAAAATCAGGTGCCCAAACCTTGCCAATTGCAGAGATGTCGGCGGATAATCCGACGGCGACGATTACGTTAAATGGCGAGGCCCAAACTGGAAGCAGTGAGTTGAGCCTCAGCAAGTTTGTGGGGGCTAACGCCTTGACCGATACAACGGTATCGGGATTTACGGTGAAGGCACCGACCAAGACCAGCGCCTTAAAACTAGAATTAACGGGTGATAGTGCGACTGAAGATAGTACGAATGGCAGTACCAGCATTTCGCCCGATGATTCGGTCGCGGTGACGGGACAACTGCACTATGATGACCAGAGTCCGGTGGTGAACAAGACGACGACCTTACATCCGGTCTTGAATGGTGAATCCTTACAGACGGTGCCGCTAAGCACTACCGCGGCAGCAGGGGCGGTAACGTATGATGTCCCGACCGCTAAGCTGATTTCCGGGCAGGACAACGTGTTACAGCTCTACGCCGAGGACGGCGATGGCCGAATTTCTAGCAAGGTGACCTATACGATTACGGTTAAGGCGGGTTCACTGGACTTGTCGGTTCCCACCGGGGCAACCTTTAGGGAAACGGCCTTAACTGGGCGAGATCAATTGATTCGGCCTAGTTCGGACCTGAGCGTGTCGGTGAGTGATACTCGCGGTAAGGGGAATCAGTGGACGCTTTACGCGAAGGCCACGCCATTTGTCTCATTGACGAGACAGGTCTTGCCGGCCAGCCTCATTTATAAGACAGGAGATAATGAAGCGAATCTGAACAATGGTTTTGCGGAAATTATGTCGCGGACGACAACGAGTGATCGCGATGTGACCACGATTTCTGATGGTTGGTCGGCCAATGAAGGCCTGCTACTGGACGTCGCGGGTAATGCGATTGGTGGAACCAATGGCTCGCCAGCACGTTACGGTGGGACGATTACCTGGAGTTTCTCGAATGTGCCAGATACGAAGTGAATTTAAAGTCAGTCGATTAGTTGGCTGGCTTTTTGATTTGCAATGAGTGTACCAAAAGTTGACAAGAATAGCTAGCTTTATCGGCTAAAAGTTGGAAACCCGTTTTCGATATAAATATTGTTATATCAACGATTTAGCTAACATTTTAGCGCGACATATGCTATACTAATTAAAAATAGTCAATGGTATCATCATTATATGAGCTGCATTATAAAAGTCGTTATAAAAGAACAACTCGCTTAATTATCACTTGATACTGGAAATGCCAAGCGACCCTTTAAAAAGAAGCCGAAATAGTGAAGATAGGTGTTATTAGTCTAAGCATAGTGGTTGCCCTGGCATTCTTGGTCAGCAACCAGGTGCTGACAGGCCGGCGAGTGAGGCTGATGCCGCCCAAAAGGCCCCGCTGGGGATTCCGATTAGTGATAAGGATTTTAGTGTCGGGACACTTGCGGCTAATTCGGCGGCTGCTAGCGGATGTGCCGCAGACCGTTTAGGCAAAAGAATGCCACGTTCGCGCGTTCCCTTTGGCGGCAACGGTTAACGTGGCAGTGAGTCCTAAGCGAGTTCGTCCAACCAGGCTGGCAGTGCGGTCGCTAATTCTTGATAGGTCAATTCAAATTTATGGGTGTACCACGGGTCGTCGATGGCCTCGCCCGTTCGACCCGGCAGAATATCGAGGCATAGCTTTACCTTGGCCGCATCGGCCGCGCTGGGGGCCATGCGCTGTAGGTTAGCGACGTTGGCGTGATCCATGGTAATAATGGTGTCCGCCCAATCAAAGTCCGCCGCCGTGATGGGGCGTGACCGGTGTTTAGCGGCGTCCAGACCGTGGGCCCGCAACGCCTTGAGAGCACCGGGGTGGGGATGATTCCCCTCTTCTTCCGGACTGGTCGCCACGGAAGCTACCTCGAACTGCGCGGTCAGGTGGCGTTGTTCCAGTAGGTTGTTGAAGATGGCCTCGGCCATTGGGGAACGACAGATGTTGCCTAGGCAAACAAAAAGCACGTGTTGCATGGGAAACCTCCTAATTATTGGTAAAGTCAGGCGTATTTATTGGTGTCTGGATTTACCGTTTGTTATGATGAGTGTACCAGAATTTTGAGAAGGAGTGACAGAAATGCCTTGGATTATTTTGATTATTGTCTTGGCCGTGCTCGTACTCTGGTACGTTAGCGCTTATAACGGTCTAATCAAGACCCGGACATACGTTCAAGAATCATGGAGTCAAATCGATGTGCAACTCAAACGGCGGAATGACTTAATTCCTAACCTGGTCTCAACGACCAAAGGGTACGCCAACTACGAGCGGGGCACGTTGAAGAAAGTGGTTGAATTGCGGAATCAATTAACGGCGATTCCGGCAGATGACCACCAACAAACGATGGAAGTGTCCAACCAACTGTCCACCACGTTGCGGTCGCTCTTTGCCCTGTCCGAAAACTACCCGGACCTGAAGGCCAATACCCAATTCAAAGAGTTAATGGAAGAATTGACCAACACCGAAAACAAGATTGCTTATTCGCGGCAACTGTACAACAGTTCCGTAGCTAGTTTGACGGTGAAGATTCAATCTTTCCCAAGTAACATTGTGGCGAAGATTCATCATTTTCAGGAAAACGAGTACCTGCAAGTTCCTGAAGAAGAGAAGACGACCCCCAAAGTTAATTTTGATGACTTTAATCAATCTGATAAGTAGGCGATCACATGTTATATGACCAAATTGCCATGAACAAGCGGCGGACGGGGTATGTCATGTTTGGCTTCGGCCTTCTCGTCTTACTGATTGGTGCGGCGCTGGGTTACCTGTTCTGGAATAATTGGCAATCCGGGGCGGTCATCGCACTCGTGGTCGCGTTGGTCTACATGCTGATTATGATTAGCCAGTCGACCAACGTGGTCATGAGCATGAACCACGCCCGCGAGATTACCGATGTCAGTCAGGCGCCTCAGCTTTGGCACCTGATTGAAGATATGGCGTTGGTGGGGAAGGTCCCGATGCCGCGGGTCTTCATCATTGAGGACCCCAGCCCGAACGCCTTCGCCACGGGGAATAGTCCAGAGAAATCGGCCGTTGCTGTGACGACCGGGATTTTACAGCGGCTGAATCGCGAGGAACTCGAGGGCGTCATCGGCCATGAGATCTCGCATGTTCGGAATTACGACATTCGGTTGCAGACGATTGCGTTGGCACTCTCCGCCGCGATCGGTATGCTGGTGAACTTTGCCAGCAACTGGTTGTGGTGGGGCGGCGGTCGCCGGCGCGATGATGACCGGGACTCGGCGGGCAACGCCATTGCGCTCGTGATTTCCATCGTGCTGATTATCCTGGCGCCACTCGCGGCCAGCATCGCGCAGATGGCCCTGTCGCGTAATCGAGAATATCTGGCCGATGCCTCGAGCGTTGAACTGACGCGTAATCCACAAGGCCTGATCAGCGCCCTGCGGAAGATCGACGACAGCGAACCCATGGAGGCGGCCGATCCCAATAGCTCAGCCCTGTACATCGGCGATCCGTTTAAGAATAAGCACCGGCTGGGCGACCTGTTTGCGACCCATCCGCCGATTGCCGATCGGATTGCCCGACTCGAAAAAATGTAAAAATAAAGTAGCGGTTTTCGCACCCGTTTCGTAGTACAATTAACAATGAGACTAGGGGAAAGAGTGTAAAGCATATGCGCGGAAATTTTGTGTATCTAAGTTTAGAACCCGTGACGAATATGATTTATTCGTTAGGGATATCACCAGCTGATTTTTTGAATGGTATTCCGGTGATACCCAATCAGCTACTTTTACTGAACCCAGAATCTGGGAGCGATGTGGAGATTAATCCCCACACGCGCCTACAGACCGTGACCGGTCAGACCCAGATTCGACGGTACCTATTGGCCAAGCACGAACACGCGGTGAAGTGGTTGGACTATGCGCACGGGGATGATTTAGATTTTCTCCTGCCCGGCGAGATTGCCGAGCTGCTCTACCTGGCCCATATGGAAACGCACATTCGCACGCCGTTTTATGCCAAGTTGCAGAATGACTATGCTTACTTAACGCTCCGCGATGGTTTCTTTAAGGTTTACTACCGAAACTTGCCTGACTTCGATCATGTTTTAGAAGTGAGCATCAAACGCCACCTGCGCGCGATGCACAACAACCGGTGGGTCTTTGCCCGCCCGTTAGCGATTAGCGACGTGCCCCATGAGATCCTGATTCAATTGACGCAGGGCCTGTTGGACGGCATGATTATCGCCTTCGATCAGCTGGTCGAACGTCACCGGATCTACGTGATTCCGGTGCGGGCCATCACGCATCCAGAGCGGCAAAATACTTGGTACACTCAGGAAGAGGTTTACGCCGATTCCCGCGAGGTGGCCAGCCTGCGTTACGATCTCACCACGCGTGAATGGGCACTCAGCATTCACGACAATCAGGTGTTTAGTGACGTGAAAGATTTAATATAACCGATTTAGTCGAACCACTGGTGGCCCAAGTCATCGGTGGTTTTGTGGCCTTTACCCGTTAAAATGGTGGTCGATTGAAAACGGGAAATCGCGGCGTTTGTCGGCGCTCTCACGCAATTTATAGCTAGTTTTAAAGTGGGATAACGGAATTCATGGTATAATGAGTTTCAGTATTTCTTTTCGACAGAAACTGGAGAGCTGACGACTCTTCAGAAATCAATTTGAGGCGGAGGGGCGTCACGCGCTCTACCCGTTACATAGGAGCATAAAACATGAAGATGCAGCTTGCTGAAATTGCTCATGCAGTGGGAGCAATTAATGATTTCGAACAATGGAGTAGTGTCAGTGTCACGAGTGTGGCTTTTGATAGTCGGCACCTTCAACCGGGAGGACTCTTTATTCCGCTGACGGGTGAGCAGGATGGTCACCAATTCATCCAATCGGCTATCGATCACGGCGCTGTAGCCACGCTGTGGGCCCGTGATTTAGCAACTGCTCCTGCTAACTTTCCGGTGATTCAGGTCGCCGATTCCTTGAAGGCCTTACAGACGTTGGCCCAATATTATTTAACGAAGATTAACCCGCGAGTGGTGGCCATTACCGGGAGTAACGGGAAGACGACCACCAAGGACATGATTGCCAGCATCCTGGCCACGCAATTCAACGTCACCAAGACGCACGCAAACTTTAACAATGAGATTGGGGTGCCCATGACCGTCCTGTCGATGGAGCCGAATACCGAGATGCTCGTGGTTGAAATGGGGATGGACCGGCCGGGACAACTCGACTTTTTGAGTAACCTCGTCGCACCGGACATCGCCGTCATTACGATGATTGGGGAAGCCCACATCGAATTCTTCGGAACGCGCGATAAGATTGCGGATGCCAAGATGGAGATTACGCACGGCCTCAGCGAAGACGGTATTCTCGTTTATAATGGGGATGAACCACTCCTTCGCGACCGCACGGCGGACC
The DNA here is from genome assembly GCF_038374745.1 of Levilactobacillus sp. HBUAS70063. NCBI lineage: Bacteria > Bacillati > Bacillota > Bacilli > Lactobacillales > Lactobacillaceae > Levilactobacillus > Levilactobacillus sp. HBUAS70063. The sequence continues at coordinate 25,817 of NZ_JBANSM010000007.1, read as the reverse complement.
TGAACCTGCGGCAGCACACCTTTGGTCAACAGGATAGCGACGAACTCTTCGCCACCAAGATTGATGGCACAGCGACCGCTACGACCTTCACCACCAATTTATGGCCGGATAAGGCCTTTACCATTCCGATGATTGGGACCTACAACGTCAACAACGCCCTGGCCGCTTTGGCGGTGGCGAACGTCTATCGGATTCGACCGGAGAACGCCCAGCGCGCCCTCGGCACCGTTAATCTGACCGAGAACCGGGCAGAGTGGGTGAAGGGGACCGCCGGTGAGGATATCTTAAGCGACGTTTACAACTCCAATCCAACGGCCGTCAAGCAAGTCTTAGCGGCCTTCTCGCAGACCCCGGTTACCGGCAAACGGTACGCCGTTTTAGGGGACATGCTGGAGTTAGGAAACCAGGCCGACAGCATGCACGCGGACTTGGCGGACGCCATCGATCCCACCAAGATTAGTCACGTTTACCTGGTGGGGCCGCACATGGTGGCCTTACAACACCGTCTAGCTCAGGAAAAACCAAATCTGGCCGTGACACATTTTGCCGCGGATGCCTTGCCAGCGCTTACATCGGCCCTTCAGGAAGTGCTGACCGCTGACGATCAGATTTTATTAAAGGGATCTCACGGCATTCATTTGGAGCAAGTATTGGCGGCACTACAGGATTCTAATGAAAATTCATGAAAAAGATAAGCAATTCCCACGAGTCGTGGGAGTTGCTTATTTTGTTTCACCGTTGTATGATGGCTTAGTTGCTTATTTAGAGAAACAAACTTACCCCGCGTTAGCCAATCATTAATCGCCCCACGGAAAACGGATTTTTTCCAAGATTTCTGAGGCACTGGCGCGATGCACCTATTAGGAGGAAATTATTTTTGAAGTTTAAAGAACTGGGTCTTTCTGAAGACCTACTGAAAGCTGTTACCACAGCAGGTTATGAAGAAGCGACCCCAATTCAGGCCGAGACAATCCCCATGGTTTTGGCGGGTCAAGATGTTATTGGACAAGCTCAAACCGGGACCGGGAAGACTGCGGCATTTGCCTTACCAATTCTTGAAAAGATTGATAAGAAGAACGAAAACGTTCAAGCGCTGGTTGTTTCCCCAACACGGGAACTGGCCATTCAAACCCAAGAAGAAATTTATAAATTAGGCCGGAACGAACGGGCCAACGTCCAAGTCGTTTACGGTGGTGCTGACATCCGTCGGCAAATTAAAGCCTTAAAGAACCATCCTCAAGTCGTTGTTGGGACGCCTGGTCGGTTACTTGACCACATCCGTCGCCACACCTTGAAGCTGGATCACGTTCAAATGTTAGTGTTGGATGAAGCCGATGAAATGTTAAACATGGGCTTCCTGGACGACATTGAAGATATCATCAAGCAATTGCCAGAGAAGCGCCAAACCATGCTCTTCTCCGCAACGATGCCACCAGAAATCAAGCGGGTTGGGGTGCAATTCATGCAAGACCCTAAGCACGTGAAGATTAAGGCCAAGGAATTAACGACCGACTTGATCGATCAATTCTACGTCCGTTCTCGTGACTTCGAAAAGTTCGATATCATGACGCGGTTCTTCGATGTTCAAGACCCTGATTTGACGATTGTCTTCACGCGGACCAAGCGCCGGGTTGATGAAATCGCCAATGGGTTGCAAGCGCGGGGCTACAACGCTGCTGGGATCCACGGTGATTTGACGCAAAAGCGCCGGACGCAAATCATGAACGAATTCCGTCATGGGAAGTTGGATATCCTGGTCGCAACCGACGTGGCTGCCCGGGGAATCGACATCAACGACGTGACCCACGTCTACAACTACGATATTCCGCAAGACCCAGATAGTTATGTTCACCGTGTCGGCCGGACTGGCCGTGCCGGGAAGCATGGGGTTTCCATGACTTTTGTCACGCCAAACGAAATGGACTACCTGCGTGAAATCGAAAAACTGACGAAGGTGCGGATGCTTCCTTTGAAGCCGCCTTCGGATGAAGAAGCGCTGGTTAGTCAATTAGGTGCAGCTAAGGAAACGATTGCTGACCTGATTAACAAGACGGATACTGAAAAGTACGCTAAGACGGCCGAGAGCCTCTTGGCCCAATACGACGCTGAAGACTTGGTTGCCGCTCTGTTGAACGACTTAACCAAGGACAACAGTAACCAAGTGCCCGTTAAGATTACGCCAGAACGGCCATTGCCTAGGCGCGGTGGCAAGCGTCACGGCGGTGGCGGCTACCATCATGGTGGCGGTAACCGGCGTGGTGGCAATGGCGGTGGCTACCGTCATCGTCAAGACCGGCGGGGTAACGACCGTCATGGGAGTCACAGTCATGACTCTCGGAATCATGACTCACGCAACCATGGTGGCGATCGTAACCGCCGCAGCAACAGTGGTCGGCGTTCTGAAGGTGGCCGCGGGTTCACCATTCGGAAAAAAGACTAAATTAAAGATAATTGATTAGAAGGAAGCAACGCTCGGTTAGGCAGACCGGGGGTTGCTTTTTCTTTTGGCCAAAATTTGGTGAGGCTTGTATTAATTTCATTTTAACCGCACGATTCGTCCAATCTGTAAATGACTTTTGGGCTGGTGTAGCTCGAGGCAACGGTAGCGGGGGTGGTGATGCCGTAAGCGACGGAAATCGGAATAAACATACCTGAAATCGGTCGATTTAGGCCATTTAGCCAGTTTAATCTCAAAAATAAGCGATTTTTTCAAAAAAATTGCCACGTAAAGGAACGCCGACGGACCGGCGTTTTCGTCGGCTTGTGAAATAGATTACCCCACAAATCAATTTGTGAGCAGACATTTTCTATTGCGTTGGTTTTGTGAGTGTGCTATTATTCTCTTATCGAAATGATATGAAATAACTAATCAAAGCGACTTTCCCTTAGGCAACCAACCACGGAGGTTATTACGATGGCCAATTACTTTGACTTGCACGCTGCTTCGACGCTCGCCACTAAGCCAGGTCCCTTCGTCACCATGACCTTGCCCGTTACCGGAGTGCCGGCGACAGACCGGACACAGTTTAATAGTTTACTCAAGCAGGGAAAACGGCAACTAGAAGCCGTGGCGCCCAACCGCAATTGGGCCGCCTATGAAGATTCCTTTGCGCCGTATGAACACGGGCCGTTGACCAACGGTAGCGCCCGGGGGCTGCTGATTATGGCCGGCGCCACAGACAGTTACCACTACTGGCTCCACACGGCGGTTGCCCCCACGGTGACGGTGACTTACCAGCCCAACGTCCTGCCCATCCTGCAATCGCGGGATCTGACCAGCGATTACGACTTGTTGCTTCTGGACAGTCAAGGCTTCGAATTTGCTCAGGTGAGAAGTGGACGGCCAGAGTTGGTGAACTTACCGGTCGATGCGCCGAATACGCTGGAAAAGGCCCTCGGCAGTGAGCTACGAGACCGCGGTCGCTGGCAACGGTCCGCTGGAGACAGTACCCATTACAGCGGGACTGGGACGTTGGATGCCAGCAAGTCTGCCGATCAACGCAACTACTTCATGGCGGTGGATGCCTACGTGAGTCAACAATTTTCCAACGTTGATCAGGTGCCGCTGATCCTGGTGGCCGGGGCGAAGAATCAAGGGAACTTTAGAAAGTTATCCCAGAATGCGTACCTCGATGCCAACGTGCGGGTGGTCCAGAACCCTAATCTGGCGGCAGCTAATCAGACGCTCGTGGCGTTAATGGTCGGCGTGAACGACCAACGCCACGTCCAGGCGACCCAGATTCGCCAGGACGCCTACAACAAGATGCGGCAACAGAATCAGGTGGTCCAGGATCTGGGGGCGCTGGCAACGGCGGCCGTGCAAGGCCAGCTGACCAAGCTGTGGATTCAAGACGATGCCTTTCAAGCAGGTCACTTAACAGAGAGTGGTGACGTGATGACGGCAACAGCCTTGAGCCGGCAGAATAATCTGTACAACGATCTCGCGCTAGTGGTTTCACAGCGTGGTGGGCAGGTCGAGGTACTCCCAGCGGCAGCGATGCCAACGCGCAGTCCCATTGCGGCGCAGCTACGGATCAGAGAGTCCGTGCAGCAGTAACACCCGTTTGGGGGAAAAGCGAAGCGTCATCAAAACCGGAGGAATCGCCAGTCGTGGTGGCCCTCCGGTTTTTGGGTGCTTTTGAAGATAAGGGTGGTGCCAAACCGCGGTTCGAGCTCGCCCCGACAATTCCGCGCCAGTCGAAGTCTCTGACGGTTCACGGAGGGGTGCTCAGGAATCATCCCCGAATAAATTGCGATTAGTTTATGATTTGACCAACCAAATAAGTATTGGGGGTCAATTTGACAGGGCTGTGCTAAAATATAACCTAGACATTATAGAGAGGTGACATCATGATCTACGGAACCGGCATCGATATTACCGATTTAGCTCGGGTGAAGGCGGCGGTGGAGAAGCAACCGCAATTCTTACAACGCGTCTTAACCCCCGGAGAATTGGCGGACTATCAGCAATTACGAGGCGGCCGCGCGGTGGAATTCATTGCCGGCCGCTGGTCAGCCAAGGAATCGTACAGTAAAGCCATGGGAACGGGGATTGGCCGGGAAGTGGGCTTCCAGGACATCGAGATTCGAGACGATGCCACGGGCCGGCCGGTGGTGTGCCGTCATCCGTTTGCGGGCATCGCCCATGTGTCGATTTCACACACGGACACCGTGGTCATGACTCAGGTTATCTTAGAAAGAGGGCAAGCGTAATGGTAGTTGGGGTACATCGCCCAACGCAACTGGTCATCGACCGGGCGGCGCTACGGCATAACATTCACGCGGAAGTAGAACGGTTGGATCAGGGCAGCGAATTATTCATGGTGGTGAAGGCCAACGGCTACGGTCACGGCGCCATTCAGGTGGCACAGGCGGCCAAGGATGCCGGCGCCACGGGCTTTTGTGTGGCCATCTTAGACGAAGCCTTGGAATTACGGGCCGCGGGCTTTGATGAGCCCATCTTAATCTTAGGGGTGACCTCTCCGGCAGACGCGCCTTTAATGGCGGCTGAGGGGATTTCAGCCACGGTGGCAGCCACCGACTGGCTAGTCGATGCCCAGGCCTATTTAGACCTGGCAGGGACGTTAGCGGCCCCCTTACACGTGCACCTGGGCCTCGACACCGGGATGGGGCGGATTGGCTTTCGGACCGTGCCGGAACTGACGACCGCCATCGACTTTCTTCAGGCCCACGCGACCACGCTGGACTTCGAGGGAATCTTCACGCATTTTTCCACGGCGGATAGCCCCGATGACCACTACTTCCGGCAACAGGTGGCCAAGTGGCACGCGCTCACGGATGGGCTGAAACCACGGCCGCGGTACGTGCACGTGTCCAATTCGGCCACCAGCCTGTGGCACGCCGAATGCAACGACAATATGATTCGCTTCGGCGTCTCGGGTTATGGCTTAAATCCTTCGGGAACGGCGATTAAGCCACCTTATCCGCTGCAACCGGCGATGAGTCTGACCAGCGAATTGGTCTTCACCAAGCGGATTGCGGCTGGTGATTCGGTGGGCTACGGCGCCACGTATACGGCGGACCAGGCCGAATGGGTCGGAACCGTCCCGATTGGCTATGCCGATGGCTATGAACGTCGTCTCCAGGGCTTCCACGTGCTAATCGACGGCCAATTTTGCGAAATCATCGGGCGCGTCTGCATGGACCAACTCATGGTGCGTTTACCCCATGATTATTCGCGGGGGACAAAGGTTACGCTAGTGGGAGAAAATCACGGCGCAGAAATTACGTTACAGGACGTTGCCGATTACTGTGAAACCATCCATTACGAGGTCGCTTGTGGTTTCACCAGTCGGTTGCCCCGGCAGTATCGCAATTAATTCAGCGGGTTATAGTGTCCAGGGTTGGTGATTCGTGGTAAACTATATGAGTCAAGATGAATTAACCAATCTAGGAGGGAAATCATGATCCGCTCACAGCAATTAAACCGACCAGCTTTACGGTTACACATTTCCAAACGCGTCCAACGTCAGGCGTTGGTCCCGTTACGGTCAGCTGCAGCTGATAAACTTTCATTAATTGCCGGGTATCAAGCGATGGCCCTGATTAATCAAGATATTGCACGGTTGTTTACGCCGTGTGAAGAAGAAGCCGAACGGTGCTTGACCCAGTTTCGGCGAACACAATCACAAAAATAATTGAATAGTAGATAGGGGATGGCAGTCCATGGCCCGTGTTGAAGTCAAACGCGGTGATGTTTTCTTTGCCGACCTATCACCAGTCGTTGGTTCGGAGCAGGGAGGCATGCGTCCCGTCTTAATTATCCAAAACAACGTGGGAAACCATTACAGTCCAACCGTAATTGTGGCGGCAATCACCGCCCGGATCGAGAAGCCGAAGATGCCGACACACGTGGGTATCTCGGCGGAACGAACCGGTATCGAGCGGGATTCCGTCATTTTGCTTGAACAGATTCGAACGATCGATAAGCAGCGATTGAAGGATCAGGTCACCCATTTGGATGTCAAGACGATGGCGTTAGTTGACGCTGCGTTAGCAACTAGCGTGGGTTTGGTGGATAAGTCGAAGAAAAAGCGGAGTCGAAGCAACGCCCGCACTACATAGAATCTCTAGTGACAGTTAAGTTCAGGACAGATGTTCTGGGCTTTTTTGTTTTGGTTGCTAAAGATTGACAGTAGAATAAACGCGTTGATGCCGTAACGCCCGTGTTCTGCTCACTAAGATTAGTGAGACCAGGAGCCTGCGCCTGTCAGTTCCCGTGACGACTAAGGTTACCCTATGAGGCGCATCAAAATTTAGCGCATAAAAAAGGTTTGGAACCCGTTGCGCCCCAAACCTTTAGCCGTTGCGTTTAACTTTCGTGCCGTAAGTCTTCGATTTCTGGGACGTGGAATTCCTTGCGTTCCAGAGCCTTGACGATGCGGTCTAACTTTTCTTCATCGACATCGGCAGGCAGGGTGAACATGGTCCGGTGAACCAATTCGCCTTCCTGAGCGTCCAGGCTGATAACACTGGCGATGGATGTATACTTGGTAATAATCTTGGCCATGCCAGCCAAGTCACCGCGTTCGCCGGCCGAGACCACCGTTACCACGTAACTGCCGATGTTCACGTTCCACGACTGAGACAGCATGTCCATCAAGCGGGTATGCGTGAGGATGCCGTAGAAAGCGTTCTGGTCATCTAACACGGCGATGTAAGGTAAATCCTTGATGGAGAAGAAAACATTAAAGAAGGCGGCGTTAACTGAGATAAACTTCGTGGCGTTCTTCAGTAATGATGTCACCGGGAGCTGCATGTCGCCGCCCCGGGACTTGTGGCGATAAATGTGCATCTTGTAAATGTTTCCCCGGAAGATCTGTCCGGTTTCATCCAGGATCGGCACACACCGATAGCCCGAGTCTTCAAGGACCTTCAGGGCTTGTTCCAGGGTGACGTCCTCGCGAACCGTAACTAACCGTTCTTTCGGTTTCACTAGGGATTTTAGCAGCATAACAGTGACCTCCTAAAAATTAGAAACTTCTAATAATCTCCCTTAATAATACCATAGTTCCGCCCGCAAATGGTAGCACTTTTTGGTGAAAGGTGGAGAAAGTTTTCGCGAGTGGAGCGGTCGGTGAAAGCGCTTAGCGAAAATCAATAAAAAAGTCGCCAACCCGGTCAGAAGGTCGACGACTTTTTCTTTAGAAATTCATTAGAAGACAATGACGGGGGTACCGACACTGACGTTCTTGTAAACTAACTTGACCTCGGAAGGTGGCGTGTTGACACAGCCGTGTGAGCCGTGTTTCTTGTACCACGTGCCCCCGTATTGTGGTTGCCAAGGGGAATCGTGAATGCCCACGCCGGTGTCGTCGATTGGCATCCAATACTTGACCTTGGATGCGTAGCTCGAACCGTTATCGTTTTGACCGCGGAGCGTGGTGTTCCGTTGCTTACTCCAGATGACCCAGACACCGGTTGGGGTGTGGTGCGCCGTGGTTGGTAAGCCGGTGACGACGTCCGTGGAAACCACGAGTTTGCCGTTCTTATAGACCCACATATGTTGGTTGACCTTGTCGACCTCCACGTAGGAATTGCCGATGTCGGTACCGTTACTGTGGTAGCCACTCCCCTGAATAGCGGGCGTCCGGTTCATCCCTTTGCCAGCTAAGACCAGCTTGCTGAGGGTCGGCGTCTCGGATTTAACCTTGATGCTCCACCCGTACAGCCCGGCCTTGACCTTCACCGTGCCGCGTTTGGTCGACTTGAAGGTCCGGGTCTTGTTGATGGTGCCGTACTTGCTGCTGAGCTTGGTCAGGTACTGTGTGATAGCCGTCGTATCGGTCGCCAGCTTGCCATTCTTCATCGTCAGCCAACTGGCGAGCGTTTCGGCGGGGATGGTAATCTTGTGGCCACTTAACTTGTAGACGTAACTTTCCTTGGTGATGGCCGTGGCTTTGGCCTTCGCCGTCTTAAAGCTCGTACTATTGACGGTGACCGCTGGCTTGATGTAATCTTTGGAAACGTTGACCGTCGTCTTGCCGTGTTCGATGGCCGTGGTGATCGATGTCGCTAACTTCGCGGCATCTAATTGGTCCCCGGCCTGTTCCTTGGTGACCACGTATTGACCATCTTGGTAGGTGAACTTGGCATCCTTGGCGGCCGTGCGCGTTTTATTCGCCTTGGTCGCAAGACTCGTGGCTAGGGATTTGATGCTGTGTTGATTGGCATCGCTGGCATTCAGCTCGATGCTATCGGCCGTGGCCGTGGTCACGTGTGCTGGCCAGGACCAGACGTTTTGCTTGGCAATCAGTTGATTCAACGCCTGTTTAGACGTGACTTTTAGATTAACCTTTTGGGTCTTAAATGTCGCGACGGTCTTGCTGCCGTCCTTCAACGTCAGCTGTTGATTCTTCAGCGCGGATTTCAGCTTTGTCGCTGCTTGGTCGGCCGTGTTGCCGCCGACGTTGACCCCAGCAATCTCGGTATCCTTGAAGAAGACCTTGGCTGAGGAATAATGATACGCTTGGCCCACGTATATCGCACCAACCGCGACGATTGCGGTCACGATGCCGATTATGAAGCCGTTTTTCTTTTTCATTGGTAGTGACCTCCTAAAGTAAGCCAGTGGCAGGAAAGTCGTTATCCTTAACGATCACGTACTAGCATAAACCTAGCTTACTTCAAACTACCTTAAATGACAATCTAGATGCCCAGTTGGTAACGCTTACTTATTCGTAAAATTTTCGGTGTTAATATTTAAGATTGTGGGTATAAAACGTTGCCTCAATAAAAGGCATTCGGCTTGGCTAGTCGTTGAGGTACCGGGAAGTGGGCGCTGAAGGCCCAGTTCATGCCGGTTCGCCGAGTTGGTCGGCACGCTTGAGTTGTGGGCAATTGCCCGGGTCGTAAGCTAGATTGCCGAGCAGACCAGCTGGCCGTGATTTTCGTCGAATCCAGGCCGGCAAAAGTTAAGATTTTCTAACGGTGGCTCGCTATGTTCGTCGCGGGTGCGTGGTGCTATGAACTTAGCCGAAAAAAAACGCCGCTCCCGCAGGAACGACGCTTTGCATTAAATAGTTGAATTACTTGAGGGCAGCTAAACCGTCCTTGGTAACTTGCTTCAAAGTAGCAGCTGACTTAGCCATCAAGTCCTTTTCCTTGTCGGATAATGGGACTTCAACGACGCCGGCTAAACCGTTACCGTTGATGATGGCAGGCGTACCGATGAAGATATCATCCAAGCCATATTCACCATTCAAAGCGGCACCGATAGGCAATACGGCGTTTTCGTCACGCAGGATAGCCTTGGTAATCCGCATCAAGCAGGTGGCAACACCGTAGAAAGTGGCCCCCTTCTTGTTGATGATTTCGTAAGCCTTGTTCCGCGTTTCGTCTTCGATCTTAGCTAAGTCGTCGTCAGTCACGCCTTGTTCCTTGGCAATGGCCTTCAATGGCTTGGAACCGATCGTTGCTTCGTCGTAAGCGGCGAATTCGGAGTCACCGTGTTCACCCATGATGTAGGCGTCCACGTTCCGTGGGTCAACGTTGAACTTCTTAGCCAAAGCCACACGTAAGCGGGCCGTGTCCAAAGAAGTCCCTGAACCGATAACCTTTTCCTTTGGGAAGCCTGAGAACTTCCAAGTAGCGTAAGTTAAGATGTCAACTGGGTTAGCAGCAACCACGAAGATACCATCGAAACCAGAATCAACAACGGGCTTAACGATTGAAGACAAGATCTTTAAGTTCTTGTTAACCAAGTCCAAACGCGTCTCGCCTGGCTTTTGTGGGGCACCAGCAGTGATCACAACGATGTCAGCATCGCTGCAGTCAGAGTAGTCACCAGAGTAGACTTTCTTAGGGGCGGTGAAGACTTGAGCATCTTCAAGGTCTAAGGCGTCTCCCGCAGTTCTATCCTTAATAACATCCACAATTACGAATTCTTCAGCTAAACCTTGGTTCATCATTGAGTAAGCGTATGAAGAGCCAACGGCCCCGTCACCAACGAGAACGACTTTTTGATGGTTTTTAGTAGTCAAATCCATTCATCTCCTAATAAATTTATGACATCAAGGTACGCAGAATACCCATACGTAAGTATAACATGTTAACTACCGCACGACCACGGCCGGGGTTGAAAATTTATGAAAACAGCGCTTTCTTTTAGTGAAACGGTTCACCTAGGGACGGAATCGGTGCAGGGCCGAGGGGAATATGCTATACTCAAGGGTGTTAATTTGGAATAATTGCGACAGACTAGAGCCAGCTGGACGGGGAGATGCTTCCGTTCAGCTATTTTGTATCTCACCTACCTTGAGGGGCCTAACCATTGAGGCGCAACATGGTTGTGTCCGGGGGCGCTTCGGTGGTGAGCCGGGTTCTTCCGCAAGTTAGCCCGCGCGGTCGGCTCGTCCTTGACGGGCCGGTCGCGAGTGGGCATGAATAAAATTGAAACCTATATAAGGGAGAAATTAGCAAGTATGAAAATGATCGTTGGTTTAGGCAATATCGGACCCCAGTATGACGGCACTCGGCACAACACGGGGTTCATGGTCGTCGATGAATTCGCCAAGCAACACGGCATCGCATTGACCACGCGGAAGATGGATGCGCGCTATGGCACCGGGATTGTGAACGGTGAAAAGGTCTTGGTCGTGAAGCCCACGACCTTCATGAATGAATCGGGCCGGGCCGTCCATCCCCTCATGGACTACTTCAAGATTGACCTGGACGATATCTTCATCGTCCACGACGACATGGACCTGCCCGTCGGCCACATTCGGCTCCGCGATCATGGGTCCGCCGGGGGGCACAACGGGATTAAGAGCATCATTGCTCACGTCTCCAGCAAGGACTTCAAGCGCCTACGGGTCGGTACCGGGCATCCCCAGAAGATGTCGGTGGTCGATTACGTCCTGACCAAGTTCACCGCAGAACAGCAGCCACTCTTCAACCAATCGGCGGATCAAGCCGTGGCGGCACTGGATGACTGGCTCAGTGGGACGGCATTTACTCAGTTAATGAATAAGTACAACTAAGAAGAGGAAGTTATCTCGTGAATTTAGAAGCATTTATGACGCAGACGCCGGCGTATGCCACGATTCGGCAAACCCTTGGCTTGGGTCAACGTCAATTGGTGACCGGCCTGAATGGGTCGGCCGAGACGCTGTTCATCGCCAGTCTGCTCCACGAACAGCAACGGTCCATCGTTTACGTCACGGACACCCTGTACCATGCGGGTCAGTTAGTCGATGATCTGGCCAATCTCTTGGACGAAGATGAGCTCTTTGACTTTCCGGTCGAGGAGTTGTTAGCGGCCGAAGTGGCGACCAGTTCGCCCGAGTACCGGTCTTCTCGGATCGATGCCTTGCGGGCGCTTCAGAGCGAACGGCCGGTCGTCATCGTCACGGCGCTCTCCGGTTTACGGCGCTTCTTACCGGCGCCGGCGAACTTTGCCGCGGCTCGGTTCAGCGTCAAGATTGGGGCCGACTTTGACCTCGAGAGCCTACAGCAACGCCTATTTGGCATGGGTTACACCCACCAGAAGCTGGTCGCGGGTCCCGGTGATTTCGCCATTCGGGGGTCCATCGTGGACATCTACCCCTTGGCGGCCGATTACCCGGTACGACTGGACTTCTTCGATACGGAGATCGATTCGCTTCGGTATTTCGACCCCGCCACTCAGCGGAGTATCGAAAACGTCGATGAGGTTGAAATCTTACCAGCGACCGATTTTATCCTCACCGCGGATGAACGCACGGCTGGCGCGGACGCCCTGACCGCCGAACTTACCAAGCAGGTGGCGACGCTTGATGACGAGGCAGCCACGACGCTGACAAACCAGGTCAAGCCGCTGATTGACGGCTTGCGCAAGGGGTCCGTCGATCCGCAATTGATGGAATTTGCCGATTACTTATTCCCGGAACATCACCAACTCCTGGATTATTTACCAGACGATGGCTTGGCGTTGTTCGGGGACTATTCGCGTCTCCAGGACAGCGAGCGACAATTGCTGGAAGACGAGGCCAATTGGGCGACCGATAAGCTTGCCCACCACCAGATCTTTGCCCAGCAGACCTTCGGCGGGGAACTGCGGCCTATCTTGAAACACGACCGCCACGCCCAGCTCATGTTGGCCCTGTTTCAGAAGGGGATGGGTAATCTACGCTTCCAGGCCGTGACTAACATTGCGACGCGAGCGATGCAGCAGTTCTTCGGGCAGCTTCCGGTGATGAAGACCGAGATTGACCGTTGGCACAAGCAAAAGCAGACGATTGTTCTGCTGGTTCAAGACGAGGAACGACTGGCTAAGATTGAACAGACGCTGGACGACTTTGAGATTCAGGCCGTCCTGACGAAGGAAGCCAACCTCCAGGCGGGGCTTACCCAACTGGTTCCGGAACGACTCCGTACGGGGTTTGAACTACCGGAAGCCAATCTGGTGATTATCACGGAAGCCGAGATGTTCCAGAAGGTCACCAAGAAGCGGCCACGACGCCAGACTATGGCCAACGCGGAGCGACTGAAGAGCTATACCGACCTGAAACCCGGCGATTACGTGGTCCACGTGAACCACGGGATTGGGAAGTTCATCGGCATGCAGACGCTGACCGTGGATGGCGTGCATCAAGACTACATGACCATTGATTACCAGGACAACGCACAACTCTTCATTCCGGTGACTCAGCTGAATCTGATTCAGAAGTACGTTTCCTCCGAGGACAAGAAACCGCGGATTAACAAGCTCGGTGGTTCCGAATGGGCAAAGACCAAGAGTAAAGTGGCCGCCAAGATTGAAGATATCGCCGATGAGCTGGTCGACCTGTATGCCAAACGTGCGGCCGAAAAGGGGTACGCGTTTCCTAAGGACGACAGTCTCCAGACGGACTTCGAGAATGATTTTCCGTATGCCGAGACGCCGGACCAACTGCGGACGATTGAAGAAGTCAAGCACGACATGGAAAAGCCCCGGCCGATGGACCGCCTCCTCGTGGGAGATGTTGGCTACGGGAAGACCGAAGTGGCGTTGCGGGCGGCCTTTAAGGCGGTTGAAGCCGGTAAGCAGGTGGCCTTCCTGGTACCGACGACCATTTTGGCGCAACAACATTACGACACCATGGTGAACCGCTTCGAAGGCTATCCGATCACGGTGGAAATGTTCTCCCGGTTTCGGACGACCAAGCAGATTCACCAATCTATTAAGGACCTGGAAGACGGTCAACTGGATATCGTGGTGGGGACGCACCGGTTGCTTTCCCAAGACGTTAAGTTCAAGAATCTGGGGCTGGTCTTGGTCGATGAGGAACAACGCTTTGGTGTGAAACACAAGGAACGCCTCAAGCAGTTGAAGGCCAACGTCGATGTCTTGACGCTGACCGCCACACCGATTCCCCGGACACTTCACATGTCCATGCTGGGCGTGCGGGACCTCTCCGTCATCGAGACGCCACCGGCCAACCGTTTTCCTATCCAGACCTACGTCATGGAACAGAACGCGGGGGCCATTCAGGATGGGATTCGGCGTGAAATGCAACGGGGCGGCCAGGTCTTCTATCTGCACAACCGGGTGGACGATATCGAAAAGACCGTGAGTCAGATTCAGGCACTGGTTCCCGAGGCGCGGGTTGGCTACATTCACGGCAAGATGACCGAAGCCCAACTGGAAGGGGTGCTCTTTGACTTTCTGCGCGGGGACTACGATGTGCTGGTCACCACGACCATCATCGAAACCGGGATTGATATTCCGAACGCCAACACGCTATTTGTCGAGAACGCCGATCGAATGGGCCTCTCCCAGCTGTATCAGTTGCGGGGCCGGATTGGTCGGAGTAACCGGGTGGCTTACGCGTACTTCACGTACCAGCCGAACAAGGTCTTGACGGAGGTCAGCGAGAAACGTTTGGAAGCCATCAAGGACTTCACCGAACTGGGGTCGGGCTTTAAGATTGCGATGCGTGACCTGTCCATTCGGGGCGCCGGCAATCTGCTAGGAAAGCAGCAACACGGGTTCATCAATTCCGTGGGGTACGACCTCTATACGCAGATGCTTAGCGATGCCGTGGCGAAGAAACGTGGTAAGCAGACGCAGCCGAAGACCGATACCACGGTCGAACTGGGTGTGGAAGCCTACCTGCCTAGCGATTACATTGAAGATGAACAACAGAAGATTGAAATGTACAAACGGATTCGCCAACTAGAAAGTGACGATGAGGTCGGCGAGATTGAAGCCGATCTGATCGACCGCTTCGGCGAGTATCCGGAGAGTGTGGCCCAGTTGTTAACGATTGGGCAATTGAAACTAGCCGCCGACTTGGCTCTCGTGGACAAGATTCGGCGGGTCAACGGGGATGTCTTCGTCACGATTTCCAAACGCGGGACGGACATTCTTGGGGGTCAGGACGTCTTCAAGGCGTTGTCGGCAACCAAGCTGAAGGCGACCGTGGCCATTAACGATGACCGGTTGCACGTCAAGCTGGTCTTACAGCCGAAGATGACGGTCAAGGACTGGTTACCACAGGTCCAACAATTCATGGCCGCCCTCCGCGATATCGTGTTGGAAACGACCAAGCCCAAGGCGGATGAGAATGACTAACACCTTCTGAGTGATGGCTAGTGCTGGCCGCCTTGCCGTTCGCAAAATATGAGCTGGAACGCGATGGGGAGGACCGAACTGAGCCTGAGAAGCGGTCTCAGTTCTCGCTTGGGACCGCCATAGACCGGCGTTTCCAAGTCGCCATTTTTCAAGAGGTTCGCTTGAAAAATCCCACGGCTGAGCTCATATTGCGCTTCACTCCCGGCTCCAATGGATGGCCTCACACAAATGGTGTGTGGTCGGCCATTGGGGGTGGTGGGTCGTGAACGAACGTAATGTGACGGGAAAGCCGTTTGGGTTGCCGGAGGAGGCCAGTAATGGAGCCAGCCGTGACGACGGTCTTAGTTGGCGTCCTGGGCCGGCTTAGACCGTGGGGCGACTCGGGAGACTTGCGGTTCTTGCAAGGCTTCCAAGCGAGGTGGAAGCCCGTTCTTTGGCTGGAACCGTCCCCCACAGCAGGCGGAATTGCTGGCAGCCGCAGGCAGATGGCGTATACCAGTTGCTGTGCGTTTGCGAACGGTAGGCGACCAGTATGCACTGTATAAAGAGCACAACACTTGTTAAGTACCAATGAAGGAGGGAGTCAATGGGCAACCGCAACGTGAATACGACCTTGCAAGGGGCCCTGGTTCTTTCCATCGCGGCGTTTATCGCCAAGCTGTTAAGCGCCGTTTACCGGGTACCCTTTCAGAACATGGTCGGCAATACCGGCTTCTACGTTTACCAGCAGGTCTATCCGCTGTATGGCATTGGGATGACCTTTGCGCTGAGTGGGCTACCCGTCTTCATTTCGAAGCTGGTGGCCGAAGCACCGGACCTTCCCAGTCAGCAACAGGTGGCTCGGCAGGTGTACCGGTGGCTCTGGGGCCTAGCACTCGTGATTTTTGCCGGCCTGATGCTGGGGGCCCCCAGCTTGGCGGCTGGCATGGGCGACCGGCATTTGACGCCGCTGATTCGGATGGTGGCGTGGATGTTTCTCTTCATGCCCGCACTATCGGTTGGTCGGGGCTACCACCAAGGCCGTTTTCAAATGTTACCGACCGCGCGTTCCCAAGTGGTCGAGCAGTTAGTCCGCGTCGTGGTAATTCTGGTGGCCGCGGGGTGGGCCACCAGTCAGGACTGGTCGGTCTACGCCATGGGCACCTGGGCGTTGAGTGGTGGGACCGTTGCGGCGCTGGCCGCCTTACTGGTTCTGCCGCGGTGGCGCCAACCGGCCGTCTCGACCACGCGACGGATTCCCCACGTGGGGCGCCGCCTGTTGGTCGAGGGGGGCACCCTGTGTCTACTCACCGCCATGTTGGTACTACTGCAGCTGGTGGATTCCTTTACGGTTAAAAATGGGCTGGTCGCTGGTGGCTTGAGCGACTTGGCAGCCAAGAGTCTCAAGGGGGTCTATGATCGGGCCCAACCACTGGTTCAGTTAGGCCTGGTCGTGGCGGTGGCCTTTGCGACCTCGCTCTTGCCCGCCCTGACCGCGGCCCAGCAGGAACACCGTCCCGCCGCCTTTAAACGCCTGACCACGACCATGATGCGGATTGCCTTGATGGTGGCGGTGGCCGCCACGGCGGGCTTGGTAGCCCTGATGCCGTGGATTAACCGGCTGTTATTTGGCGACACCCAGGGCTCGGGGATGCTGGGTGTCTACATGCTCAGCATCATCCTGGCCACGTTGATTCAGACCTACAACAGCGTTTTGCAGAGTCAAAATCAGTACCGGCTGACCGTTAGCGCGCTGACCGCGGGCCTCGTGGTCAAAGTTCTGCTGAATCAGTGGGCCGTGCGTAGCTTTGGCGCAACCGGCGCAAGTTGGCTGACGGTGTTGAGCTTAGCGGTCATGTTTCTCGTGATCTGGTACGGCTCGGACGTCACACTACGGTCGGGCATCTGGACGAAACCGTACATTCGGATTCTGCTAGCCTGCACGATTCTGATGGTACTGGGCGTTCAGGTGACCGTGGCCTTGCTGGAGCGGTGGTGGCCGGCGCTGATGACCAGTCGCTTGGCCGTCGGTGGGGGCCTGCTCATGGCGATTCCCGTGGGCGTGATGATCTTCATCGGATTGGCGCTACACTGGCGGTTATTAACGGTGCGCGAATGGTTGGCCATTCCCCACGGCGAGAATGTGTTAAGATTATGGCAACAACTTAGTCAACACGGAGGAAAATAATATGCGATTAGATAAGTATTTAAAAGTCTCACGGATTATCAAGCGGCGCTCGGTCGCTAAGGAGATTGCCGATAAGGGTCGAATTGCGATCAACGGCAAGGTGGCCAAGTCTTCCAGCGACGTGGCGACTAATGATGAGTTAGTTATTAAGTTCGGTAACAAAACGTTAACAGTCAAAGTTAATGAATTGTTGGAGACCACGAAGAAGGACGACGCCGAGCGGATGTACACCATCGTTAAGGAAGACTACGCCCAAGATTTCCGGCAAAATCAGTAGCCGCGTCGTTTAAATATGACGAATGTTTTACATTATGCGAAACGTGCTAGACGGGCAAATTGAAACTTGCTATACTCAAGTTAAACTATCTGGTGAAAACTGAGGAGTGAGTGGAAGATGGCTGACGTCAAGCCGAAACCGGCGAAAATCGAACGTTTAGAAAATGACTATACCCGTCGACTGGATCATCAGCAGGCAGCCGCTCATCGGCATCGTTGGCTGGGAAAGCGGCGGATGCGACGCGCCACCCGAATTCTGGCCGTGTTTGCCGTCTTCGCAATTGTGCTGGGCATTCAATTAGTCCGGACTAACGCCAGTCTACATCACGTCCAGGGCGAGGTGCGAACCAGTAAACAAAAGCTTGCGACCACCAAGGCCACGGACCACAAACTCCAGTTACAGATTAAGCAGTTAAATGATAAGGACTATCTGGGGCGGCTGATTCGCTCGAAGTACTACTATTCGAAGTCCGGCGAAACCATCTATAGTCTGCCGGGTGATCATGCAAGTGATGTCACCGTTAAATAGCATCATGAAAAAATCCGTCGGTTCGGCTGAACTGGCGGTTTTTTTGCTAGATTTGGGCGAAATCAGAGGCCTGCGCCTGCCATGGATTCCGCCTGCTATGGGGGACACTTTCAGTTTGAAAGACGGCTTCCGGTTCGCCTACCGCGTTCTACCCCAAATTGGGCGAATGGTAAAGCGGGCGTCAAAACTATTGTTGTGTGTGGTTCACACGGTGGTGGCTGGTAATCAGTAATCCGCTTAGAGGTTAATCTAGCGGGGTTTCTAACGGGTAAGGAAAATTGATTAATGGACTTTCTTTTTGACGTTTAGCGTGTGGAATCTGAGAAAATTGTGGTATACTGAAAGCACTTATTTTAAGGAGGAACTTCTTTTTTATGGCAATCGAGGTTGGAGCTAAAGTTTCCGGAAAGGTCTCCGGAATTACGAACTTTGGTGCATTTGTTGATTTAGGCGACCACAAGACCGGGTTGGTGCACATTAGTGAGATTTCTGACGGCTACGTTAAGGATATTCATGACGTTCTGTCTGTCGGTGACGAAGTAACGGTCAAGGTTTTGACTGTTGGAAATGATGGGAAGATTGGGCTGTCGATTCGCAAAGCGACAGATCATCCGGCTGGTGACCGGCCTCATCACAGTCACAATGAACACCGGGATCATGAACAACATCGCGGTGGCAATAATGCCGGTCGCGGTGGCGAAAATCATGGGCATGGTCGGCGGTTTGAGAATAATGGTTCTCGACCACACCACAGCTCAGCAAATGGTCGATTTGCGGGCCATCATTCGGCTCCCCATAAAGAAAATTTTGACGACATGATGTCAGGGTTCTTGAAGCAAAGTGAGGACCGTTTGGCAACGATTAAACGAAACACTGAAGGCAAGCGTGGCGGCCGTGGCGGTCGGCGCAGTTAGTCAGCAACTAACGCGCTTTCAAGATGAAGAGGACCGCACACGTTGCGGCCCTTTTTCATAACCACTGGCGAATGATGAGAAAAGAGGGAACTGGGGTGTCACTGGAGGCAGACTTTCGACGCAATTGTGAACAACACGGGTGGAATCGGCCACAAGCCCACGTTCTGTTGGCCGTGTCCGCCGGGGTGGATTCGATGGTGATGTTGGCGCTG
The DNA here is from genome assembly GCF_038374745.1 of Levilactobacillus sp. HBUAS70063. Taxonomy (NCBI): domain Bacteria; kingdom Bacillati; phylum Bacillota; class Bacilli; order Lactobacillales; family Lactobacillaceae; genus Levilactobacillus; species Levilactobacillus sp. HBUAS70063. The sequence continues at coordinate 6,664 of NZ_JBANSM010000007.1, read as the reverse complement.
TTTCTGCGGCTCCCCGTCGACCAACGGCCCCGGATCACCGTGTTACACGTGAATCACCAACTTCGCGAGCAGAGCCGAACGGAGGAGGCCTTTCTCAAGGCGTGGTGTGCGCAGCGGCAGGTTCCGGTGGTGACCGCAACCTGGCCATTGAACCAGCACCCCCAGAACGGGGTGGAGGCGGCTGCCCGGACGTTTCGCTACCAGTTCTTCGCTAAACAGCTGGCGGCACAGCATGCTGACTGGGTGGCCACGGCGCATCAGGCCGATGAGCAGGTGGAAACGATTTTGTTTAAATTAATCCGCGGGGGTCAATTGGATCAGTTGACGGGGATGGCGCCGAGCCGCCCCTTTCACGATGGGCAACTGATTCGCCCCTTGTTGCCCTTTCGGAAGCAAACCTTGCGGACGTATGCTCAGCAGCACCGGATCACTTGGTATGAGGACGCCACCAACCACGAGTTGGTCGCCAGTCGCAATCGGTTACGGTTACAAATTTTGCCGGCGCTACGGCGGGAGAATCCGCAGATCGACCAGCATTTGCTCGCGTATGCCGAACAATTGGATACGGTGCTACGAGTGACGGACCAAACGGTGACGGACCGGTTGGCTCAGGTTGTCCGTCAATCCCAGCCGTTAGTCGTGGATACCGCGCGATTCTTGGAACAGTCGGTGGACTTACAACGATTATTATTGACGCGGCTGATTAAGACGGCCGCGCCGGCATTGACCACGGAACAGGCCGTCTTACGGTCCTGCCAGCAGCTCTTAGCGAATTCTCAGCGTCCCACCGGTCGGGTGGATTTGGGTGCCGGCTGGCAGTTGGTGAAGACTTATGACACGTTTACTTGCCAGCAATTCAAAAATTTCCGGCAAAATTCCGAGGAAGTTTTTAGTTTTATGGTAGTATTAAACCAATGGCGAACGTTGGGAAATGGCTGGCAGTTTGGTTGCTTTGAACCCGACGCGACCGAGACACTCCCGACCAGCGAAGTCGTGGCGCTGACTGCCGATCAATTCCCGTTACGGGTACGATCCTGGCAGCCGACCGATCGCTTACGGCTGGCCACGGGGCATCACCAGACCGTCCGGCGGGCTTTGATTAATGCCAAAGTCCCCAGAGAAGCACGCTCAGCCGTGCCGGTGTTGGTGACGGCCAAAGGCGAAGTCTTGGCGGCGTTAGGCGTGAAGTGGTCGGTGTTACCACCACGGGCGCACACAAAAAACTATCACATTAAGTTACAGCATGAATAGGCGAAAGGGGAACAGTATGAATAACGATATTTTAAAGGTCCTTTACAGTGAGGAAGACATCGCGGAGGCGTGCAAACGGTTAGGTACGCAACTTTCGGAAGACTACCGAGATAAGACGCCATTAATCATTTGTGTCCTAAAGGGTGCTATCCTGTTTATGACGGATGTTATTCGCGATATGGATATCTATGCGACGATTGACTTCATCGATGTCTCCAGTTACAACGGGGGGACCGCGTCATCCGGGACAATTCGGTTATTGAAGGATCTGGATACGGACGTTGCGGGTCGCGACATTATCTTAGTTGAAGATATTATCGATACCGGACGGACGTTGAAGTACCTAGAAGATCTCTTGAAGGACCGCAAAGCCAACTCGATTCGGGTCTGCACGCTGATGGACAAGCCGAGCGGTCGGGTGGTCGAGGCCAAGGCCGATTACGTTGGGTTTAACGTCCCTAGTGAATTCGTGGTTGGTTATGGTTTGGACTACGAGGAAAAATATCGGAATCTCCCGTACGTTGGTGTTTTGAAGCCATCCGTTTATTCAGATAAATAATTAGTCAATGATAGTCAATTGTGATAACATCTTATTTAGTCAAAAGGGCGTATGCTCTAAATTTTGTTCCTATGTGAAGGCTGGGAACTGTGAGTAAGGAGGCACGACATGAATAATCGACGAAATGGACTGTTCCGTAATAGTCTGTTTTACATTGTGATTTTCTTGTTGATCATTGGTGTGGTTTACCTATTCAATGGTAACGGCAACAGCTCACAAACCCAAGAAATCCAATCGAGTCAATTCGTTAAAGATTTGAACGCGAATAAGATCAAGAAATTCTCCATTCAACCTTCCGGGGGAGTTTACAAGATTACCGGGGAATATCGGAACGCGCAAAAGCGCACAACCAACACCGGCTTTAGTCTCGGCGGCTCACAGAGCACAGCAGTGACTAGTTTTAGCACTCAGGTCTTAACCAATAATTCGACGGTTTCTGAGATTGATAAAGTTGCCAAGGATCACAATGTTAAAATGAACACCAAAGCGGAAGAGTCGAGTGGCTTCTGGATTAATTTATTAGTCTACGTTGCGCCACTAGTTATTTTCTTCTTCTTCTTCTACATGATGATGGGTCAAGCCGGTCAAGGTGGCGGCAATGGTCGCGTCATGAACTTTGGGAAGAGTAAGGCCAAGCCGGCCGATAGCAAGGAGAACAAGGTTCGCTTTGCTGACGTCGCTGGTGAAGAAGAGGAAAAGCAAGAACTCGTTGAAGTGGTTGAGTTCTTGAAGAATCCGCGTAAGTTTGTTTCATTAGGTGCCCGGATACCATCTGGTGTCTTGCTGGAGGGTCCTCCTGGTACTGGTAAAACGTTGCTGGCGAAGGCTGTTGCGGGTGAAGCCGCGGTACCATTCTTCTCGATTTCTGGTTCAGATTTCGTGGAAATGTTCGTCGGTGTCGGGGCTAGTCGTGTCCGGGATCTGTTTGAACAGGCCAAGAAGGCCGCACCTTCCATCATCTTTATCGATGAAATTGATGCGGTTGGTCGTCAACGGGGTGCCGGCATGGGCGGTGGCCACGATGAACGTGAACAAACGTTGAACCAATTACTGGTTGAAATGGACGGGTTTACGGGGAGTGAAGGCGTCATTGTGATGGCCGCCACGAACCGTTCCGATGTATTGGACCCCGCCTTGCTGCGGCCAGGTCGGTTTGACCGGAAGATCCTGGTGGGGCGGCCGGACGTTAAGGGTCGTGAAGCAATCCTGAAGGTTCACGCCAAGAACAAGCCATTAGCCAACGATGTTGATTTGAAGGAAATTTCTAAGCAGACGCCTGGATTCGTGGGTGCCGATCTAGAAAACCTTCTGAACGAAGCGGCCCTCTTAGCGGCTCGCCGGAATAAGACTCAGATTGATGCTTCCGACTTAGACGAAGCCGAAGATCGGGTCATTGCCGGACCTGCTAAGAAGGATCGGGTTATCAGTCCTGAAGAACGGAAGACCGTGGCCTACCACGAAGCGGGCCATACCATTGTGGGTCTGGTCTTAAACGACGCGCGCGTGGTTCACAAGGTAACGATCGTCCCTCGTGGCCGTGCCGGCGGATACGCCATCATGTTGCCACGTGAAGATCAGATGCTGATGTCCAAGAAGGATGCCATGGAACAGATTGCCGGGTTAATGGGTGGTCGGACGGCCGAAGAGTTGATTTTCCACTCCGAATCCTCCGGAGCCTCTAATGACTTCGAGCAAGCCACGCAGATTGCGCGTTCCATGGTTACCCAGTATGGGATGAGTGATGCACTGGGGACCGTTGCGCTGGAAAGTGCTGGCGGACAACCATTTGCTGGGGCTGGCTACACCGGTCAACCAACGTACTCTGAACATACCGCTAACTTAATTGATAGTGAAGTTCGCCGGATCATTGGGGAAGCGCACAACACTGCCCGGAAGATTCTGGAAGAACACAAAGCAGAACACAAGATTATTGCGGATGCCTTGCTGAAATACGAAACGCTGGACGAAAAGCAAATTCTCAGCCTGTTTAACACTGGGAAGATGCCGGCCAAGGACAGCAATGACGAATTTCCTAGCGAAAAGGCCGCAACCTTCGAGGAGTCTAAGCGTGAACTTGAACGCCGCGAAGCCGAACGTCAAGCTTCTACTGAAGCGAAGTTGGCTTCCAGTGCCTCAAGTGCAATGTCTTCTGAAGCAGAACCTGCTAGCTCAGCGGCTAGTTCGGCGGCGCCAGATGACCACGATGAGTCCGACCATTCCGAATAATTGAGTTGTCATGTAAGGTCCGGGACGTTTGTCTCGGACCTTTTCGTGACTTCTGGGTGGGCATTTTGACCGATGAATTCGGCGCCTCGCGCGTGGGGTTATCCAGTGAAGCTGGTCGCGCTTCTTTGCAAATGCCGAACTTTCTGGTAATGTAGGGCATGACAATTTAGCAACGAAAGGACGTTTAAACGTAATGGCAGATTATTTAGTAAAAAGTTTGATTGATGATGGGATGTTCCGGGCCTACGTGGTGGATGCCACGGAAACGGTCGCGGAAGCGCAGCAACGGCACGATACTTGGAGCTCGGCCACGGCGGCTTTGGGCCGGACGCTGATTGGGACGATGTTGCTGTCAACGTCTCTGCTCAAAGGTAAGGAGAAGCTGACGGTGAAGGTCGACGGTCACGGCCCGGTCGGTGCGATTGTAGCGGACGGCAATGCCGATGGTACGGTCAAGGGTTACCTGATGTATCCGCACGTGAGTTTACCATTGAACGAGAAGCACAAGATTGATGTCAAGAAGGCCGTGGGCGTTCAGGGCATGATGACGGTGACCAAGGACCAAGGCCTGGGGCAACCCTATACCGGGCAAGTGCCATTGGTTTCCGGCGAATTGGGCGAAGACTTTACCTACTACTTGGCCAAGTCGGAACAGATTCCGAGTGCCGTGGGCGTTTCGGTCTTCGTCCAACCCAATAACACGGTCAAGGTGGCCGGCGGTTTCATGATTCAGGTGATGCCTGGGGTCTCCGACGCGGCGATTTCTCGTCTGGAGAATCGGATTAAGGAGATGCCGATGGTCTCTGAATTGTTGCTGGACGGTCAGAAGCCGGAGGACATCTTAAAGCTATTGTTCCCCGATGAAAAGGTCAAAATTTTGCAAAAGATGCCGGTCAGTTTCAAGTGTGATTGCTCCAAGGACCGGTTTGCCAAGTCGTTAGCCGCCATCCAACCGGCCGCACTGCAGGAAATGATTACCGAAGACCACGGTGCCGAAGCCGTTTGCCATTTCTGTGGGAACAAGTATCAGTTTACGGAAGACGATCTGCGGCAGATTCTGGCAGAAGCGCAGGCGAAGTAGGCGATGGGGATGAGCTGGCAGATTGGTAACGTGGAGATTCCCAACCGAGTCGTGGTCGCGCCAATGGCCGGCGTCACCAACGTCGCGTTCCGGCGAATTTGCAAGGATTTCGGCGCGGGGTTGGTCGAATGTGAGATGATCTCGGGGCAAGGGATTCACTATCACAATCAGCGGACCCTGCAAATGATGGCGGTGGACCCGCGTGAGCACCCGATGAGTATTCAGATCTTCGGCGGAACCGAAGAGACGCTGGTGCAAGCCGCGCAGTACGTGGACCAGCAGACGCCCGCCGGTATCATTGATATTAATATGGGCTGTCCCGTCAATAAGGTCGTGAATACGGATGCCGGCGCAAAATGGTTGCTGGACCCGCAGAAGGTTCGGCACATGGTGGCTGCCGTGGTGGCCGCGGTCGATAAGCCGGTAACGGTGAAGATGCGGACGGGCTGGGATCAGCACCACATTTTAGCGGTGGAGAATGCCTTGGCTGCACAAGATGCCGGGGCGGCGGCAATCGCCATGCACGGTCGGACGCGTAAGCAGATGTATCAGGGGCAGGCCGACTGGGCGCTGTTGCACCAGGTCGCCGATCACTTGTCGATTCCCTTCATGGGAAATGGTGATGTGCGCACGCCGGAGGACGCTAAACGTATGTTGACGGAAGTCGGTGCCGATGCCGTGATGATTGGGCGCGCAGTGATGGGTAATCCGTGGTTACTACAACGGATTAATCATTATTTGGCAACGGACGAGCTACTGCCCGAGCCTACGGTTGAGGAGAAGGTGACCACGGCGAAGGCCCATCTGCGGCGGCTATGTCTGGCCAAGGGACCGGACGAGGGACCCAAGGACTTTCGTAATCAGGTCGCGTATTACCTCAAGGGGATTCCCCATGCAGCCCGAACGAAGGTGGCGTTGACGGATGCCACGGAAGAAGCGGTCATGCTGAAAATTTTGGATGACTTTGTCGCCAAGATTAATGATCGTCAGCGGCAGACCCGAATTCGCCGATTTTAAAATTAGCAGAAGCTTGATTTGACGGGCTTTTTGAGATGTTAGGAAGAATCCAGAAAAATTTCTGGATTCTTTTTGTATTTTATGACGATTTTTGCTTGACCTCGTGACGGATGATTGATAAGATATTACCTGTTGCTGTTTGAGACGGCTAATGCATAAATAACAAATTGTTGAATAGTCATACAAATTTGAAATTAATGCTTGACGAGTTAAACCGCAACTGATAGAATGATTTATGTTGTCGAGTCGCGTTCTAAGCGTCCTTCAAAGCTTCCGAGATGTTGAATAAATATTCAGGAAGTTGAAAAAAGATGTTGACACGGTTTTGACATCATGATATGATGATTAAGTTGATTGCTTCGGTAATCACTTAGGTAGACCTTTGAAAACTGAACATTGTTTCGACAAACCAAATATGTGTAGGGTGGTTTGAATTTATTCAAACCCAAACAATATTTGCGAAGTCAATTCGCTTTTAAAAATGTAACAACAATCGATGAGCTATTCAAGCACATCATCTATAAGATGAG
>NZ_JBANSM010000006.1:0-245209 GCF_038374745.1 Levilactobacillus sp. HBUAS70063 | reverse complement strand
CAAGGCTCAATGACGCCAAATGACTATATTTATTAACCTCAGTCCAAGTTTCCCAAGGGCTGAGGCCCATTTTCGTACTTTCAACCTTCAGACATTGATGGTAAATGTTTCAAAGAGGTTCGGGTTGTTTACGCTGGTTACCTTAATGGTTGTAGTTCCAGCGCGCTTTGCTGTGATGGTGAATTTACCGGTGGTTGTTCTACTTGGTACAGAAACGATGGCGCTATCAGCAGGTTGAATAGTGAATGTGTTTCGAGCTGCTTCGCTTAGCTTGAGATTCCCGTAAACAGAGCTCCACATCTGGGCAGTCTTAGATGCACCAACTGTCATGTTAGCCAACGTGAAATTAGACGAAATTTCTGCGACACGATTTCCAGCTTGTTCCTGAGTCTGTTTGGCATTAGCGATAGAGGTGTCGTTAGGGATCTTGTTCCGAATCGCTTGACCAACTTCCGGATTTGTCGGGTGGTAAAGGGCGTTCTTATCACTCAAGTAGTAAGTATTGGATTTGTCTGGAATGGCTGCATAAGCCGCTGCCGTGAATTCACTCTTAATCTGGGTGACTTCAATTGGTGAGGCGCTCCCCATCTTGTTAGAAACGTATGGGAACCCATCCTCGTCATAAGGGACGTTATCCACGTTGTAGAGGGGAATGCCATTGCCATCGGCGCCAAATGCCGGCAGGTTGAGCCATTGCGTCCAGGTAATGTGTTTCGTAGACTTGACATAGAACTTGCCGGTATTCGTGGCTTTAGATCCGCTCTTCTTTGAGGTGTTCTTAGCTTTATTAGCAGGCGTAGTGGTCTGGGAAGAGGCTTTGCCGCTCGTCTTCTTACTCGTAGAAGACGTCTTCACCCAGCTTGTTAAGTAGTGACGGTTGACCCAAATGGTTTTACCCTTCTTACCAATGCGAACGGCGTAGTAGATGCTGTGGTCGATCTTGGCGTGCCGTAAAGTCGTCAGGGAATGAACCTGGTACTTTTGACTGCTGAGTTTAGCAGCGGTTCTAAAACGATAATGTTTCTTAGAAACTTTCTTCAGGGTATAGCCCTTCCAGGAAGCTTTACGGCCGTTGACGGCTACTTGATGGTGCTTCATCGGCTTATTCCACTTGACGTAGTGGATTTTTGAAGCGTTAGCGGTAGTTGGCTGAAGCGTAGCTAAGCCAACAAAACTGGTGAGAGCCAGTGTGGTTAGGGTGAGACGTTTAACAATTTTATTCATATATATCCTCCTCTGATTTTGATGCTGATGAATGACAAAATGCTAATTATTGTGTGCCTTGTATAAACGACCAGTCCTTAAGTTGATCAGACTGCTGTAGTCGACAATACTCCCGTCCCCAGTCGGTTGACTGACGAATTCGGCATAGTATCCCTTGATTTTCTTGCCGCTTTGCCAAGAACCACTTTCCCAGTGGCCGGTATGTGCGTTGTGGACGATGCCCTCAAATGCATTAAATGTCGTCGAATAGCGCAGGGTGCCATGGCCGTGATAGGTTTTGCGGTACTTTAAGTGATACTTTTTACGCATCTGCTTAATCGTGTACTTGGACCGATAAGTCTTGCCCTGATAGGTGATATGGTGCCACTTAGCGGCCTGGGCTTTGGCGGGTGCTGCCACGATTAGAACGGTCATGATGGTGAGAACGATAAGTAAGGTGAAATTTCGTAAATGATGTGCCATAAAGGTCTTCCTTAACAATTATTTTTAGATTCAATTAATACACGTGACGCAATGAGACGTAACCCGGCAAGGCAGTTAGCGCTTACCGACAAATTTTTCATTCTGGTTTGAGATTTACCCAAAAGTGGCATCAGAAACCCGATCGTCTAAATTATGATTGATTGCAGGTGTAAACTTGCTAAAGATGTGATACCAACAGCAGGCTAACGTCGATTGGCACTTGCCGCATAGAAAGTGGCGGCCATGGCCCATCCCTTGGCTGCCCGAGCTTCCATTTCGGCTTGGCGCGCTGATTGGTAGGTTAGATCAGAAGTCTTCTTCATTTGATCGTGGTACTTGTCCGTTTCCAGTACATTCAGAGCCTCTTTGAAGCTATCCGCACGTCCAACGGAGACGATGTCAAACAGCCGTGCGGGATCGTAGTTGTAAAGATAACGATCGGGGTAGTTAACGGTTGCCGCTAGTTTTTGGAGGCCGTTCTGGTTGTATGTGATGTCGCCTTGGATGGTTCGCAACTGATTGATGACCTCGGGACTAGCCGTAGCGTGTTTTTTCAAATAACGGTTGTGGTACCACGGCTTGATTTTGAAAATCCGATCAATCAATTTATAGACCAACCAGTTTATCCACCACACAAAGATAAAGCCGACCAACAGAACGAAGAGATTCTCAGCGCCTAGTAGTGAGCCAATCGAGGGCAGGGTGAAAATTCCTGTAATCTCTAAGACCCGTTTCCGATACTGACTATCCGCAGCATCGTTGGTCTGTTGTTGCCATTGACGGTTGATCGCATTTTTCTTAGCGAGTGCCGTCTCATAAATTCTCTCCGCCTTATCAAGAACGGAAAGAGTATCCAATAATGATTCTTTAGACATTGCTTGAATGTCGTCCATGTCTCCACCTCCGAAATATGTAAAAGTTGTCAAACGGGAACAATTATGGCTTGAAGAATATCGAAATTTGGTCACGATCGATCCCAATGACAGTGAGGATGGATGCAAATTCTTTGACATCAATGGGAACCGTACCCGCTTCACGTTTCCAGTAGGAGCTCCGACTCATTCCCAAGCGTTGTGCCATTTCAGTCTGCGTAATACCAGATGCCACGCGCTCTGCTTTGATTCTCCTTAAGTCAAAATCCAAGGTATCCAGCCTCCTTTTCACCACTAAACAATACCGTTATCGTTCCCAATTGTCAACGAAATGTTCCAGCTTCGCATCAAAAGTTTATGTGCGGGAACTTTTTTGGTATACTTCAGTCAATTAGTCGGGAGGTGAGGATCGTTAGAACAAGTGAAGAAGTCATCAACTTGATTACTAAAATTAGAATTGACAAAGCGATCTCACTTTCCGAGTTGGCCCGAAAAACGGGTATCGCTAAATCCACGTTATCGCGTTATGAAAACAAGACGCGCACCTTTCCCTTGAATCACGTGGATCGCTTTGCCACGGCATTGGGGGTCCACGTTAGCTATCTGTTGGGCATCCATGATGAAGAAATATTGTCGTTGTATGAGCGATTGGATGCGGTCAATCGGTCGCGAGCTAGGGCCTATTTACAAAAGCTGGTCGCCGAACAGGAGGCCGAGTAAAACACGGCTTCAAATTCTCTGACAAACGATGGGCTATCCGTTCTGCAAGTAGTGTATAATGAGAATATTCTAATGTTAGCGCCCACAACCACTTAACGTCTCACACATGACCGGTTCATGGCGCGCAGCATTATCCTATTAGGAGGCAATCATGGCAAAATCCACACATTTCTATGAGTTATTCCAACCTAAGCATTACGACATCTACTTAGACATCAATCGTGAGACCAAGCAGATTAGCGGAACGTCCACCATCACCGGGAACGCCAGCGAATCCAAGATCGCGATTCACCAAAAATACATGACCATCACTGCCGTCAAGGCCGATGGGCAAGCTGTTCCGTTCACCTTCGACGACCAGTCCGAGGGCATTCATATCGACCTGAACCAGACCGGCGAGACCACCGTGGCAATCGACTTCACGGCACCTCTGACCGACAGCATGATGGGGATTTACCCATCTTACTATGAACTCAACGGCGAGAAGAAACAGATTATCGGCACGCAGTTTGAAACGACCGCGGCCCGCCAAGCCTTCCCGTGTGTCGACGAACCCGAAGCCAAGGCTACCTTTGACCTGGCCATCAAATTCGATGAACAACCCGGCGAAACCATCATCAGCAACATGCCCGAAGTGAAGACCGAAAACGGCGTTCACTACTTCGACACCACGGTCCGGATGTCATCTTACCTGATCGCGTTTGCCTTCGGGGACATGCAAAGCAAGTTGACCACTACCAAGAGTGGCGTGCAAGTCGGCGTTTTCGCCACCAAGGCCCATCAGGCCAAGGAACTCGACTTCGCCCTGGACATTGCTAAGCGCTCCATCGAATTCTACGAAGACTTCTACCAGACGCCATATCCACTGCCACATTCCTGGCAAATGGCCTTACCCGACTTTTCCGCCGGTGCCATGGAAAATTGGGGCCTGGTCACGTACCGGGAAGCCTACCTACTGATTGATCCCGACAATACCGCCTTCGACCTGAAGCTGCGGGTTGCCACGGTGGTTGCCCACGAACTGGCCCATCAATGGTTCGGGGATCTGGTCACCATGAAGTGGTGGGACGATCTGTGGTTGAACGAAAGCTTCGCCAACATGATGGAATACGTCGCCATCGACGCCATCGAACCAACCTGGGGCGCCTGGGACGCCTTCCAGTCCGGCGACGTGCCCATGGCCTTACAACGTGACGCCACCGATGGGGTGCAGTCCGTCCACGTGCAGGTCGAAGATCCCGCCGAAATCGATGCGCTCTTTGACAGCGCCATCGTCTACGCCAAGGGTGCGCGGATGCTGGTCATGGTCCGCGCCTTAATCGGCGACGATGCGCTCCGGGCCGGCCTAAAGGCGTACTTCGCCGCACACAAATACGGCAATGCGCGTGGCGCCGATCTCTGGTCCGCTCTGGGCCAAGCTTCCGGCTTAGACGTCGGGGCCATTATGAACTCCTGGCTCGAACAACCCGGTTATCCCGTGGTCACGGCCAAAGTGGTCGACGGTCAACTGACCATCACCCAACAACAATTCTTCGTGGGTGACGGCCAAGACGCCGGTCGGCAATGGCAGATTCCACTGAACAGCAACTATGATGCCGTGCCAACGCTACTTAAGGATGAAAGCCTCAACCTGGGTGACTACCAAACGTTACGGCAAACGAGTGGCGAACCGTTCCGTCTAAACGTCGGCAACAACTCCCACTTCATCGTCCAATACGACGACACGTTGTTACAAGATATTTTGGCCAACGTCAACGCGCTCGACGAGATTTCGCAGTTACAACTCCTGCAGGACCTCCGCTTACTAGCCGAGGGTCGCCGGATTTCCTACGCCGCCGTTGTCCCGTTGTTGCAACAATTCGCCGACAGCAAGTACACGGTGGTCACCAGTGCCCTCTACACGGTCGCCGGCAACCTACGAAAATTCGTCACGCCGGATTCCGCCGAAGAAGAACAGATGAAGGCCTACTACGATCAGTTGAGTGCCCAGCAGGTAGCGCGGTTGGGGTGGACGCCACGAGCCAGTGACGACATCGATGACGAGTTGTCCCGGCCAACGGTGCTGAGTGCCGCACTCTTTGCGCACAACACCAAGGCCGTCGCCGCCGCGCACGACCAGTTCACGGCGAACGCTACGGATCTGGCCAGCTTACCGGCTGCCACGCGTCCCCTGATCTTAGCCAACGAGGTGAAGAACTACGGCAGTGAAACGCTCTTCGACCAGTTACTGACGGCCTACCGCGATTCCACGGACGCCAGCTACAAGGCCGACCTATGTGCCGCGCTGACCAGCACCACGGACGCTGCTTTGATTGCCAAATTAATCGCCGTCTTCGAGGATGCCGACACGGTCAAGCCGCAAGACTTGCGGGCCTGGTTCCGCGGGGTATTGGCCAACAGCAAGGGCGAACAGGCCGCTTGGGACTGGATTAGAAACGACTGGCAATGGCTCGAAGATACGGTTGGTGGAGACATGGAATTCACGACCTACATCACCGTCATCTCGCGGGTCTTCCGGACGCCGGAACGGTTGGCCGAATTCAAGGCCTTCTTCGAACCGAAGATTAACACACCAGGCTTAACCCGGGAAATCACGATGGACATCAAGGTGATCTCCACGCGGGTTAACTTGATTAAAGACGAACAAACCGCCGTTAACGCGGCGATCGCCGATGCGGTGAAGTAACCCCGCGTTAGCGTTGATTCAAAAAAATCAGAGAAGTGGGTTCCGTATCAACGGGCGCCCACTTTTTTAGTCGCCTCACTTACTACTAATGTTTTTTTCGGCAAATTTGTTGCAGGTTCTCGCCAAAAAATTTCAAAAATTCGGATTAAATCGAGAATGGTTGCTGGCCAACAACGTTAAGGGGACCCTCACAAATGGAACCGGTTATGGTATACTATGCCCATAATAAAATCAGCCGAATCGCCGTCGGGGCGGGATCGACTGAGATGGGAGATCCAATTTTTTCATGAATGACGTTATTGCTTATTTCCAATCCATCAAGATTCGGGGGATGGGCTGGATTCTGCTGGGCTGTCTGTACCTCTTCGCCAACCAACCGATTTTGATTATCGTGTATCTATACCTCGCGGCGGTGATGGTCTTGCGAACCTGGCTGGCGCAGTTTCCCCACGCCGCCAAGGTTGGTCTGACCGTGGTCTACGCGCTCCTGATGGTGATTCAGATTGTCTTCATTTCGGCGGTCGTCTTTCCCTGGCGTGGAACGTCGCCGCTGTATTTTGTGGGCAAATTAGTCGGGGTGATGCTGGTCGTCTTGCCGTTGTGGGTCGAGCGCTTCGTGACGACCAACAACCAGACGGTCTTCTACCTGCCCACGGTGGAGGAGGCCGCCACGGTGAGCTTCGATGAACTCCGCCAAAGTGCCGGTAAGCTCAGCAACCTGTTAAACGGGGCGGCCGAGGCCAAGGACAAGGTGTCCGTGGCACACGTCAAAACGATTATCGAGGACCTACCGCGACACAGCGCGACGCATTACATCAACCACGGCACGCTGACGCCGGCCTATTTCGAAGCGGTGACCGCCACGTTGGTCGATACCAACTTATACTTGGCCGTGTCCAACACCGGTAGCGCGGCCAGCGAGATGATTTCGGTTTTCACTCGTAAGCAGTTCAACCACGTTTCGTTATCCTTTGACCGCGACCTGGAAACCATTATCAGCTACAATGGGGGTGACAACGTCTATCCGCCAGGTATGAACGCGGAAACCCTGGAGTTTTTCCACCAAAAGGCCGGCGCCTCGGTTCTGGTCTACAGCTTGCCGGTGACGACGGCGCAGAAGACGTTCGTGATGAATAAGATTGCCGAGATCAACCGCGAGGGTAGCGCCTACAACATGATTGGTCTGGTGTCGAAGCATTCGGCCAAGCCCAACATCATGTTCTGCTCGCAGTTCGTCTACACGATGCTCCAGTTGGCCGGCGTGGCGTACTTTTCGATGAAGCCCGGTGAGGTTCGCCCCACGGACTTTATCGAGCAGGATTATTATAAGAAATTGAAGTTTGAATATGAATTGAAATTCTAACGAAAGAAACGCGAGGTAAAAGGACCATTAGCCGGCAAAACGACTGGCTGGTTTGGTGATCGGCCTTAAGGGGAACCGGCTGCCTCTTGGCACACGTTTCGGCTAGTTAGACGCATGCGGGTCTGGAAGTTTTCTTTCAGGCCTTTTTAGCGTCCGCAAAATTTGGACAAAAAACAGGTTACCGGTCGTTCAATCGGTAACCTGCCCTTAAATTTAGTCGTTCAAATTGTAACGTAACTTCATGTGTTCGGAACCAAACGTGACCATGTCGCCGAGCAACTTGGTTTGACGCTTGAAGGATTCGTCGGACAACTTCTCGTTGGCTTCCTTCAAGATAGCCGTGTCGGCACCATCGACAATGGCGGCGTCCGTCTCGTGTTGAATCTGACGGTAGGCGGACATGGCTTCCAAAGCGAAGGTGTTCCGGAAGTCTTCGTACAGGCTGTAGTCCGTGTCACCCAACAGGGCGGTGGTGCAACTCAACCAGTACATGTGATTCATGTTGAACGTGCCATCGGCGTCCTTGTAGGCGGCCGGCGTGTCGTCAACGTTGGCGTAGAATGGTACCACCGTGTTGAACGTGTTGGCACCAAAGGCTAACCAGTGAATCCCGGCGATGCTGGCTGGGACGTTGTTCCGGATTTGTAAAATGTGGACGTCGTGGTTTCGGTTAATTCCGATTGGCCGAAAGAGGGTCTTGTCGTCCTCGGAACCGTGGCCGTAAACATCGTATTTCGTGTTTTCGTAGTGGGAACTCAGCACGAACTTCACGTCGTCGATTGAAATCTTCCGGTTGGCGTGGCAGATGAACGGGAGGTCTTGGTCTTGCGGATCGTGTTCGATTTCAGGATTGAAGTACTTCTGACCGAACCAAGCCCGCGGGTTGTTGTAGACCGTATCCTTAATCGTGGCGCTACCGAAGATGTGCCGCAGGTTAACTTGGTCGAAGTCGGGGTTCAGGTGGTATTTGGCAATTAGGTCTTCCAGGTCGTCGGAGGCCAGGGTGTCTTCGGCGCTGAAATCAAAGTCGTCAATGTTCATTCGGTTAGGGGCAACCACGTAGGCGTCGTCCGGAATCCGCTTAGCGGCCCAGTGATGCCCACCGATGGTTTCTAACCACCAGATTTCTTCGTTATCGGAGAAAGCAATCCCGTTCGGTTCGTAAGTCCCGAATTCTTCCAACAAGCTTCCTAAACGCTTCACACCGTCGCGGGCACTGTGAATGTATGGCAGAACCAAGGTGACCAGGTCCTCTTCACCAATCCCACCGGCAACGTAAGGGTCGATGCCCAATACGCGAGAGTTCGTGGTGATGGTTTCCGTTGCGGACATCGCAATGTTTTCGCTGTTAATCCCGGCGGCCGGCCAGATCCCGTTGGTTAAGATGGAGTTGGGAATTGACGTGTAGCGTAAGGGATTGTCGGGCAGACTAATCTTAACGCCGCTGATAACCGCTTGGTAATCGCGCGGTTGGTCGGCGGGATTAACCACGACAAACCGCTCCGGGTCAAGGGCCTCGTGGCCATCATCGTTTCGTGAAATGATGGTGGAACCGTCTAAGGACGCCTTTTTTCCTACTAAAATGGTGGTACATGAACCTTTAATTCTCTTCGTCATGAATACAGCACTCCTTTTAACCCACATTATAGCATTGAAAGCGGGTGCGTTGAAGGGATTGCTCAGTCCGGCGAAGACTTTTGCGAATCCGCCGAAGAGTCCTGCTGTTTCAGGCATTCTTCTAACGCGGCATTCTGTTGCTCAATCCTGGTGAGTTGCTGGTGGAGCTGCTGGTACTGGCTGGTTTCCCCGCGGTGGGCGAAGTAGGTAGTGATGGTGCTGGTTAAGGCGCCGATAAAGCCGATGCCGACCAGCATCAATAAGGTGGCCGCCCATTTTCCAATCGTGGTGTGCGGGGCGATGTCGCCGTAGCCCACGGTCGAGGCCGTCGCAATCGCCCACCAGAGAGCTTCGTTCCACGACACGTGCTCGGCATAAGCGTAAAGCGTGGCCGCCAGAATCAGGATAGCCAGGCTCGCCCAGACCAGGTAGATGAAGCCGTTGGTCCGCAGAAAGGTTCTTAAAGGTTTGCGTAGGCGACCGATGAAGCCCACGAGCCGCACGAGTCGAAAGAGCTTGGTCAGCCGAAAGATTCGCGTCAACCGGGCGAGCCGGAAGAAGCTAAAGAGGCTGGTTAGTGGCAGGATGGCGATTAGGTCGAAGAGGTTGTGGCGGAAGAAATCCCACTTCCGTGGCGCCCGCCAGAAGCGCACCCAGTAGTCAACGGTAAAGGCGATGAGAATCCCATCGTCCATCACGGACCACGGGGAAGCGGTGAGGTCAATCACCGTTGAAAAATCAAGAATCGTCAGCCCAATCGACCACAGGGCAAGAAGCACCACCAGCCCGTTATAGCATTTTGCGCACCGTGTCATGGTTCACACCTCCCCTTAGTTACGATTAGTATCCCATGTTTCAGGGGCGAAACGGTGTGGGCATGCTCGGTAGTAACGGTCGCCTAACTTGGCTAGCCCCCGCGGGTACGCAAAAAGCCGAGGACGCGCCTCGGCTTGGGTAAATAGTTAGATTGCTGACGACATCGTTGTTGCTGGTCGCCTACCGTTCGCAGGTAGGTTATAGGTGACTAAGACATTTGCCTGTGGCTGCCAGGAGTTCCGCCTGCCATGGGGAACGGTTCCAGCCTGAGAAACGGGCTTCCACCTCGCTCGGAAGCCTTGCCAACCCCGCAAGTCTCCCGAGTCGTCCCATGCTGTAGGCTGGGAAAGAACCCCAGCCAACACCATCGACACGGCTGGCTCCACTCCTGGCCTCCTCCGGCATGATTGGTGATTCCACGCAACCTGGGTTCGGATGCTAGCCGAACGGCAACGTTTACGGCTCGTGGCTTAGTTGCTTTAAGCCAATCGAAGTTGTTCAGGACGATTGTGGCCGAGAGTGAAGCAAAATATGAGCTCAGCCGTGGTATTTCCTTAGCGGCGGGTCCTTCGCCGGTTAGGAAATGGCGTCTTGGAAACGCGGTCTGCGGTTCCAAGCGAGTTTCGAGACCGTTCTTTGGCTCGAAACGTCCGCCCACCGCGATCCAGCTCATATTTTGCGAACGGTAGGCGACCAGCTAATCACTAGGTTGCCAGTTACTTGCGAGTTACGAGTTAAGAGAAACTAAGCGTCCAGCCGTACCTGAGCGACCGGAGCCGCCGGTGTCAGCGCTGGCAATAAGGCGTCGATCACGCCCTGCACCGGCGTTGGGAACGCGAAAATCATCTTCGCCAACTGGGCGGCGGTTAACTTCTGGTTAATCACCAGTACCAGGACGTTGACCAGGTCGGGCGCGTCCATGCCGTAGATGTCGGCGCCGACCAAGTGGTTGTCTCTGTCGATGACGGCGGTCAATTCGGCGTCGGTTTCGTTCTTATATTCGAAGTCAAAGAGTTTGCCGTAAGGTAGGTGAACAATGCGATAGTCGGGGTTCCCGGCAGCCACCGCGGCGGTCACGCCGACCCGGGCAATCCGCGGTAGGGCGAAGAGAACACTGGGGATGGCGGGGTAGCTGATGGGGGCGGTGTCGCCTAAAATTTGACCGGCGATATAATTTGATTCAAAAGTTGCTGTGGGGGTTAACTTTGGCACGGACTTGTCGAGGACATCGCCGCTAGCGTAAATGTTGTCGCCGTTAGCCCGCAGGTGATCGTCCACTACGATGCCGCGACTACTGGAGTGAATTCCGGCGTTTTCCAGTCCCAGTAAATCCACGTTAGCCCGCCGACCGGTCGCGGCCAGCACGTAATCGGTTGTTACCGCGAAGCCGCTTTCGGTCGTCACGGCGTAGCCTTCGGTCGTCTGGACCACGGACTTAACCGGCTCGTTAAACCGAATGTCGGCGCCGGCGGCCTGTAACTTCACCAGGAGTTTCGTGACGTAACGGGGGGCAAAGCCCTTGGCCGCCCGATTGCCGTGAGATAAGATTGTCACGCGAGTGCCCAGTTGAAGCACCAGTGCGGCAAATTCTAGGGCAATCACGCCGGCACCGAGGATGGTCAGGTGGGCGGGCAAGTGTTCAAGGTTGAGGAAATCGCGGCTGTCATGCAGGAATTCCTTGCCGGGAATGTCGGGCTTAACGGCATGTTGGCCGGTGCCCAGCACGATGTTGTCGGCCATGATCTTTTGTTTGCCGACTTGAATCATGTGGTTCCCCATCAGAATCCCGGTACCGTGAATCACGTCGATGCCGAGTTGGTCGAACAGCGTCGTCATTTTAGCGGGGAGGGCATCGATGACCTGGTGCTTGTGAGCCATGAAAGCCTCCCAATTGAAATCGGGGGTTTGGTCGACGCCAACTCCCTGATATTGCTTGAGTTGCGCCATGAGCTCGGAGGGACCGTCTAGGAGAATCTTGGCATCGCAACCGTAGTTGGTGCAGGTGCCGGCGACAAGGTCACGTTCGATGAGAACCACCGATTTTCCGGCCTGACGAAGGGCAACAGCGGCGTGCCAGGTGGCGTGGCCACTTCCAATAAATGCGACATCATATTGAATCATTAAATAAAAAACCTCTTTCTGTGTAAAAACATGCAAAACGGTCGTGTGCGACTGGACGGGCAAAATAAAAATGCTAATTCAGCATTTTTTCCAAAGTATCAATCAACGCGTGATTCTGGGCTAACATGCCCCGGTAATCCGCTGGGTCAATGGCTTGTTGACGAACGCAGACGCGAATCGACTCAAAAATCTCAGTTTTACTCGTTCTCCCGGTTTCCGTCAATTGGATAATTAACTGCCGGTGATCGGAGTTGGCTAACTCCCGGGTAATCCAGCCCTTACGTTCCATGCGTTTTAGCAAGGGCGTCAGGGTATTACTCCCAAAGTCCAGCTGATCTCCTAGTGCGTGGAGGGGCTGGCGATCCTCTTCCCACAGCGCCAAAAGTACCAAGTATTGCGGATAAGTCAGGCCATAAGGTTGGAGGGCCTGCTGATAAAACTTGATAAAGAGGCGACTTGCGCGGTACATCGAAAAGCAAAGTTGGTTCGCCAGCGTCATGTCGGAATCGTTCATGATGGCTGCCTCCAATTTCAATTGCGTACGATTTAATTTACTATAATCTAATATGTATGAGCTGTCAACTATTTCAGGGTAATTTGTGAAAAAAAGCTGTTCGGGGGCCGTTCGGTTGTATCGGGTCGCGTTTGCCAGTAGAATGGAAACATTGAGAAAAAGGAGAGTCAATGATGGATTTAGCGGCAGCAAAGCAGGTTTTAAAAACAACGTTTGGTTACGATGAGTTCCGACCGGGGCAGCGGGCCGTCATTGAACACGTCATGGCCGGGCAAAACAGCCTGGCGATCATGCCCACCGGGGGCGGCAAGTCGCTGTGTTATCAGATCCCCGCGCTGCTATTTGACGGCATCACGGTGGTCGTGTCACCCTTGATTTCCTTAATGAAGGATCAGGTGGACGCGTTAAATGACAGCGGGATTCCGGCCACATTTATCAATAGTTCGCTGGAATGGCCGGACATTCAGGAGCGCTTGGCGGGCTTGCACAACGGGGCGTACAAGTTGCTCTACGTGGCGCCGGAACGGTTGGATTCCGCGGCCTTTTTGCAGGCGTTAGGTCAGTTACCGATCGATCTGCTGGCGGTGGACGAGGCCCACTGTATTTCCCAGTGGGGGCATGACTTTCGGCCCAGCTACCTGGCGTTGAGCACGGCGATTGAACAGCTGCCGACCCATCCGCAAGTGCTGGCGTTGACGGCCACGGCCACCGAGCAAGTCGCCGCCGACATTTGTCAACAGCTGCAGATTGATCCGCAAAATGAGGTGAACACCGGCTTTGCCCGGGACAACTTGGACCTGACCGTGGTCAAGGACCAGGACACCGACCGCTTTATCCTCGATTATCTGAAGGTCAACCAGGGTGAAACGGGGATTATCTACGCCAGTACGCGAAAGGAGGTCACCCGACTGACGACGCTATTGACGCGTCACCACGTTCAGGCGGCCGCCTACCATGCGGGGCTGAGCGATGACGAACGTCGTCAGAATCAAGAGGACTTTCTCTACGACCGGATTCAGGTGATGGTGGCGACCAACGCCTTTGGCATGGGCATCGACAAGAGTAACGTGCGCTTCGTGATTCACGCGCAGGTCCCCGGGACGCTGGAGGCCTACTACCAAGAAGCTGGCCGGGCCGGGCGAGATGGCCTTCCCAGTGAGGCCATCCTGCTTTACCGGGCCCAGGACCTGCAGATTCAGCACTTCTTCATTGACCAATCGGAACGCGACGAGGCCAACAAGCAGTGCGAATATCAGAAGCTTCAGGTGATGAGCCAGTACGCCAACACGCAGGGCTGCCTGCAACAATTTATCCTGGCCTACTTTGGCGAGGAGTCGGCGCCGTGTGGTCGTTGTAGCAATTGTCGCGATGACCGGGAAGCCCAAGACATCACAGTGACGGCGCAAAAGGTCCTGTCCTGCGTGGTGCGGTTACGGTCGCGCTTCGGCAAGGGGGTGGTGGCGCAGGTCTTGACGGGCGCCCACAACCAACGGATTCGAGACAACCACTTGGAAGACCTGTCCACGTACGGCCTTTTGAACGGGCAACGCCAGAAGAGCGTGGGGGAGCTGATCGACTTTCTCACGGCGGCGGGGTACCTCCAAAGTGTCGGTGGCCAGTACCCGACGCTGGCGATTACCCAGCAGGGAGCGGCCGTTCTGAAGGGCGAGCAGTCCGTCTTTCGCAAGATGGCACGACAGGCCAAGCGGCTGGCGCCGGTGGACGATGAACTCTTTGGCAAACTTCGCGACCTTCGCCGCCAGTTGGCCGAGGAACAACACGTCCCGCCATTCGTCATCTTCTCCGACCGGTCGCTGCATGACATGTGTGATCTCTTACCGCAAGATGAGACAACCTTCCTTGAGGTCAAGGGGGTCGGCCAGAGTAAGCTAGCGAAGTACGGCGAGGCCTTCATGACCGTTATTCGTGAGGATCAGGCGGACGCCTCTGCCGAATAGCGTAGCGAACTGTCTAAAAGGTCAAAGGTTTAGTCGTCGGGGTAAATGACCCGGTCACCGGGGAGATAACCTAAACGTTATCATCGGGGTTGTTTGGTCGCCAAGATTGGTCCGGTTGACCGGTCAGACGCGGATGGCGCCTGAGTTACCAGATGACCTTGCCGATTCGGCATTAGACCGGGGTTGCCGGTTCAAAATTAACCTGATAATGATTAACCAGATAAATTTAGCGACTCCCGCCCGCCGGCCCGAGTCGCTTTTTTACGGCTTGTTATTTATCCGGATGAATAACTAAAAATAATAAAATTACAGACCAATCTATTGTAATCGCTTACATCGTGTGCTACTATTATCCTCATAAATTACGGTGAAGGACTGACGGCAAAATGGCGAAAAGTGAATTTCAAAAAATGATGGACCAGGAACTCTACGATGTGAAGGATGAAAAATTGGTGCACGATCGGTTTGCGGCGCGAGACCTCTACGAATCATTGGATAAAATTCCGTTCCGGGAAAAAGACCGGGTGACAGCGGTGGTTCAGAAATTGTTCGGAACGGTCGGGAAAAACGTGGAGATTCGACCGCGGTTCGTCTGCGACTACGGCTACAACATCCACGTGGGCGATAACTTCTTCGCCAATTTTGACTGTATTCTATTGGACACCAACGAGATTACGATTGGCGATAACGTCCTCTTAGCCCCGCGGGTTCAGATTTATACGGCGGGTCATCCCTTTAATATTGCGGCGCGGACCTCGTGGCTGGGGAATGGTGCCCCGGTCAAGATCGGCAATAATTGCTGGATCGGTGGGGACGCGGTGATTGTGCCCGGCGTAACCATTGGCAACAACGTGATTGTGGGTGGCGGTTCGGTCGTCACCAAGTCGTTTGGCGACAACGTGGTCATTGCGGGCAACCCCGCCCGAATCATCAAGCGTTTGGACGCTGAGGGCAACGTGATTCCGGATTGATCCGAATAAACCAGTGGTGAATTGGCATTTCGGTGAAAATTTGCTATGCTAAGATTAACCAGATAAATTACGAACAAATTTGTAACTGCCGATTTGGGTGCGGTAGGGTTTGCGCAAATGAGCGAAAACGTTACCAACGGGAGTGCTGCAGTGCAGGTTGGCTACAAACTATGGGAGAGTAAACATGGAAAATAAATACCAACGGGTCAAGGATTCCCTGAAAGAAGCGATTCTTTCGGGTAAGTATCCGATTGACGAAAAATTACCAACGGAAACGGAACTTATGGAACAATTTAAGGTCTCGCGATACACAATCCGCCGTGCGGTGGGGGATTTAGAGACGGAACACTTCATCTATCGGATTCAGGGTGGGGGGATGTTTGTCCAGGACTGGCATAAGGACTGGGCCACCGAAAATGATAGCAAGATGATTGGGGTCATCACCACCCACATCGCCGACTACATTTTTCCACAGATTATCTACGGCATGGACAAGGTCATTTCCGATGGCGGTTACTCGCTGCTACTGGGTAACACGCACAACAACCACGATAAGGAACGCAAAAACCTCATCAACATGTTGAACAGCAAGGTGGCCGGGCTCATCATTGAGCCCACGCAAAGTGCCTTGCCTAATCCCAACATGGACCTGTATCAGGAGATTAAAGACGACCAGATTCCGGTGCTCTTCATTAACGCGGCCTATCCGCAGCTGGACTTTCCGTACGTGACTACGGCCGACGTAAGTGCGGAGAAGAAATTAATTGATCACCTTTTGCGGATGGGCCACGAGAGCATTCTGGGCATCTTCCAGGTCGATGATATTCAGGGGGTCCACCGGATGAACGGATTCGTTCAGGCCTATCAGGAACATCCGGACATTTCCTATAAGAGCAATTTAATTATGTATCAGTCCGGGGATGACTTTGCCCGGATTACCAGTCGGATTTCTTCGTATCTGAAGGACGCGGAACGGCCGACCGCGATCGCCTGTTACAACGATCAGCTGGCGATTCCGGTGATGGCCTTCGTGAAGGAACAGGGCTTTCGGGTGCCGCAAGACATCTCGATTGTGGGCTTCGATAACTACCAGATGTCCCAGTACATGAGCCCCGGCTTGACCACGCTCAACCATGAGAAAGAAATCATGGGCGAGGACGCCGGTCGGATGATGTTCCAGCTACTGAACAAGCAGCCGGTGCAGTCGATCACGTATGAACCGGAATTGGTGATTCGCCAATCGACCGGGGCCCCCAAGTCGACCTCAGATAGGTTAGGATGAATTTCGAACCAACCTAGGTCATCAGTCGTCACCTCGTTCAAAAGTTAGGCTCAACCTAAGCGTGCCGCTACTCGGCGCGCTTTTTTAGTAAAATAAATCAAAATGAAAGCCTGAAAACCAGCAGGTGACCGGCTGATCGGGGGTCGTTGACTAGTCGGAGTCGTCTAGACAATGGCGTCGTCAAGCGGGCCACCACGGGTTTAGTCATAATCAAGTGATTAGCGAATAGGGTAAGCGTTGGCACGTCAAAAGCAACGAATGAATTTAAAAATTTCACATTAATCAGAGAATTATTGAAATAGATTCGAGAATCGTAAAACGCTTAACCTAGCACTATTCGGAAACGCTTTCAAAAAAGTTGAATCAATCAAAACCGCGTTGTATCAAGGGATTTGCCCAAATATTAATCCGCATATAAAAAATAAGTGTTGATTTATGCGTATAAATATAATACACTAAGTTTGTTCAGAAATGAAAACGCTTCACAAAGGTCATCATCTTTTCCGCGCTGGCCGGCCAGTGCGAAGGGGGGGATGAAACCCCGGTGGCGTTAGCATTTCTATCAATAGTTAAGTGGGAAAAGCCATTATTTGTTTTTTATCTTTACCCCTTTAAACTTAGGAGGAACGAAATTTGGAAGCGAAAGCGAAAAAGAAAGTCTCAAGTGGTTTCATATTCTTCTTTGGATCATTTGGTGGAATTCTGTTCGGTTACGATATCGGTGTTATGACCGGTGCCTTACCATTCTTGAAGACCGACTGGGCCTTAACCAACGCCTCACTGATTGGTTGGGTGACGTCATCAGTTATGTTCGGTGCCATCTTCGGTGCCGCAATTGCCGGTCAATTAGCCGATAAATTAGGTCGGCGGCGGATGATTCTGATGTCATCCTTAATCTTCGCCATTGGGTCAATCCTGTGTGGGTTCGCTCCTAACGGTGGGACTTACTACTTAATCGGGATGCGGATCTTCTTAGGGTTAGCCGTTGGTGCTGCCTCCGCCTTAGTCCCAGCCTACATGTCAGAAATGGCACCGGCACGGTTACGTGGTAGCTTGTCCGGGATTAACCAGACGATGATTGTTTCTGGGATGTTAATCTCTTACATCGTCGACTTCGTATTGAAGGATTTACCAGGGAACTTATCATGGCGGTTAATGTTAGGTTTGGCTTCTGTGCCTGCCTTCATCCTCTTCGCCGGTGTTCTCCGGTTGCCTGAATCACCACGGTTCTTAATCAAATCTGGTAAGTTAGACGAAGCACGGACGGTTCTGTCCTACGTTCGTAAGCCAGACGAAGTTGAACCAGAAGTTAAGTCCATTCAAGATACGGCTAAGACCGAAGAAAGCAACTTGGAAAAGACCTCATGGGCAACCTTGTTCAACGGCAAGTACCGTTACCTGGTTATCGCCGGTGTTGGGGTCGCTGCCTTCCAGCAATTCCAAGGGGCCAACGCGATCTTCTACTACATTCCATTGATTGTTGAAAAAGCAACTGGGAATGCCGCAAGTTCCGCTCTGATGTGGCCAATCGTTCAAGGTGTTCTGTTAGTTCTTGGTTCATTACTCTACATCTGGATTGCTGAAAAATTCAATCGTCGGACGTTGTTAACTATGGGTGGTACGGTTATGGCACTGTCCTTCCTGTTACCAGCTATCATTAACAAGTTAGTCCCTAACGCAAGTCCAATGATGATCGTTGTCTTCTTGTCCATCTACGTTGCTTTCTACTCATTCACTTGGGCACCACTTACCTGGGTTCTGGTTGGTGAAATCTTCCCATTGGCTATCCGGGGCCGTGCATCTGGTTTAGCTTCATCCTTTAACTGGATCGGTTCATGGGCTGTTGGTTTGATCTTCCCAATCATGACGGCTGCAATGTCACAAGAAGCTGTGTTCGCTGTCTTCGGTGTTATCTGTGTCTTGGGTGTTCTGTTCATTCGCTTCTGTGTCCCAGAAACGCGTGGTCACACTCTTGAAGAAATCGAAGCTCGTGGGACTGCTCACGCTGCCAAGAAAGAAGCAGGCAACAACTAGTAATTCTCGATTTTAAAATTATTGGGAGGTAAGTTAAATGAACTTAGTTGAAACGACTCGCGCTATCGAAGCCGGTGAGGTTTCCTTAGGGATTGAGTTAGGTTCAACCCGGATTAAAGCGGTATTGGTCACTGATGACTTCAATACCATCGCCTCAGGCAGTTATGTTTGGGAAAACCGCTTTGAAGACGGTGTCTGGACATACCCGATCGACGAAGTTTGGACGGGGATTCAACAGAGCTACACGCAAATGGCCGCTGATGTTCAAAGCAAGTACCACAGTGCTTTGACCAAGATTAGTGCCGTTGGGGTTAGTGCCATGATGCATGGTTACTTAGCCTTCGATAAGAGTGGCGAACTGTTGGTACCATTCCGGACTTGGCGGAATAACATCACGGAACAATCCGCTGATGAATTGACCAAGTTGTTCGATTTCAACATTCCACAACGTTGGAGTATTGCTCATCTGTACCAAGCTATTCTGAATGGTGAAGATCACGTTCGTAACGTCAACTTCATCACGTCATTGGCCGGGTACGTGACTTGGAAATTATCTGGCGAAAAGGTCTTGGGTGTGGGGGATGCCTCCGGTGTCTTCCCAATCGATGACCAGACGGGTTCTTACGATAAGAAGATGCTGGAGAAGTTCAGCAACCTCGACAACGTGAAGAAGTACCCTTGGAACATCGAAGACATCTTGCCAAAGATCTTGCCAGCTGGTAAGGTTGCCGGTCATTTGACCGCTGAAGGGGCTAAACTCCTGGATGCTAACGGCAACTTGGAAGCCGGTTCTGTGATGGCTCCACCTGAAGGGGATGCTGGTACCGGGATGGTTGGGACGAACAGTGTACGGAAGCGCACTGGGAATATCTCCGTCGGGACCTCATCCTTCTCCATGAACGTCTTGGACAAGCCACTGACTAAGGTTTACCGCGATATCGATATCGTGATGACGCCAGATGGCTCACCTGTTGCCATGGTCCACGTTAACAACTGTTCTTCAGATATTAACGCTTGGGCGAGCGTCTTCAATGAATTTGCGCAACGACTCGGGGTTGAACTCAAGCCGGACCGTTTATACGAAACGCTCTTCTTGGAAGCAGCCAAGGCTGATCCGGATGCTGGTGGCTTGGTTAACTACAGTTATCAATCTGGTGAAAACATCACCAAGATTAAGGCTGGTCGGCCACTGTTCGTTCGGACACCAAACAGCAAGTTTAACTTACCTAACTTCATGCAAACGCAGTTATACGCTGCCTTTGCCCCACTGAAGATTGGGATGGACATCTTGATTAATCAAGAACACGTTCATACTGATGTGATGATTGCCCAAGGTGGGTTGTTCCGGACGCCAGTGATTGGTCAACAAGTCTTGGCCAATGCGTTGAACGTTCCAATCACGATCATGAGTACTGCCGGCGAAGGTGGTCCATGGGGGATGGCGGTCTTAGCGGTTTACGCTAAGCGCGATACCGATGAATCACTGGAAGACTTCTTGGATCAAGAAGTGTTCACCAACCCAGAATCCATGACGTTGAGCCCAGAACCTGAAGGGGTTGCGGGTTACCAGAAGTTCATCGAAAAGTATCAAGCTGGCTTGCCGGTGGAAGCTGCCGCTGGCGATGCAATTAGCGACTAAGAGAGGAAGTTAATTGAATGTTAGAGGAATTAAAGCAAGAGGTTTACGAAGCCAACATGAAGCTGCCTAAACTGGGCCTGGTTACCTTTACTTGGGGTAACGTTTCCGGAATTGACCGGGAAAAGGGTCTGTTCGTCATCAAGCCTTCCGGGGTTGATTACGACAAGTTAAAGCCTAGCGACTTGGTCGTCGTAAACTTGAAAGGTGAAGTTGTTGAAGGGGACATGAACCCATCTAGCGACACACCAACGCATACGGTACTTTACAACGCATTTCCAAATATTGGTGGGATTGTGCACACGCACTCTCCATGGGCAGTGTCCTTCGCTGGCGCTAACTTAGACGTCCCAGCCATGAACACGACCCACGCCGACACGTTCTACGGTGATGTTCCAGCGGCCGATGCTTTGACCAAGGAAGAAATCGAAGAAGACTACGAAGGCAATACGGGTAAGACCATTGTCAAGACCTTCAAGGAACGTGGTTTGGATTACGAAGCAATTCCAGCTGCCTTAGTGAGTCAACACGGACCATTTGCCTGGGGCCCAACCGCAGACAAGGCCGTTTACAACGCTAAGGTCTTGGAAGTAGTTGCTGAAGAGGATTACCACTCCATGCAATTAACCCACAAGAACCTGGAATTACCACAATATCTGTTGGATAAGCACTATTACCGTAAGCACGGTAAGAACGCTTATTATGGGCAAAACAATGCCAAGTCGCAGAGTCATGCGGCGCGTGAATAATTGGGTATCATGCTTTACTAACAATCATATATAGAAGGAGTGCTTAAATTATGTTATCAGTTCCTGATTATGAATTTTGGTTTGTTACCGGTAGTCAACATCTCTATGGTGAAGAACAATTAAAGTCCGTTGCCAAAGACGCACAAGACATCGCTGACAAGTTAAACGCCAGCGGCAAGTTACCTTACAAGGTTGTCTTCAAGGATGTTATGACGACTGCTGAAAGCATCACTAACTTCATGAAGGAAGTTAACTACAACGATAAGGTTGCCGGGGTTATTACCTGGATGCACACGTTCTCTCCAGCCAAGAACTGGATCCGTGGGACTGAATTGTTGCAAAAGCCTTTACTCCACTTGGCTACGCAATACTTAAACAACATTCCATACGCTGACATTGACTTTGATTACATGAACTTGAACCAAAGTGCGCATGGTGACCGTGAATATGCTTACATCAATGCTCGTTTGAAGAAGAACAACAAGATCGTTTACGGCTACTGGGGCGACGAAGCAGTTCAAGACAAGATTGCTGCTTGGGAAGACGTTGCTGTTGCCTACAACGAAAGCTTCAAGGTTAAGGTTGCTCGTTTCGGAGACACCATGCGTAACGTTGCCGTTACTGAAGGTGACAAGGTACAAGCACAAATCCAAATGGGCTGGACTGTTGACTACTACGGTATCGGTGACTTAGTTGAAGAAATCAACAAGGTTAAGGATGCTGACATCGACAAGGAATACGCTGACTTGGAAAGCAAGTACACCATGGTTCAAGGTGACAACGATGCTGAAACTTACAAGCACTCAGTACGTGTTCAATTGAAGCAATACCTTGGGATCAAGAGCTTCTTGGAAAAGGGTGGCTACACTGCCTTCACCACGAACTTCGAAGACCTCTGGGGTATGGAACAACTCCCTGGCTTAGCCGCACAATTGTTAATTCGTGACGGTTATGGCTTCGGTGCCGAAGGTGACTGGAAGACCGCTGCGCTTGGCCGTGTCATGAAGATCATGTCCCACGGTAAGAAGACGGCCTTCATGGAAGACTACACGCTTGACTTACGTAAGGGCCACGAAGCTATTCTTGGTTCTCACATGCTGGAAGTTGACCCAACTATCGCTTCCGACAAGCCTCGTGTTGAAGTTCACCCATTGGATATCGGTGGTAAGGCTGATCCTGCACGTCTGGTCTTCACTGGTTCAGAAGGTGACGCCATTGACGTTACGGTTTCTGACTTCCGTGATGGCTTCAAGATGATCAGCTACGCCGTTGACGCTCACAAGCCAGAGGCTGAAACCCCTAACTTGCCAGTTGCTAAGCAACTCTGGACGCCAAAGGTTGGCCTTGAAAAGGGTGCCTTAGCTTGGATGCAAGCCGGTGGTGGTCACCACACCATGCTCTCATTTGCTCTGACTGAAGAACAAATGGAAGACTTTGCAACCATGGTTAACATGAACAAAGCATTCATCAAATAGTCATTGACGACTGATAAAAACGGTTGGGGTTGCCGAGAGCAGCCTCGGCCGTTTTTATTTTGGAAGCAACATATCATAAGGAGGAAGAGAAAGCATGGGAAAAACAGAACAAGAAAAAATGGTTGCCGGCGAACTCTTTGACGTTTACGACGACGAGTTAGTGGCGCAACGGGCGGCTGCCAGAAAGCAGGTTGAAGCCATCAACGCCTTGGGCGAAAGTGACCCTGAACAGACCGAAAAGCTGATTAAGAAGCTCTTCGGTTCGACCGGTAAGGACGTCAGCGTTCACGCCGACTTCAAGTGTGACTACGGCTACAACATCTACGTAGACGAAGACTTCTTCGCTAACTACGACTGTGTCATGCTGGACGTGGCCCCCATTCGGATTGGCAAACACTGCCTGCTCGGACCGAAAGTTCAGATTTACTCGGTGAACCACCCAGCCGATCCCAAGCTACGGCGGAACGGCGCCATGGGAATTGGTCGGCCCGTGACTTTAGGCGATGACGTCTGGGTCGGTGGCGGTGCCATCATCTGTCCTGGCGTCACGTTGGGGAACAACGTGATCGTCGGTGCCGGTGCCGTGGTCACGAAGTCCTTCGGAGATAACGTGGTCGTTGCCGGTAACCCAGCACGAGTTGTGAAGCATTTGGATTAAACGCATCATATCAGGTTTCCGCCCTCGAAGATAGGGTTGGCCGGAAACTTCCTATGAAGTGGCTCATCGGAGCGTTTCCATTCCTAACGGGTGGGGCTTTCGCTGAGCCACTTTTTTGCGCTCAAAAGTCAATTTTCGAAAAAAATTTGAGAGCAAGCGGTTGCTTTCATACCGGGGTTTGCGAAAGAAAGCGCTTTGCAAAATTGTCCGCACAATAGAATTAGTTATTGATTTATCCGTATAATTGTTTTAAACTACTTGTATTGCGTTAGTGAAAACGTTTTACCTGGTTTTTGGGTAAGCGGTGTCTTCACTGACATTGATTCGTTAGCGATGATTTATCGGACCAATTTTAAATCGCCTTATTTTCGGCAGAGAGAATACGTTAGAGAGACTTTTAGGAGGTTATTTGCGTGAAAGGCAACAAGAAAATTTCAAGCGGTTACATCTATTTCTTCGGCTCCTTCGGGGGCATCTTATTCGGGTATGATATTGGGGTCATGACGGGGGCGCTGCCCTTTCTGGAAACGGACTGGAACCTGTCCAACGCCACACTAATTGGCTGGATTACCTCAGCCGTTATGTTTGGGGCCATCTTCGGTGGGGCCATTTCCGGTCAGTTATCGGATAAATTAGGTCGACGGAAAATGATTCTGATCTCGGCACTCATCTTCGCGTTGGGTTCCCTGATGTCTGCCATGGTGCCGAACCTGGGTGAATACTACCTGATTGGCGTCCGAATCTTCCTTGGATTGGCCGTAGGGGCCGCTTCGGCGTTAGTCCCAGCCTACATGTCCGAAATGTCCCCAGCCCGTCTCCGGGGCCGTTTAACCGGGATTAACCAGACGATGATCGTCTCCGGGATGTTGATCTCCTACGTGGTCGATTTCCTGCTGAAGGGATTACCGGAAGCCTTCGCCTGGCGCTTAATGCTGGGGTCCGCTGCGGTGCCAGCCATCATCCTGTTTGCCGGGGTATTGCGGCTGCCCGAATCACCACGCTTCTTGATTAAGAGCGGCCAACTCGATGCCGCCCGGACGGTGCTGAGCTACATTCGGCCGGCCGATGAAATCGAAACGGAAATGACGACCATTCAGAGCACGGCCAAGACGGAAAGTGCAGCGGCCAAGAATACTTCATGGGCCACGTTATTTTCCGGGAAATACCGGTACCTGGTCATCGCCGGGGTCGGTATCGCGGCGTTCCAGCAGTTCCAAGGCGCTAACGCCATTTTCTACTACATTCCATTGATTGTGCAACAAGCTACCGGGAGTGCCGCCAGCAGTGCGCTGATGTGGCCAATTATCCAGGGGATTATCCTGGTTGTGGGGTCCTTAGTCTTCCTGTGGATCGCCGACAAGTTTAACCGCCGGACGCTTCTGATTCTCGGGGGTGCCGTGATGGGCTTATCCTTCCTGTTGCCGGCCTTCTTAAACGTGACGCGTCTCAACAGCAATCCCATGCTGATTGTGGTCTTCCTGTCCATCTACGTGGCCTTTTACTCTTTCACCTGGGCACCCCTGACTTGGGTGCTGGTCGGTGAAATCTTCCCACTGGCTGTGCGGGGCCGGGCTTCCGGTCTGGCATCGTCCTTTAACTGGATTGGCTCGTTTGCGGTGGGCCTGCTGTTCCCCGTGATGACGGCGGCCATGTCGCAAGAGGCGGTCTTCGCCATCTTCGGGATTATCTGCCTGCTGGGTGTGGCTTTCGTCCGGTTCTGCGTCCCAGAAACCAAGGGTCGTACGCTGGAAGAAATCGAACAACAAGGAACCCATGCGAAATCAGCCGAAGCGGTTGAAGCCTCAAGTGACTTGACAGAATAGAAAGCAAAACGGCGTTGCTCTCCTGACTGGGAGACAACGCCGTTTGTTTTGGGTTTAGAACGTTTTTGGTAGGTTGGTGTGGGCTGGTCGCCTTACCGTTCGCGGAATCTAGGCTGGATCGCTGGGGAAGGCCGGTCCGAGCCAAAGAGCGGTCTCGAACCTTGCTTTGAGCCGGAAGAACACCGTCTCAAAGTCACCAATTTAGCGGCAAAGACCGCCCCTAAATTCCCTGGCTGAGCCTAGATTCCGCTTCACTCTCGGCTACGGTAGTTAGGCAACCATCATGATTGACTGAAGACGCTAGACTGACGTCGTTGCCACTCACGTCAAGTAGGTGTTTAGCTTCGCAACGTGGACGGCGGTTATCGCTGATTGCGGTAGCGTCATTATCTAGTGTAGTTGCTAATCTGCCGCGCAGCCGTGAGTGAGACAAATTTGGTCTCAGCCGTGGGATTTTACAAGTGATTTTCTTGTAAAATGGCGTCTTTGAGACGTGGTTTTCGGCTCAAAGCGAGGCTAAAGACCGCACCATCAGGCTCAGGGCGTCCTACCCACCGCGTTCCAGCTCATCTTGGACGAACGGCAAGGCGGCCAGCTCCCACCACCGCAGTAACTGCTAAATCAGGCAAACCCAGCTCCCCATGCCGAGTAGGCCGACCGCCAGCACGGTGAAGATGATCAGCAGTGCCCGCGTGTCCGCGTCGCCGGTCTGGTTTGTTCGTGGAAATAACTTAAAGATCAGAAAAGCCAGTAGGACAATCCCCGTGATGAGAATCAGGGCCCCCGTTAAGATATTGTGTGACATCATCATGATTTTCTCCCCCTTTGATGATTTCTATTATACCGACTTCGCTTAGAAAAGGGTGAAATAACTCCCGTCAATTCTGCGGCTATGTTAAAATATATCGTGATTGGAAGATTTTCCACTTAACGAAGTCACAAACGTCGATTTTCAGCTAGCTGAATCAGCACAGGAGGGGTGACCAGCATGATTGATAAACTTGAAGTAAGTGCCAGCGCACTGTGGTTAACGCCCAAGGCGCAGGGCATCGTCCGCATTGGATTCGCCGATGATGGTCGTGAATTGTTAGGCCCCGTTCGAAAGATTACGTGGCAGGTCACGACCGGGCGGGTGCACATGGGAACCCCGTTTCTGATTGTTAGTGGGGCGCACGAAGAGTTAACGCTGCACTTTCCTTTCGCTGGCCGCATCGTGCGCATCAACGAGGGCTTGGCCGACCATCCGGAATGGCTGAATAATCGCAACGACGATCTGGATTGGATGGTCGATCTGGTCGATGAGTAGAAGGGAAATTGTGGCATGGACTTAACTTGGCAAGTAACAACGCCGGTGACTAGCCTCAAGCGGTTCTTGAACCAGCAGGGTGTTAGCCACCGCGTTTTTAGTGATTTAAAACAAAATGGTGTGATTAAGGTTAACGGCGCGGTGGAAACGCCTGCCGTGACGCTGAAGGTGGGGGACACGGTGACGGTTCAGTTGCCCGCCGAAGTGGCCGATCCGGCCGTGGCGGTCAGCACGGTGCCCATCACGGTGTTATTTGAGAATCGCGATTGGCTGGTCGTGGATAAGCCAGCGGGGCTCAACGTGGTGCCCGGTCCCGCCAACCGCACGGACACGTTGGTTAACCGAATTAAGGGGCACTGGGCGGCGATTCAGGCCGAAAACCAGGTACCCCATATTCTGACGCGTCTCGATCGTTTCACCAGCGGCGTGGTCTGGGTGGCCCGCCACCGCTTAGCCAATAGTTTGGCCAGCTAGTTACAGGCGGCTCAGCAGGTGGATAAGCGCTATCTGGCGGTCGTCAGTGGCCAGCTGAAGCAGGACCATGGCCTCATTGATGCGCCGCTAGCCAGCGATCCCACCGGCTACAATCAGATGGTCTCGCCGGCTGGCAAGGCGGCCCTAACGGAATACTGGGTGCAGGAGCGGTTGGCCAACGCTACGGTGGTGGCCGTCAAGCTCCACACGGGCCGGACGCATCAGATTCGCGCCCACTTCGCCTACCTGGACCATCCCCTGACTGGCGACCACCTGTACGGCGGCCCCGAGTTGGGCGGGATGACGCGTCAGGCTTTGCATGCCCGATCGCTTAGCTTTACCGATCCCTTTACCCAGGAAGACCGGACCTTCGAGAGCCCACTTCCGGCCGACTGGCAAGCGTTACTCAAGCAGTTAAGGAGTGAATAGACATGGCAGATGAAAAGGAACTGCGCTGTCTGGTTGACGGGGAGCCCGTTAACCTGGAGGGTAGCCTGCGCCTTTCGGAATTGGAGGTCGGGCTGCGTAACCGGATTAAGCGTGATTACCCGCAAAGTAAGGTCGATGACTATATCTGTGGCCATCACCTGTTGAAATACCGGCTCGAACACGTCGATGCCCTGATTAACGCGGATATGAAGCAGACCCGAAAGATTAATCAGAAGCTGACCAAGGCGCTACAGAGCGATGACTACGACATTATTGACGTCAACGACACCTTAAAGGACAGTCTGACGTTTGGGCAAAAGGTCTCGGACGACGTGGCCCGTTTTGGGGGGTCCTGGGGCTTTATCTTCGTGTTCATGTTCGTGTTAATCGGCTGGATGTTGGTCAACGGCCTCCACTTATTTGGGGTGAACTTTGACAACTACCCCTTCATTCTGTTAAATTTAGTGTTGAGCTGTGTGGCGGCGATTCAGGCACCCATCATCATGATGAGCCAGAACCGTTCCGCCGACCGTGATCGGATGATGGCCGAAAACGACTATCACGTGAACCTGAAGTCGGAGCATGAACTACGCTTACTCCACGCCAAGGTCGATCATTTAGCACAGAACCAGGTCCCCCACACCATGGAGATCGCACGGTTTCAGTTAGAAATTTTGGGTGAAATTCGACAAGAACTAGCCGAGCTACGAACGCGTGAACCGCGGCGTGATTCGGCAAAACGAAGGGAGTCTCACCATGAGAACATGGATCACAGCTAGCGTCTTATTTGTCGTTGGCTTGGTTTTTGGCAAACGGGCCACGATTCGCCGGGCCCATTAAGCAATGAGTAGTCGTGAGGAACCTCACTGACCACTCGGCTGAATCACGGATGACTAGGGGGTGGGGCCGCGGTCCCATCAAATCCGTTGACAAAGCTGCAATCCTCCGTTAGGCTAGTGAGAGAACTAGAAATGGAGGATTTTTTGTGATAATACGCGAGGCGCAACCGGCGGACGCCCCTCAGATAGCGCCGCTGATGAACTTGATCTACGATGAGATGGAACTGACGGACTTGGAAGACGTTCCCGAACCCGACTTACTAAAGGCCATTACGGCGGCGTACCGGACCCGGACTTATTTGTCCGGACCGGCAACCACGGTGGTGGCCGAGGCCGATGGCCAAGTCGTGGGGATGGCCTTTGGCTACCCCGGAGAACGGGAAGACGTTGTGGACGATGTCTTTACGCAAATCACCGCAAAAAGTGCAGCGTTTGACGTTCCCTTCGAGACCCAGTCGGAAACGGCCAAAGGTGAGTGGTACCTGGACTCACTGGCGGTGTCGCCCGACCATCAGGGGAAGGGAATCGGTCACCAGTTACTGCGAGCTCTGCCCTACTACGCCCGGCGCGACAACCAAGCCGTGATTGGGCTGAACGTGGACTTAGAGAACCCGGCAGCCATGCGGCTCTACGAACGCATGGGCTACGAGGTATCCGGCAAACAAATGATTGGGGACCATCACTACTATCACATGCAACTGGAAATTGGCCAACGGGCTAAGGTTGCAAACTAATTCGAATGGTTGACGTGAGCCTGGGACGAAACTTCCCGGGCTCTTTCGTGTCACTTTTACAGGGCTGAAACGTGGGCCAACGGGCAGCCGGGAATACTGGGATACGAGGACGACTAAAGAACGATTAAAAAAGGAGCTTTACCGATGAAGGATAATCTACAATTAGGCGATGACGACTTTGCCAAGATGATGTTGGTGTTAAAGGAACCGGTAACGCAGGCCAACCACAAGGAATTTAAATTTCTCGATGGAACCGAAACTGGCGAGATGCAAGAGATTGCGCCGGATATTTGGGCCATGCCCGCCTATATGCAAGCGGACGATGACTTCACCATGTTTTTCCTGACCACGCAGATCGAATCGGGCGAAACGGTCATGGCCTTTGCCACCGGCGAGACGGCCGACGGGGACTTCCGGCTGAGCCAGCCGCTGGTCACCGGAGCGGGGTTAAACCTCCTGCACGCCCAACAACCCAACCGGGCCAAACGCGTCTTGAAGTTCCTAAACGACATTTCCAAGGCCGATCAGGGTGATTGGCGAATGGTGGATTAGACCGTTAGTCATGGTGGAACCACACGGTTAACCCACTGGCTACGATTGTCCTTGACAAGCGCTCGGACTTCACCGTATAATTAACAAAATTTAGTTCCTTTAACATCGTCCCGTGAGGCGGTGAAGGGTTCGACTTCCGGCGCAAGCTGGGCTAACTGGGCGAGCACGCTTCCTCACGGGACGGGCGCGTCTTTTTTTAATACCATTTTGAACTGGAGGTCGTCTAGTATGAAAGAACCATCGCGTTACCGGAATCCGGATGCGTTGATTGATATTTGGGAACGTCCCAGCTGGGGCCAGTGGTTTGGGCTATCGTTACAGCACTTATTCTCCATGTTTGGCTCAACCGTCCTGGTGCCCATCCTGGTGGGGTTAAATCCCGGGATTGCGCTGTTTAGTTCGGGTGTCGGGACGCTCATGTACATCCTGATTACCCGGGGCAAGATTCCCGCCTATATGGGGTCGAGTTTCTCGTTCATCGTGCCCATGGTGGCGTTGATGAAGACCACGGGGTATCCCGGCATCGCGCAGGGGACCATGGCCGTGGGGCTGGTGTACCTGATTGTGGCCGTGGTGGTTGCCCTGGTCGGTTCGGACTGGATTAATAAGGTCCTGCCGCCAATCGTGGTGGGGCCGATGATTATGGTGATTGGGCTGTCGCTGGCCGGTAGCGCGGCGCAGAAGGCCACGGTGGACAGTAACGGCACCTATCATTGGCAATTCTTTTTGGTCGCCATGGTGACGTTACTATTGACGGTAGCGTTTAATCTGTATCTCAAAGGGTTCCTGGGCCTGATTCCGATTCTACTGGGGATTGTCTTCGGTTACCTCGTGGCGGCCTTCGCCGGACTGGTAAATTTCCAGCTGGTGATGGACGCGGCCTGGTTTCAGCTACCGAAGTTTGAACTCCCGGGGGTCAGTTATCCCCTGCATTTCTACTGGGGAGCCGTGCTGAGTCTGGCGCCGATTGCCTTCGTCACTATGACCGAGCACATCGGCCACATCACGGTCTTAAACGAACTGACGCACCGTAACTTCTTCGAAGATCCCGGCCTGAATCATACGCTCGCTGGGGATGGGCTGGCCTCGATTGTGGCTAGCCTGGTCGGGGGCCCGCCCGTCACGTCCTACGGGGAAAACGTGGGTGTGCTGGCGATTACGCGGGTCCACAGTGTCTACGTTTTGATTGGTGCCGCGGTCTTCGCCGTCATCTTCAGTTTTGTCGGCAAGCTGAGTGCCTTGATTGAAAGCATTCCGAATCCGGTCATCGGGGGGATTAGCTTCCTGTTGTTCGGGGTGATCGCATCCAGTGGGATGCGAATTCTGATTGAAAAACATGTGGACTTCAATAAGCGTCGTAATCTGATGATTGTCTCGGCTATCCTGGTCATTGGGATTGGGAACGCCTACCTCAAGTTGGGCCAATACGAGTTCTCCGGTTTGGCGGTGGCCGCCGTCTTGGGGATTACGCTGAACCTGATTTTACCTAAAGACATTTAAGGCGGTTCAACCCGCAAATAAAAAACGTTGCCGACACCTTTGCGTCAGCAACGTTTTGCGTTCTCAGGAGAAAGTTGAAAGAAGTTCCGACTTATTGGACTAAGCAGGACTAAACGAGTTGTCACGAGTCACCTGTGTCTGCCAGAAAGCGCGGCGTTGTGGGTATTGTGGGGATAATCTGCGACCTGGAAGATAACGGTTAAAAGCCACAAAGTTTACGGGGGCATCAGCCAGTGCGGCAGCGCTCAATCACGGTCATAGTTGGATTTCCGTGTAGCCGAGAGTGAGTCAAATTTGGTCTCAGCCGTGGGATTTTTTCAAGGGGTCTGCTTGGAAAAATGGCGACTTTGAGACGTGATTCTTCGGCTCAAAGCGAGGGGAAAGACCGGGCTTTGGCTTTCCCCGTCCTGCCCACCGCGTTCCAGACCAAGTTTGGCGAACGGTAAGGCGGCCAGTTCCAACCCAACTGGCCATTAACCGCCGATTGCGAAGTAGCGAAGCACCGCCATCGCCATGATGCCCACGACAACGACCATCAGGAGGCTCTTTGTGAGGATGCCGGCGAGGGTGGCGGGGATGGCCGCCAGACAATTGGCCACGTTAAGGGTTGCGAAGTGCCCGGGATTGGCCACGAAGAGACTTTGGCAGCACAGCGCCGTCATGATGGTAATCGGCACGAAGGTGAGAAAATTAATCAGCCACGCCGGCATCTTAACCTGTTTGACAAAGGCGAAGGGTAAGACGCGAGACGCCACGGTAATCACGCCGCAGCCGAGAATCACCCAGAGTTCAGTTAGTGTCATCGACATTTCTTCATCTCCATTCCGAATAGACAGCCGGCAACCGTGGCGACCAGCAGGGCAAAGTTCTGGCTCATCAGACCAATCGCAAAGTAGTAGACCAGCGCGACAAAGACCATGACCGTTAACTGGAGGGATAGCCCCAGGTGCCGGTCACTGATGAGTTGCAAGTACACCAGGCCGATGAACATCGCGGTCAGTGCGAAGTCGAAGCCAAATTGCGTGGGATTGGCAATCATCCCGCCGAGAATGGCGCCGACAATGGTGGCCAGGCCCCAGACCAGGTAGGCCACCAGATTAGCGGCGGACTGCCAAGCAAAGCTGAGCTTACCCTGGGTGCGGTTCTGCTTGTTCATGGCCAACGCGAAGGTCTCGTCGGTGACGAGGGTGCCGATTAGGAGATTCTTCAGGAGTGATTCGTGCCGGAAATACTGGGCCAGACTGGTACTCATCAGAATCATCCGGGAGTTGACCAGAAAAGTAGAAATAAAAATGGCGGACAGGGGATCGTGGAGGAGGAGCATGCTGGTAATGATGAATTGCGCCGAGCCGGCGTAGACAATAAAGGACATGCCACCCACGACCAGTAAGCTGAGATGACTGGTGTGCGCGACAATTCCGAATGCTAGGCCAACGCCAATGTAGCCAAAAACGGTCGGTAAGACATCGCGGACGCCAGTCTTAAAGGTTAGTGATGGACCCATAGACAGACTTCCTCTCATGAAAAATTAATGAAGTTATTTACCAGTCTAGCGCTATCACGGGCGAAGGTAAACCAGGAATCTTAATTGTTTGATCGACTTTCGAAATTTACCGATTTTGCGAGGGAAAAGGCGTTTAAATGAGACCAAAATGTGAGCGCTTAACCGGGTCTAAGAAAAAGTTATCAGTCCCTAAAACTTAACTCGTCACTAACCCAATGATTCGCAACAAAACCTTGCTACGACGGGAATTGTTGGCCTTTTGACTGGCCTAGCCCAATCTGCAATCGAAATGTAAAATTTCTGTGAAAAATACTTAGCTGAAAAGCCTTGCTTTTTGCCGATGGGGGTTGTATGATACTCTCATTAACAAAGAAGAAAGCGGGGTAAAGATGATGAAGATGAACTTAACTGAACTGGCAAAGGCAGCTAATGTTGATGCCAGCCGAATCACGGAATACGTTCAGCATGGCTTGCTAGGGACTGACCACTCTGCAACGGAATTTGACGATTCGGATCTCTACTGGATCG
This sequence comes from Levilactobacillus sp. HBUAS70063, assembly GCF_038374745.1. Lineage (NCBI taxonomy): Bacteria > Bacillati > Bacillota > Bacilli > Lactobacillales > Lactobacillaceae > Levilactobacillus > Levilactobacillus sp. HBUAS70063. Next base: position 212,362 of record NZ_JBANSM010000006.1, on the reverse strand, counting down.
ACATGATTCAGTGTTTTCAGGATAACGGGACGTCTTTAGACGACTTATCCGGCCTGATGCCACGATGCCGGAAGGGTCAATCTCGACTCATGCAAGTTTAGTAACAAACGTGTAAATATGGAACCAATTAACGCCGTGCTGTTTAGCCGCAGGCGTTATTTTTTGCGCAGAGTGGGGCGGTTGGGTCAAGCCGTTAGGTCGGGGGCGGCCTTACGGGCTGAGCGACCGGCTTGAAATCACAAAAAAGGCAACCACCGCGCGGGTGATTGCCTAGGGCGTTACCGACTATTCAGCCTTAACTTGCTTGATTAGCTGTTGCATGGCCTTGGCTTGGTAAGCGGCCGCGGCTTGCTGGGTAACTTTCTTCTGTTCTGCTGCGGACATGGTTGGGTTCTTGGTCATCGCTGCCATGACTTGTTGCTTGACGTAGGCAGTGGCGGCCGTCTTTTGCTTAGCCTTGAAGGCCTTGGAGCTGGCCATCTTCTGGAGCTTCTTGGCTTGCTGAGCACTCAACACGGTCCAATTCTTATTGATGTAAATGGTGTTGGTTTCCTTCACGTACTGGTGACCGTTGCCGGAAAGACCGAACCAGAAACTGTACATATCATTCTTGTATTCGCGATAAACCTTTTTGGTCACAATCCGGTTGGCCCCAGTCGTCCGCTTGACCACGTTTTTCGTGGTGACCTTAGCCTTGGTGTGACTGGTCTTCTTGGCGTTGGCACTGGTCTTGTGGACGTAGACCTGGTGCTTGTCGGCCGTTCCAATGGATTGGTAAATCATCATCGGCATCTGTTTTGAAGGGGAAGCCGAGTAAATCTTTTGCGTCGAAGTGGTCGTCACGTTGTGCAGGCCGTAGTGGTCATGATCGTTTTTCACCATGAAGAAGACACTGGTGAGCAGGCCAATGATGGCGAGCACGGTCAGGCTATTAGCCAGTACCCGGTTGGACAGGTACACGTAGAAAACGAAAGCGAGGACCGCACAGAGAACTAACGTAATCACTATCACTTTGCGGCACCTCCTTTGATAGAATCTTCATCCGCCATGTGAACGGAGTGGGAGCCTTTTAACTGGAAGGCCACGAACAGGGCAACCACGCTGAACCCGATGGCAATCCAGAAGGCAGCGTGATACCCGTTCAACGTGGCATCGATGGCCCGGGAGGCGTAGCTCAGAGGGTTAGTGGTTAAGACGTGTTTAGCCGGCATACTGTTCTTGGTAACGTTCGTTAAGACACTGACCATGATGGCCGTCCCGACGGAGCTGGCGACTTGCCGCTGCGTGTTGTTTACGGCGGTCCCATGAGAAATCATGTTCATCGGCAAAGCGTTCATCCCGGCGGTCGTGGCTGGCATCATGACCATGGCGATCCCAAACATCCGGATAGCGTAGAGAATCACGATGTACAGCGTCGAGGTGTTCTTCGTAATCCAAACGAAGGGTAAGGTCCCAACCGTTAAGAGGAACATCCCCATCGTGGCTAAGCGTTTCGCCCCGAAGCGGTCAAATGCCCGCCCGGTAATCGGACTCATAATCCCCATCATCAAGGCGCCGGCTAACAGCGTCAGTCCGGAATGAAAGGCCGACATCCCTTTAACCATTTGGAGGTAAAGGGGAATGACCATTTCAACACCGACCATGGCCATGTTAACCACGGAACTCAAGATGGCTGAAACCGTAAATTGCTTGGACTTGTAAACTCGGAAGTTCAGGAAAGGATCGTCCATGACGAGCTGACGCCAAACGAATAATCCCACGAAGACGAACCCAATGACCAAGGTAGACAGAACCTTCACGCTGCCCCAGCCGTCATCCCCAACGGAGGAGAAGCCGTACAGCATGCTCCCGAACCCGATGGTGGAGAGAATGGCTGACAGGACATCTAAGGGTTCCTTGCGCGTTTCCAAAACGCTACGCATAATCCAGAAGCTGGCGATGATGACGATGGCCACGATTGGAATAATCATGCCGAAGAGGTCGCGCCAAGTCCAGTTGTCAATGACCCACCCGGAAAGCGTCGGGCCAATGGCTGGTGCCAGACCGATAACGATACCGGCGAGCCCCATGGCCGTCCCGCGCTTGTTGGCGGGGAAGATGGTCAGCATCATGGTCTGGAGGAGTGGCATGGAAACCCCAACCCCGACGGCCTGAATCAGCCGGCCGGCCAGTAACATGGGAAAGTTAACGGCGGCCCAGCAGGTAATCGTCCCAACGAGGAAGGTCGTCATGGCACTGATATACAAAACCTTGGAGCTGATGGTGTTCAGCAACCAAGCACTAATGGGAATCATAATCCCGTTGACTAACAGAAAGCCCGTGGTCAACCATTGAACGGTTGAGGTCGAGACATCAAAGGCCTTCATTAAGGTTGGAAAGGCCGTACTTAAAATGGTTTGGTTTAAAACGGTACAGAAAGTCCCAATTAATAGGAGTACAACCAGGAGGTTCCGGTTGTAGGGCTTGCCGTTTGTATCAACTGTTGCATTTCCCAAAGTAATTCCCTCTTTTTCCTAAAATTAATTCTGGAATCACTATACGCAGAATGAACTAATTTGTCAACTAGCTTGACATGCATTTTAAAAAATATATACTGGTTGGAGAAAAGCGAACAATGACTTTAAATTAGTTCACAAAAATCACAAACGCTTTCATTGTAGATAAACGGGCATTTTCAAAATTGGCAGAAATCGGAAGGTGGGTGATCGGTCATGATTAATGATGAAACAGAATTAATTAAAAAATTTCCAGTGGAGCACTTGGTCTTAGGAATTGGCGACGTCGCCGCGGCAACGGGCGTTTCTCAAAGTCAGCTGCGTTACTGGGAACGTAAGGGTTATATCCAAAGTCGCGTGGTGGCGGGCCGGAAGAATCGTAAATTCAGCTATAAGACGCTGTTAAAGGTCCAGCAGATTAAGACGCTGCAAGACGAGGGGCTCACGCTAGTGGCGGCCGTTAAGCAGTCTCAGCAGCGCGATGCCGTCTTCGATACGTTGCGGTCCTTCGTGGATGGGCGGTTTGCGCAGATTCAGATGGACGATGAGGATCATATTCAGATTAATATGGGGCCGTTCGATCCGGACCCCACCCAGGACCTGGTGGCGGAACGCATTGCCGGGAAATGGCAGTTTAAGCTGATTCCGACCGCAAAATAGGCGTATTTGATTGTTTATCGGCGGTAACAATGGTAATCTGAAGACACGGGAGGTTCTTTATGCCCTAGGCAGAAAAAACTTTCGATGCCAATCGATCTTCTGGCTGGATTGGTGGTCAATCATGTTGTTGACGTGTTGTGAAACCAGGCGAATAACCATGAGTAATAGCGCGTTTATCTCGCGCATGGACTACGTCGGCACAAGTTGACGTAAGCAATCGTGAAACCTAAACGACGTGTTTTTTGAAAAATTAAGACTGTTTTGATTTTTCTCTCGCCTAGGGGCGGCTCCCGTGGCGACCGGTCAAGTTTAGAAAGTTCTTGACCGGTCGTTTTTTTTGCGCTTTTTTTGGGGAAGTTAGGGAAAGAAACCAGCGAACAGTCAAGACTTGGATACCTGAAGTAACGAGAACTTGGCGACTAGGGGATGATTTGATTCATCGTCTGACAAATGGCTAAGGTAATGACTGGCGTTACGTGCTTAACCGGGCGTTGTGGCTTGGGCCGGCCTTCCCCAGCGATCCAACCTAGATTCCGCGAACGGCAAGGCGGCCAGTTCAGCAAGTCCTGATGAAAACCGCATCCCGATTACGGCCAATCATTAGTGAGAAGATCATGAGAAAATGAAAGAAAAATGAAGCTGGAAATTTCTCGTGAAAGCGATGAGACCGGCTTTTTCATTTGTGTCAATTTACACAGAAGAAAAAAGTTGGTCAAGATGGTTGTATTTCCTCGTCAGCGTGTTAATATTACAAAATCGCTTTAAACCAAAAACATGAAGGATGGTGTTACACATGCTGTTACGACAAGCTACTATGGCGGACTTACCACAAATTGAATCAATCATTCGTGATGGTCGTGAATTATTGGCGGCCCAAGCAATTGATCAGTGGCAGGGCGCTTACCCCAACACGGCGGTCTTAGTTGACGACATTCACCAAGGGTGGACGGTCGTGTTGGAAGAGAACAATGAAATCTTGGGGACTGCCGCCATTATTCCGGGCGAAGACCCAACGTACAAACAGATTGAAGGTCAGTGGTTGACCAAACAGGCGCCGTACCTGGCGATTCACCGTGTAGCGGTATCCAGTCACCATCATGGCCGGGGCTTAGCCGGTGAACTGTTCAGTCGCCTCTTTGAACAGATTGACCAAGCCGCCGATATTGAAAGTATTCGGATTGATACGCATCCACAAAATATGGCGATGCAACACGTCATCAAGAAGAATGGCTTCACGGAGACCGGGACGATTGACTTAGCCGCGGTGGATATGCCCGGGGTTAAGGACTTCGCTTACGAACGACTGACGGCTAACGTTCAGCCAGCTCACGTGGTTCACTCGGTGACCACCAAGTAAGTCACGGCGTCACTAAGGTTAACGATCTGTTAAATTAACGTATATATAATAGTAGGATTGATTCCGCTTTCATGGCAGGATCAATCCTTTTTTAGTATCATAAATCCCATTGCACCGGGGATGGACGGCCTCACTTCCTCGCAAATTCGGGTGAGTTAAGCATCTCGTGCTAGGCGGTGTCGGTTGCGTAAAAGTCAGGTTCCCCGAAAACCACCTTTTCATTCGACCTAAATTCTGCGATAATAGGGGTAGTCAACCATGGGGGCGGTTAGCAATGGAGAAACGGAGTCTATCGGGTGGCCGATTTTTCTTGGTCACCATCTTAAATGTGGTCATCACGGTCTTTGAATTTTTAGGTGGGTTATTGTCCGGGAGTCTTTCGCTCCTGTCCGATGCCTTCCATAACTTCGGTGATGCCCTCTCGATTGTCCTGAGCTACGCGGCCCATCGGATTGGCGGGCGGCAACAGACGCGGGCCAACACCTACGGCTACCGGCGCGCGGAGATTCTGGCCGCGTTGCTGAATGCCTTGGTGCTGCTGGTCATCTACGTGATTCTAGCCGTTGAGGCGGTCCGCCGGATACTTCATCCGGAGCCGGTTCAGGGGACGGTGATGTTGGGCGTGGCCGTGGTTAGCTTCGTGGCCAACCTCTTGTCTACGATTCTCCTCAATCACGGGGCCCAACATAACCTCAACATTCGCGCGACCTACCTGCACCTGTTGAGCGATGCGCTGGCCTCGGTCGGGGTGATCATCGGGGCGTTGATGATTACGCTGTGGCAGGTGGAGTGGGTCGATCCGCTGATTACGATTCTTGTGGGTGGCTACATCGCCTGGGAGTCCTGGCCGATTATCAAACAAACGCTGGGAATTCTGATGGAGGCCTCGCCGCACCTGAACTATGAGGCCATTGCGACCGACCTTGAGGCCTTGCCTGGCGTTGAAGGCGTCCATCACCTGCACGCTTGGCAGATTGACGAGAACAACATTATCTTTTCGGTTCACGTGAATATGGACAATTTACCATTGGCTCAGATTGAGCCGATTTACCGACAGATTGAAACCTTGCTCTGTCGGAAGTATAATGTAAATCATGTGACGATTCAGGCGGAGTGTCATCGGGGAGAACACGAGTCCTTATTTTATGATCAGAATGATTGGCGCCACGAGTAGGGGGACAGTCGAATTGATGAGTTGGTATTTAATTTAGATGAGGTGAACAGTGATGACTCCGATGAAGGAGGATTATTTAAAAATTATTTTTGAGCTGGGAGGCAAACAAAAGAAAGTCTCCAATAAGCAGATTGCGATCAGCTTGAATATTGCTGCCGGTTCGGTAACCGAAATGGTCAACAAGATGACGGCGGAGGGCCTGGCCGAACACACGCCTTACGCCGGCATTTCCCTGACCAATAGGGGCATCCGACTGGCGGAGGACTTGGTTCGTAAGCACCGGATCTGGGAAGACTTCTTGGTGGAGAAGTTGGGTTATGAATTGCCCGATGTCCACGAGGAGGCCGAGGTTTTGGAGCATGTGACGAGTCCCAAGTTAATTAATTCGCTGGATGACATGCTGGGACACCCCACGCATTGTCCGCACGGCGGGGTCATTCCCGACCGGTACGGACACTACCACGAAGACAGCCACACCGTGCTCAACGACGCGAAGGACGGTTCGGTCGTGACCGTCGATCGGTTCATCGACAACCGGGATTTACTGACGTATCTGGGCGACCTCAAGTTAGATATTGGCGACCAACTGCGCATCATCAAGCACGACCCGTTCGAGGGACCGGTGACCGTTCAGAACTTGACGGATGACGCCGAACTCATCGTCAGCTACAAGGCGGCGCACTACATCTTTATCAATTAAATAATGAAGAGCGGTGGCGAGGAGCTGCCGCTTTTTTCGTACATTTTGGTAAGAAATGATGGGTAGGGGCTAAAAGATTACTTTCTTACGGTAGGTGAGCATGACGAAGCTCGCTGACGTTGTGGTGTTTGATTAAGTAGTAAGGCGACCAGTCCCCTCAAAACGTAACCAGTGTCCCCAGCAAGATGGGTACCGAATTCTTAAGTATTTGCGCAATCCGTCAGATTGTTACTGCCAGAACCCCATCGACTGTCGTATAATGAATGAAAAACCGGCGGGAGGGACTGAGCGTGAGTAGTCAGAAGAAACGGGACCAGTTAATTTTACATACAGCCTTAACCGCTGGGCGCATCATGATTGAGAATGGATCGGAAGTCGAGCGGGTCGAGGATACCATGGAGCGGATTGCCCACAATGCGGGTGCTAAGACCAGTCAGCTCTTCGTGATGATCACTGGAATTTTAATGGCGATTAACGGCGAGGTTGGCGCGCAGATTGAGCCCGTCAAACGGCGGACCTTTGACTTGGAAAAAATCTCTGTGGTCAATGACCTCTCGCGGCAATTCGCGGCGCATAAGATTACGCTCCAACAATTTTCAAATCAATTGGATCATCTGGATAAGTCCACCAAATACTTTCCCTTTTGGCTTCAGCTCCTAGCGGCGGCCATGGTCAGTGGGCCGCTGGAAGTGGTCTTTCGCCACAACCTACCGGACTTCTGGATTACCTGTGTCGTGGGGACCGTGGGCTGGTTAGTCTTCTATCTCCTGAGCAAATTCATTCAGATTCGATTCCTGTCCGAATTCGCGGCCGCGGCCACGATTGGGGTGCTGGCCATCTGGTCGGTCCATTTGGGATTGGGCAATAGCGTGGACGACATCATTATCGGGAGCGTCATGCCGCTGGTTCCCGGGGTGCCGATTACCAACTCGGTTCGTGACATTCTGGCCGGTAATCTGGTGAGTGGTCCGGCCAGAGGGGTCGAGGCCCTGGTGAGTGCCGCGGCGATTGGCTTTGGCATTGCCATGGTCTTACAATTTCTTTAGGGAGGCTGCCAGATGTCTATTACTGAATTTTTTATTGAGGCTGCGGGAAATTACGTAGCCACCATTGGCTTCGGCATTCTCCTGAACATTCCGCGGCGGGCGTTGAACTACGCCGGCTGGATTGGCGTATTGGGTTACTTTGTGTACAAATTCCTCGTCATCTGGGGCGGCGGGTATGTCGTGGGCAACATGCTGGGGGCCGTCGTGATCGGGGTGGCCTCGCTTCAGGCCGCGCGCATCAAGAAGATGCCGATGATTCTCTTCAACATTCCGGCGCTGGTGCCGCTGGTTCCCGGGGGTCAAGCCTATCAGATGATTAAATACTTTGCACTAGGGCAAAACGCGACAGCCTTTACCTTTTTGATTCAGGTGGTCATGATCTCTGGGGCCATCGCCTTTGGCTTTCTCCTCTCGGAACTGGTCAACCGAGTCCAGCAACGGGTGTGGCGCCATCGCAGATAAGTTAAGGAGACTTTAAGGAAATCTGTTAATCTCGCGCGGAGCCTAGAAATCTCGCGGTGGGGTGGTATACTCATTGCTAGGGGTTTCCCAGAATCGGGTATGACGAAAGGAATTTTTATCATGATGTTATTTAATCGAGATCGGGATCGACCGTGGAAGTTTACCTTAACTACGGTGTTATTCCTGATTGTGGCCTACTTTGTTAAGGCCCAAAACGCTTACGTGGATTTTTTGGATTCTTCAATTATTGACGTCATTCAAAAAAATCAGCCGGATTGGAAGACGCTACTGTATCGGGGCGTCACCAGTCTAGCGGAACCGAAACTTGCTATTATTTGGGCGTTGATTATCGCCTTCTTCTTGTGGGGCTTTAAATTCAAGATCCCGGCGTTATGGTGCCTAGCGACCTTAGCGGGTGGGGATGTGATTGCCGCGCTGGTCAAGAAACTGGTGGCGCGGGCCCGGCCCTCAACCCATTTAGCCATTGACGATGGGTTTAGTTTCCCCAGTGGACATGTTTTTGGGACATTTTTAGTCGTTGCCATGATTTGGGTGATTCTGCTACCGATGATTGAAAAGTCCTGGAAGGCGTGGTTCTTGCGAATCATCCTGATTGTGTGGATGCTGCTGGTGATGATTTCGCGAGTTTACCTCAACGCGCACTTCCCAACGGATACGATTGGGGCCGTTCTGCTGGCCTACCTGTGGCTACAGGTAGCCGAGGGGCTGTACATCCGCCTTGCACCGGTGATGCAACATTGGCCGTTGCTTAAGAAATCCGAAGTTTAAGGGTAAAACGTCAAAAGACATGGTCGTTAGCGGCCATGTCTTTTTCTTCATAAATTTATTGAGTTGATGGTAAGTTTGGATAACCCCATGTCCGCCTAATCGGGTTCTAGCTTTAGCTGATGCCTGACGGGCGTCCTGCCCGCCGCGCGCCAGCTCAGCTGGGGTGAACGGTAGGCGGCCAGTTCAGACTAGCTTGCCTCAATGGTCTTCGCCACGGCAGGCGGAATCTCATGATTAATCCAGTTCGTCCAACCATTCGTTGGCGAGGTCCATCCAGTGGGCCACATGTGGTAGCGCCGTTCCCGGCTTCCAAGCCGTCACGTGATTGGCTAAGGCTAAGCCGTGAGAGCCGTGGTGGAAGACGTGCAGGTCCGTATCCACGTGATGGGCCAGCGAGGCCTGCGCGTAACTCATGGCGTTTTGGACCGGAACCAGTGGGTCGGCAGCCGTTACCCAGACGAAGGTCGGCACGTTTTGGTCGTTGACCAGCTCATCTGCGGCGATGCTGTCGGGATCACTGGTCCAACTGGCTAAGACCTGTTGATCGGTTGGAAAGCCCAGCTTGGGTGAAATCACGGGATAGCCGAGAATAACGGCATGGGGCTTTACCTGTTCGGGTTGGGTCCCAGCCAGCTGGTTAATCTTAGCATCGTGCCAGAGGTCGTTGAACAACGCCACGATGTGCCCGCCCACGGAGAAGCCGGCTACCGAGATTTTAGCCGCATCGACCTGCCAGTCGGCCGCGTGTTGGCGGATGGCCGCAACACTTTGGGCCAATTCAACCACCGGTGCCGGCAGTAGGGGTGTCTTTTCCCCGACGAAGCTGTAGCGTAGGAAGAAGGCTTGGTAGCCGCGTGCGGACCAGGCCAGCGCTAAGTCTTCGGCCTGTTGTTCCGGGATGTGGGTGTAAGATCCCCCGGGCACAATAATCATTGCCGGATAGGTAGTGGCGTCTCCCTGACGGAGATAGCCTTGTAGGTAAGCCGCGGAGTTTTCAGCCAGCGACTGGGTAATAATTTTCATGACGAATCCTCCTTGATAAAGTCAAATACATGGTAAGATGAGTGTACGTTATAAATTAAGAGGTCGATAGCGGACGCTGAACAGCGGTGTCTCGGCTACCGTACACACATACTTATATTGTAACGCAGTTAGTGAAAAAACCTAGTGGAAAGAAGGGGGCGGCGTGACGACCATTTTAAAAACAACGCGATTGGACTTGCGGCCGTTAACGGACAGTGATTATCCGGCCTACAAACGCTTGGTGGCCAACCCGGCGATTGCCCAGCCGGCGGGATTGATGGGCAATCCCGATGATCAACAGGTTCACCACTGGTATCGCGCGGATCGCCAGGCCCCGCGGTCCTACGCGGTGGTCCTGCACCGGACGAACGCGCTGATTGGCATTGTCCTCTTCTACGGCTGGGTCGATGAGCAGGGGGCACCGGACGAAACGAGTCTGGAACTCGGCTACTTCATGGACCCGGACTTCTGGGGGCATGGGCTGATGTCGGAGGCGGTTCGGGCCTGTCTCAATGACCTGGCACAAGACGGCTCACCGGTCCAGACCATCTGGGCGAATTGCCTGCTCAGCAACGAGAAATCCTGGCGATTATTAGAAAAATTATCTTTCCAAACAATCAGTGACCAATTAATCGGCGTGATTGGTGGTAGCCAAACGTTGCAACGACAGGCTTTGTTGCGCCTTGACCTCAATTATTGGGAAAATAATTGACGCTAATCTAAATTTAATCTTGCAATTTTCAGAATTCATGAGTATACTTCAATGTATCGAATAGAAGAGGCGCAATCAACATGAGTCGCTTTCCTGAGGTGGGTAACACCGATGACGGAAAGTTAAAGGGGCGATTGCCGAAATTCTCGCGTGACTACCTAGTGCGGGGATTGGGTCCTGGTTTAACAAATCAGGGACTGTCGCAGCCAAATATCGGCTGCGGGGCGCTTTCAACGATATTGACTTGGAATAATGAATTTTCCAATCTCTCTCGCAAAGCTTTTCTGCGGGAGAGGTTTTTTAATTCACTGGGTCGTTTCGAGGAAGTCCTTCTATAAAAAGAAGGAGGAAACATTATGGAACAAAGCATGTCAAACGCAACAACCAGCGAGGCCTCTGATCAGGTTAAGCGGGGACTCAAGACGCGTCACGTTTCAATGATTGCGTTAGGTGGCTGTATCGGAACTGGGTTATTCGTCGCAAGTGGGTCGGCGATTTCGACGGCCGGGCCTGGTGGTGCGTTAGTTGCGTATATTGCCATGGGTTTGATGGTTTACTTCCTGATGACCAGCTTGGGTGAAATGGCCACGAACATGCCAATCTCTGGTTCGTTCGCCGCTTACTCCGCCAAGTATGTTGACCCAGCGTTAGGGTTCGCCATGGGCTGGAACTACTGGTTCAACTGGGCGATTACAGTTGCCGTTGACATCTCAACCGCCGCATTGGTGATGAAGTTCTGGTTACCCGGGGTTCCCGGTTGGATCTGGAGTGCTGTTGCGTTGCTCTTGGTCTTCACCATCAACGCCTTCTCCGTTCAAGCCTTTGGTGAAACGGAGTTCTGGATGTCACTGATCAAGGTGGTCACGATCTTCGTCTTCTTGGCCGTTGGGTTAATGACCATCGTGGGTATCATGGGTGGTCACGCCACTGGTTTGGAAAACTTCACGTACAAGAAGGCCCCATTCGTGGGTGGTTTCCCCGCAATTCTGAGTGTGTTCGTGGTCGCTGGGTTCTCGTTCCAAGGTACCGAATTAGTTGGTATCACGGCCGGTGAATCTAAGGACCCGTCACACAGTGTTCCTAAGGCAATCAATTCTGTATTCTGGCGAATTATTTTATTCTACATTCTTGCTATCTTTGTTATCGCCGCTGTCTTACCATACACGAGTCACGATTTGTTAGGATCTTCTGCTAGCGATATTGCCATCAGTCCATTTACGTTGGTCTTCAGACGGGCTGGTTTAGCCGCTGCCGCTAGTGTCATGAACGCCGTTATCTTAACGGCCGTTATCTCCGCTGCCAATTCCGGGATGTACGCGTCAACACGGATGCTGTTCTCCCTTTCCAAGGAAGGTTACGCACCAAAGCTGTTCGAACGGACTGGTAAGAACGGGATTCCTTACCCTGCTTTGTTTGCGACGACCATCATTGCCGCTTTGACCTTCATCAGTAGTATTGCCGGCCCTAAGATTTACATGTGGTTAGTGGCTGCTAGTGGGTTGACCGGGTTCATCGCTTGGTTCGGGATTGCCTTATCTCACTTACGGTTCCGTCGGGCATTTATCCTGCAAGGTCACAAGCTGTCCGAATTGAAGTACCATGCAAAGTGGTTCCCATTAGGTCCAGTCTTGGCCTTAGTCCTCTGTATCGCTGTGATTGTTGGGCAAGACCCACAATCCTTCTTCACTGGTAACTGGGAACAAGTGCTGGTCACTTACATGAGTGTGCCGTTGGTCTTAGTCCTCTACATTGGCTACAAGATCAAGAAGCACACGAAGTTGATTCCGTTGAAGGACGTTGACGTTTCCCCAGTTCACCGCGATGGGACGCTAAAGGAATCTGCCAATGTTACGAGTGATACGACAAACGATTAGGTTAAAATTGTGTGGGCGATTTTAATTAAATAAAAAAAGTTAAACGGCGACTAGGTCGAGTGAATCCCGACTGGTCGCCGTTTTGTATCCCCCAAAGGGACAGAACGCTAAAATCGCCGAATGGGAATTTCCCACGACATATTGTCTTTTACGGATAGGGTTGGTACAATATGTAGTGTTGAATTTTAGACCGGATGAAAACGATTTCCGGAATGTGCGTAAATCAAAGGAGAGATAGCATGCTTGTACTATCAGGAACAATTGGGGCCGGCAAGACGAGTTTAACCAACTTATTAGCCGAACACTTACACAAACCAGCTTTTTACGAATCGGTGGACGACAATAAGATCTTGCCACTGTTTTACCAAAACCCACAAAAGTATGCTTTCTTATTGCAAATCTACTTTTTAAACAAACGCTTAGACAGTATCAAGGCCGCTAACGCCGATGACGAAAGTGTCTTGGACCGTTCAATCTTCGAAGATTCCTTACTCTTTCATCTGAACGCCGACCTCGGTCGCGCAACCAGCACGGAAGTGGACATCTACGACTCCTTACTGGCCAACATGATGCAGGAATTACCCGACGCCGTTCACAAGAAGAACCCGGACCTGTTGATTCACATCAATATCTCCTTCGAGACGATGTTGGAACGGATCAAGAAACGCGGGCGGTCCTACGAACAGATTGACCACGACCCTAGCCTGTTCGAGTACTACAAGGAGCTCGACCAACGCTACGTGGACTGGTACGACAACTACGACAAGTCCCCGAAGATGCAGATCGACGGCGACAAGCTGGACTTCGTGGAAGACCCAGCTGCGCGGCAACAAGTCTTAAAATTAATCGACGAAAAGATTGCCTCACTCTAGGCAGTTCATCTGAAACGTCATTAGAAAAAGTGCTGACTGCGGTTGGCACTTTTTCTTTTGAGAACCCGTTGATGGCGCAGGGGGATTGGCCGCCTTACCGTTCGCCGGGTGAAAGATACCAGATGATTAGGTAAATAGGGAAGTGCTGGTAGGCCTGAGTCTTGACTGCGGTTGTAGCGGCCTTTTCGATGATCGTGAGCGATTGGGGATGAAATTAACGAGTGGAATATCACCTTGCTGGTTTTGGGGGGACTTAGCCAACCTGGTTGCAAATAGTCTGTTTAGCCGTGAGTGAGTCAAATTTGGTCTCAGCCGTGGGATTTCCCAAGTGATTTTTTTGGGAAATGGCGTCTTTGAGACGTGGGCTGGCGGCTCAAAGCGAGGGCCAAGACCGGGTTTTGGCTTGGGCCGTCCTGCCCACCGCGTTCCAGGCCAAATTTGGCGAACGGTAAGGCGACCAGCGTGAACCAGACTAAATCAATTTTAATTTTCCAGCCAGTTAGCAATTGTCATCGCCGGGAAAATGCGGTATGATGGGCTTAATCAAAAACACGAGGTGCCTATCAAGTAGACGGCCAGAGAAGCGGGGAAAGCTGCAAACCGCTACGTCGAACATTCCAGCACAAACTAAAGTGGGCGGGTAATGCCGCACGGTGCAGACCGTTATCATGTTCAAGGGTATGGCTGAAGATTGCAGTCATGAACTTGGGTGGTACCGCGAAGGTCTTCGTCCCATGTGACGGAGGCCTTTTTTGTATCATCCGGAAAATCGAAGGGAGCAAGCAGATGTTAGATTTAAAATTAATTCGTCAAGAACCAGATTTCATTAAAGAAAAGTTAGCGACGCGGGGAGTCGACCCAGCCGATATCGACGACTTACTGGCTTTAGATGCTAAGCGTCGGGAATTAATCGTCAAGAGTGAAACGATGAAGGCCCAACGGAACACGGTGTCCGATGAAATTTCCCAACTCAAGCGGAACAAGCAAGATGCCAACGATAAGATTACCGAAATGCGTCAGGTTAGTGCCGATATCAAGAAGATTGACGCCGACCTCGATACGTTAAAGGCCCAGGTCCAAGACGCGGCGGCTCACCTGCCGAACATTCCTAACGACAACGTTCCCGTTGGTTTGACGGAAGACGGGAGTGTTGAACTGCGCAAGTGGGGTGAGAAGCCGAACATGGACTTCACGCCTAAGGCCCACTATGAACTGGGAGAAGATCTGGGGATTTTAGACTTCGAAGCCGGGGCCAAGGTTTCGGGGAGTCGTTACCTCTACTACCTCGGTCTGGGCGCGCGTTTGGAACGGGCCGTCTACAACTTCTTCTTGGATGAAAACACCAAGGCGGGCTTCAAGGAAGTCTTGCCCCCATACATCGTCAACGATGACTCCATGTACGGGACCGGCCAATTCCCGAAGTTCAAGCAAGACGTTTACCAATTGCGGGATGAAGATATGACGTTGATTCCAACCGCCGAAGTGCCGTTGGTCAACTACTACCGTGACGAAGTGATTCCGGAAGCCGACCTACCAGTCTGGTTCACGGCGTTGACGCCGGCGTTCCGGTCCGAAGCCGGGAGTGCCGGCCGGGATACCCGGGGATTGATTCGCCTTCACCAATTTAACAAGGTTGAAATGGTGAAGTTCTGTAAGCCAGAAAACTCATGGGACGAATTGGAAGCCTTGACGAAACACGCTGAGAGCCTCTTACAGAAGCTAGGGTTGGCTTACCACGTGATTACGCTGACCACCAGCGACATGAGCTTCACGGCCGCCATGACGCATGATTTGGAAGTCTGGTTCCCAGAACAAAACACGTATCGCGAAATCTCAAGTTGCTCCAACACCACGGACTTCCAAGCACGGCGGGCCCACATTCAATACCGCGATGACAACGGCAAGTTGCAGTATGTCCACGCACTGAACGGTTCTGGTTTGGCGGTTGGCCGGACTGTTGCCGCTATTTTGGAAAACTACCAAAACGCGGATGGTTCCGTCACGATTCCAGAAGTCCTGGTTCCATACATGGGCGGCGTCACGAAGATCACCAAGTAATTCATCGTTAGTCATTTCTTGGTTAAATGCAGCAGTTGCCTGCGGCTGCCAGCAATTCCGCCGCTGTGGGGACCGCCTACAGCCAAGGAACGGGCTTCCGGCTCGCTTGGAAGCCTCGCAAGGCCCGCGAGTCTCCCAAGTCGTCCCACGGTCTAAGCTGGCATAAAACGCCAGCTAACACCGTTGTCACGGCTGGCTCCATTACTGGCCTCCTCCGGCGTGGGTGACTTGTCAATTGTGACCGGTCGATGATGCGAGGGGATATTCTTCGCTGGCGAGAGTTTACCCGATTGGTGCCGAAGAATTAGGCCGCCCTACAGCTCGGGTTGGTCCTGCCCATAGCGAGCCGTCAGTCCACCTGTCACGAATGGTAAGGTAGCCAGCCGTAGGCAATAACGACCGGCCGCAGGCACATAGAGAAAACAACTTAAGTATTTATGCACCATTAAATGTGAGGCGCTCACCGACTAGTCCTGTCGGTGAGCGCCTTTTGTGATGCGGAACCATGGTCGTGCCGGTTCGGTTGGAAGGCGGTGAATAAACTTTTTGAGTATTTTTGCAATTTCTTATTGACGAGGGGTAGGGACTTCGTATAAAATAGTTTCTGTTGGTTAATTCGGGCGGCAGCGACGGAAGTTGGCTAAGGCTTGCACTGACAATCTTTCTTGAAAAGATAGCAATTCAAAAGTTTGCAAGAAAATGCAAAAAAGAGTAGCTTTTTCCGGAAAGATGAGATACAATATTATTTGTTGTTAAGCGAGTAGTTATTCAGCTAACGAATATTTATTCAAAATAATTCGAAATTGTTGTTGACAAGATTCGCTGAGCATGGTAAATTGTAATAGTTGTTTCGAGCAAGGCGCTTTGCTTGCTTCGAAAAATATGGAGGATTAGCTCAGTTGGGAGAGCGTCTGCCTTACAAGCAGAGGGTCACAGGTTCGAGCCCTGTATCCTCCATCGGAACCCAAAAGTTCCTGGCGTTAGTTCGCCAACGTTGCAGGTGTGGCGGAACTGGCAGACGCGCTAGATTTAGGTTCTAGTGTCTTATGACGTGGGGGTTCGAGTCCCTTCACCTGCATTAATCAAATATAGCAAAATATTCAAACAATATTTTGCCGACTTAGCTCAGTTGGCAGAGCATCTCACTAGTAATGAGGAGGTCGGAGGTTCGAATCCTCTAGTCGGCATGGCACCATTAATCAAATAGCCAATTTGCGGAAGTAGTTCAGTGGTAGAACATCACCTTGCCATGGTGGGGGTCGCGGGTTCGAATCCCGTCTTCCGCTTTTGCCCTTTTGCCGGGGTGGCGGAATTGGCAGACGCACAGGACTTAAAATCCTGCGGTCAGTGATGACCGTACCGGTTCGATCCCGGTCCTCGGCATTTAACTTAATAATAATTATGCACCCATAGCGCAATTGGATAGAGTGTCTGACTACGAATCAGAAGGTTGTAGGTTCGACTCCTACTGGGTGCATTTTTGTTGCTTATAAGCGATTGTAAGCAATTTTCGGGAAGTAGCTCAGCTTGGTAGAGCACCTGGTTTGGGACCAGGGGGTCGCAGGTTCGAATCCTGTCTTCCCGATTTGACTGACAAGATTAGTGGGTCAGTGAGCTTTCTTCGGGAAGTAGCTCAGCTTGGTAGAGCACCACGTTCGGGACGTGGGGGTCGCAAGTTCAAATCTTGTCTTCCCGATTTTTTTATTCTCACAATTACATATATAATGATAGAAACGGCCGCTTCCGTACAGATTGTTTGGAAGCGCGCCGTTTTTTTGGTACCATAGATTACTAGAACTTCTATGAAATGGCGACGGCGAGTGACGGGACCTTTACCGCCAGACCGGTTCGTTGTTAAGAAATTAAAACTTCTCACCGATCGGCGGTCTAATCCGTTGCAATTTTACTGGAAATTCGTATAATATTAGTCAACATTAGTCAAGAACACTGCACTGAAGGGGGGACGATAATGGAGAATCAAAATATTTCGGATATTATTGAATCTTACCTGAAGCAGATTTTGGCTGAATCCCAGCAGGTGGAGATCCGCAGAGCAGAAATTGCGAATCAGTTTAACGTCGTGCCATCGCAGATTAACTACGTGATTAAGACCCGGTTTACGATTCAGGACGGTTACGTGGTCCAGAGTAAACGAGGTGGCGGTGGTTATATTCGGATTGAAAAGGTCAAGTTGCTGGATAACTTAGACTTTATCGATTCGTTGGTGACCGCGGTCGGGGATCACATTACCCGGCACGATAGCTTATCCGTGGTTCGAAGCCTGTTTGAGGCCGGAGCGATTAACCGCAGCGAGGCCAACATCATTTTCGCGGCGATTAACAAGGACGCCATTAACACGGGAGACCGGCAAGCTGACGAGCAGATTCGCGCGCAGATTTTAATTTCTATTTTGAATCACCTACGTTATGAGAGTTAAGAAAGTGAGGAGCTGCAATGGATAATCTATTTACACCAAGCGCTAAGAGTGTCCTCGTCTTGGCACAGGAACAAGCAAAGTACTTCAAGCACCAAGCAGTGGGGACGGAACACTTGCTGCTGGCCCTCACCATTGAAAAAAATGGCATTGCCAACAAAGTTCTCCAGCAATTCTCCGTTACCGAAGATGACGTTCGCGAAGAGATTGAACGCTTCACAGGTTACGGCACGCTGACGAACACCGATAAAGATAGCTACCTACCCTACTCACCCAAAGCCAAGTCGATGCTGGCCATCGCTGGTGACGAGGCGAAACGGCTAGGCGCAACGAAGATTGGAACGGAACACCTCCTGTTGGCGTTGCTCAGTGACGAAACGATTTTGTCTTCACGGATTCTAAAGAACCTGAACGTTCAGCTCACGGACGCCCACAAGGTGGTCTTACGGAAGCTCGGGATTACCGATACGCCTAAGCGTCGTGGCGATAATCGCAACCGGCGAACGGCTCAGGGAGGCACCCCGACGCTGGATTCACTGGCCCGGGACCTGACGCAATCGGCTAAAGAGGGTCGCATGGATCCGACGGTCGGTCGTGACAAGGAAGTTAAGCGGGTCATTCAGATTCTGAGTCGGCGGACCAAGAACAACCCTGTCTTGATTGGGGAACCCGGTGTCGGGAAGACGGCGATTGCCGAGGGCCTGGCCCAACGGATTGTCGCCGGTGATGTCCCGGAAGATATGCGCAATAAGCGGTTGATGATGCTCGACATGGGGTCCTTAGTGGCCGGAACCAAGTACCGTGGTGAGTTTGAAGACCGGTTGAAGAAGGTTATTGAAGAAATTTACAACGACGGGCAAGTTATCCTGTTCATCGATGAATTACACACGCTGATTGGTGCGGGGGGTGCCGAAGGGGCGATCGATGCCTCGAATATCCTGAAGCCGGCCTTGGCGCGGGGTGAACTCCAAACCATTGGGGCCACCACGTTGGACGAGTACCAGAAGTACATCGAATCCGATGCAGCTCTGGAACGACGGTTTGCCACGGTTCAGGTCAACGAACCAACCAGTGCAGAAGCTTTGGAGATTCTCAAGGGCTTGCGGTCACGGTATGAAGACCACCACCACGTCAACATTACGGACGATGCGCTGGAACAGGCCGTTAAGCTGTCAACCCGTTACATCAGCGACCGGTTCTTACCCGATAAGGCGATTGACCTGATGGATGAAGCCTCCGCCAAGGTGCGAATCGACCAGATGGATAAGCCAACGCCAGCCAGCAAGCAAGCCAAGGAATTGTCCGATTTAGCCGATGAGAAGGAAGCCGCCATTGAGCAGCAGGACTTCGAACGCGCGGCGAAGTTACGGACCGAGGAAATGGCCTTACGCCAAAAGGTTGAGGCTCGCGAGGCTAAGGCGGCCGCAACGGCAACGCCGGACCATCAGTACGCTACCGATGTAACCGGTGAAGACGTGGCGGACGTGGTGGCCGAGTGGACGGGCGTTCCCGTTACACAGTTGAAGCAAACGGATGCCGACCGACTGGTTAACCTGGAAAAGATCCTGCACAAGCGGGTCATCGGCCAGAAGGAAGCCGTTTCGGCGGTTGCGCGGGCCATCCGGCGGGCACGTTCGGGTCTGAAAGATCCGAACCGGCCAATTGGGTCCTTCATGTTCCTCGGACCAACCGGGGTCGGGAAGACCGAATTAGCCAAGGCCTTGGCCGAAGCCATGTTTGGTTCCGAAGACAACATGATTCGGGTCGACATGAGCGAGTACATGGAGAAGTACTCCACGAGTCGTCTGATTGGGTCCGCCCCGGGTTACGTGGGCTACGACGAAGGTGGTCAGCTGACGGAGAAGGTTCGGCAGAAGCCATACTCCGTGGTGCTCTTTGATGAAGTGGAAAAGGCCCACCCGGATGTCTTTAACATTCTGTTGCAGGTCTTGGACGACGGCTACTTGACGGACTCCAAGGGACGGAAGGTTGACTTTAGAAATACCATTCTCATCATGACCTCGAACCTGGGGGCTACGAAGTTGCGGGATGAAAAGACCGTTGGATTCGGTGCCGAGGACTTGGCCAATAGTTACCAAGCTATGGCGCAAACCATTCGTGAGACCTTGAAGCAATCCTTCCGGCCAGAATTCCTGAACCGGATTGATGAAACGGTCATCTTCCACTCCTTGAAGAAGGATGAGCTCCACGAAATCGTGAAGTTGATGGCTAAGCGGATTATCGACCGGGTTGCCGACCAGAACATCAAGCTGAAGATTACGCCAGCGGCTATCGAAGTGGTGGCCAAGGCCGGCTTTGACCCCGAGTATGGTGCACGGCCGATTCGTCGGGCGCTACAGACGCAGGTGGAAGATAAGCTGAGCGAATCTCTGCTGAATGGCGAGGTCAAGGCCCACGATCAAGTGACGATTGGGGCCACGCGAGGTGAAATCACGGTAAGCGTGAAGACTCCGGATAAGACGGACAAGCCAACGGCGGTAGCCAGTCACTAATTGACTTAAATTTAAAAAGACGAAGTAGCGGTGTCCTTCCTGAAGGGGAGGGGCCCGCTACTTTTGTCGTTGGGAGCTGAGGGCGCTGAATACAGGTCTAAGCGGGTATGTTGACTACGAGAAAGACCACCGTATTAGGCGTTGGCTATGGACACCCAGTAGTCCTTGCCTCCGGTCTGCTAATTTAGGGACCAAGCCGGACGATTAGTGACAGTGCGTCGGGCTATATCGGGATAGGTTAAGCAGCGTCAACACTTAGTGGGTGGGAGATGACGCTCGCCGCCGTAGCCGAGAGTGAAGCGTAGGATGAGCTCAGCCGTGGGATTATCTTAGCGGCGAAAGCCGGTTAGATAATGGCGACTTGGAAACACCGGGTCGTGGTGGTTCCAAGCGAGGTCCAAGACCGCTTCTCAGGCTTGGGCCGTCCTGCCCACAGCGATCCAGCTCATCCTGCGCGAACGGCAAGGCGTCCACCTTCATCTAAAGCTGCCAACCCCCACGAACTTAACCGTTATTTAACCGCTTTGACCTAGCTGGTGATAAGTGACTGTGGTACACTTAACTCATGATTATGGTATATTAGATAGGTTGAAAGATTACGGGCCACCCCGCAATCCAGCGGCTTTCCCGGCAACCAGACCCCAGTGGTCGGTGGTCCGGAAGAGCCCAGTCGTTTCATCAAATAAGCCATAAAGGTTACTTCACCACAGAAAGGAAGACGGCCCGCTCATGAAGAGAGAAGAACAGTTGACCCAGACGCACGCCGCGATTTTAAAGGCCGCGCGGGAACAATTCCTGGCGCAGGGTTATCAAGCCACCTCGACCCGTGATATTGCCAAGCAAGTCGGCATCACGCAGCCGGCGTTGTACCATCATTTTAGTGATAAGGAGGTTATCTTCCTCGAAGTCATTAAGACGGTGGGGGCGGAGATTAAGGCCGGCATCACGACCGTGGTTGAGCAGATTCAGCCGGACGCCGACCCCGTCGAGGCATTGACGGCGGTTACCGAGGTGTTAACAGCGGCCCATCCCCGCGACGTCTTCACGGTGATTCACGGGAGCTTCAAGTTCCTCAAGCCGGAGAACCAGCGGCAGTTGGGGATGGTCTTCATGCAAGACTACTTGATGCCCTTGACCAGTTTCTTCGAGACCAGTGTCGTCACGCTTCAGAGTGGGATGCAGGCCAAAGACGCCGCTTCCTTCTATCTGACCAGCTTGAGCCCACTGTTTAACACGTTCCATCACGTGGGTCCGGCCGATGCCTCCCAGCACGAACAGACGCTGACGCTGGTGCGGTTAATTTTATTTGGCGTTGCCGTAAAGAAGTAGAACTTCTTTATTGACAATGACTCAGAATTCGAGTACTATATCATTTGTATGCAACTGTGAACTGAAATTGGATGCGCCGATCTATTGTCCGGTAGCGTCCATTATAAGAAGCCAAAAGCAAACTGCGGGTTTGTTTTTGGATTTTTTTTGCCAAAAAACCGGCTGATTACGCAAATGTAATCAAAATGTAACATTTGGTTTTTGACCAGTCCACAGAATAAATAGGAGAGGTGAACAACTTGGCAGGACACTTAGTGAAATACGGGAAACACCGTACTCGCCGTAGCTATTCGCGGATCAAGGAAGTCCTTGATCTCCCTAACTTAATCGAGATTCAGACCAATTCCTACAACTGGTTCCTCGATGAAGGTTTACGGGATATGTTCGACGACATCATGCCAATCGAAGATTTTCAAGGAAACCTTTCGTTAGAGTTTGTTGATTATCAATTACTGGAACCCAAATATACGGTCGATGAAGCACGGGAGCACGATGCGAACTTCTCAGCACCACTGCACGTGACCTTACGCTTAACCAACCATGAAACGGGCGAAATCAAATCGCAAGACGTCTTCTTCGGTGACTTCCCATTAATGACGGCCCAAGGGACCTTTATCATTAACGGGGCAGAACGGGTTATTGTTTCTCAATTAGTCCGGTCACCAGGCGTTTACTTCAATGAAGATACTGATAAGAACGGTCGGACCGTCTTCGGCGCCACGGTCATCCCTAACCGGGGGGCTTGGCTCGAATTCGAAACCGATGCGAAGAACATTTCCTACGTCCGGATTGACCGGACGCGGAAGATCCCAATGACCGAATTAGTTCGGGCCTTAGGGTTCGGTTCCGACGATGAAATCCTGGATATCTTGGGCGATAACGAAAGCCTGACGAACACGTTGGAAAAGGATATTCACAAGAATACCGACGATTCCCGTGTTGAAGAATCCTTGAAGGATATTTACGAACGCCTGCGTCCAGGTGAACCTAAGACGGCCGACTCTTCACGGAGCTTGTTGACGGCTCGGTTCTTTGACCCGAAGCGTTACGACATGGCCCCTGTTGGTCGTTACAAGACCAACAAGAAGCTTAGCCTGAAGACCCGTTTGCTCGGCTTAACCTTAGCTGAAACGTTAGCTGACCCAGATACTGGTGAAGTTATCGCGCAAAAGGGCACGGTGGTCGACAAGGATGTTATGAAGACCTTGGCCCCATACCTGGACCAAGACGACTTCAAGATGGTGACGTTCCAACCTTCCGATGAAGCGGTGGTTACGGAACCACTGAAGTTACAAATCATTAAGGTGCAATCACCTGACGATCCCGAACAAGAAGTGCCCGTAATTGGGAATGGCAACATTGATATCAAGCTGAAGCACATTCGCCCAGCCGACATCATTGCTTCCATGAACTACTTCTTTGACTTACAAATTGGCATTGGGAGTACCGATGACATTGACCACTTGGGTAACCGGCGGATTCGTTCCGTGGGTGAACTTCTGCAAAACCAATTCCGGATCGGGTTATCCCGGATGGAACGGGTTGTGCGTGAACGGATGTCGATTCAAGACGCTGCGACGGTAACGCCACAACAATTGATTAACATTCGCCCAGTCGTGGCTTCCATTAAGGAATTCTTCGGTTCCTCTCAATTGTCACAATTCATGGACCAGACCAACCCATTGGGTGAATTAACCCATAAGCGGCGTCTGTCCGCCCTGGGACCTGGTGGTTTGACGCGTGACCGTGCCGGTTATGAAGTCCGGGACGTGCACTACACCCACTACGGTCGGATGTGCCCAATTGAAACGCCTGAAGGACCTAACATTGGGCTGATTAACAGTCTGTCCAGTTACGCCCGCGTTAACAAGTATGGCTTCATCGAAACGCCATATCGTCGGGTTTCATGGGACACGCACATGGTTACCGATAAGATCGATTACCTGACTGCCGATGAAGAAGATAACTACGTGGTGGCTCAAGCCAACACGCCATTGAACGATGACGGTTCCTTCGCCACGGATACCATCATGGCCCGTGATGAAGATAACAACATCGAAACCACGGCCGACAAGATTGACTACATGGACGTTTCGCCTAAGCAAGTTGTTGCCGTGGCCACCGCATGTATTCCTTTCTTGGAAAACGATGACTCCAACCGGGCTCTGATGGGGGCCAACATGCAACGGCAAGCTGTGCCATTGCTGGATCCTCACGCACCGCTGGTTGGGACCGGTATCGAATA
Source organism: Levilactobacillus sp. HBUAS70063 (assembly GCF_038374745.1). Classification (NCBI taxonomy): domain Bacteria; kingdom Bacillati; phylum Bacillota; class Bacilli; order Lactobacillales; family Lactobacillaceae; genus Levilactobacillus; species Levilactobacillus sp. HBUAS70063. The sequence continues at coordinate 188,619 of NZ_JBANSM010000006.1, read as the reverse complement.
CAAGGCTGCGCATGACTCCGGAGTGGCTTTAATTAGCCAACACGCCGGGACCGTTGAATACGTTGATGCTCGTGAAATCCGGGTACGGCGTGACGACGATGCGTTAGACACTTACAAGTTGATGAAGTTCCGCCGGTCAAACGGTGGCAAGAACTACAACCAACGGCCAATCGTTAAGGTCGGCGACCATGTCGACAACGATGAAATTTTGGCTGATGGGCCTTCCATGGAAAATGGGGAACTTGCTTTAGGGCAAAACCCATTGGTAGCCTTCATGACTTGGCAAGGGTACAACTTCGAAGATGCCATCGGGATCAACGAACGGTTGGTTCGCGATGACGTTTACACGTCGATTCATATTGAAGAATACGAATCAGAAGCACGTGATACGAAGCTGGGACCTGAAGAAATGACCCGTGAAATTCCTAACGTCGGTGAAGATGCCCTGAAGAACTTGGATGAAGACGGGATTATCCGTATCGGTGCCGAAGTTCAAGACGGGGATATCTTAGTTGGTAAGGTAACGCCTAAGGGAGTTACGGAATTATCAGCCGAAGAACGTCTGCTCCATGCCATCTTTGGTGAAAAGGCCCGTGAAGTACGGGATACTTCCCTGAAGGTGCCACATGGTGGTGGCGGGATCATCCAGGACGTTAAGATCTTTACCCGTGAAAATGGGGATGAATTATCACCTGGTGTCAACATGATGGTTCGGGTCTACATCGCCCAAAAGCGGAAGATCCAAGTTGGTGACAAGATGTCTGGTCGTCATGGGAACAAGGGGACGGTTTCCGTTGTTATCCCACAAGAAGACATGCCATACATGCCAGATGGTACGCCAATCGACATCATGCTGAGTCCTATGGGTGTGCCTTCCCGGATGAACATCGGGCAAGTACTCGAATTGCATTTGGGGATGGCCGCTCGTAAGTTAGGGATTCATGTGGCAACGCCAGTCTTCGATGGTGCCCGGGATACCGATATCGCGGATGCCTTGAAGGAAGCCGGCATGGCCAAGGATGCCAAGACGGTCTTATACGATGGCCGGACCGGTGAACCGTTCGATAAGCGGGTTGCCGTTGGTGTCATGAACTACCTGAAGTTGGCCCACATGGTCGATGATAAGATGCACGCCCGTTCCATTGGACCTTACTCACTGGTTACCCAACAACCCCTTGGTGGGAAAGCACAATTTGGTGGCCAGCGGTTTGGTGAAATGGAAGTTTGGGCCTTGGAAGCTTACGGTGCCGCTTATACGTTGCAAGAAATCCTAACGTACAAGTCCGATGACGTGGTTGGTCGGGTTAAGACCTACGAAGCCATCGTTAAGGGCGATCCGATTCCAAAGCCTGGTGTCCCTGAATCATTCCGTGTTCTGGTCAAGGAACTCCAATCCTTAGGGCTGGACATGAAGGTCTTAAACGGGAACAACGAAGAAATCGAACTCCGTGATATGGACGACGATGACGATGAAGTTGTGAACGTTGATGCTTTGAGCAAGTACGCCCAACAGCAAGAAGAGCAACGCAAGGCGCAAGCTCAGGCCGACAGTGCCAAGACCACACCAGAAACTACTAAAAATGAAAGTCAACCGAACACACAAGACTAATTAATAAGGGAGGTCGCTTCTTTGGTCGATGTCAATAAGTTCGAAAGCATGCAGATCGGGCTGGCTTCACCTGATAAGATCCGTAGCTGGTCTTACGGGGAAGTTAAGAAGCCTGAAACCATCAACTACCGGACGTTAAAGCCTGAAAAAGATGGGCTATTCGACGAGCGGATTTTCGGTCCTACCAAGGACTGGGAATGTGCCTGTGGGAAATACAAGCGGATCCGTTACAAGGGTGTCGTTTGTGACCGTTGTGGTGTTGAAGTTACCCGTTCTAAGGTTCGTCGTGAACGGATGGGCCATATCGAATTGGCTGCACCTGTAACCCACATCTGGTACTTCAAGGGGATCCCAAGTCGGATGGGCTTGGTCCTCGACATGAGTCCTCGGGCTCTTGAAGAAATCATCTACTTCGCATCCTACGTGGTCTTAGATCCAGGTAACACGCCATTGGAAAAGAAACAACTCCTTTCCGAACGGGATTACCGTGACAAGCTCGTAGAATACGGTAGCAAGGCCTTTAAGGCTGAAATGGGTGCCGAAGCCATCAAGAAGTTGTTGATGGCCGTAGACCTAGATAAAGAAGTTAAGGAATTAAAGGAAGAATTGAAGGAAGCCACTGGCCAAAAGCGGACGCGTGCCGTTCGTCGTTTGGACATCTTGGAAGCCTTCGTCACATCGGGTAACCGTCCGGAATGGATGGTCATGGATGCGATTCCGGTCATTCCACCTGACTTACGGCCAATGGTGCAACTCGAAGGTGGACGGTTCGCAACGTCTGACTTGAACGACTTGTACCGGCGGGTTATCAACCGGAACAGCCGGTTGAAGCGGTTGTTAGACTTAAATGCGCCTGGCATCATCGTTCAAAACGAAAAGCGGATGCTTCAAGAAGCCGTTGACGCCTTGATCGATAACGGTCGTCGTGGCCGTCCAGTCGCTGGTCCTGGTAACCGGCCACTGAAGTCTCTTTCACACATGTTGAAAGGGAAGCAAGGGCGGTTCCGTCAAAACTTGTTAGGGAAGCGGGTTGACTACTCTGGTCGTTCCGTTATTGACGTTGGTCCTTCCCTCAAGTTTAACCAAATGGGGTTGCCAGTTCCGATGGCCTTGGAATTATTCCGGCCATTCATCATGAAGGAACTGGTTGCTCGGGGCTTAGCTTCTAACATTAAGAACGCCAAGCGCCAAATTGACCGCGAAGATGACGATGTCTTCAACGTGCTTGAAGATGTCATCAAGGAACACCCTGTTCTGTTGAACCGGGCCCCTACGCTTCACCGTTTAGGGATTCAAGCGTTCGAACCCGTCTTGGTTAGTGGTAAAGCGATGCGGTTACACCCATTGGCTTGTGAAGCTTACAACGCCGATTTCGATGGGGACCAAATGGCCATCCACGTGCCATTATCCGACGAAGCACAAGCTGAAGCACGTTTGCTGATGCTGGCCGCTCACCATATCCTGGCGCCTGCCAGTGGTAAGCCAGTGGTTGCACCTTCTCAAGATATGGTTATCGGGAACTACTACCTGACCATGGAAGAAGCTAACCGTGAAGGGGAAGGCATGATCTTTACCGACCTCAACGAAGCCGTCTTGGCTTACCGGAACGGGTTAGTTCACTGGCACACTCGGGTTGGGGTGCAAGTCTCCTCAATGCCGAACAAGCCGTTTACCGACGAACAACGCGGTAAGGTTATGGTTACGACCGTTGGGAAGTTGATCTTTAACAACATCCTACCAAAGTCATTCCCATACCTGAACGAACCAACCAGCACGAACTTGAACGGCTCCGTCCCTGACAAGTACTTCTTGGCACCGGGCGAAGACATTCATGATTACCTGCAAAATGCCGAATTAATCGGACCCTTCAAGAAGGGCTTCTTATCCGACATTATCGCTGCCGTTTACCAACAATATAAGGTTACCGAAACCTCTAAGTTGTTGGACCGGATCAAGGATTTGGGTTACGACGAATCCACGAAGTCTGGACTGACAGTGGGGATGGTCGATGTTACCGACCTGAAGGAAAAGCCAGAAATTATCGATGCTGCCCACAAGCAAGTATCGACGGTAACGAAGCAATTCCGGCGTGGGTTGATTACCGACCACGAACGTTACGAACGGGTCATTGGTATCTGGAACGATGCTAAGGACGAAATTCAAAACGCCTTGATTCACAGTTTCGACCAACAGAACCCTATCTTTATGATGAGTGATTCTGGTGCGCGTGGTAACATTTCTAACTTTACGCAGCTTGCCGGGATGCGGGGCTTGATGGCCGCTCCTAGTGGTGACATCATGGAGCTGCCAATCACGTCTAACTTCCGTGAAGGCCTGTCCGTGATGGAAATGTTCATTTCGACCCACGGTGCTCGTAAAGGGATGACCGATACGGCCCTCAAGACTGCCAACTCAGGTTACCTGACGCGGCGGCTGGTCGATGTTGCGCAAGACGTTATCATTCGGGAAAAGGATTGTGGGACCGACCGTGGCTTGAAGATTCGTGCCATCACTGATGGTAACGAAATGATCGAACCACTGTACGACCGGATCTTAGGGCGTTACACCCAAAAGACCGTCTACGATCCAAAGACTGGGGACGTCATTGTTCCTAAGAACCAGATGATCGTTGAAGACACCGCTCAAAAGATTGTCGATGCCGGTGTTGAAGAAGTTACCATCCGTTCCGCCTTTACTTGCAACACTGAACATGGTGTTTGTGAACATTGTTATGGCCGGAACATGGCTACTGGTGACGAAGTTGAAGTTGGTGAAGCTGTCGGAACTGTTGCCGCACAATCTATCGGTGAACCAGGGACGCAGCTGACCATGCGGAACTTCCATACCGGTGGTGTGGCTGGTAACGAAGATATTACCCAAGGGTTGCCTCGTGTTCAAGAATTGTTTGAATCTCGGAACCCTAAAGGTAAAGCTGAGATTACCGAAGTTACTGGGACGGTTGAATCAATCGAAGAAAACCCAGCAGAACGGACCAAGGAAGTTACTATCAAGGGTGAAGCCGATACGCGGACTTACACGTTGCCAATCACTGCCCGTATGCGGGTTAGCGAAGGTGACTTCATCCACCGTGGTGGCGCCTTGAACTATGGGTCTGTTGATCCTAAGGAATTACTCCGGGTTCGGGATGTCTTATCAACTGAAACTTACATCTTAGGTGAAGTGCAACGGGTTTACCGGATGCAAGGTGTGGCTATCAGTGATAAGCACGTTGAAATCATGGTTCGTCAGATGCTGCGGAAAGTTCGGATCATGGATCCGGGCGATACCGACGTGTTACCTGGGACTTTGATGGATATTCAAGACTTCCGGCGTGCCAACTACCAGACGTTAATCTCTGGTGGGATTGCGGCCACCGCTCGTCCAGTTATCCTGGGGATCACCAAGGCTGCCTTGGAAACCAACAGTTTCTTGTCAGCCGCTTCCTTCCAGGAAACGACGCGTGTCTTGACCGATGCTGCTATTCGGGGCAAGAACGATCCATTAGTTGGTTTGAAGGAAAACGTTATTATTGGGAAGATTATTCCTGCCGGGACTGGGATGCCAGATTACCGTCAGATCAAGCCCAAGGAAGTTGGCGGTTCGTCAACCGAAGGCGTCTACTCAATCAGCGATTTGGAAAAGCAAATGCAAGAAGACTCTCAAGCTTAGTGACAACTAGCTTGTTGGTCGGGGACTCGTCAGAGATGGCGGGTCCTTTTTGTATTCAAAAAGAGGCTTAGGCTTACACGCCGAGACCTCTGGGTAAACGATATTTACTTTTTAGGTGATGACTATTCTGGAAATTGGCGCGACAATTCTCGTTGGGCCTCAGCGACCGCCCGTTGATATTCCGGCGAGTGGATACGCTGGTGCAGGGCGCCCCGTTCTGTCGGCGTGAGCTTACGGTCGAGCGTATCGTCGACGATTAGTGGATCGGGTTCAGGGGTGGTATTCTTCAAAAGTCACGGCCTCCTTATGGTAGAGCTCATCGGTTGCAAGTAAAATAGCCTCTTGATTGGGGAAGCCTGGTTGCTTGAAGCTAGTATACCTGACCTGATAGAAAAGGTTCACTCATCGCATCAGCCACCACCCCACCGCGCTCATCACCAAATAAGGAAGAAAGGCCAGTCGTTCACCGCGGCGTGCCCGCCACAACGCCAGTCCACAGGCGACGAGTAGCCACTGGGCGGTGGCCGGGAGCCCCCACAGAAGACCGTAGCTGAGAATCATTTCCAGATCGCCATCGCCCACCAATGGTCGCGACCAGCGCGGCCAGAGCATCCGAATCAGGTCGAATCCCAGAATCCCCACGAGCCAGATGAGGGGCGGCTGGGCCAGCAGATCGACGCCGAGCGCCAGCCAACTCACCCAGCCGGGAAACGTCTGACACCGGGCATCACACAGCGCGGCAAAGGTCCAGAGTCCCAGCCACAGGGCGATCCGCAGACTGAAGGGCGTGGCAACGGTGGTGGCAATCAATCCGGCGCCGACCTCGAGAATCAAGGTGATTGGTGGAATGACGGCCGTGCAGGTACGGCATTTTCCTCGCACCAGGAGGTAGCTCAGCACCGGCACCAATTGCCAGTAGGCCAAGGGGGTCTGACAGGTATCGCAATGGGACCGCGGAAAGAAATAAGACGTTCCCGCCGCGTATCGACTCGCGAGGGCCACCAGTAGGGAACCGCAGCAGGCCCCGTAAATAAATAGAATTGGGATTAACATGGACATCACCTCTACCCCTTAACTCCGGTAAAACTGGCGAAATGTTTGTGGGAAATACCCGAAACCTTTATTGACATGGGTTTTCAGGCGTGGTATTCTATTAAAGGTGCTTTTCGCAGACAGGTCTCGGGTATTCACTACCAGACATGCTGACTGACGGCGGGAGGGACACTTCAATTGAACCCGCGTCTGAGTGGCCTTTTTTCTTTAACGAAAAATGAACCACCTGGATGTGTGGACTAAACTCAAGAATAGGAAAGGAGGACTATTTAGATGCCTACTATCAACCAATTGGTGCGTAAAGGTCGTAAATCTAAAAGTTCTAAATCAGATGCCCCAGCTTTAAACTACGGGTATAACAGTTTCAAAAAAGCTCAAGTTAAGAATCCAGCTCCACAAAAGCGTGGGGTTGCTACTCGTGTCGGTACCATGACACCAAAGAAGCCTAACTCAGCTTTACGGAAATATGCACGTGTGCGGTTGTCCAACTTAATTGAAGTGACTGCTTACATTCCTGGTATCGGTCATAACCTTCAAGAACATAGTGTTGTCTTAATCCGTGGTGGCCGGGTAAAGGATTTACCTGGGGTTCGTTACCACATCATCCGTGGTGCGCTCGATACTGCCGGTGTTACTGACCGTCGTCAAGGTCGTTCCAAGTATGGGACTAAGAAGCCTAAGGGCTAAGACGAACTATTAAACTGACTTGCACGGTTGCCGTCAAGCAGTTTGAAACAACATTCGAGGAGGATATTAACAATGCCTAGAAAAGGAAACGTACAAAAGCGTGAAGTCCTTCCTGATCCAATTTACAACTCAAAGTTGGTTACTCGTTTGATTAACCACACGATGATGGATGGGAAACGCGGGACTTCTACTAAAATTATTTATGGTGCCTTCGACATCATTAAGAACGAAACTGGTAACGATCCAGTTGAAGTTTTCGAAGAAGCAATGAAGAACGTTATGCCAGTCTTGGAAGTTAAGGCTCGGCGTGTTGGTGGGTCAAACTACCAAGTTCCAATCGAAGTACGTCCAGATCGCCGGACCACTTTAGGTCTTCGGTGGATGGTTCAGTACTCCCGTCTTCGTGGCGAACACACGATGGTTGAACGTCTTGCACGTGAAATCATGGATGCTGCCAACAACACGGGTGCAGCTGTTAAGAAGCGTGAAGATACGCACCGGATGGCTGATGCTAACCGTGCCTTCGCACACTACCGTTGGTAAAAAGCAGCTATCGCACTGCATTGCCAACAGTGTGATAAAATGTTGGAGCGGAGTGTTTTTGACACTTTCGTCTCTGGCTTAAGGGATTATTCCTTTAATCGAGAGGTGGCTACTAAATCAGTGTGATGATAGTAGCCACCTTTTGGCACAATCACAACCTATGATCAAATTGAGAGGAGTTACACATTAATCATGGCTAATACTCGTGAATTTCCGCTTGAGAAGACGCGTAACATTGGTATCATGGCTCATATTGATGCCGGTAAAACGACGACTACTGAGCGTATCCTGTATTATACTGGTAAGATCCACAAGATTGGTGAAACCCATGATGGGGCTTCACAAATGGACTGGATGGAACAAGAACAAGAACGGGGTATTACGATCACTTCCGCCGCTACTACTGCGGAATGGAAAGAACACCGGATCAACATCATCGATACACCAGGACACGTGGACTTCACTGTTGAAGTTGAACGTTCCTTGCGGGTCCTTGATGGCGCGATCGCTGTCTTAGATGGTCAAGCCGGGGTTGAACCTCAGACCGAAACGGTTTGGCGTCAAGCCTCCGACTTCGATGTTCCCCGTATCGTTTTCGTTAACAAGATGGACAAGCTGGGTGCCGACTTCGACTTCTCAGTAAACTCCCTCCACGAACGTCTTCAAGCCAATGCCGTTGCTTTGCAAATGGCTATCGGTGCCGAAGATGACTTTGCCGGTGTTGTTGACTTAATCGAAATGAAGGCCTACATCTACGATAAGGATAAGTTAGGTTCTTCATGGGATACGGTTGAAATTCCTGATGACATGAAGGAAGAAGCCCAAAAGCGCCATGAAGGGATTATCGAAAGCGTTGCTGACGTTGACGATGAAATCATGGAAAAGTACCTCGAAGGTGAAGAAATCACCAAAGAGGAATTGAAGGCTGCTATCCGTCGTGCAACTTTACGTTTGGACATGTTCCCTGTCTTTGCTGGTTCTGCCTTCAAGGATAAGGGTGTTCAGATGTTGATGGATGCCGTTATCGACTACTTGCCATCACCATTGGATGTTAAGCCATACAACGCCACGGTTCCTGATACTGACGAAGCCGTTACGTTACGTGCTAACGATGACGATCCGTTCGCTGCCTTGGCTTTCAAGGTTGCCACTGACCCATTCGTTGGTCGTTTGACTTACATCCGGGTATACTCCGGGACTCTGGAAGCTGGTTCTTACGTGCTTAACTCCACGAAGGACAAGCGTGAACGGGTTGGTCGTTTGCTGCAAATGCACTCTAACCACCGTCAAGAAATCCCAGAAGTCTTCTCCGGTGATATCGCCGGTGCCATTGGTTTGAAGAACACCACGACTGGTGACTCTCTGACCGATCCTGATCACCCATTACACTTGGAATCAATGAACTTCCCAGATCCTGTTATCCAGGTTGCCGTTGAACCTAAGACGAAGGCTGACCAAGACAAGATGAACAACGCTCTGCAAAAGCTGTCTGAAGAAGACCCAACTTTCAAGGCTGAAACTAACCCTGAAACTGGTGAAACTCTGATCGCCGGAATGGGTGAACTTCACTTGGACATCATCATCGACCGGATGAAGCGTGAATTTAAGGTTGAAGCAAACATTGGTGCTCCTCAAGTTGCCTACCGTGAAGCCTTCACGAAGTCAACTAAGGTCCAAGGTAAGTTTGTTCGTCAATCTGGTGGTAAAGGTCAATATGGTGACGTTTGGATCGAATTTACCCCTAACGAACGTGGTAAGGGTTACGAATTCGAAGACGCTATCGTTGGTGGGGTTGTTCCTCGTGAATTTATCCCTTCAGTTGACCAAGGTCTGCAAGAAGCCATGGCAAACGGTGTCTTAGCCGGTTACCCATTGGTTGATGTTAAGGCCAAGTTATACGATGGTAGTTACCATGAAGTCGATTCTAGTGAAGCAGCCTTCAAGGTTGCCGCTTCCTTGGCTTTACGGAATGCCGTTAAGTCTGCTGGTCCCGTTATCCTGGAACCAATCATGAAGGTTGATATCCTGGTACCAGAAGAATACATGGGTGATATCATGGGCCAAGTTACCGCTCGTCGTGGTAAGGTTGATGGTATGGAAGCTCGTGGGAACGCACAAATGATTCACTCCTTCGTTCCGTTAGCCGAAATGTTCGGTTACGCGACGACGTTACGTTCTGCTTCTCAAGGTCGTGGTACCTTTACCATGACGTTTGACCACTACGAACCAACGCCTAAGAGTGTTCAAGCTGATATTATCAAGAAGAATGGCGGTACTCCAGTCGAAGACTAGAGTCGCGTGATTCTCTGAAACGAAACGTCCTGCCGTCATGGTGGGGCGTTTTTTTTTTACGCCTTTTTCGAGCGGCGACGGCCGGACGGGGACGGTCACAGCCGGCATGGTGCGGTGGGGGCGGAGCGGTCACCAGAATAGCGGCTTCAACGGCCACCTGACAGAACGTGGTGTTTTGCGGTATAATAAGCCTCGTGCGTCTACGTTAAGTATTGGAGAGTGAGTTATGGAAGAATTGTTTGAACGGGCGCCGATTCCGCGAGCTTATTTTAAGTTGGCACTGCCCGTGGTCTTAAGCATGGTGGCCAGCATGATTTACAATCTGGCCGATACCTTCTTCGTGTCGCAAACGCAGAACACCAACCTGGTGGCTGGGGTGGCGCTGTGTACGCCACTATTCTCATTTCTGATTGCCATTGGTGATATCTTCGGCCTCGGGGGAAGTTCGCTCATCTCGCGATTGCTAGGTGAAAAGGCCTACGCGACTGGGAGCCGCGTCAGTAGCTTCTGCCTGTACGGGGCAGTGGTACTGGGCCTCATCACCACGGTGGTCCTGTTGGTCTTTACCCGGCCGATTCTCCACCTCTTGGGGGCGACGCCGGCGACTTACCGGTATGCGTCGCAGTTTTATCGGATTATGGCGGTCGGGGCGATGCCCATCATCGTGTCGATTGTGCCGGGAAACCTGATCAGAACGGAAGGCTTCGCGACCCAGTCCATGGTGGGCACGATGGTCGGAACGGTTATTACCATCATCCTCGATCCGTTGCTGATCTTCCCGTTGGGTATGGGCGCAGCCGGAGCGGCTTTGGCGACCGTGATTGGTTACACGATTTCGGCCCTGTTGTTGGTTTATCTGACCAAACGCTATTGCCAGGTCATCTCGATTGACCCCAAGATTAGTCGGATCGACCAGCAGTTGATTCGCCAGGTTCTCTTCATCGGGATTCCCGGGTCAATCACCAACCTGATGCAAGCGTTCGGGACGGCCGTCTTGAATCGCTATCTGGTGGATTACGGCCCGACCCGCGTGGCCGCCATGGGGATTGTGCTCAAGGTCTACATGATTATTATGCTGGTCATGGTCGGCTTTGCCTTTGGGGCGCAACCAATGATTGGTTACACCTTTGGGGCGAAGAACATGGCCCGTTTCAGAAAGATTTTGCACTTCGACCTGCTCGTCGAGGTGGGCTACGCGTTGGTCTTTGCTGTCGTTCTCATGGTCTTTGCGCCGCAGATTATTGCGCTGTTTCTCCATAACACGGCGGTCATCACGGCGGGAACGTACATGCTACGGGCCTTCCTGGCGACGACGCCGTTCGTAGGGGCGGTGCTGGTTTACACGACCGTCTTCCAAAGTACGGGGAAGGCGAGTGGGGCCTTTATCATGTCGATTGCTCGGCAAGGGGTGGTCTTTTACCTGATGATTGTCCTGGGAGCCCACCTATTCGGCTACCACGGGGTCATCTGGGCCCAGCCGGCCGCCGATGTGGTGACGTGTCTGATTGGTTGGCTCCTGGCCAAGGTGCTATTTAATAGGAAGAAGTCGGCTTGATTGGCGATCGTTAACTGGGTCAATCCGTTGGCGCCGTAATGATGAGCAGCCCTTAACGGGGAGGCTTATCGTTGGTGGTTAAAACGGGGCAGGCGGTTATAAAATATTTTGGGTTAAGTTGACCGATATCAAATTGGTCAGCGATTTCATAAGAAAATTCGATTAATTGTGCGAAAACCCTTGCCAGCCGGCGTTTTATTTAGTATGATAGTCAAGTGCTGAAATTCTGACGGTGTTTTGAACACCCCGGGGTAAGCTCAAAAGTTTAAGCGATGATGTGGGAGATTGCGACACACCCGGCCGCTTTGCCATGAGGGTGTGGCGGGAATTTCCACGGAGTTAGTCTTATTTTTAAAATAGACGAAGGAGGGAACACAATGGCAAAACAAAAAATTCGGATTCGGTTGAAGGCGTACGAACATCGTATCCTCGACCAATCAGCGGACAAGATCGTTGAAACGGCTAAGAGAACTGGTGCCACTATTTCTGGTCCAATTCCATTACCAACTGAACGGACGATCTACACCGTCTTACGTTCACCACATAAGTTTAAGGACTCACGTGAACAATTCGAAATGCGGACGCACAAGCGTTTGATCGATATCGTTAACCCAACGCCAAAGACAGTTGACTCATTAATGAAGCTCGACTTGCCTAGTGGTGTGGACATCGAAATCAAGTTATAATTTTTCAAAATAAATACAATATAATCGGAGGTGTACTCATGACCACAAAAGGAATCTTAGGGAAAAAGGTCGGGATGACGCAAGTCTTCACTGATGCTGGCGAATTAATCCCCGTTACGGTTGTCGAAGCAACCCCAAACGTCGTGTTACAAGTTAAGACGATGGAAAACGACGGTTACGATGCCATTCAACTTGGTTACCAAGACAAGCGTGAAGTACTCAGCAACAAGCCCGAACAAGGTCATGTAGCAAAAGCAAACACGACTCCTAAGCGCTTCATTCGTGAATTCAGAGATGTTGAGCTGGGAGATTACAAGGTAGCAGACGAAGTTAAAGTTGATACCTTCCAAGCAGGAGACATCGTTGATGTCACTGGTGTCACTAAAGGTCATGGATACCAAGGTAACATTCATAAGGATGGTCAAAGCCGTGGCCCTATGGCCCATGGTTCTCGTTACCACCGTCGTCCAGGTTCTCTGGGTGCTATCATCAACCGGGTCTTCCCTGGCATGAAGCTTCCAGGTCGGATGGGTAACAAGCAAGTTACTATCCAAAACCTTGTGATCGTTAAGGCCGACGTTGATAACAACGTTCTGTTGATTAAGGGTAATGTGCCTGGTGCCAACAAGTCACTCGTTACGGTTAAGAGTGCTGTTCGCCCACCACGTCCTAAGCATTCAGAAAACTAATTAGGAAGGGAGGATAATTAAATGACAAGCGTAGCATTATACAAACAAGATGGTAGCCAAAACGGCGACGTTACTTTGAACGCCGATATCTTCGGTGTTGAACCTAACGAAAACGTCGTATTCGACACGATCCTGATGCAACGGGCATCCATGCGCCAAGGAACTCACGCCGTTAAGAACCGGAGTGCTGTTCGTGGTGGTGGTAAGAAGCCATGGCGTCAAAAGGGTACTGGTCGGGCACGTCAAGGTTCAATCCGTTCACCACAATGGGTTGGTGGTGGTGTGGTCTTTGGCCCTACCCCTCGCTCTTACAGTTACCGCCTTCCTAAGAAGGTTAGCCGTTTAGCATTAAAGTCCGTTCTTTCTCAAAAGGTTCTCGATGATAACTTCGTCCTTGTTGACGGTTTAGCATTCGATGCACCTAAGACGAAAGAATTTGCTTCAGTGCTTGCTGGTTTGAATGTCACGACTAAGACGTTGGTTGTCCTTGAAGATGACAACGTTACTGCTGCTTTAGCAGCCCGCAACTTAGCCAACGTTAAGGTTATTCCTGCCAAGAGCTTGAATGTCCTCGACATTGCTGATGCTGACAAGTTAGTGATCACGCAACCAGCTCTTTCTCAAGTAGAGGAGGTGCTCGCATAATGGAAGCACGTGACATTATTTTACGCCCAGTTGTTACTGAAGCCTCAATGGCAACTATGGACGACAAGCGTTACACGTTCGACGTTGATGTACGAGCAACTAAGACTCAAGTCAAGCATGCCATTGAAGACATCTTTGACGTTAAGGTTGTCAAGGTCAACATCATGAACTTAAAGGGTAAGAAGAAGCGTCAAGGACGTTACGAAGGCTACACTAAGAAGCGTCGTAAGGCCATTGTCAGCTTATCTGCCGACTCAAAAGAAATCAAGTTATTCAACGAAGAATAAAATCTCAGATATAGGAGGGAAATAACGTGGCGATTAAGAAATACAAACCAACAAGCAATGGTCGTCGTAATATGACGAGCTTGGTTTACAAAGACGTCATCACTAAGACGACTCCTGAAAAGTCATTGCTTGATTCACAAAGTCACACTGCCGGCCGTAACAACGCTGGTCGTATGACTGTCCGTCATCGTGGCGGTGGTAACAAGCGTCAATACCGGATCATCGACTTCAAGCGTATCAAGGATGATGTGCCAGCAACTGTTAAGGCTATCGAATACGACCCTAACCGGACTGCTAACATTGCCTTATTAGTTTACGCTGACGGTGTTAAGTCTTACATTATTGCGCCTAAGGGCTTAAAGGTTGGCGACAAGGTTCAATCTGGTCCAGAAGCTGATATTAAGACGGGTAACGCTTTACCATTAGCTAACATTCCATTCGGTACTGTTATTCACAACATCGAATTGAAGCCAGGTAAGGGTGGCCAATTGGTCCGTTCTGCTGGGACTTCAGCACAATTGTTAGGTAAAGCTAACGATGACAAGTACGTGTTAGTTCGGTTATCATCCGGTGAAGTTCGGATGGTTCTGAAGGTTAACCGTGCAACCATCGGTGCCGTTGGTAACGAAGAACATGAATTGGTTAACGTTGGTAAAGCCGGCCGTACACGTTGGGCTGGTCAACGTCCTCACGTTCGTGGTTCAGTTATGAACCCTAACGATCACCCACATGGTGGTGGTGAAGGTAAGGCACCTGTTGGTTTACCATCTCCTCTTTCTCCATGGGGTAAGAAGACTGTTGGTAAGAAGACGCGTTCTAAGAAGAACAAGAGCAACAAGTTCATCGTACGTCGTCGTAAAGGTTCCAAGATGTAATAATCCGGTTATCCGGATGTCAAGAGACCTGGTGATCATCGCCCTAAGCGATGCGCCACAAGTAGAGGAGGTTTCATAATGGGTCGTAGTTTGAAAAAAGGACCTTTCGCCGATGCGCACTTATTGAAGAAGATTGATGCGCAGAAGGATCAAGACAAGAAAGCTGTCATCAAGACCTGGTCCCGCCGGTCTACTATTTTCCCTAGCTTTATTGGTTATACCATTGCTGTATATGATGGACGGAAGCATGTCCCAGTTTACATTCAAGAAGATATGGTAGGCCACAAGCTTGGCGAATTCGTACCAACCCGGACTTTCCGTGGTCATGGTGGCGACGATAAAACAACTCGTTGATAAGGAGGATTAACTAATGGCTGAACAAGTTACATCAGCGCAAGCGACTGCTAAGACGGTTCGGATTGCTGCTCGCAAAGTCCGCCTTGTCATCGATCTTATCCGCGGCAAGAGCGTCGCTGAAGCGATCGCTATTTTAAAGTTCACACCGCGTGGAGCATCACCGGTTGTGGCAAAGGTATTGAACTCAGCAATTGCTAACGCAGAAAACAATTTTGACTTAGATCGTCAAGATTTAGTTGTTAGCGAAGCCTATGTGAACGAAGGACCAACCCTCAAGCGGTTCCGTCCTCGTGCCAAAGGCTCTGCTTCACCAATCAACAAACGTACGAGTCACATTACGGTTGTTGTATCTGAAAAAGAGGAGGGATAACGCGTGGGTCAAAAAGTAAATCCAACTGGATTACGGGTCGGTATCATTCGCGACTGGGAAGCAAAGTGGTATGCTGAAAAGGATTTCGCTGCTTACCTGAAGGAAGACCTTCAAATCCGTAAATTTATCGAAAAGCGTCTCGTTGACGCATCTGTATCAACTGTTGAGATTGAACGGGCTGCAAACCGCGTCAACATCTCAATTCACACTGCCAAGCCAGGGATGGTTATTGGTAAGGGTGGTTCAGAAGTCGAAAATCTCCGTAAGGAATTGAACGACTTGACTGGCAAGCGTGTCCACATCAACATCGTGGAAATCAAGAAGCCAGATCTGGACGCCAAATTGGTTGGCGAAAACATCGCCCGTCAATTGGAAGGTCGGGTTGCATTCCGTCGCGCTATGCGTGGAACCATGCAACGGACCATGCGTTCTGGTGCCAAGGGTATCAAGACGCAAGTATCAGGCCGTTTGAACGGTGCTGACATGTCCCGTGTCGAAAGCTATGCTGAAGGTACGGTTCCTCTGCACACGTTACGTGCTGATATCGACTACGCTTGGGTAGAAGCGCACACCACTTATGGTTCTCTGGGTGTTAAGACCTGGATCTACCGTGGTGAAATTTTACCTGAAAAGAAACAATCTAACGGACAAGGAGGGAAATAGCATGCTGGTACCTAAGCGAGTAAAGTTCCGTCGTGTCCACCGTGGTAAGCTTCGTGGCGAATCCAAGGGTGGCAAGAGCGTGGCTTTCGGTGATTACGGTTTGCAAGCGTTGGATTCCAAGTGGATTACCAACCGTCAAATCGAAGCAGCCCGTATTGCAATTACGCGTTATATGAAGCGTGGTGGGAAAGTTTGGATCAAGATTTTCCCTCACAAATCCTACACCAGTAAAGGTGTTGGGGTCCGGATGGGTAATGGTAAAGGTACGCCTGATGGCTGGGTAGCCCCAGTCAAGCGTGGCAAGGTAATGTTCGAAGTCGGTGGCGTTTCTGAAGAAACGGCCCGCGAAGCATTACGGCTTGCAGCCATGAAGCTTCCCGTTCGCACTAAGGTCTTAACTCGAGAGGAAGTAGGTGGCGAATCTAATGAAGACTAAAGAAATCAATGAATTAACCACTGCTGAAATGCTCGATAAAGAAAAGAGCTACAAGGACGAATTATTCAACTTGCGTTTCCAATTAGCTACTGGTCAATTGGAAAACACTGCACGGTTGAAGCAGGTTCGCAAGAACATTGCGCGGATTAAGACCGCTCTTCGTCAACAAGAACTGAACAAATAGAATACGATAAGAAGGAGGTCACTAATACATGAGTGATGCACGTAATAACCGCAAGGTTTACCGTGGTCGTGTCGTGTCTGACAAGATGGACAAGACGATCACTGTCGTTGTAGAAACGACGAAGACGGATGCAAGATATGGTAAGCGTGTCAAGTACTCCAAGAAGTACAAGGCACATGACGAAAAGAATGAAGCCCAAACCGGCGACATTGTTGAAATCATGGAAACTCGTCCATTATCTGCTACCAAGCGGTTCCGCTTAGTCGACATTGTTGAAAAAGCAGTAATCATTTAGGTGTCGTTTTTATCGTATTCTGAACTAGATCTGAAGGGAGGACACTAGCTGTGATCCAACAAGAAAGTCGCTTAAAGGTTGCCGATAACTCCGGCGCCCGGGAAATCCTGACTATCAAGGTTCTGGGTGGCTCAAAACGTCGCTACGCCGGAATCGGTGATATCATCGTTGCTACTGTCAAACAAGCAACACCAGGTGGCGTTGTCAAAAAAGGTGATGTAGTCAAGGCTGTTATTGTTCGTACGAAGTCTCGTGTACGTCGTAATGATGGTTCTTACATCGGTTTTGATGAAAATGCTGCTGTGCTGATTAAAGACGACAAGAGCCCACAAGGGACTCGGATCTTTGGACCAGTTGCACGTGAATTACGTGACAACGACTTCATGAAGATTATCTCATTAGCACCCGAAGTACTGTAATTAAGAATCGCGTTAAACAAGGAGGTGCCCACAGGAATGCTTATTAAAACTGGTGACAAGGTCCGCGTGATCGCTGGCAAGGATAAAGGTAAGGAAGGTACGATTTCCAAGGTCTTCAATGCCAAGAACCGCGTGATCGTTAAAGGCGTCAATATGATTAAGAAGCACCAAAAAGCTTCTCAAACTAATCCCCAAGGCGGAATTATTGATATTGAAGCACCAATTCACGCATCCAACGTTATGCTTATTGATCCTTCGAACAACGAACCAACCCGGCTTGGCGTTCGTGTTGAAGATGGTCACAAAGTCCGGTTCGCTAAGAAGTCCGGCGAAACCATCGACAAATAATCATTGAAAGGAGGAACATAATTTCATGTCAGCTCGTTTAAAAGAAAAGTACGTTAATGAAATTACCCCATCATTGGTGGAAAAATTTAGCTACAGTTCTGTTATGCAAACGCCGAAGATCGAAAAGATCGTATTGAACATGGGCGTTGGTGATGCTGTTTCCAACGCTAAGAACCTCGACGAAGCCGTTGAAGAACTTGGATTGATTTCTGGTCAAAAGCCATTGGTTACTAAGGCCAAGAAGTCAATTGCAACCTTCCGTCTCCGTGAAGGCATGTCAATCGGTGCTAAGGTTACCCTCCGCGGTGACCGGATGTACGAATTCCTGGACAAGTTAATCAACGTGTCATTGCCACGTGTTCGTGACTTCCATGGTGTTAGCTCTCGTGCCTTTGATGGCCGTGGGAACTACACGTTGGGGATCAAGGAACAATTAATTTTCCCAGAAATCAACTTTGATAACGTTAACCGTGTTCGTGGTTTGGACATCGTTATCGTTACGACGGCAAACACTGATGAAGAGTCACGCGAAATGTTGACTCAATTCGGTATGCCGTTTGCACACTAATTAAGGAGGTTCACACAAATTGGCTAAGAAATCACAAATTGCTAAGAACAAGCGTCCTGCGAAGTTCTCTACACAAGAATATACTCGTTGCGAACGTTGTGGACGTCCACACTCTGTTTATCAAAAGTTCCACCTTTGCCGTATCTGCCTACGCGAACTTGCCCACAAGGGTCAAATTCCTGGTATGAAGAAGGCTAGCTGGTAAAACGAATTTTAAACAAAGGGAGGGTAAACGTTAATGTCCATGACTGATCCTATTGCAGACTTCTTGACGCGGATCCGTAACGCCAACATGGTGCGTCACGAATCACTCGAAGTACCTGCATCTAAAATTAAACGCGACATCGCTGAAATCCTGAAGCGCGAAGGTTTCATCCGTAATGTTGAATACATCGATGATGACAAGCAAGGCATCATCCGCGTGTTCCTGAAGTACGGTAAGGATAACCAACGTGTCATCAGTGGTTTGAAGCGTATTTCTAAGCCCGGCTTACGTTCATACGTTAAGGCCGACGCTGTGCCAAAGGTTCTGAACGGTTTAGGTATCGCTATTATCTCCACCTCTGAAGGGGTAGTTACTGATAAAGAAGCGCGTGCCAAGAAAATCGGTGGCGAAGTTCTCGCCTACGTTTGGTAAAACTTTTAAGAAGATAGGAGGTGCCTTACAGTGAGTCGTATTGGTTATAAAACTGTCGATGTCCCAGCTGGTGTCGAAGTTAAACGCGATGGTGATCAAGTAACGGTCAAGGGTCCTAAAGGTTCTTTAACCCGGACTTTCTCTGACATCATCACCATGAAGATTAGTGACGGTGCGGTTGATTTCGACCGTCCAGATAACAACAACAAGACCCGTGCTCTTCACGGAACTCAGCGCGCTAACTTAAACAACATGGTTGAAGGTGTTGTGAATGGTTTCGCTAAGACCTTGAAGTTGGTCGGTGTTGGTTACCGTGTTCAAGCCAAGGGTAAGACCTTGATCTTGAGTGTTGGTTACTCCAACCCTGTTGAAATGGCTATTCCAGAAACCTTGGAAGTTAAGGTTCCTGATAACACGACCATCAACATTTCTGGTATCAGCAAGCAAGAAGTCGGTGACTTTGCCGCCGAAGTTCGTGCCGTTCGTTCACCAGAACCTTACAAGGGTAAGGGTATCCGTTACGAAAACGAATACGTTCGGATTCGTGAAGGTAAGACTGGTAAGTAACAGTAACGCAGCTTAATTGCTGATAATTCTACAAAGAGGTGACTATTTTGATTACAAAACCAGATAAGAACAAGACACGTCAAAAGCGTCATACGCGTGTCCGGAACAAAATTTCTGGAACTGCAGAACGCCCACGCTTAAACGTTTTCCGCTCTAACAAAAACATCTACGCTCAAGTCATTGATGACGTAGCGGGTGTCACGCTTGTTAGTGCCTCAACGTTAGATAGCGAAGTCAGTGGCGACAACAAGACCGACCAAGCTAAGGCGGTTGGTGCTTTAGTTGCTAAGCGCGCTGTCGAAAAGAAGATTAGCAACGTCGTGTTTGATCGTGGCGGGTACTTGTACCATGGCCGTGTCCAAGCATTGGCGGAAGCTGCTCGTGAAAACGGGCTGGAATTTTAACAGTAAGGAGGAATAACCACACATGGCAAAATTTATTGATCCCGACAAGTTAGAACTTGAAGATAACGTTGTTGCTATCAACCGGATTACCAAAGTTGTTAAAGGTGGCCGTCGTCTTCGGTTCTCAGCACTTGTAATTGTCGGCGATAAGAACGGTCACGTTGGCTTCGGTACTGGTAAAGCACAAGAAGTCCCAGAAGCTATCCGTAAGGCTGTTGAAGCCGCTCGTAAGAACTTGATCGAAGTTCCGATCGTGGGAACGACCATTCCTCACGAAGCACTCGGTCTGTACGGTGGGGGTAAGATTTTACTCAAGCCCGCTGCTGAAGGTTCTGGAGTTACTGCCGGTGGTGCCGTTCGTTCCGTCATGGAATTAGCCGGTGTTGCTGACGTTACTTCTAAGCGTCTTGGCTCTAACACACCTGTTAACGCAGTTCGTGCCACTTTTGCTGGCCTTGCTGAGTTAAAGCGTGCTGAAGAAGTTGCCGCTCTCCGTGGTGTCTCTCTTCAACACTTAGCTGAATAAGGAGGGGTATTAAAATGGCTCAATTAAAAGTTACTTTAATTCATAGTGCTGCTCACCGCCTCCCTAAACAGCGGAAGATTGTGGAAGCTCTTGGTTTGAACCGCGTGAACAGCACGGTTTTACAACCGGACAACGAAGCCACTCGCGGTGCGCTTTTCCAAATCGCACATTTAATTAAAGTTGAAGAAGTTAAGTAGTCCTAATTTCATTTTATAAGGAGGTGCGCAATAGCATGAAGTTGAATGAACTAAAACCTGCTGAAGGCTCACGGAAGGTTCGTAACCGGGTTGGCCGTGGTGATTCATCTGGTAACGGTAAGACTGCTGGTCGTGGCCAAAAGGGTCAAAAGGCTCGTAGCAAGACTCGTTTGGGTTTTGAAGGTGGCCAAATGCCACTGTACCGTCGGATTCCAAAGCGTGGGTTTACCAACATTAACCGTAAGGAATTTGCTGTCGTAAACTTATCTGCTTTGAACGTCTTTGATGATGGTGCTGAAGTTACGCCAGCTGCCTTAGTTGAAGCCGGTATCGTGAAGAACGAAAAAGCCGGTATCAAGATCTTAGGTAACGGCGAAGTAACGAAGAAGTTAACGGTTAAAGCCGCTAAGTTCTCCAAGTCAGCTGCCGAAGCTATCGAAGCTGCTGGTGGTAAGACTGAGGTGATTTAATGCTCTCAAGCTTAAAAAACGCGTTTAAGATTAAAGATATTCGTAAAAAGATTCTCTTTACTCTTCTGGTTTTGATTGTCTTTCGGTTGGGTACCTATATTACTGTCCCCGGCATTAACGCAAAGGCACTTCAAAGCGTTGCGTCTTCTGGGTTAGTTAGTATTTTAGATACCTTCAGTGGTGGTGGGTTGACCAACTATTCCATCTTCGCGATGGGGGTTTCACCTTACATCACTGCACAAATCGTTATTCAATTGCTACAAATGGACATCGTTCCGCGCTTCGTTGAATGGAGTAAGCAAGGGGACGTTGGACGGCGGAAGTTAAACCAAGCAACTCGTTACTTAGCGATTGCGTTAGCCTTCGTTCAGTCGATCGGGATCACCGCTGGTTTCAGTGCGTTAAGCTCAATGAAACTGGTGCAAAATCCAAGTGTGACGACGTATCTCTCCATCGGGTTAATCCTGACGGGTGGGACCATGTTGACCACTTGGATGGGTGATATGATCACCGATCGTGGTTTAGGGAACGGGATTTCAATGATTATCTTTGCCGGTATCATTGCCCGGACCCCAACCGCTGTCTACAAACTCTACAAGGATTACTTCGTTGACATCGCGACCGGCGACATGTGGAAGAGTGTCCTCTTCGTATTGGGCTTGGTGGTCTTGGTTCTGGTGATCATCACGTTTACGACGTGGGTTCAACAGGCCGAACGCCGGGTTCCGATGCAGTACACGCGGCGGGTATCTGGTTCGCCAGATAGCAGCTACCTTCCATTAAAGGTTAACGTTGCGGGTGTTATCCCGGTTATCTTCGCAAGTTCGTTTATTGCCACGCCACAGACTATTCTGATGGCGTTCCAAAACACCCACTCGCAGGATGCCTGGTATCAAACCATGACGAACCTCTTTAACATGCAAACCGTTGATGGTGCCATTCTGTACACCGTTCTGATCATTGTGTTCACGTTCTTCTATGCGTTCGTGCAAGTCAACCCAGAAAAGTTGTCTGAGAACCTGCAAAAGCAGGGGAGCTACATTCCTGGTGTTTGGCCTGGTCATGAAACGCAGTCATACGTTTCCAGTTTGTTGATGCGACTCAGCACCGTTGGGTCACTCTTCCTTGGATTCATTTCCTTAATTCCGTTGTTAGCCCAAAATCTTTGGGACTTAGATGAGTCTATTGGTTTAGGTGGGACCAGCCTCTTAATCGTCGTTGGTGTGGCCATCGAAACCATGCGTCAGGTTGACGGATTGATGATGAAGCGCGAATACGTCGGCTTTATTCAAGGATCACCAGATGATCCGCAAGGTCCAGAACCAGCTTAATGAGTTTCCAGCGGGTGTGTTGATCTAATTGGCACACCTGCTTGTGTATTTCAGACTAATAATTTTGAAATAAGGAGAACGAACATGACAGCAATGAATTTAATCCTCATGGGCCTACCAGGTGCCGGTAAAGGAACCCAAGCCCAAAAGATTATCGATGAGTTCCACTTACCGCATATTTCTACGGGAGACATCTTCCGTGAAGCGATGAAGAACGAAACCGAAATGGGTTTGGCCGCTAAGAAGTTCATCGACAAAGGTGAACTGGTACCGGATGAAGTCACGAATGGCATCGTTCGGGATCGCTTAGCTCAAGATGATACCAAGGTTGGTTTCATGTTGGATGGGTTCCCCCGGTCCATTGATCAGGCCGAAGCTTTAGATAGCTTTGGTCCCGAACTGAACCGGACCATCAACGCCGTGATTAACATTCACGTTGAACCCGATGTCTTGGTTGAACGCCTTTCCGGTCGGTACATCTGCCGGACTTGTGGCGCAACGTATCACAAGCTGTACAACAATCCTAAGGTTGAAGGCACTTGTGATGTCTGTGGCGGCCATGATTTCTATCAACGTGAAGACGATAAGCCGGAAACGGTGAAGAATCGTCTGGCTGTTAACCTAAAGGCCAACACGCCACTCGTTGATTACTACACCAAGAAGGGCTTGCTCTTCACGGTGGATGGTGACCGGGCTATCGATGATGTCTACGCCGACATCGAAAAGATCTTGAAGAATCTGTAGGTTTTACTAAGTTCTTGCTAAGTTGTGGGAATTATGGTAGACTTATTCAGGTTTAGCCTGTAAATGGCGCGCTGTCGCAATTCACAGGTGCTAGGTGGGAGCAATATCCTTGCCCCTGCTGCTTTTACGTGTATTTTACACGCAATTAAAAGGGAGGTACTTTCGTGGCGAAAAGCGATGTCATCGAAGTCGAAGGTAAAGTTACCGAAACATTGCCTAATGCAATGTTCCGGGTCGAATTAGAAAACGGTCATGAGATTCTCGCTCACGTCTCCGGTAAGATTCGGATGCACTACATCCGGATTCTGCCTGGTGATCGAGTAACTGTTGAAATGTCACCGTATGACTTGTCTAAAGGCCGGATTACTTATCGTTTCAAGTAACCGCCTGGACAGATGTAGGAGGGATATTCATGAAAGTAAGACCATCAGTTAAGCCAATGTGCGAACACTGCAAGGTTATCAAGCGTAAGGGTCGAGTAATGGTTATTTGCTCAGCCAACCCTAAGCATAAACAACGCCAGGGTAAGTAATTCAATTTATAGGAGGTGCACATTTAATGCCACGTATTGCTGGAGTGGATTTACCACGTGATAAGAAAATCGCTTATGGTTTGACTTACATTTTTGGTATTGGTATCAACACCGCACACAAGATTGTTGCGGATGCTGGTGTCGCAGAAGACGTTCGGGTTCGCGATTTGACACCTGATCAAGAAGACAAGGTTCGTGCCGAAGTCGACAAGTACAAGGTCGAAGGTGACTTACGTCGTGAAGTTAGCCTGAACATCAAGAACTTGCAAGAAATCGGTTCTTACCGTGGGATGCGTCACCGTCGCGGTTTGCCTGTTCGCGGCCAACACACCAAAAACAACGCCCGCACTCGGAAGGGTAAAGCCGTTTCGATTGCCGGTAAGAAGAAGTAAAGGAGGGTCAACACTTTATGGCTACTAGAAAAACTAGTCGCAAGCGTCGGGTCAAAAAGAACATTGAATCCGGTGTTGCACACATTCATGCTACGTTTAACAACACATTGGTCATGATCACGGACGTTCAAGGGAACGCCATTGCCTGGTCATCTGCTGGTGCTTTAGGGTTCAAGGGTAGTCGGAAATCAACACCATTTGCTGCCCAAATGGCTGCTGAAGCCGCTGCTAAGGCCTCACAAGAACACGGTGTTAAGTCCGTTGAAGTTGCTGTCAAGGGTCCTGGTTCAGGACGTGAAGCTGCTATCCGGGCCATCCAAGCTGCTGGTATCGAAGTTACGGCTATTCGTGACGTTACGCCAGTGCCTCATAATGGGACTCGTCCTCCAAAGCGCCGTCGGGTTTAACGTGAGCGTTTCATTAATGAGGGTAACCTTCATGATGGGATTGACTTATAGGAGCTCAACGCGGTTTGAAAGGGGTAAACGATAAGAATGATTGAATTTGAAAAGCCTAACATTCATAAAATTGATGAGAGTAGCAACTACGGTAAGTTTGTTGTTGAGCCGTTGGAACGTGGTTACGGGACAACGCTTGGGAACTCCTTACGGCGGATCTTGCTTTCATCATTACCTGGTGCAGCTGTTACCAGCATTCAAATCGACGGGGTTTTACATGAATTTTCCACGGTTGAAGGGGTCGTTGAAGACGTTACGCAGATCATCTTAAATGTTAAGAAGATCGCGTTGAAGCTTAACGGTTCCGACGATCAGGAAGAATCCATGGAGATCAACGTTAAGGGACCAGCCCAAATCACTGCCGGTGATATTGTGGCGGGTGCCGATGTTGATATCTTAAACCCAGATCTGTACATTGCTACGGTTGCCGATGGGGCAACGTTCCATATGCGGATGACTGCGGATAAGGGCCGTGGCTATGTTTCTGCTGATGAGCACAAAGCTCAGAACACGGAAATGCCAATTGGTGTTTTAGCCGTTGATTCCATTTACACCCCAATCGAACGGGTTAACTACCAAGTAGAGAATGCACGGGTTGGCCAACGGGCTGACTACGATAAATTGACCCTGGATGTTTGGACAAACGGTTCAATTAATCCAAGCGAAGCCATTTCATTGGCTGCCAAGATCTTGACCGAACATCTGGCTATGTTTGTCGACCTGACTGACGAAGCTAAGAATGCGGAAATCATGGTTGAAAAAGAAGAAACGCATAAGGAAAAGATGCTTGAGATGACCATCGAAGAGCTCGACTTATCCGTTCGTTCTTACAACTGCTTGAAGCGTGCTGGTATCAACACGGTTCAGGAACTGACTAACAAGACTGAAGCAGATATGATGAAGGTTCGTAACTTGGGTCGCAAGTCCCTTGAAGAAGTTAAGGCTAAGTTAGCTGACTTAGGTTTGTCACTTCGGAAGGAAGACTAATTTTAGACACTCAAAGGAGGGTTTCTGGTTATGAGTTACCGTAAATTACAACGGACTAGTTCTCAACGTCGTGCTTTGTTACGCGATTTGACTACCAGTTTAATTTTAAACGGCCGCATCGAAACGACTGAAGCACGCGCTAAAGAAGTTCGGAAGACGGCTGACCAAATGATTACCTTGGGTAAGCAAGGCGACTTGCATGCTCGGCGTCAAGCTGCTGCGTTCATCCGTAACGTGGTTGCCGATGTTAAGGAAGACGGCGATGATGTTGTCGTTACCAGCGCATTACAAAAGGTATTCAGCGAATTAGCACCTAAGTACGCCGACCGTAACGGTGGTTACACGCGTATCTTAAAGACGATGCCTCGTCGCGGTGATGGTGCCGCTATGGCAGTTCTGGAATTCGTTGACTAATTTTTAGTCCGCGGTTCAAGGTGTCTTCTCGACCTTAAACGGGGAACCAATATGTTTTAAATTAATCACTAGAACCATGTGGTATAGAGCGCTACGATGATGGGGAAATCTTTCCGAGTCTAGCTTGAATGGGGGCTAATGCCTCAGCGCCGCTGGTTTGTTAGTGATTTTTTTATACCCTTTTTTGGGGTGGCGATCACGGTCCCAGCAAAATTGGGTTTTTTCCGGGAAATCGGCGGCCAACGCTTCGGTCTTAGCGGGATTTTTGGTATAATTAGCGGTGACTTTTTTAAAGGAGAAACGGGCGGATGGCAAATATCATTGAAGTAAAACATCTCACTTATCGCTATCAAGCAGACGATGCGCGGCCGGCCTTGGACGACGTGAGCTTTAACGTTCATGCCGGCGAGTGGCTGGCCATCGTTGGGCACAACGGGAGTGGCAAGTCCACCCTCGCCAAGTCCCTGGACGGCCTCTTGCCGTTTACGACCGGGGACGTCACCGTGGGCGGCATTCAATTGACGCCGGCGACCGTCTGGCAGGTCCGTGAGAAGATTGGCATGATCTTCCAGAACCCAGACAACCAGTTCGTGGGCGCCACTGTTGCCGATGACGTAGCCTTTGGCTTGGAGAACCGGCAAATTCCGCGCGACGAGATGGTCCCGCGCGTGGCGGCCGCGATCGAACAGGTCGGCATGGCCGACTTTGCCCACCGCGAACCCAGCTCTCTGTCCGGGGGGCAGAAGCAACGGGTGGCTCTGGCCGGTATCGTGGCGATTGCGCCGGACGTGCTGATCCTGGACGAGGCCACCAGCATGCTGGACCCTCAGGGACGTCGGGAGATGTTGGCGTTGGTCCGGCAGTTACGGACCGAACGGCATCTGACGGTGATTTCCATCACCCACGACATCGACGAGGCCGCCGGGGCCGACCGCATCCTGGTGATTGACGATGGTCGGTTGGTTGACGAGGCCGACCCGGCGACCATCTTTGCGCAGGCCGACCGGTTGGTTCAGCTGGGGCTGGACGTGCCCTTTACGGCAAAATTAAAGGCGGCGTTACGGCAGCGGGGCATCGAGCCCCCGGCCGCGTACCAGACGACCGCGGAAATGGAGGAGTGGCTGTGGCAATCACTTTCGAACACGTAAGCTATACGTATCAGGCGGGAACGCCCATGGCCACGTCCGCCGTTGACGACGTGTCCTTCCACGTGCCGGACCACAGCTACCTGGCCATCGTCGGGCATACCGGAAGTGGCAAGTCCACGCTGATTCAGCAGATTAACGCCCTGTTGAAGCCCACGAGCGGCCAGATCACGGTGGACGACTTCACGATTACGCCGAAGACCACCAACGCCGACCTCAAGCCGTTGCGACAGCACGTCGGCATGGTCTTTCAGTTCCCCGAGAGCCAGCTGTTCGAGGAGACGATTCGCCAGGATATCGCGTTTGGCCCGAAGAACTTTGGCATGGGGGAGACCGATGCTAATAAATTAGCCGACGCCATGCTGCAGACGGTGGGGCTCGATAGTAGTTACGCCGACCGCTCACCGTTCGAGCTGTCTGGGGGGCAGATGCGCCGGGTCGCCATCGCCGGCGTCTTGGCCATGCGGCCGCAAGTGCTGGTCCTGGACGAACCCACGGCCGGTCTCGATCCGCAGGGCCGCCAAGAGATGATGGCCCTCTTCGCCCGCTTGCACCGGGAGCAGGGGTTAAGCATCGTGCTGGTGACCCACCAGATGGAAGATGTGGCCCAGTACGCCGAGCAGGTCGCCGTGATGCGGGCCGGCAAATTGGTGAAGTTTGGCACGCCCCACGACGTCTTTAGGGATGCGGCGTGGCTAAAGGCCAACCAACTCGACATGCCGCGCGCGGCACAATTTGCCCAGCGATTGGCCGACCGGGGGCTTGCCTTTGACCGGCTGCCGCTGACCGCCGAACAGTTGGCGGACCAACTGGCCGCGCGTTGGCCACGAGAGGGGGCCGCCCATGTCTAAATTCATCTTTGGGCGGTATTTGCCCTTAAATTCGGTGGTCCACCACCTGGACCCGCGAAATAAATTACTCCTGAGCTTCTGTTATATCGTGTTGGTCTTCATGGCCAACAACCCGGTGAGTTACCTGCTAATCATCGCTTTTACGGTCGGCGCCATCCTGGCGTCCAAGATTAGCCTGGGCTTCTTCTTGCGGGGGATTCGACCGCTGTTGTGGCTGATTGTCTTCACCGTGGTCTTACAGCTCCTGTTCAGTCCCACCGGCGGGCACGTGTACTTTCACTGGGCGTTTATCAATATCACCCAGTTCGGCCTGATTAACGCCGGGTACATCTTCATCCGCTTCCTGTTGATTATCATGATGTCCACGCTGCTGACGTTGTCCACCCAGCCGCTGGATATCGCCACCGGACTGGCGTCTCTGATGAAACCTTTGCGGTGGGTCAAGGTGCCGGTGGATACGCTGGCCATGATGCTGTCGATAGCCCTGCGGTTCGTCCCGACGCTGATGGACGAGGCCACCAAGATCATGAATGCCCAGCGTGCCCGGGGCGTGGACTTCGGGGAAGGGGGCCTGTTGAAGCAGGCCAAGTCCCTGATTCCCTTGATGGTGCCACTGTTCATGAGCGCCTTCAACCGGGCCGAGGACCTGTCGATCGCGATGGAAGCGCGGGGGTATCAGGACAGCGAGCACCGCAGTCAGTATCGTATTTTGACTTGGCAACGACGAGATACGGTGACCTGGCTGATTTTCGTGGCGGTCTTAGCCGCCATATTAGCAACCCGTCGTTGGTAGGAGGAAATATGCAACGTTATAAAGTAACTTTTATGTATGATGGTACCAACTTTGCCGGCTTTCAGCGGCAACCCCACAAGCGGACCGTGGAGAGCGTGCTGACGCAGGTCGTCAATAAGATGGCCAAGAATCCCGACCCGGCCATCGTGATTTACGGGTCGGGCCGGACCGATGCCGGGGTCCACGCCTTGGCGCAGGTGGCCCACTTCGACTTTCCCTTCATCATTCCTGCGGAGAGCATGCGCAAGGGCTTAAACAGCATGTTACCGATGGATATGGAGGTCTTAAAGGTCGAGGCGGTCGCCAGTACCTTTCACGCCCGCTACGACGTCTCCGGCAAGCGCTACCTGTACCGGATGGATCTGGGAGAATTCCGGAATCCCTTTAAACGCAATTATACGGGCCACTGGAAGTTTCCGGTGGATTTAGGTAAGATTAATCAAGCACTGGGCGATCTGGTCGGAGAACACGATTTTACCAGTTTCGTGGCCTCTGGGGCCCAGACGCGGACCTTCGTGCGGACCATCTATGAGGCCACCTGCCACATCGACCAGGCCAATAACGAATTGGTCTTCGAATTCTACGGTAATGGCTTCATGTACAATCAGGTCCGGATCATGGTCGGCGTGCTCGTGGAGATTGGCGCGGGGACGCGGCCGGTGCACGATATCTTACGCTTATACGAAGTGAAGGACCGTCGGCAGGCTAGGCGAACGGTGCCTGCCGCGGGTTTATATTTGAAACATGTTTATTACCAAGGCGAGGACCCGGAGCATCCCACCAAGTTGCCGCAACATCAGCGGTAATTTTGGTTAAGGGGCAAACAATCATTGACTTTATGGTGAAAACTTTGTATTATGGTTGTTGGTATTGTTTGCCCCACGATAAGCCCCGGAAAGTTTACTTGGTGTCAGACAAACACAGATTTATGGAGGAATTTAACGTGCGTACAACTTATATGGCAAAACCCAACGATGTTGACCGCAAATGGTACATCGTCGACGCAACTGATGTTAGCTTAGGTCGTCTTGCTTCAGTCGTTGCTTCTGTATTACGTGGTAAGAACAAGCCAACGTTCACCCCTAACGTGGACACTGGTGATAACGTAATCGTCATCAACGCTGAAAAAGTCGCTTTAACTGGCCGTAAGGCAGCCGACAAGATTTACTACCACCACACTGGTTTCGCTGGTGGCTTGAAGTCACGGACTGCTGGTAACTTCCGGGATCAAAACCCAGAAAAATTGATCGAAACTTCTGTTCAAGGTATGCTCCCTAAGAACTCCTTAGGTCACCACATGGCATTGAAGCTTCACGTGTACGCTGGTGCAGACCACAAGCACGAAGCACAAAAGCCAGAAGTATTAGACATTACTAACCTAATCTAAGGAGGAAACCAAATTGGCACAAGTTCAATATCGCGGCACTGGCCGTCGTAAAAACTCCTCTGCACGTGTACGTTTAGTACCCGGCTCAGGTAAGATTGTTATGAACAACAAGGCAATCGAAGACTACATTCCATTCGCAAGTATTCGTGAAGTTGTTTTACAACCATTCAACGTTACGGAAACGCTCGGTAACTACGATGCATTAGTTACTGTTCGTGGTGGCGGTTTCTCCGGCCAAGCCGGCGCAACTCGTCATGGGATCGCTCGGGCATTGCTCGAAGTTGACCCAGATTTCCGTGGCCCATTGAAGCGTGCGGGTCTCTTGACTCGTGACGCCCGGATGAAAGAACGGAAGAAGCCAGGTCTCAAGAAGGCACGTAAGGCTTCACAATTCTCCAAGCGTTAATATTTCGATATTATCTATTGGGAAATCCTCACCATTTTTGGTGGGGATTTTTTGTTAGGACAGTTTTTGCCAATTACTTGGTATTGTTCATCGTGGACAAATTCGCTTAAATGATTATTTCGGTCAATCAATAAGTAAATGTTGTGCTAAAATAATCTTGTGCTTGTTAGTAATTTCACTTTACAAAAGCAATTGATTGATTAGGTCATTTGTTGCTAGACATAGATTTATGGAGGTAATCGGATGGCAGATTTATCAGGTAAAACAGCTTTAGTTACAGGTGGCACAAGCGGAATTGGAACGGCAATCGTCGAAAACTTCATTAACAGTGGCGCTAAGGTTGTCTTTACCGGCCGGAATGTCGAAGCCGGTCAAAAGATTCAGGAGCGTCTGGGTGATAAGGCATACTTTATTAAGCAAGATGTCTCTGACGCCGAGGCTTGGCCCCAGGTGGTCAGCGAAGGCGAACAGCATTTTTCCACATCCTTTGACATCTTA
The DNA here is from genome assembly GCF_038374745.1 of Levilactobacillus sp. HBUAS70063. Taxonomy (NCBI): domain Bacteria; kingdom Bacillati; phylum Bacillota; class Bacilli; order Lactobacillales; family Lactobacillaceae; genus Levilactobacillus; species Levilactobacillus sp. HBUAS70063. Next base: position 157,650 of record NZ_JBANSM010000006.1, on the reverse strand, counting down.
GTCAATAATGCAGGGATTGCGATTCAAAGTTCCATTGAGGATGTTTCGATTGCCGATTACGACAAGGTCGTTAAGATTAACCAGTACGGTGTCTTCTACGGGATGAAATACACGTTGCCTTCATTGAAGAAGAATGGGAACGGCTCGATCATTAACATTTCGTCAGTTGCTGGGATGGCCGGCTTCGCAGACTTGAGTGGCTACGTCTCCAGTAAGTGGGCCGTTCGGGGGATGAGCAAGGGGGCTGCGCTCGAATTCACCAAGTATGGTGTGCGGGTCAACTCGGTTCACCCCGGCGTGATTAAGACGCCGATTCTGGATACGACGAGCGAAGAATCCCTGAAGGCTACCGAGTCGGCTATTCCGATGGGCCGGGTTGGCCGACCAGCCGAATTAGCCAACATGGTCAACTTCTTAGCCTCCGATGAAGCCAGTTATGCGACTGGACAAGAGTTTGTCGTTGATGGTGGCTTAACTACCCCATAACCTCAAGCATCGGTAAAAATCAAGAACCCTAACAAACTCATAGCAAGCCCCTTCCGCCACAACGCAACCTGACGGACTGGGCCGCTATGAGTTTTTCATTTTCCCCGGGATTAGGTGTTGTTTTCCCCCAGCGGTTGTCTTAGACTGGGGTAATGGATACTGATACGAGGCAAGGGACAATCATGGATAAAATTCGACATTCAAAGTTTTATGATTTATTTTTAAATACATTATCGAAAAAAATGGTAATGGGATTTCTATTAATTATTGCGATGGGGACGTTGATGTTAAGTCTGCCGGTGGCCACTTATCGCGATGCACCCGTTTCCTTTATCAATGCCTTGTTCACGGCGACCTCGGCGACCTGTATCACCGGGCTAACGGTGGTGAACACCGCCGAGACCTGGACGCCGTTTGGGCAGGTGGCCATCATGGTCATGACCGAGATTGGCGCGCTGGGCTACATGACGTTTGCGGTGTTGCTGTTTAACGTGATGCGGCGGCACCTGAACCTCTCCACCCAGCTGATGGTCAAGGAATCGCTGAATCTGGAGCATTTGCACGATACCAAGAGTGTCATGCGCTACGTCATTGTCCTGTCGGCGATCTTTCAGGTGGCGGGGATGATTCTGTTTTCGTTTGACTTCATCCCGCGTTACGGGTGGTCACAGGGCCTCTACATCTCGCTGTTCCACTCCGTCATGTCGTTTTGTAACGCGGGCTTCGACGTCTTCGGTAACAGCCTGATGGGCTTTCGCGATGATTCCTACATGCTACTGGTGACCACGCTACTAATCGTGGCCGGGGGACTGGGCTTCCTGGTCTGGCGCGACCTGCTACTCTTCCACGAGCGTAAACGCCTGACGTTGAATTCCAAGCTCACGCTGGTAACCACGCTGTCGCTGTTCGTGATTGGCTTTGTCATCCTGCTGGTCACGGAACGCGACTTGAGCCTGCTTCCCAAGGGGACGTCGTGGTTCAACCGGACGATTAACACGCTATTTTTGAGCGTGACACCGCGGACGGCGGGACTCGTTTCGCTGCCGACCAGCGAGCTTCACCCGGGGAGTATTTTTCTGATTATGATTCTGATGTTTATCGGTGGGACGCCCGGGTCAACCGCCGGGGGAATTAAGACCACGACGTTTGGCGTGCTGATGGTCCAGAGTATCGCGCAACTCCGCGGGAAAAAGGACGCGGAGTTCGCCCATCGCCGGTTCAGTCAGGCCAACGTCAGCCGGGCGCTGCTGCTGATCTTCATGGCCAGCGTCGTGATTGCTCTGGCCACGCTGGTGCTGACCCAGACGGAAAAGATTCCGCAAAACTTCGGCCTGGAGTACATCGTGTTCGAGGTGCTGTCGGCCTTTGGTAACGTGGGCTTGAGCCTCGGGTTGACGCCGCATCTGACGGTGATCGGCAAGGTCATTATTATGTTGTTAATGTTTATCGGCCGGGTCGGCATCTTCACCACGCTCTACACGTTGTCACGCCGGCAGGTTAAGAAGAACCTGATTCGTTATCCGGAAGAAAATATCTTAATTGGTTAGGGGAGTCTGAGAAATGAAAAAGAGTTTTGCTGTATTAGGCCTCGGCCGGTTTGGACAGAGTGTCGTGGAAACCTTGGCGGAGACCCACCAAGACGTGCTGGCCGTGGACGTTCAGGAGGCGCCCGTCAACGAAATGACGGAGATTGCCACCCAGACGCTGGTCGCCGATACCCGAGACGAAGAGGTCCTGCGCGAGTTAAACATCGACACCTTCGACTACGTGATTGTCGGAATTGGCAACAACATGGAAGCCAGCATCCTGACGACCATGTTGGCCAAGGAGCTGGGCGCCGAGAAGGTGATTGCCAAGGCTGAAACCAGCGACCACGGCCGCGTGCTCAAGCGGGTGGGGGCCGATCAGGTGATCTTCCCCGAACGCGATATGGGGCACAGCATCGTCCGCAAGTTGCTTTCCAATCATATTTTAAATTTTATTGACTTGAGTGATAAATACACGCTGGCCGAGGTGGTCATCACTGATCCGACCTTCGTCAACCAGAATCTGATTGACCTGAACCTCCGTAAGCGTTTCGACCTGACGATTATCGCCATTCAGCACGGCCAGAAGATTAATATCTCGCCGCAGCCGACCGATATGGTCCAGCTCCACGACGTGCTGACGGTGGTGGGGCCCATTGAGCACGTGGAGGCCCTAGACGAGGCGCTGAAGAAGTAGGGCTTGGTTCCCGACTATACCGGAATCGCCGAAGATTACCAGCAAAAACGCTTGCGAATTTGACAAGCCTGATTTCGCGGGATTCGTAAATGAAAATACGCTAAGTGTGAGCACCTGTCGAACAGATAGGTACTCTATTTGTCCGCCCATTTAACCTCTCAGCGGGTGGATACGATTGTCATTGAATTTCCACGGCCGGCTTGGTATGGTTAGACCACTAGAAGTTAACTGACAAAAGGGGACGAGGAACTCGTGAAAGTTAAACGGATGGTCAATTGGTTACGGGTACAAAGCGAGGCCCAGATGGGGATGTACGGGGCCGAGGAACTGACGCAGTGGAAAGCCATGGCCTTGCTCTATTACGTTCAGGGCACCTATCTGGCGATGTATGGGGTGCCGGCCTTCAAGGACGAGATTATCATCGAGAAGAACGGGCCGGTCATCGCGGCGGTGCGGGAGAAGTATCACGATCGCATCCGGATTGTCGGCAAGATTGGCAAGAAGGCGTGGGCCGATGACCTCGCCATCGAAGACCGTCACCCGCAGCTCCTGGACGTGCTACACGCCGTCTGGTTGGCCTATGGCGACATGTCGACGATCGAGTTGCGCCAGCAGATGCTCAAAGAGAAGCCCTGTCAGGAGACGCCGGTCGGTCACGCCATCGACCTGGACCGGCTGACGGCCTTCTTCCAGACGGACATCGTGGCCTTCCCCGATGATCCTGTTGCCGATCCCGTGGTGGATGCGGTTCACGCGGAACCGGTCGGCTAACGGCCATTTTCGACCACTGCGGAGAGTCACCGTCAACTAGTGAACACGTGAGCCATTTAATCCCCGGATAGATCAGGGGGTGGGTACGATTGCGGTTGTTTCTCGCAGCCTGACTTGTTATCATGGGGCTAGGCAAGGCGAGTAGACGGAGTTGACGCGAAGGCTTTTTAAGGAGGCCGACATGAACAACGATATCGATCAAATCGTAAATTGGTTCCGAGTTGAGAGCCATCAGCAGATGCAGGAGCTGGATGCCGATGAGCTGAGCCGGGGCAAGGTGAGCCAGCTGTTGTACTACGTGCAGGGGATCTGTGTGGTGGTCTACGGCATCCAAGCCTTCTCCGACAAGTTGGTCGCCGGCGACCATGGCGTGATGATCCCAGCGGTCGAGGCCCGCTACGCCGGTCAGACCAGCATCGTCGGGGATGTGAGCGACGCCGATCAAGCGGACCACGATTACCTGGACGGCATTCAGCAGTTTCGCGCGATTCTGGACTGCGTCTGGCTGACGTTCGGAGATCTCTCCGCCCTCCAGCTGATGGAACGCATCCAGTGTGACCAGCCGTGGGCGGAGACCCTGCCGGGACACGTCATCACCCTAGCGGCGTTAGATGATTTCTTTAAGGATAAGGTCAGTGCCCGCATTGGCACGGAGTAACCCTAACAAATTTAAAACTAACAGAGCATACAAAAGCGTCATTCGCGGTACCGAGGAACTTCCCCAGTCTAACGAATGACGCTTTTAACTTCTATATTAACAGTTGGTTTTAGAGTAAGTGAATGTTGGCGGCTTCGCATTGGTCGATCATGGCTTGAGGCCAGATGGACGTTTGGACTTCACCGACGTGGGCCTTGCCCAGCAGTAACATGCACAGCCGGGATTGGCCGATCCCGCCACCAATGGTGTAGGGGAGCTCTTCGTTCATGATCATTTGGTGATAGGGCAGCTTCAACCGGTCTTCGGCGTGGGCGATCTTCAACTGCTTCTTCATGGAAGCGGCGTCGACCCGCACGCCCATGCTGGAGATTTCGATGGCTTGTTGGAGGGGTTCGTACCAGAACATGATGTCGCCGTTTAATTCCCAGTCATCGTAGTCGGGGGCCCGGCCATCGTGGCGCTTGCCGCTCTTCAAGGCGCCACCGATCTTCATCAGGAAGACACAGCCCAGCTTCTTGCTGATGGCGTTCTCGCGTTCACGAGGCGTCATTTCGGGGTACATGTCCTCCAGCTCCTGCGTGGTGATGAAGTGAATCTCATCGGGCAAGTGGTGAACGGCTTGCGGGAACTTGTACCACACCTCGTGTTCCATGTGCTTGATGACCTTAAAGATGGTCCGAACGGTAGCCTTCAGGGTTTCTTCGGTCCGTTCGTCCTTGGCGATAACCTTTTCCCAGTCCCATTGGTCCACGTAAGCGGAGTGGAAGTTGTCCAGGTCCTCGTCCTTGCGAATGGCGTTCATGTTGGTGTAGAGACCTTCGTGCATCTTGAAGCCGTTCTTCTTTAAGGCCACGCGCTTCCACTTGGCGAGGGAGTGGACGATTTCAATAGTTGAGTCGCCCATGTCGGCCATGGTGAAGGAAACGGGCTTTTCCACGCCGTTCAGGTTGTCGTTTAACCCCGTGGACTTCTCCACGAACATTGGGGCGGTCAACCGGGAGAGGTTCAGCTGCTTGCCGAACTCGTCCTGGAAGGTTTCACGGATGTAGCGAATGGCTTCTTGGGTCTCTTTGACTGATAATTTCGGATCGTATGATTTGGGCACAATTAAATGCATAAGCGATTCTCCTTTGGGTTTTAGGTTCGAGATAAAATAAAAAAAGTTTTTCCATCCCTTGGTTATCAAGGGACGAAAAAACTTTCGCGGTACCACCCAAGTTGCCCACTCTAGAAATGGGCCAGCTCAATTAGAGTACAAACATACTCTACCGATGGTAACGTACCGGTTAACGGCTAACCCTACCGCGCGAAGCGTTTCAGGAAGCAACTAAGAAAGTGTTATTCCGAGTAGTCGCACGCTGATTGGGTTTGCACTAACTCCCAACTCACTGACAGGCCGACTAGCCGTACTCGTCTTTCCTCCGTTTTTTATCTTATGGCCTTAATCCTAGCACCTTTTTCAAATTTGTAAATAAGAAAATTAGAATTTCACGAGAATTTTTCAACAACTGACCGCCCCAAGCCGTACCACGACTGGGGGAGTGGGGCCGTCAAAAAAATTCGACCGGCGACGGAAATGTCCCGGTTATCCCACGCTTAGCCCGCCTGGCCGGATGCCCGTGAAAAAATCCGCACCAATCCCGGTAGAATACGCTTCCACCACCAGTTAGACCTTGACATTCCACCTACGCAAAATTAAAATATAATAATTGGTCTTACCAAATTCTCATGATATGGGTGGAAGGAGGGGTCACCATGGCCCAACGGCTACAGCAATTATTCATTAAGAAGCAGGTGCAGACCGATCTGTACAAGAAAACGGGGTTGGAAAAGACCCTAACTGCTTTCAGTCTTACCACAATGGGGATTGGAGCCATCGTGGGGTCCGGGATCTTCATCACCCCCGGGCTCATCGCGGCTAACTACACCGGCCCCAGCGTCATGCTGTCCTACGTGATTGCGGTGGTCGTCTGTGCGATGGCGGCCCTGTGTTATTCCGAATTCTCTTCAACTATTCCGTTGGCCGGGAGTGCCTATACCTACGTGTACGCCGTTTTCGGTGAATTCGTGGCCTGGATCCTCGGCTGGGCGTTAATCTCCGAGTACCTCTTCGCGGTGTCCTCGGTGGCCGTGAGCTGGTCGTCGTACTTCCAGAATCTGCTGGCGGGCTTCGGGGTCAAACTTCCCGCGGTCCTGCAGGCGGCGGCCGGTACCGCCGGCGTCAAGGGCGGGGGCATCGACATCATCGCCCTACTGATTACCATGCTGGTGGCGGCGCTGCTCTCCAAGGGAATTCGCGAATCCGCCCGCATTAATAACATTATGGTGATCGTTAAAATTTTAGTCATTCTGCTCTTCATTGCCATTGCCATCTTCTACGTCAAGCCGGCCAACTACCGGCCGTTCCTACCATATGGGACGCACGGCGTCTTCAAGGGGGCGGCGGTGGCCTTCTACGCCTACATCGGCTTCGATGCCGTGTCCACGGCCAGTGAAGAAGTGAAGAATCCCAAACGCAACATGCCCATCGGGATCATCTCGTCGCTGCTGGTGGCCGCCGTGCTCTACATCGGCTTGTCAGCCGTGCTGGTCGGGGTCGTCCACTACACGAAGCTGGGCGTGGCCGATCCGGTCGCGTTTGCGCTAAACCTGATTCATCAGGACTGGGCGGCTGGCGTGATTTCCTTCGGGGCCATCGTGGGGATGACCACGGTGCTCATCGTCATGTCCTACGGGGGCACGCGCCTGCTGTTCGCCATCAGTCGGGACGGCCTGTTGCCATCGGCCCTCAAGAAGCTTCACCCCAAGACGCACGTGCCCGTGGCCAACACCTGGATCTTCGGGGTGGTCGCCAGTGTCTTTGCGGCCTTCATTCCGATCGATAAGATTGCTGAGCTGGTCAATATCGGGACGCTGTCGGCGTTTGCGATGGTCTCGCTGGGGATTGTCTTCCTGCGCCACGACGAACGCTTCAAGAACATGGACACCTCGTTTAAGGTGCCGTGGTATCCGGTCCTGCCGATTGCCTCATTTCTGGCCTGCGTCTATCTCATGACGCAGCTACAACCTTTTACCTGGGAAGCTTTTGGCATCTGGGTGGTACTGGGGCTCATCGTCTACGTCAGCTACGGCTACCATCACAGCCGCGTGCGGCGCGAGGCGGGCGAAATTAAACAGGGTTAAAACAAAACATCGAAGCGTTGCTGCAGAGACGGCAACGCTTCGTTTTTTATTAAGAATGTTATGGACTTAGGAAGCGTTAAGGAAAGGTCTCTATAATAGACGAGTCAGTTAAGCAGAGAAAAATTTAACACCACCCGGTAACGTCACGGGTGGCTGGAAGGGTGGTTAAGACTAACCATGATGGAACCACGACACAGACCTAGAAAGAAACGACACCCCATTCGCAACCTCGTGATTGTGCTGATTCTCGCGTTACTTGCGGGCGGGACGGCCTACGGGATGCATAAGTACCAGAGCTTGAAGAATACCGTCAAGACCTCGTATAAGGCGTCCGGCGTGAAGAAGCTACGTAACGTCAAGACACAGCTGTCAGAGAAGAAACCCATCTCGATTCTGCTGATGGGGACCGATACCGGCGCGCTGGGGCGGACCTTCTCCGGTCGGACGGATAGTATGATGGTGGTCACGATTAATCCCAAGACCAATAAGACCACGATTACCAGTCTGCCGCGGGACACGGCCGTGACGATTCCGGGCTACGAAGACTACGGCGTCTCCAAGATTAACGCGGCCTACGCCTACGGAAAGTCCAAGACGGCCATCACCACGGTTCAGCAGATGCTCAATGTCCCGATTGACTTCTACGCCATTATCAATATGGGCGGGATGGAAAAGATTATTAACGAGGTCGGCGGCGTGACCGTGAAGCCGACGCTGAGCTTTAGTTACGGTGGCTATACCTTTAAGAAGGGCGTCAAGACCCATATGAATGGGAAGAAGGCGCTGGCCTACGCGCGGATGCGAGACGATGACCCCAAGGGTGATTACGGGCGGCAAACGCGGCAACGGAAGGCCATCATGGCCCTGCTGGCGAAGTCAGGATCGGTCAGTACCTTACTCAATCAACAGTTCATTAGCTCATTGACTAAGCAGACGCAGACCGATTTAACCTTCAATGATCTGACGGCGCTGGCCACGAATTACCTGTCGGCCACCAAGCATATTAAGACGACCCACTTGCAGGGAACGAGTGAAACCATTAACGGTCAGAGCATGGAAGTTGCGTCGAAATCCGAACTACAACGGGTCACGACTTACATCAGAAAGGGCCTGGGATTGACGTATAAAAAAACCGGTTCCATTGCTGATATGAGTGCAACCAACACGGCTACGACTAGTACGGACATCACCGGGAACAGTGGGAGCACGGGGGATGCCGGCGGAAGCACTGGCGGACCCGGTGGCGGTTATTAAGCAATAACAACGATTAAGGTGAGACACTGTCCGAAGCGAATGCTGATGGGGAGTGTCTTTTTATAATCCGAACGAAAATCAAAAAAGTTCGGGATATGTGACAGAAAAAGTGTAATGAGAATGTATTAATTGCAGACAATGGATTAGGATATAATAAGTACTGAGAATTTAGTCAAATGTTAAAGATTCGTTGACTCAGCCTTAAAATAAACTTAAAATATATTTCTGTGGTTAAATAGTACCGGCATCATTAGTTTTGATGCTTATTATCTTGCCGTTTATATGGTAAGTTCAACACACAAACTGGCATCATTGGAGGAAGAAATGGATTCAGAACAAACAATTAGTTTGATGCAGATCATGGGGATTCTGCGGAAACATCTCAAAATGATTAGTATTACGACACTAGTGGTTTTTATGGTGGCTTTTTTTGCGACCTTTTTTGTGATGACGCCAAAGTATAGCGGTACGACGGAAATACTGGTTAATCGTAAGTTGTCTTCTACTGATCAAAGCGCTCAATTACAACAGGTTCAGGCGGATGTTCAAATGATTAGTACATATAAGGATATTATTACCAGTCCAACAGTCCTGACCGATGTTAATCGCGCATTAGAGGTTTATCCGGGATATCCGGGGTCGATGGCGGGGATTAAAGACGCTTTGAGTATCAACAATCAAACGAACTCTCAGGTCTTCTCAGTGACGGCCACGGCGACTGATCCTAAGACAGCGGCTGCGATTGCTAATGAAACGGCTAAGGTCTTCAAGCAAAAGGTCGTTAAAATGATGAGTATTAATAACGTTTCTATCGTGTCGAAGGCGACGCCTAATTATAATGCCGTGAGCCCGAGAAAGGCCTTGAACTTGTTGATTGGGTTGGTGGCCGGGGTCCTCTTGGGAATTGTCTTGGCATTTCTGCGAGAAGTTACCGATCGGACGGTCACTACGGAGTCATTCCTAACTAATGAGTTAGGTCTAAACAGTCTGGGTGTTATTAGTGAGATTGATGCGTCCGATGTGAAGAAGCAAATCGGCCACCATCAAACTAAATTTGCTTCTGACGGTCATGGTGGTATTCGTGCGCAGAAGCGCGAACGTGTGTAGGAGGTGAGTAAGATGTCATGGTTAAAACGAAGAAAGCAACACTTAGATAATACGAGTCTTAAATACGGTGTTGGACTGGTTACCTATACGGATCCAACTGGTCAAATTGCTGAACAATTCAAAACAGTTCGGACGAACATTCAGTTTTCTTCAGTGGATAGAGATTTACATTCGGTCCTCTTCACTTCGTCGGAACCTTCCGAGGGAAAATCAACCGTCAGCAATAACATGGCTGTCACCTGGGCCGATCAGGGCTCCAAGGTTGTGTTGGTAGACGCTGACATGCGGCGTCCCACGGTCCATAAATCATTTAACGTCAGTAATCGAGCAGGATTGACCAACTACTTATCAGGTCACTTGACCCTAGATGATATTATTCAGCCTACGATTGTTGAAAACTTATCGGTCATTACGAGTGGCCCGGTTCCACCAAATCCGGCGGAACTCTTAGATAGTGAACGGTTTAAGACATTGATGCGTCAATTGCAGGCAGAATATGATTTGGTTGTCTTGGACTCGCCACCGGTTAATACCGTAACGGATTCACAATTGTTAGCGGCTCAGGTTGATGGCACGATTCTGGTAGTTCCGCAAGGGATTGCCGATAAGAATGGGGTTCGTCGAGCCAAGCAATTGCTTGAAACTGTTCACGCGAACATTCTGGGAGCCATCATGAACCGAGTCACAGCTACAAAGTCTGAGGGCTACTATGGTGGTAGCTACTATGGTGGTTATTACGGTGGCTATTATGGGACTGATAAGAAGTAATGGGATTGATTGACTTACATTGTCATATTTTACCGGGTGTCGATGACGGGTCTAAGAATATGGAAATGTCTCTAGAAATGGCCCGAGTGGCTGTAAAGCAGGGGATTTCCCACATCTTAGTGACGCCACACCATATGGACGGCATGTACCTTAACCATAAGCAAGACGTCATCGCTAAGACGGATGAATTTCAGACGGCATTAGACGCCGTCGGAATCCCGCTAACGGTGTTTCCGGGACAGGAGGTTCATTTGACCGGTGACCTGTTGAAAGCCTTGGATGCGGACGATATTTTGTTTATGGATGAGGGTGGACGTTACTTACTTCTGGAGTTACCGCACAGTGGGATTCCGGAGTATACGGAAGATATGATTTTCGAATTGCAAACCCGCGGGATTACGCCGGTGATTGCCCACCCGGAACGGAATCATGGGTTTCAGAAGGATCCCGATAGATTGTATGATTTTGTCGAAATGGGTTGCCTAACGCAACTCACGGATAGCTCTTACCTCGGTGTCTTTGGGGAGAGCGTCAAGACTTTAACAGCGAAGATTATTAACGCTAACTTGGGGTTCGCGTTTGCTTCGGACGCTCATAACTTTAAGGGACGTCGGTTTGTGATGGACGCGGCCTTTAACAAGTTGACTGAGCAGGCCGGTGAGCAGTACGCGCAGACATATAATGATAACGCTAAAGCGATTATTAATGGGGATGATGTCGCGATGCCGGAGATTAAAAAGATCTCGGCTGTGAAGAAAAAGAGGAGGTTTTGGTTGTTCTGATGGAATATAGCGATAGAAAAATTAAATCCCGAATGATTGATGTTGAACATGAACAGCATCGATACATATATAGAACGGCAAAACGCGTCTTTGATTTTGTGGCCAGCCTGATTGGGCTAGTTATCCTTTCGCCCGTGTTCTTGATGGTAGCAATAGCCATTAAATTGGAGGATCCCAAAGGACCAGTTTTTTATTCTCAAGTTCGGTTGGGTAAACAGCAACGTGCTTTCAGAATGTATAAATTTCGGTCTATGGTCGTCGATGCGGATAAGAAACTGAAAAAGCTACTAAAGCATAACGACGTTGAGGGACCCATGTTTAAGATGAAAGAAGACCCACGGGTCACTAAAGTTGGCCGATTCATTCGAAAGTACAGCGTTGATGAATTGCCACAATTAGTGAATGTATTGCTGGGTCAGATGAGTCTAGTTGGACCGCGTCCGCCGTTACCACGAGAGGTTGCGGAATATACGGAGTTTGACAAGCAACGTTTAGCCGTTAAGCCAGGTTGCACTGGTCTTTGGCAGGTGACGTTGCGGAACGATGCCAGTTTTGAAGAGATGGTACGCCTCGATTTGAAGTATATCGATCAGCGGGGGTTTTGGTTTGATTTGTATGTGCTGATTCAGACTGTGGCGGTGTTCTTTAAGCCTAATGGAGCTTATTGAGAGAGATAGAGAGGTAGAAATTTATGAAAATTTGTCTTGTTGGTTCGAGCGGAGGTCATTTATCTCATTTATATTCGCTGGAACCTCTTTGGAGTAAAGAAGACAGATTTTGGGTAACTTTTGATAAAGAAGATGCGAGAAGCATTTTAAAAGGAGAGCGGACGTATCACTGCTTTTTCCCGACAAATCGAAACGTTAAAAATTTAATTCGTAATACATTGTTGGCTTTAAAAGTCTTATATCACGAGCGCCCAGATTTGATTATTTCATCTGGAGCAGCAGTCGCGGTTCCGTTCTTCTATATTGGAAAGTTATTTGGATCCAAAACAGTATATATTGAAGTTTTTGATAGAATGGATGCGCCTACTCTGACAGGAAAATTAGTTTACCATGTATCAGACTTGTTCATCGTTCAATGGGAGGAAATGAAAAAAGTATACCCTAAAGCGATAAACCTTGGGGGTATATTTTAATGATCTTTGTAACTGTAGGTACACATGAGCAGCAATTCGATAGATTGATTAAGGCTGTAGATAAGCTGGCAGGTGCTGAAAAGTTTAAGGATAATTTTCTAGTACAATCAGGTTATTCTACGTATAAATGTCGCAATTGTAATCAAAAAAAGTTTATGAGTTATTCGGAAATGAGAGTGGCGATGGAACAGGCACGTATTGTTATATGCCACGGAGGTCCTTCGACATTTATGAAATCTTTGTCATTGAATAAGGGAACGATAGTGGTGCCTCGGAGAAAGAAGTATGCGGAACATGTAAATGATCATCAATTGCACTTTGCAGAAGAAGTAGTAAGAAAGGGATATCCAATCGAAGTAGTAGAGGATGTAAATCAGTTGGAAAGTGCGATTAGAAATTGTACAGATACCAACCAGAAAACAATATCAAATAATAAAAAATTCAATGACAATTTAATAAGCCTAATAAATAAAATGATGGTGAAATGATGATCCCAAAAATTATTCATTATTGTTGGTTTGGAAGTAATCCAATGCCTGACAGTGTTGTAAAGTGTATAGATAGCTGGCGAGAGATGTGCCCATCTTTCGAGCTTAGAAGGTGGGATGAATCAAACTGGGACGTATCTGATAATCAATACGTAAAACAAGCTTTGGCGTGCAAAAAATACGCATTTGCTTCGGATTATGTACGTTTAGCTGTTGTATTAAAGTACGGTGGCGTGTATTTGGACACGGACGTTGAATTATTAAAGCCACTAGATGCATTCCTAGATTACCATGCTTTTTTTGCAACGGAGGAGCTTGGAAGAGTGAATACGGGAATTGGATTTGGTGCTGAGAAAGGAAATGAGGTTGTTTCAAGTTTATTATCTGATTATAGAGATGCAGCATTTTTGGTAGATAATGTTCCTGATCTGACGACATGTGTTGAACGAGCTTATCCGACCTTTGCAAAGCTTGGTATTAAAAATGTAAATGCCGTACAATTCTTGTCTGAAAAGAGAGTTCCTATTTTCCCACCTGATTTCTTTTGTCCAGAGGATTATGGTTCTGGAAAGGTAACACTAACTTCAAATACTGTTTCAATACATCATTATGCTGCCACTTGGAAGTCTCAGTCTACCATTGGTCGTATTTTTTCAAGTTTTAAAGTTTTAATACGAAGAACTTCAGACACATTGTTTGGCCCGGAAGTCTATAAAAAAATAAAAAAGTTTTACTATTGGTTTAGGAGAAAGTTATAAACTATGTATGAAAAAGCTCAGAGCAACGGTGTCCCGTTAAGATTTATAATTTCTATATTAGCAACTGTGACGGCTTTCTTATTCTCAGCAGTTTCAGGTATGTTCATCGTTGCTTGGCTCACTGCATTATTTGCTGGTTATTACATTAGCAAGCTAAGAAAGCAACAAGAGCTGATACTGTATTCAATAATTTTGATATTAGTTCTTCAGAATTTGATCATCGGGATTGGTGCCCATGTTAGTGGTAATACAAACGGATTAACTTTTTTGACTCAAGTTCCTTTGATATTTACGCTAGGTGTATTTTTCGGCGAGGGAATTTTAAATATCGAGTTTGATAGTGTTACCGTCCCTTTTGTACTGTTGTTGCTGGTCGCAGTGGGTTCCATGGCCTTTGGGCATGGATCAGCGGGTTCAATTTTGGCAAACATCAGGAATCTTTCTTTTTTTTACATTGTTTACGAGATCTCTTCAAAGGTGACCAGTAGCGAAAGGTTTTCGGCTGTCAAATTTTGTCGACACCTTTTGAGGTTAGCAGTTATTATAATCGTTATTGGAATTGTACTTCTTATTGGGGGATATAGTCTTTATAATTGGATTGGCATCAATGAAGTCTATAACGCGAAGAGTGCTTCTGCGTTACAGATGAATGGTGCTTTAGATGGTCGTTTTTACACAGATGTTTTTGGGGTACATGTTACAAGAATGGGGTCTTTGTATTATGAGCCAGTCAATTTGGGGTATCTTTTAGTTGGAATTTTAATCTTTTTATTGATGTTTCAATGGACGAAGAATAAATTAGAAAGTCTCTTGATGGAAAGCTTTGTATTTATTGGGGTGATCTTAACTTTTGGAAAGGGAGCATTACTTGCCCTTTTTTTGATTTTGCTCGCACCTACAATACATAAAGTAGTTAAAAAAGTCTTGTTCTTTTTTAGTGATTTTTCGATTTATACATGTATGATTGTTTTGGTTTCATTGTTTGTTTATCTTTATAGTAATTTCTATTATATGGTCTATGGTGGAGCCGTCGGCAATCATTTTACGGCGATTTCAGAGACTTGGGTAAATATTATTGCGCAACCATTGGGCCATGGATTAGGTACTGGTGGAAATGCTGCGGCAACACTGAACAGCGGGTTGGAGGAAAGTTCTTGGTTAAGTACAGGTGGGGAAACAGCGTTTCTGTCATTTGGATACCAAATAGGACTAATAGGAATTGTGCTGTTGGCAGTGACTTTCTTTAATGTTGGAAAAAAATCGATTATTAGTAGTTCCTTTTTGAAAAAGTCAGAACGGAGCAATTTAATAAGATTGGCTTATGTTCCTGTGGTATTGATTATTATAAGCATCTTTCAGGATAACACTTATGCTCCGCAGTGCATTGCTATATACATGATGCTAGTATCGATGCGCAATTACATCATAAAGACAGAATGAGGTGTAAAGAATGAGGTGTAAAGAATGAGTAATCCTTATTTTTCGATAATTATTCCAGTCTTTAATGCAGAGCCTTATTTACGCAGATGCCTGAATTCTATTTTAAAACAAGCATTTACAAGCTTTGAAATTTTGATTATCAATGATGGCTCAACAGATAACTCGGAAATTATTGCAAATGAAATGGCTCAAAATAATTCAAGTATTAAGGTGTTTAATCAGAAAAATTCAGGGGTGTCTGCTGCAAGAAACAAAGGGTTGGACAACGCAAATGGAAAGTATGTACTCTTTGTTGACCCAGATGATTACCTAGATGACGAAACATTAATTGCATTAAGCAAATGTACCAATGAGAGTCCAGATGTAGTTTGTTTTAACGTTGAGTTAGCAACTCAACAGAGAATATATAGTCAGAAACTTGAAGGAATCTTTGCTGTTTCAGGGCCAACGACTAAGGAATTCTTTATAGAAGGGTTATTCTCAAAGTTCGGTTATAGAGGATATGCTTGGAATAAAGCGTATAGATTAAATGCAATACAGGATATTAGATTTGACGAGGATGTTGCTTATTTAGAAGATGAGCTTTTTAATGTAAAAGTTGGTTTTAGTGTTCAGAAAATATATTTTCTTCCCAAAACATTGTATGTCTATTGGCAACATGAAGGTTCAGTTGTTAACGGTACTAGTTATAGAAAGATAACAGCACTTCTTGCGCTTCGCAGAATTTATGATTTGGTACCCCCAAAATTACAAAATGATATAGTTTTCCGCTTGAATTTATTTGCAATTGAATTGGCTAGTCAGCTTGGATTCCGAAATGAATCTTCGTTTAAAGAGTTGAGGCAGACATATAGAAAACAGGAGAAATTTCAAAGACATTTTGAACCTAGTCGATTTGATAAAATGGTTGTAAACATTGCTAAATATAGTTTTAGAAGTGCTACTTTGATTTATAAGGCTAAGACATACATTGTGAAGAGTAGATTTTACTATCTTTTGAAGTCAACCGTTTAGGCACATTTGGAAGGAGAATTACATGAAAATTGCAATTGTCACAATTGTTGGATACCAAAACTATGGCAATCGGTTACAGAATTATGCGCTCCAAAGAGTGTTAGAGAGTATGGGTAATGAAGTAACAACAATAAAGAACCTAACGAATGTACAAAATTCATTGCCTCAAAGGATTTTTGATAGTTTAACAACTGGTACCTTTTTAAAAAAGATGACTGATCGAATTAAACTAGAGAAAAAAAATAATGATGAGATTGATGGTATTCGGGAGTCCAATTTTAAAAATTTTACTGATAGATATATCCATGAAACAAGTTTTACGATCGACGAGACAACACTAGACTTTAACTTCGATCGTGATTTTGATTGTTATGTGATAGGTAGTGATCAAGTGTGGAACTATGATTTCAGTAGTTTTTCTGCGCTTGATTTTGCATCATTTTCTGAAAAGCCAAAAATAAGTTATGCGGCATCGTTTGGTGTAGAAAATATACCATCAAAATATCATGAACTCTATCGTCGGGGATTAAAGGGAATAACTACTATATCTGTTCGTGAAAGATCAGGTGTGCAATTGGTATCACAGTTGGCTGATCGTTCAGCGACAGTAGTATTAGATCCAACGCTTCTAATTGATAGAAAAGATTGGGAAAGTCTGACGATTAGTCAGCCTAATTATGCTTACAAGTATATAGCACTTTATTTTTTAGATAATTTGCAGCCTGACGATCGCGCATATATTCAGGATTTTGCACGGGAAAGGCATTTGAAAATAAAGCGATTAGGAGATCGTAGTGACGTAAAACTATGGGAATCAGGTCCTGAGTCGTTTCTTAATGTGATTAGACAAGCAGAGTTTGTGTTTACAGATTCTTTTCATGCTTGTGTTTTTTCAATAATATTTGAAAAAAAATTTGAGGTGTTTCATCGAAACAATATTGGCCCCTCAATGGATTCACGGCTTGATACGTTACTCGATGATTTTGACTTGTTATCTAGATGGCATGATGTCAATACAAATGTAGATCATAGAATTGATTATGGCAAAGTTAATTTGTCCTTGATGAGGGAAAAGAAAATGTCGTTAAAATTTCTGAGAAGCAGTTTGAATAAAGTAGAAAAAATGATGTGAGACGATTAGTATGGCATTAATAAAAAAATATAAAGGTTTGCCGGTACAGGTGCGAGCATCATTTTGTTTTTTAATCTGTGCATTTATGCAACGTGGTATTTCTATAATTACGACACCAATTTTCACACGATTACTCACGGCAGCGGAATATGGGCAATATAGTGTATTCAGTTCTTGGCTCAGTGTAATTACGGTAATCGTTTCAATGAATTTATATGCTGGAGTGTACATGCAAGGTTTAGTTAAATTCGAAAAAGAAAGATTGGTCTTCTCTTCTTCTTTGTAAGGTTTAACATTAGTTATGGTATTGCTGTGGACTGTGGTTTATGTGGCATTTCGATCTTATTTGAATGAGTTGTTTGGGTTAACGACTGTTCAAATGTTAGCAACGCTTGTAATTATTTGGGTGACATCAGTGTTTAATTTTGGGGCTGTGTCACAGCGTGTTGAATTTAAATGTAAAAAGTTAGATAAAGTTAATAATTTAAGAAAGTAAGATAAATATATTTTATTAATACAGTTCAGCTTGAGCAATATCAACAGTTTTGTGAAGCTGCGATTACTCTTTGTGGAAGGATGAGAGTTCGATAAATGAATAAGGAGAGAAGATTAGGCGCATTTTTATCATACATTAATATAGTTATGAAGAACTTGGTAACGTTTATGTATACGCCTTTTCTTCTAAGGTTTGTAGGGCAAGCTAATTATGGTTTGTTTCAGATGACAAACTCTGTAATGGTGAGCTTAAGCTTACTTTCTATGGGGTTTTCAAGTGCTTATGTGAGATTTTACATTGCATACAAAGTGAAAAAAGATAAAAGAAAGATAGAAAAGTTAAATGGTATGTATCTTCTAATATTTTTGGGAATTAGTCTGCTTTCACTTTTGATAGGTATCGCATTGGTGGCTAATGTAAATCACTTATTTAACAAAAGTCTCACCCCCCATCAGTTGCTTTTAACAAGATATTTAATGAGTGTAATGGTGATTGATGTAGCTGTGACGTTTATTTCGTCTGTTTTTGATTCTAACATTACAGTTAATCAACGCTTTACGTTTCAACAGGGGAGACAATTAATGCAAACGTTTCTTGTCCCACTAATCTGTGTGCCACTTGTACTTGTTGGGGTTGGTGTGTTGTCAATAGTAATTACACAGCTTCTTGTTACAACACTATTTATGTTTTTAAATGTGCGCTACTGTTTGGTTCATCTTAACATGAAGTTTAGTTTTTCAAATTTACCGTTTGGGTTACTAAAAGAACTGGGAGCCTTTTCATTTTTTATTTTCCTCAATCAAATTGTTGATTTAGTGAATAATAATGTGCCGAATTTTATTTTGGGTATGTTCAGAGGGGCAAGAATGGTTGCAACCTTCGCTATCGCTGTTCAAGTAAAAAATATGTTTTTTATGTTGTCTACCTCTTTATCGAACGTGTTTGTTCCGAGAGTTAATGAATTAGTGAGTTCTCATGAGAGTAATGATGTATTAACAGAATTAATGGTAAAAATAGGTAGGATTCAAATGTCTGTTTTGTTTTTTGTGTTCGGTGGATTTGTAGTGGTAGGCAAATATTTTGTTGATTTGTGGGCGGGATCTGAGAATTCAGAGGCTTACATTCTAGTTATTATTATGGTGCTACCATCAATCATTCCTTTATCACAGAATATAGGCATTGAGATTCAGCGAGCGATGAATAAGCATATGTTTCGTTCAATAGTGTACATTATATTTGCTATGGTTAATATTGTAATTACGATTTTGGGTTCAATTTATTTTGGATTAATAGGGGCCTCGCTGGGATATGTTGTCAGTATTTTATGCGCCAATGGTATACTTATGAACTGGTATTATCAAAAGAAAATACATTTAAATATGATATTTTATTGGAGAAGTATTTTGAGCACATGCATACCATTTTTGATTGTGGTGGTCGCGTTATTGCTTGTTCAAAGATATGTGCGCATTAATTCAATTCTTGTTTTTATCCTATTTGGTGGGATATATGTTGTGTTTTACATGGTGATTTACTTGATGTTTATCGCTAATTCTTATGAAAAGAGTTTAATTAAGAGCATGATTAAGCACTGACTTAACGGAGAATAAATCTTTGAAAAGGACGTGTTTGAAGAGAGTTATCAGCATATTGTTGGAAATGGATACGATTTTGGTATGGTGCATGGGCAGTGGTTAATAATAAAATTAAGAAGGAAAGATGGACTTATCTAGATTAATGAGTTACGGAGGGGAGACTTAGGTGAATAAGCACGCTTATTTGATAATTGCAAATAGAAATTTTGACCAATAAGGAGAGATTTCATTGAAAGAAAAGATAAAAGAGATTATTCCAAAGCCGTTGCTAGAGCAACTTAGAGAAATTAGAGGACATATCCGCGTAAAACGAGAGTATTATAAGGATGCTAGAAAGTATGTGAAAAATTCGAATCTTCGTTACGTTGGAAATTCCGCTAAAGGTGTACAAGAGTTACTTATTTTTCACAGTCATGCTTTAGAAAAAGGGCTAAGTCATCCTGAATTTCGATATAATTTTGGAAAAAGTGCCTTGCTTGGTTTAAGAGATAATTTAAATGAGTTTAGTAAATTAGGACTTAACCCAAGTCTATTTGCATACCAGAATGCAATTTCAGTTTTAAAAGCGTATAAGGAAAAACATGAAAGTAGGGGCATTAGTACACCACTATTTGACAGGTTGTTTTCGAAATCTGAAATAGATAGGGGCACTGCTATATCGGGTGTTGAAGAACATAGCAATAGGCTAACAGAAAATATGAATTTCTCAGAGATTGAAACTTATAGGGTTTCTCAGCGCGAATTCTTAAGTGATAAGGTGAACCCAGAATTACTTGTGGAAGCAACGAATTTGGCTTTAAAGACCCCCTCTGTTTGCAATAGACAGCCATGGCAGGTTTATATGATAAGTAATGGAGACAAAATATCCCAGTTATTACATCTCCAAAAGGGATTTGAGGGGTATGATATACCGCCAGTGTTGTGCATGGTAACAGTTGATCAAAGAGCTTTTGTTGGTAGTTATGAAAGAAATGAGGCTTATATTGACGGAGGGCTTTTTTTAATGAACTTTGATTTTGCACTTACTTATGTTGGACTAGCATCGTGTATTCTTAATGCGATGCAACCCAATGAAGAACAGCGAAAAATAAGGGCTATTTTAGGTATTCCTTCCTCAGAAGTGTTAATAGCGTTTATCGCGATTGGTTACGCGAAAAGTAAAGTGACAGTTGCTAAATCAGCAAGAAAGCCAGTAAAAGATATATTGAAAGTAATTGATTAGAAATTGTCCACAAATTGTTTCAGTAGAATCATAAGAGTGCCAATGTACGTAGTCGCTATAATGTTGATAGCTAGCTTATAGCGTGCTGTAAAGCGTCGGAAGAAGATCTTCGAGCAGGTGATGTTCACAATAGGTGAGAAAGTCGTATTCTTAAGGACTTCGATTATTGGGTTTTTGAGTGTTTAAATAATTATGTGTAAATGGAAAAACAAGCAATTGAAAAGGTGAAGCCTTCCCCTTATGACAGCTGGCAATCACACACTTCATAGGACATAAGAGGATTTCTCCATGATTCAGCTTAGCAAAGAAGTTATGGTAGCACTAGCGCAACAACAAGATTTGGATGAAATTTTTAGACCATATTTCTTAATATACGGAATTAATTAGTTAAAAGAATTATCTATAATTGTAATCGGTCTGTGGTAATTTGTACTCGAGCCAGTGGTAAACTAACGCGAATACTTAGCGGACTAAGTTAACCATTGGAAGATGACTTTCGAACGCGCAATTCCGCATGATTGTTTCGGGTTCTTGTTTGGGAATCGAGTTTGACTTATTCAAAGGAGGACTTCTTTCGAATTAAATAGGTGGAGGTATTGGTCGATGGTAGGTTGGAGCCATCGAATGGTGTCGAGAATTCAAACAATGGCATGAATAATTGATGCAGAAAGTGTTGTGAGAATAATCAATAAGAAGTATAATTGTAGATGTTATAGTTATTCCTGTTGAATCTTATTCTTCAACACAATTCTATGTCTAAGGTTGCGATTTGCCACTTAGTTTGAATAAAAATTGTAGAGTTGATCAGTTAGTAGATGACTTAGCAAGCGGAGTTCGTTGACACACCATTAGGCGGACTAGAGGTTATACCGATGCGGTTTGTAAATTGTCTTGCCTAACAAGACTTTGTACTGATGCTAAGTTGGATTCCGATGGACTAGGTTGTCGGATTAGTGGTTAATTTTTACATAAGGAAAGGTAGTTTTATATGCAAAAGAAGAAGCACACGTTGAGAAATTCAGTGCTCTTAGGAACACTTGTTTTGTTACTTGGAGGTTCAGCCTATGGGATGACCCGTTACAGAAGCATCAAGAATGCTGTTAACAGTTCGTTCGTTCCGACGGCGGCTGCTAAGCAACGTAATGTCGTTAAGCAAGTCAATAAGAAGAAGCCTGTTTCCTTATTGGTTGTCGGTGCGGATAGTAAGACTAGTGCAGATAGTGCAATGCTGATTACATTGAACCCCTCACAAAAGAAGACTACGGTGACAAGTATTCCTCATATGACGGCCACACGTGTTTCCGGCTACACTAAGAAGGCACCTTCTAAGTTTAAGTCAGCTTATGCTTGGGGCGGAACAAAGAGTACGATTAACACGACTCAGAACATGTTAAACGTGCCTGTTGACTTTTATGTTGTGGCTAAGCCTAGTGGCTTGAAGCAAGTTGTTACCAAGGGTGGTGGCGTTACGGTTAAGTCTAGCGCTACGTTCTCTAATTACGGTTACAAGTTCAAGAAGGGCGTTAAGACCCACTTGACCGGTAACAAGGTTCTGGCCTATGTTGCTTCTTACAAGGCTGATCCTAAGGGAACTAACGCCGGGAAGCAAGCTCGTCAACAAGCTGTGCTTTCTGCAGTGTTGAAGAAGAATGCAACGTTCAAGACGTTATTCAACCAACAATTTATCAATTCCTTGGCTGGTGCCGTTAAGACGGACATGAACTTCAACGAGATGTCCAACTTGGTTAAGAACTACCGTGGTGCAACCAAGACGGTTTCTAAGACTGCTCTTCATGGTACCATGAAGAAGTTGAATGGCGCTAACATGAAGGTCATCAAGAAGTCTGAATTACAACGTGTTACGAACAAAGCACGTAAAGGTTTGAGCCTGTCTCACAAGACGACTGGTAAGGCTGCCGTCTTCACGACGAAGCAATTGAACGATGCGGCCATTAAATAATTTCTAGTCGATAATAAAAGGTGAGAATCGAGGGAGGCCCCTCAATTCTCACCTTTTATAAATAATACATTTTTTCTAAGTTATCGAGTTCCCTGTTAACCTCGGTGATTCATCTGATGCAACTTAACCTTAACCACATGAGCCTTCAGAATCCAGCCCTTGATTATGGACGACAAACATGGCAATGGTCTGTTCTAATGGCTTTGGTTAAAAAGATTGGTTCAATCTCAACGTTGTTGAACCAATCCTTCTTGGATTCGTTGTCTAGTCAGGTTCAGACCGATCTGAGTTTTGATAACTTAACTGAGTTAGCCAAGAATTATCGTTCTGCTGATAAGGTGGTTAAGGAGACTCACCTTCAAGGTCATGGCAAAGAGCTGAATGGGCAAGATATGGAAGTTATGCATAAGAAAGAGCTTCAATGAGTTACTAATTATGTTCGAAAAGGACTGGGACTGTCCTTTAAAAAGACTGGAACAATAGCAGTTTTTACTAGTACAAATAATGCCACTACAACCAATGATAATAATAGTGAGAATTCGTCTTCAGCAGTGATCAACAATGCATATTAAAGATATTTTGAGGATTCTTTAAGTGAGTTGATAGATACGGTGCCTTTTTGCGGTATTCGTAATTGTGTCTTTACTTTATATTTGATTATATAATAATAGAGTTTTTTTGATTTTGTGTTTTAAGTCTTTTATAGAGAACCTGATCGGTAACGTCTTCAAACAGATAATAATTTCATCTTTATGTTTGTAATCGAAGACTAGTTTTAGATTTACTCTAAGAGTTAGGGATTTGTATGGTTTTTATTGTGGAGGGAAGAAAAAGTGAATAAAAGCGTTGTACTCACATATCCTATTTTGACAGGACATGGTGGCATGGAGACAGTTCTAACCGGACTACTTAATAATTATGATGGTAAAGAGAAGATGCAGTTGTTTTTGCCAGGCGGAAGCGTAGATAAAACGTGGCTGGGTCAAATTGACGATAAGAGTGAAAAAATAGTGTTACATGATAAGAAGCTTAAAGTCTTACAGTTCATAGATACATTTATGTATATGTTATCGCATAAACCCACGTTAGTAATTGTAATGAGCAAATGGCAAATACTTCCAATTGATAAATTTTATGAAGAGAAATATTATTCTAGATTTGCCAATGTTTTGAGCAAAATAATGAATTAGATTAATTACCCGGATTTAAAATTGAAGTGCAACACCGATGAGAGTATACAAATAGGCCATGGAGACCTACACTTTTAGTACCACACTAAAAAGAAAGAAGTATCTCCATGACCCAATTAAATATTACCACTATTCATAACTACCAACAACTCTCGGAAGCTGAAAGAGGCGCGATTCAAGCATTTCATGAAGATCATTATTCTATTCGCGAGATTGCTAAACGACTCCACCGAAGCCCCAGTACGATCAGTCGTGAGCTCAAGCGTGGCACGGTTCGTCAACTTAATTCAGACTATTTACCGTACTATCAATATTACGCTGATGCCGGCCAAGCTATCTACCTTAAACACCGTGCTAACTGCCGTTCTAAGGGACTTTTACAGCGGTGCTGGCTGTTCTTCTCAATGCTGTGTCTAGCCCTCAAAAAAACTGTCCGCGTTGACAGTATTGATAGCTTTGTCCACCGATTTCGGCGTAACCATCCAGGCCATCCGTGTCCCTCAACACCAACAGTCTATCGATATATCGACAAAGGCATGCTTAACTTAGACAATACTGATTTGCCAGTTAAACTCCGACGCCGGGTTAAAAGCCCTCGAAAGGCCCATGATCGCACGAATAAGCGGAACTTGGGAACATCCATTGATGAGCGTTCAGACGTCGTCAACGAACGCTTAGGCCTTGGTGACTGGGAAGGTGATTTAGTCAAGGGTAAACGAGTCGCTAGTGAGCCCGCTGTGATGACCTTGACAGAACGCTTGAGCCGCTTTGAAATCATCGTCAAGATCCCAGATCGTCACGCTGAAACTTGTCGTGACGCCCTTCAAGCTGTCGTTAATGAATACGGTGCTGAGAAGTTTCATTCCATCACGTTTGACAATGGGAGTGAATTCTCTTTACTCGATCAAGTTCAAAGGACACAGATCTATTTTGCCCATCCATACTCGCCTTGGGAACGTGGCAGTAATGAAAATCAAAACGGCTTAATTCGTGAGTTCATGCCTAAAGGCAAGTCCATGAAGAACTACACAGATGCCTATATCTCTGAAGTTCAGGACGCTTTGAACAATCGGCTTAGGAAATCACTCGGTTACCTGAGTGCCAGCGAAGCTTACCGGCTCTTCACACCAATGACATTGCACTAAATGTATAAGTTCCATGCTTGTGTTTATTCTACTGAGTGTTGCACTTGATTTGACAATTCCGGGAATTTTTTAGGACATAATTTTTTAATATACGGAATTAATTGATTAAAATAAGTTTCTATATTGCAACCAATCTATAGTAATATGCACTCGAAATAGTGGTAAAACAATACGAACGTTTAAAGGACTAGGCTAACCATTGGAAGATGATTTCCGAATGTGGAATTCTGCATGCTTGTTTTGGCCTTTTGTTTGGAAAGTAGCTTATTCAATGGTAATTGACTTTAGTTTGAAAGGAAGATGATGATGAAAAGGTATTTGCCATTTGATGCTCTCAGAGGCCTCGCAATTTTAGGAGTCATTTTAATTCATGTGTCTGGGTACTATATGATTGTCGGTGCACCAGCCGTTGTACTTAATCAGGTAGGCCGCTTTGCTGTTCCAGTTTTTTTGATTTTATCTGGTTGGGGACTAACTATTACTGACTCCTTAAAAAATGGTTATGGTAATTTTCTAATTAAAAGATCTCGGAAAATTTTACCACTCTATTTAAGCTGGTCAGTCATTTATTTTGCGTTACATATTTTGCGAGGAAGCATTAAGCTTAATCTAAAGACGATGGTGCAAGTATTCATTTTTGGGAGTAGTGAATATCACATGTATTATGTCCCGCTGTTGTTTTTCCTTTACATTACGTATCCATTTTTTCTTAGAGTCAGCCGTTATGGGTTCGGGGTGTTTTCTACTCTCGTGGTAACGCTTCTGAGTATGTATGTTAGTATTTTTAATGGGAGTTTATCCTGGTGGGGAGGTCCAAACGTGTTCAGTTGGATTGTCTACTTTTCGTTTGGAATATGGATTGGATTGAACTTCGATAAAGTGACACCAAGATTAAGATCGGTAAGGATTCGTTTTATTTTGGGAGTATTGATGATTTTGTCGTTCGCTCTGCTGTTGCTTGAAATGAAATTACTAAGGGGCATAACGTCATTAAAGATTGTGGATTTGATGACTTCGATGAAGGGTTCCGTAATCATTTATTCAATAATTATGGTCATGATATTTATGTCATGGAATATTACAACTCGGCTACTTATTAAAATTGGTAAGCACGCGTATGGAATATACTTGTTTCATCCTTTGCTGTTAATGGTTTTAAATAGAATAATAGGTGGAAGAAGTTCAATAATCATTATGCTGCTGGAATATATTGCAACTGTTGTTATCGCATACTGCTTGACGAAGATTGCAGTAAGCCTTCAAAGAACATTAAAAGAGCGTATTGGATAGTTGATAAGTAGAGGCTATTCCTTATCAAGTAGGCAGTTAAATAATTGAAAATTTACGTTATTTTATGAACGACATGCTTCTGGTGACCTTTAATTTTCCGGAGTCATGCCGTTCAATACTTTTCGGCTCTTTGTCAACCGGTATTGATGAGGAGAATTTGAGCGGTAAAGAAAAAAGAGATGGCATGAATCCATCTCTTTCATGTAATATTAGGCTACTGTTGCTACTGAAAAACGATTGATCTTAGGCCAAGTAAGTGTCAAGTTGTAAATTTAAAGCTAATCGTAGGTGGTTATTTACTAGCGTTGGTGATTCACCTGATGCAACTTAACCTTAACCACATGAGCCTTCAGAATCCAGCCCTTGTGCCCGGCATGGTCCTTAACCTTGTAGTAGGTGTGGGTCTTACCCTTAATCTTGATACGTTCAACGTTGGTTAACTTCCACGTCGTCCGTTGGTGCTTCTTAGTAGTCTTGCCCAGGGACTTTTGCAGATGAGCGTCCTTGAATAATTGCTTACGGGCCTTCAGCCGGTAAGTGTACTTGGTGCTTAGCTTCTTACTGGAGACAATCTTATTCTTGGCCTTCTTGACCTTTTTATGTTTGTGAGGTTGGCTTGCGGTCGTCGCGTTCGCCGCTGGCGTCAATGCCGGCGTCAGGAAAGGTGCCGGGGTGATTGGCGTTGGAAGTGGCGCGGGTGCCGGCATTGGTTTGGCTGGCGCCGGACTAGGTGCGGGAGTCGGTTGCGTCGGCGCGGGCGCCGGCGTTGGTTTGGCCGGTTCCGGGTTGGGCTGGGGTGCCGGCTTACTTGGTTCCGGTGTCGGTGCTGGTTGGGTTGGTGCCGGAGTAGGGGCCGGTGTTGGTTTAGGCTTAGCCGGTGCTGGGACGGGATCCGGCATGACCTTATCGCCTTCCTGGTAGGCCTTATTGGTGCCATCGGTTGAGACTAAGTACATGGCCCGCAGCTTTTCTTGTTGTGGCCGGGAGAAGCCAATGACGTTGGTGATATAACGGTTCATCGTCACGTAGCGCGTCTTGATTTCACGGAAGTATTCCTTGAGCCAAGCCAGCTTCACCGTTCGGCCCGTTTGGTAGGATTGCATGAAGTCATTCGTGATGGTCTGTTCATCCATCCCCAGAATCGACATGATCAGCACTGTGGCAATCCCCGTGCGGTCCTTACCCGATGAACAGTGGTAGAGGGTCGCGTAGTTATTTTGCAGCAGCATATTCAAGAAGTGGTTGTAACCCTGAATCGCCGATTGGCCGAATTCCAGCTGCTGGACGTAGAAGCCGCCGTCACCGGCGAAGTCCGGGCTCAGCGCGACACTGTCGGTGTAGGCCTTTTCGCCCAGGATGGAAATACTGGTATTGTCCACGCCGGCGATGTGTTGGTCGGGCAGGCCGCTAATCTGGCCATCGGTCCGGAAGTCGACGATGGACGTCACGTGGTAATTCGCCGCGAGAATGTGCTTATCGGAATTGTTAATCTTGTTCAGATTGTCCGAGCGTAACAGGCGGTGCGGCCGAATCTGGAACTGGCCGTTAGTCGTCTTGTAGCCGCCGATGTCGCGGGTGTTCTTGGTTCCGGATAACTTGACCAAGGTATCGTTGACGTTGCCGTACAGGGCAATCTGTTCGGCCATCTCGTCTTTGGTCAGGCGAGACTGGATGATGGGGTCGGTCTGGCTATTGGTCGTCCGGTTTCCCGTGGCTCGCGTCTCCGTGGCCAGTGAGGCTTGGGCGTTGGTAGCGGCACTAGCGCTCGAGACCCCGACGCTCATCAGCGAGAGAACGACGCCGGCGAGGCTTAGAGATTTGACAATAGTTGATCGATACATGGGTGAGACTCCTCCTAATTGGGTCAGTGATTTTTTATGACAAGCATTAGATTATCAAACGAATGTATCGGGGATGTAGATTCTTTGTATTAATTTTGTAAAGCCGCAAAAAGATGGGAATATAATTATGTTTATGGGTACGGTATCAGGCATGCTAAGTAAGCGAAACAATTGTGAATCACGTAAAATAGAATTTTGACAATTTAAAGATGGCTAACATCTTAGATGAGCTTTGCTGGAATTGAATCGTTAGTTCCAGCATTGACCGGATACCGCATTTTATTGGGCATGCCTGGCATTTTAAAAGTTACATTTAATACCGTCCGGTTAGGAGCACGACGCTTATCAATTGTGTGAAACCAGACTTAAACATTTTGTTGATTCGTAATTATTGCTACAAATTTGTAGCAGTGATATGATAACTGTAGACATAAGGGTGGGGGATGGCCATGGGTTCAGCTAGTGAAGCGACAATTCGACGATTCTTGCAAGACTTTAAAAAAGCCCTCAGTCACGGCGACTGGGAAATTGTTCAACGTAGAGTGGCATACGCTCAGGTAACTGAAATGACGCCCGAATCAATTAAAATTGTACTCATGAAACTGACGCCTGGTGATTACGTTAAGGGACCAGAATGGGATAGAGATAGACCAGGTGAATACCTGTGGGTTTTCTATAAAAATGGCGAAACTGAAAAGCGCTTATACATAAAATTAAAACTCATGAATGGACATGCCAAGGTCATTTCATTTCATGAAACAATTTACGATTAATGGGGGGCGATATTAATGAAAACGGAAGTAAAGTCGGTAGATGAGTCCTACACTATCCGCGGAGAAAAGGTTGATGTTGTGACGAGTGCCCGCTTTGACGTAGATAGTGGTGAACAAGTATTCGATGAAAAGCTTGATAATCAAGCAATTTTAAGCGCATTCGATGAATACCGAAGGAAGCATGGTATCATTTCTCCTGAGCGCATTAAAAGAGTGCGTCATTCGTTTGGCTTAAGTCAAAGAGACTTCGCGACCCTCTTAGGATGGAGCGCGACGACCATTGCCACTTATGAAACGGGCTCATTGCCTTCAGTGGCGAATAACAAGATATTGCTGGCCTTAGAGACGGATCCTGATGTGGCGCAACCGTTGTATGATACCTCTAAGGAAGCAATGACTGAGCGCGGTAAGGCGGCATTTGAAGAAAACGTTGGTATTTCCGGAGTAGAACAATCGAAGAAATTCATTGAAAAGGGAATTAATGCACTGTTTACGGACATTAATTACTCCGAATTTTCGGGATATAATGCCTTTGATTTAAAAAAGTTTTCCAATATGGTTTTATACTTCGTGATTAATGTGCCAGAACTGACGAAGACCAAACTCAATAAACTGTTGTTTTACGCGGATTTTACCCATTTTGCACGTAACACGGTTTCAATAAGCGGGGTTTCTTATGCGCGGCTCCCTCATGGCCCGGTTCCGGATCAATATAGTTTGTTGTATGGATCCATGGAGAGCGCTAAGCTTATCGTTGAGAAGGAAATTAGTGTAGGTCAATATGATTGGAGTTACTATGCGTCCAACGCAGACTTTAATGCAGAATTGTTCTCAAAGGAAGAGTTAGCAGTTATGCATGCCACGTTGAAGCGCTTTAAGGGTATGACTGCCAAGTCAATCGCCGCTTTCTCCCACAAGGAAGAGGCTTGGATTGATAATGAGAATGCAGAACTGATTTCGTATGACTACGCAAATTCATTGACTATTTTAAATGAAGGCTAGTAATGCTCTCATTCTTGCGGAGACATTTTTATATTCGCTGTCCCGAGATTTCGGAAAGGTACAAAGGAAAAAATGCACCAGCTCTTTTTGAGCTAGTGCATTTTCTCTTGTTCACAAGTTACTTAGTATCCCAACGCCACATCCGTCAAATTAACCGGCAAACTACCATCGGCCACCCAACTGGTCAGGTTCTTCTTAAAGATGTCCAGTACGGGCTTGGTGTTTTCCTTCGCAAATCCGGTTTGGTGCGGGGTGATCAAGACGTTCGGATAATCCCACAGCCGGGAGTTCTTGTCCAACGGTTCTTCCTCGAAGACGTCTAGCGCCGCGTGCAGCACGTTTTGATAGAGCAGGGCGTTCATCAACGCCTGCTGGTCCACCGACTTGCCGCGGCCCACGTTGATGAAGACATTGAGCCCGTCCAATTGCTTGAAGAAGGCGTCATCGAAGTAGTGTACGGTGGCACTGGTTGCGGGCATGGCGTTAATCACCGCGTCGGCATCCTTCAATAAAGTATGGTCGTCGGCCAGACTCACCGTGTCCTTGAAGCCGTCTACCGGATGCCCGGAGCGGTTCACGCCGTATGGCTGGTTACCGAAGCCATTTAACAACTTGGCAATCGCCTGGCCAATGCTACCGGTCCCGTAAATCACCACTTTTTGACTCGCCAACAAGCCCAAGTCATTGCGTTCCGGCTGTTGCCAGAAGTGGCCGGCCTGATTCTTCACCGCTTCATTGAAGCCGCGGATGAAATACAGCAAATAGCCAATCGTGGATTCCGCGATTGATGGGGAATAGACCCCGCTGGCGTTGGTCACCTGGACGTTGTGCGCCTTAATCCAGTCGAGTGGCAGGTAGTCAATCCCGGCACTGACCGTTTGAATCCATTTCACCTGGTTATTCGGCGCCATCAAGGCTGCCGGGCCCACCTCGTGATCCCAGCCAAAGATAGCGGTGATGGGCGCCTGGTTCTCCCAGTCCGCCGCGGTCACAATCTCTGCGCCGGTCTGTTCCAATTGGGCCCGTTGTTCCGCCGTTAAGGGTTGTAGGGCAAGTACGCGTTCTGTCATGCTGAAAACCTCCTCATACCAATTACTTATCTTTATTTTAGCACGACTTTGCCCAATTTCCGCGTTAAATTTGAAAGCGCATGCATTATTTTTCACCAGTCTGACACACTTTTTCATAAGTGTTACGAAAGTCAGCGAACAAAGATCACATGAATTTCGAATATATTCCATCATCTTTGGGGATATTAGTAGTCAACCATTGAAAATTCACTTATCACTAGATATAATGAACTCAAGACAGCAATTATTTATTTACACTAATAACGTTTGGGGAGGTTAGAAAAATGCTAAATCTTGGTCTGGATATCCTAGGCCTAGCGCGATTCCAATTTGGAATGACCACTGTCTTTCATTTCTTCTTCGTTCCATTTTCAATCGGGTTAGCCTTCGTGGTGGCGGTCATGGAAACCATGTACGCCATCAAAGGTGATGAGGACTACAAGAAGATGGCGCAGTTCTGGGGCAAAATGTTCCTCTACAGCTTCGCCGTCGGGGTGGTTACCGGTATTATTCAAGAATTCCAATTCGGGATGAACTGGTCCGAGTACTCCCGGTTCATGGGGGACATCTTCGGGGCACCATTAG
The DNA here is from genome assembly GCF_038374745.1 of Levilactobacillus sp. HBUAS70063. Lineage (NCBI taxonomy): Bacteria > Bacillati > Bacillota > Bacilli > Lactobacillales > Lactobacillaceae > Levilactobacillus > Levilactobacillus sp. HBUAS70063. The sequence goes on along the minus strand of NZ_JBANSM010000006.1, from coordinate 126,276 downwards.
CCATCGAAGCCCTGGCCGCATTCTTCTTGGAATCCACGTTTATCGGGATGTGGATGTTCACGTGGGACCGCTTTAACAAGTGGGTCCACACACTCTTTATTTGGCTCGTTATGTTCGGGTCTTCACTATCTGCCCTGTGGATTTTGGCGGCCAACAGTTTCATGCAAAATCCTTTGGGCTACATCATCAACCAAAAGACTGGTCACGTGCAAATGGTCAGCTTCGGTAAGGTGGTCGGCAACCCCCAGCTGTGGAATGAATTTCCACACGTCATTTTCGGGGCTTTTGTAACCGCTGCCTTCGTAATCGCCGGCTGCTCGGCTTGGCGGTTACTGAAGAAAGACCACGTCGGCTTCTACCGGAAGTCATTAAACGTGGCGCTGGTGATTGGGTTAATCTTCTCGCTGGGCTCCATTGCCAGTGGGGACCTACAGACCCGTTACCTGATTAACAATCAGCCAATGAAGTTCGCCGCTATGGAAGGGCTCTACAAGAACTCGACCAACAAGGGTGAATGGGCAGCGGTTTCCGGGTTTGACACGAAGCAACACAAGACCACCTGGTCCGTCGACGTGCCGTACGTCTTGAACTTATTGAGTTATCACAAGACGACCGGGACGGTTAAAGGCATGAATCAAGTCAACAAGGACATGCACGCGAAGTACGATAAGAAGTTCGGCAGCGACATGAACTACTACGTCCCAACTAAGACGCTGTTCTGGAGCTTCCGGATCATGGCAGGTGCTGGGGCCCTGTTTGCCTTACTCGCTATCGTGGGCTTAATCTTCAACCGTAAACGCTCGCAACTGATTATGAAGCAACGCTGGTTCCTCTACATTTTAGGGCTGTGCCTGTGGCTACCGTTCGTGGTCAACACGGCCGGTTGGTTCGTCACCGAATTTGGGCGTTACCCATGGATTGTCTACGGCTTACTGACGATTGCCGATGCCGTTTCGCCAAATGTTTCCGTGGCCTCGCTGCTGACGACCAACATTGTTTACTTCGCGATGTTTGCCATCATGGGATTAGTCATGATTATCCTCTGCCACCGGACGTTAAAGGCTGGTCCGGACGCCGAGAACACGGATGGCTACTCAGCAGGTGATACGAAAGAGTTAGATCCTTACTCGAAGGGGGCGTTCAACCATGACTAACCTACAATTCCTGTGGTTCATTCTAATTGGTGTGTTGTTCAGTGGGTTCTTCTTCCTTGAAGGGTTCGACTTCGGTGTCGGGATGTTGGTGAAGAGTTTCGCCAAGACCAGTGACGAACGCGACGTGGTCATCAAGACCATCGGCCCGCACTGGGACGGTAACGAAGTCTGGCTGATCACGGCCGGCGGGGCGATGTTCGCGTCCTTCCCAATGTGGTACGCCACCTTATTCTCCGGATTCTACCTGGTCTTGTTCCTGATTCTAGCCGCTCTGATTTTCCGGGGCGTGTCCTTCGAATTTCGCGCCAACATGAAAACGGATACCTGGCGGAACTTCTGGGAATGGGCCGCTACCATTGGCAGCTTCTGTGCGGCATTTCTCTTCGGGATGCTGTTCACTGCGATGATTGCCGGCATGCCGATCGATAAGAACGGGGACATGACCGCCCACTTCGGCGATTACGTCAACCTCTTTTCCATCGTCGGTGGGGTGGCCGTCACGGTCCTCTGCCTGGTTCACGGCCTGAACTTCATTCGCCTGAAGACCTCCGGGAGCCTGCGCGATCGGGCCCTGTCCTGGAACAAGATTCTTTATCCGGTGCTCTTCGCCGGTGAAGTGGTCTTCGCCATTCTCCTGTTCTTCTCCACGGACTTCTTCGACAAGAAGCCGATGACCACCACCGCGATTGTCGTGGCACTGGTCATCTTCACGGTGCTGGCTTACTGGGGCGTGCTGGGGAACCATGAGTGGCTGTCCTTTATCGGCAGTGGCCTGTCGCTCATCAGCGTGGTGGTTCTGATCTTCAACGGGTTATTCCCACGGGTCATGATTGCCAACAATCCCGCCAACTCGCTTCTGATTAAGAATTCATCGAACTCGCCTTACACGCTGCACCTGATGACGATTCTCACGTTTAGCATCCTGCCAATCGTGCTGGTCTACTTCATCTGGAGTTACTGGGTCTTCTACAAGCGCTTGGCGTCACCTAAGCAAAGCGCGTAGTCATTAAAACTTGATTTCGGGGATGTCGTCTTCGGGCGGCATCCTTTTTCGTTGGCGGGGATGTAAGCGGGGAATTCCCCGAGTAACCGCGAATGTAAGCGCTCGAAAATTAACGGTGAAAGCTGTATCATAGCAGTAAGACTTACTTGTTTAGAGGGGGCGTTATTTTGATTGATAAACGGGTGTTTAAATTTCCAGGCGTCAAGCCCGCGGCGGCCATCATGGCGGTCTTGACGTTCGTTCAGGCCTTCATGATTATCTTTCAGGCGAAGTACCTGTCGGTGGCCATCGTGAACCTGTGGCAACTAAAATCGGTGCGGACGATTGTGATGCCGCTAGCCTGGTTCGCCGTGGCCTTTCTGGCGCGGCATTTCCTGACCCTGGCGAAGAACTGGCTGCTGTATCCCTTCGTGGAAACGACCACCAAGACGTTGCGCAAACAGTTCATGGCCAAACTCTTTGACCTGGGACCCAGTGTCGTCGCCCAGAAGGGGACCGGTAACGTGGTCACCATGGGGCTGGAAGGCATCGACAAGATTCAGACCTATCTGATGTTGATTATCGGTAAGGTGTTGGACCTATCGTTGACGCCGTGGATCGTGTTGATTTACATAGCTTTGATTCAGTGGAAGGAGGCCCTGTTCCTACTGGCCATCTATCCGTTGATTATCTTTTTCATGATTATCCTGGGCTTGGCGGCGCAGGCCAAGGCCGACCGGCAATACGCGGGGTACCAGCGGCTGTCCAATCACTTTGTGGACACGCTGCGGGGGTTGCCCACGCTCAAACAGTTGGGGTTGAACAAGACCTACGCTAACAACGTCTACCAAGTGAGTGAGGACTACCGCAAGAAGACCATGTCGACGCTGACGATTGCCATGACGTCCACGTTTGCCCTGGACTTCTTCACGACCCTGTCGATTGCGATTATCGCGGTGTTCTTGGGGTTCGGTCTGATGGACAACACCATCCAGCTGTTGCCCGCGCTGATCATCCTGACGCTGGCGCCGGACTACTTCGCGCCGATTCGTAACTTCGCCAACGACTATCACGCCACGTTGAATGGCAAGAACGCGTTGACGGCGGTCTTAGACGTCTTACAACGGCAGACGCCCAGCGGCCGGGAGCTCTTGGCAGAACGTGACCCGGTCTGGCAAGACGGCGACGAGATTAAGCTGGAACACGTCAACGTGAGTTACGGCGATGCCCAGAAGCCCACGCTCAAGGACCTTAATTTCACCGTTAAAGGCTTTCAGAAGGTCGGCATCATTGGGGCCTCGGGTTCCGGCAAATCCACGCTGATTAATACGCTAGGGGGCTTTTTGAGCCCGGACGCCGGTCAGATTAAGGTCCGCGATACCGCGGTGCCCCATCTGGACCAACGGGCTTGGCAACGAAGCTTCGTGTACATCCCCCAAGCGCCGTACCTGTTCCACGCGAGCTTGCGTGATAACTTGGCCTTTTACGCGCCCACGGCCAGCGACGAGGCCGTCACGGCCGCCGCGGCCAAGGCCGGGCTAAGTGACTGGATTGCCACGCTACCGGACGGGCTCCAAACGCCGATTGGTGAGGGCGCCCGGGGCGTCAGTGGCGGTCAGGCCCAACGGATTGCGTTGGCCCGGGCCTTTCTGGACGACTCTCGGCGAATTCTGCTCTTCGACGAACCCACGGCGCACCTGGACATTGAGACCGAGGTCGAGTTGAAGCAGACCATGCTACCGGTCTTCGACCACCATCTGGTCTTCTTTGCCACCCACCGCTTGCATTGGATGAACGAAATGGACTACATCCTGGTCATGGACCACGGCGAGATCGTCCAACAGGGGACGCCCGCCGAACTGGCCCAACAGGGTGGGGCCTACGTTCGCTTACGGTCTGAAATGGAAGGAGCGACTGTCAAATGAAGGGATTCTTTGCGACATTTAAACACGATCACTGGGTCATGCCCTACCTGCGCCGCTACAAGAAGCTCCTGGTCTTGGTGCTCTTCTTGGGCTTCATGACCTTCTTCTGTGGCGGAGCGTTGATGTTTAACTCGGGCTACCTGATCAGTCGGGCGGCCACCCATCCGTACAACATCCTGATGATTTACGTGCCCATCGTCTTGGCGCGGGCCTTCGGGATTGGGCGGCCGGCCTTCCGGTACGCGGAACGCCTGACCAGCCACAACTGGGTCTTGCGGATCGTGTCCGACTTTCGTAAGCGGCTGTACGAGGCCGTGGAGAAACAGGCGGTCGCCATCCGACAGACGCACCAGACGGGGGATGTCCTCAGCATCTTAGCCGAGGACATCGACCACATCGAAAACCTCTATCTGCGGACGGTCTTTCCGTTGGTGATTGGCTGGCTACTGTACCTGTTCGTGGTGATTGGTATCGGGTATTTCAACTGGGCGTTCGGCCTGTTGATGCTGATTTTACTGGGGGTCATTGTGATTCTCATGCCGCTACTGTCTGTGACGGTCAACGGTCGGCGGGAGTTCCAGGCCCGGCAGGTTCAGCGGACCTTCTACACCCAATTGACGGACGCCGTACTGGGGTTAGGGGACTGGTTGATTTCCGGTCGCCGGCAAGACTTCTTGGCCCAGCAGGACGCCCCCATCGATGAGATTGCATCGTTGCGGCGGTCCGACCATCATTTCCAGTGGTGGCGGAACTTCGCGATTCAATTCATCTTCGGTGCCGCGGTCATTCTGCTGGTCTGGTGGGCCGGCGTGATGTTTACCCACAACCAGGCGGAGGCCAACTGGGTTGCCGCGTTTGGCCTGGCGCTATTTCCAACGGTGGAACCCTTCGCCGACATGAGCCAGGGGGTCAGCGAGTGGCCGGTCTACCAGAGCTCGATTCAGCGGGTTAACGCCTTGGACGAGGCCGAACCGCAGCGCGTTACCCAGACCAAGATTGGCCCGCTGGAAGAATTGAAATTGGACCACGTGAAGTTTACCTATGCGGGCGCGCAGCGTGAGGTGATTGACGACCTGTCGTTGACACTACACCCCGGGGAGAAGCTGGCCTTACTGGGGCCGAGCGGGACCGGGAAGAGTACGCTCTTGAAATTAATTCTGGGTGACGAGACGCCGACGAGTGGCGAGATTACCCTAAACGGCGAACCCATCTCCCGACTACAGGATCAGCGGGCCACGCTCTTTGGCGTGCTGGACCAGCAACCGTATCTGTTCAATACCACGGTCATGAATAACGTGCGACTTGGGAATTTGGCCGCGACGGACGAAGAGGTCATGGCGGCGGTTAAGGCCGTGGAATTAGACGACCTGATTACCCGGCTGCCGGCGGGCTACCAGACCCAGGTTCAAGAGGCCGGGAGTCGCTTCTCTGGGGGCGAACGGCAACGTCTGTCGCTGGCCCGGATTCTCCTACAGGACGCGCCCGTCATCATCTTGGACGAGCCCACGGTCAGCCTGGATCCCATCACGGAACAACACCTGCTGGACACGGTCTTTGACGTGCTACACGACAAGACCATCATCTGGGTGACCCACCATCTGGCCGGCATCAACCACGTCGACCAGGTCCGCTTCATCGAGGACGGCCACTTCGACATGCAGGGGACCCCGGCGGAACTCTACCGCGATAACGCGCGGTTCCGGTCACTGTACGATTTGGACCGTGGTCACTAGCGTACTGGAAAGATTGATGAAGTTGTAGCGAATGTGTGTTCGTTTTAAATGGTTTAAAAAATCCTCTGATTGGGTTGGTCAGAGGATTTTGTGTTGCCTGTAAAACGTGGATCGAGTCCAGCGTTTGGCCCTCGGACGGGTGATCTAAGGGCAGGTGTCGTGTGTGCCTGTATCTGGTCGTACGTGAAGAATGTGTTTTTCATGCTGATGGGTGGGTTACGATTTTGATGATTGGGTAAATGGAGCTTTATCTCATCGATTGGTTGAAAGCGGACATTTTTTGATTAAGTGCTGGGCTCAACTGTCATGATACGGATTGGCCGAAATATTCGCAAGCGAAGGGGTCCGCAATCGTCTTTAGCCATTGAGTAGTTGAATCGAAGAACTGTTCGGTTGGGGGATGACACTGACAGTGGGTGTTTGGGCGGGTGATTGGTTGGACGGGTCATCCAAGTTGAAGCGTCAACGATCGCAAAAAGGCTGGGGAAAAGTCCCCAGCCTCGTGGTATTTGGAATGAAAAGTCTGCCGCCACACCCTTGCGGTAAAGCCGGATAGGTGAGACGATTTCCGGGCAAAATCGGTCAGCGGCTCAGCCTTTAAATGGCTAAAGACGATTGCCCCAGCAAACACGCGACTTCTGCCGACGATTCCTGTATAGTGGAGCCTACGAGCTAATGGTCGCGGCGTAAGAGCATCCCGGTTAATTTCGCCAGGTCCGCTTGATTCTGGCCGGCCGGCAACTGGGCAATCAGAGCCAGCGCCTGGTCGGTCAGCTTATCGGCCAATTGCCGGGCCTGCGCGACACCCGCGTGTTGGGTGACCAGCGCCTGAACGGCCGCGATGTCATCGGTCGTCATGGCCGATTTCTTCTTCAACAGGCGATGGAAGTCCCGTGGCGCCCGCGGAATCGCCAAAATGAGGGGCAGGGAGTAAACGCCGGAGCGCAGGTCTTCCAGCACCGGTTTGCGCGTCTTCCGCGGATCACCGGCGTAGTCGAGGATGTCGTCGAGGATCTGATAGGCACTCCCGATGGCGAGCCCAATCTCGCGGGCGTGGTCGCTGACGGTTTGCGGGGCCGCCGCTAACTTGGCGCCCTGATAACAGCTCAACGCGAAGAGTTCGGCCGTCTTGCCTGCAATTTCCTTGAGATAGGCGTCAATGCTGACGTCTTCTTGATAGTTCAGGGCCATCTGGCTCAGTTCGCCCTGGAGGATTCGGTGCATGGCATCGATGTGGTTTTGAATCAGATCGCGGTCGGCCGTGGACTTGAGCACCTGATTGAAGTAGGCTGTGAACATGAAGTCGCCGGCGTAGATGGCGTTGCGTTGGCCGTACTTCATCTGAATGGTGCGCACGCCGCGCCGGGTCGGGGATTCGTCGATCACGTCATCGTGAATCAGCGTGCCCACGTGGAGGATCTCCAAGGCCGCGGCGCCCGCTTGGAGCTGGGCCGGGGTGGCCTGATTGCCAAAAGCGGCGAATAAATAAAAGTAACCGGGGCGCAGAAGCTTACCGCCGGCGTTTAATAAAGCTAATATCTTACTGTGGATGGGTTGGTTATCTAACTGGACCGCGGCTAACAAGTAATCTTGTAGCGCGACGAGTTGCGGTTCCACCTGGGGAAATTGCCGCCAAAGTTGTCGATCCATACTGCACCTCACTATATGTACGTTAAAATTTATCTTACCGACATGTGGAAACGTTGTCAAATAAAGGTTATCATCTAATTAGAATTCGTTTTCGGGGGGATTAAATTGACACTCAATATCTTTTTAGAGTTAGTGGAAATTAAGGCGAAAATTGCCTCAATCTGGCCCTTTTTGCTGGGGCTCATCTTTGTGCAGGCCAACTTCCACCAGTTGAACTGGGCGGTGACCGGCTGGTTCTTCATCGCCATGTTGCTCTTCAACATGGCGGTCGACATCAACGACAACTACCAGGATTACACGCGCGCCGGCAACCAGGCCGCGGAGTGGAAGAAAAAGACCAACATCATTGGCGTACAGCACTTACGGGTCAACCGGATCTTCGCGTTGATGGCCAGTTTTGCCGTCGTGGCCGGCGTCATCGGCCTTTATTTGGTCTGGGTCACGGGCTGGCCGCTACTGGTCATGGGGGTGCTGTGTTTTCTAGTCGGCTACCTGTACGCCGGCGGCCCCCGTCCGCTGTCCGGGACGCCGACGGGGGAGTTCTTCGCCGGCTTCACCATGGGCTACCTCATCATGTTGATTACCGTCTACCTAAACCTGTATCAGACCGGCCAATTCACCGGTGCACTTCTCCTGCGGGTGTTACTGGCCTCGGGCATTGCCGTCATGGCGATTGCCGCGCTGTTACTGGCCAACAACATCTGTGACGCCAAAGAAGACCTCGATTTGAACCGCAAGACCATCGTTTATTATCTGGGTAAACAACGCGCCCTGTGGCTATTTGCCGGCTTTTACGTTGTCGGGTATCTGGCGTTAATCGCCAGCGTCTTGCTGGGGGATTTGCCGAAATGGTCGTTGCTGTCCCTCATCAGTATCCCACTAATTTACAAAAATGTGGCGGCTTTTTTCCGAATTCAGGTCAAAAAACAAACTTTTATCCTGGCCGTTCGTAATCTGGCGCTTCTCGCGTTAACCACGGTCTTAGCCGAATTGCTGGGCTTGTGGATTGGTTAAGGCTTGGTAAATACCGGCGTTGGCCGTTGCTCTTTTAAGGTTGAATCGGGTAAACTAGACTTAAACGGGTTGGCCGGTAGCCAAATGGTGGCGGACCAACCCAAACTACTAATGGAGGCCGCATTGTCATGAAACTTTTAGAGGACCGCATTCGTCAGGACGGAACCGTCTTACCGGGCAACGTCTTAAAGGTCGATAACTTTTTGAATCATCAGGTTGATCCCCAATTAATGGACCAACTGGGCGCCGAGTTCGCGCGTCGCTTTGCCGATGCCGGCATCACCAAGATCTTAACGGTCGAATCTTCGGGAATTGCGCCGGCCGTCATGACGGGGCTGCACCTGAACGTCCCCGTGATTTTCGCCCGCAAGCACAAGAGTCTCACGCTCACGGACCATCTTTACACGGCGAAGGTCTTCTCCTACACCAAGCAGGTTAACAACGACATCTCGATTGACCGGCGCTTCCTGAGCCCCGAAGACCGCGTCCTCATTATCGACGACTTCTTGGCCAATGGGCAGGCCGTCCAAGGCTTGTTAGACATCGCCCGGACCGCACAGATTGAGGTCGCCGGTGTCGGCGTGGTCATCGAGAAACGGTTCCAGAAGGGCCACAAGCTGGTGGTCGATGCCGGCATTCAATTAGAAGCACTGGCCAGCATCGCCGCCTTCGAGGATAACACGGTTATTTTCGCCGAGGATTAACTAAACACCTCGCTTGTTTATTCACCGCGCAAACTTTAAAATGTATCATGTGAAGTCTCAAAGCAAGTGAACGAATCATTTAAAATTGAGTTAGAAAGTAGGGAGCAAATTGGCGAACACAGTCTTATATCCTGGAGATACCATTGGCGTCATCGGAAACAGTGCCAACGCGGCCATGTTAGTGACCACCGCGCGGAAGATGGGCTTGCGGGTTGGCGCGTACGGCGCTGATGAAACCAGTGAAGCATTACAATTAGCAGATTTTAAAGCGATTGGCGGCAACAAGGATCGCGACAAGCTGCAGCATTTTGCGGAGAGTTGTGCGGCCATCGTGTATGATTCCGATCAAGTCAGCACCGACGTTGTGAAGTTCTTGGCCCAATACACACGGATTCCCCAGGGTTCGGATATGCTCGAAATGATGCAGGACCGGCTGCTTGAACGGGCGTTTTTTGAACAGTTAAACGTCAACATTGCGCCGTACGCCACCATCATTAGCCTCGATGACGTGTACCAATCCATTAATTCCATTGGGTACCCTTGTGTGCTCAAGCCGATCCAAAAGGAATGGTCGCGCGGTCGGGAGCTGGTCATTAAGACCCAGACCGATATCGCCAAGGCGGCCGGACTCTTGGACTGGGGCACCTACATCCTGGAATCCCAGATCGCTTATGACCGCGAGTACTCAATCATCGTGGCCCGCGACCAGGACGGCAACGGCCAAGCCTTTCCGATTACGGAAACGCAGTCCGTCGACGACCGGCCGATTCGGACGTGGGTACCGGCGCAGGTCGATGAGGCCGTGGCCAGCGAAATCCAACGCATTGCCACCGAAGTGACCAAGCACGTGAACTACGTGGGGGTCTTCGAGGTGTCCTTCTATCTCACCAGCAGCGGGGCCATCTACGTCAAGAAGATTGTGCCGGCGCCAAGTGAGACGGGCTACGTCTTCGAAGCCGCTGCTAACATCACGGAGTTCGACCAACATTTGCGGGCCATCGCGGGCTTGCCACTAGCCTCGGCCCGGATCTTAACGCCGGCCGTCACCGCGGCCTTTACCACCGCGCAGCTACCGGCGATGCGGACCCAGTGGCAACTGAAGGCCAACTGGCACTTCACGTTCTACCACCTCAAGCACCAAGAAGATGATGACCTGATGGGCCACATCGCCGTTCAGGGCGACAGCATCAAACCGATCTTGGATCAGCTGGACGATACCGGCATCTGGTCGGACACGCCGGACGACTCGGCCAACGCGTCTACCGACGATTAATTAATCAGAATGAAACGACTGCACCGTCTCGAAAAGAAAGTCTTCGGGGCGGTGCAGTTTTGGCGTTAAGGCCGGTGCGTCAAGCCTTGGAAACCGAATCATAAGTGAAGTCATAAGAGTTTTTCAAAAATCGGATAAAAGGGTAGGCTAACCGGGTGACGTTTGGTAAAATGGTGAAGGATTAGAAAAGGGGAACGTATGTGCGCGATTGGTAATCGACCAGCGCTAAAATATCGGGGACTACGGGGATTAATCTCCCAGAAACGACCAGGACCGTTGCCGAGATTGTCGGGTCTAACGGTGTCGTTACCCCTAGAATTTTGCTATAATAGTCAGGACTAACTACAGAGAGGATTGTGTTCACGGTGGCAGGAGAAGAATTGTTAACTGGCATGAATGATAAACAAACGGAGGCGGTGCTTCAGACGGAGGGCCCCCTTCTGGTATTGGCGGGTGCCGGTAGTGGGAAGACGCGGGTCTTGACGCACCGAGTGGCCTACCTCATTGAGCACAACAACGTGATGCCGTGGCGGATTCTGGCGATTACCTTTACCAATAAGGCCGCCAAGGAAATGCGAGAACGGGTGGCCAAGCTGCTGGGACCGGACGGCAATGACGTCTGGGTCTCCACGTTCCACGCCCTGTGTGTCCGGATTTTACGGCGCGATGCCGACAGATTGGGGTACAACCGGGCCTTCACCATTGCCGATACCGGCGAGCAACGGACGCTAATTAAGCGGGTCTTACAGGAGCTGAACCTGGACGTCAAGAAGTTTGACCCCCGTTCGGTGCTGGGAGCTATTTCAAATGCCAAGAACGCGTTGCAGACGCCAGCCATGATGCGTGAGACCGCGGGGAATCCTTTTGAGACCACGGTCGCCGACGTTTACGAAAACTATCAGCGGCAATTACAGGCCAATCAGGCGATGGACTTTGACGACCTGATCATGCTGACGATTAAATTATTTAACGACAATCAAGACGTCTTGGCCCACTACCAGGACAAGTTCCAATACATCCACGTGGACGAATACCAGGATACCAACGATGCCCAGTACATGCTGGTTAACATGCTGGCCAAGAAGTACCAGAACCTCTGCGTTGTGGGGGATGGCGACCAAAGTATTTACGGTTGGCGGGGGGCCAACATGGAAAATATTTTGAACTTTGAGCACGACTATCCGGACGCTCACGTCACCTTGCTGGAACAGAATTACCGGTCCACCAAGACCATCTTAAAGGCGGCTAACGACGTCATTCAACGCAACGTGAACCGGAAGAAAAAGGACCTCTGGACGGAGAATCCGGAGGGCGAACCCATCTCGTATTACCGGGGGCAAAATGAAAACGATGAGGCCCATTACGTGGTGGCCAAGATTCAGGAAGAACGGGAGAAGAACCATCACGATTACGGTGACTTCGCCATCCTGTACCGGACCAACGCCCAGTCTCGGGTGATTGAAGAAACGCTGGTCAAGGCCAACATTCCGTACACCATGGTCGGGGGCCACAAGTTCTACGACCGCAAGGAAATTCGGGACGTCTTGGCCTACCTGACGTTGATTGCCAACCCGGCGGACTCCATGAGCCTGGAACGGATTATCAACGAACCTAAGCGGGGGATCGGTGCCACCAGCCTGACCAAGCTCCGTGACTTCGCCGACTTTAACGGCTGGAGCGAGCTGGAGGCTACGCAAAACATCAGTTTGGCCACGAACCTGGGCGCCCGGATTCGCAATGCCATGGAAAAGTTCGGTTTGACCATCAAGGCGGTGCAGGACCAAGCGGCCACGGCCAGCGTGTCGGACATCACCAGTCAATTACTGGACCAAACCGGCTACATGGCGGCCTTGAAGGCGTCCAAGTCGTTGGAAGCCGAGACACGTATCGAAAACATTCAAGAATTCCTGTCCGTCACGCAAAAGTTCGATGACAGTTGGGATAACGAGGATCACGATGAAAATGACGACCGTTTGGTAGAATTCCTCGCCGATTTGGCGTTGGTTTCGGCCCAAGACGACGTCGACGAAGAACCCGCCGAAGTGACCTTGATGACGTTGCACGCCGCCAAGGGGCTGGAATTCCCGGTCATCTTCCTGATGGGACTGGAAGAGGGCATCTTCCCGCTGTCACGAGCCCTGCTCGAAGACGACCAATTGGAGGAAGAACGGCGGTTGGCCTACGTGGGGATCACGCGTGCCCAACAGAAACTGTACCTGACCAACGCTTATTCACGGATGCTCTACGGTCGGCGGCAGAATAACCCTGAGTCGCGGTTCGTGACCGAAATCGCGCCGGAATTGTTGCATCTGGACTACAGCGAAAGCAAGTCGGGCCTGACGCCAAGCCGGCGAGATGTGCCATTTGCTCGGCGAACTGCCAGTGCCGTGGCACAACCGTACCATGGCAAGACCGGTCGGATCACGGAACCCACCGGCACCGGTGCCGGCAAGGTTGCCTGGAACATTGGCGACAAGGCCAGCCACAAGAAGTGGGGCGTTGGGACCGTGGTCAAGGTCAGTGGGACTGGCGAAGACGCGGAATTAGACATTGCCTTTCCAGAACAAGGCGTTAAGCGGCTGTTGGCCGCCTTTGCGCCCATCAAGCGGGTTGACTAACTAAGTTAACGTGGGAGGATAACATGACTGATAAGCCCATTAATACTTTAACGGAACAACAGGCTGCCGAGGAAGCAACCGATTTACGCCCCCAACTACTCAAGTGGGGGAAACAATACTACGATGCCGATGCGCCGGCCGTGGAAGACGACGTCTATGACCGCGTCTATGCCCGGCTGGTCGCCTTGGAGACGGCCTTTCCTAACATTGTGACGCCGGATTCTCCGACCCAACGTGTGGGAGGGACGACGCGCGGCGACCTGCCCAAGGTCACCCACGAGATTCCCATGCTGTCGCTTGGCGATGTCTTTTCACTAGAAGAGCTGGGCGAATTTGACGAGCGCCTGCGAGCCAACGTCGACGAGGACTTCGACTATAATTGTGAGCTGAAGATCGACGGCCTGGCCATTTCGTTACGTTACGAAAACGGTGAATTCGTGCAGGGCTCCACGCGGGGCAACGGGCAGATTGGTGAGGACATTACCGCTAATCTGAAGACGATTAAGTCGATTCCCCAGACGCTGAGTCGACCGCTCACCATCGACGTACGGGGCGAATGTTACATGCCCAAGGCGGCCTTTCTGGCGTTAAACGAACGCCGCGAAGCCGCGGGGAAGGCACCGTTTGCCAATCCGCGGAACGCCGCGGCCGGTTCGCTACGGCAACTGGACGTTCAGGTGACGGCCGACCGGCAACTCGCCACGTTCATGTACAACATCGCCGACTACGAGCCACTCAACACCCGAACCCAGAGTGGGTTGTTGGATGAACTGGCCGAGCTGGGCTTTACGACCAACCCAACCTATCAGGTGGCCCACAATATGACCGAAGTGGGGGCCTACATCGACCAGTATCAGGCCAAACGGGCCGACCTGCCTTATGGAATCGACGGGATCGTCATCAAGGCCAATCCGTTGCCGCTCCAGCGGTCGTTGGGGGCCACGGTAAAAGTCCCACGGTGGGCGATTGCCTATAAGTTCCCACCGGAAGAGGTTCAGACCAAGGTTCTCGACATCGAATGGACCGTGGGCCGCACGGGGATCGTGACGCCCACGGCCGTAATGGAGCCCGTGGCGTTGGCCGGTAGTACGGTGGCCCGTGCCTCACTGCACAATCCGGATTATCTGGAAGCCAAGGATATTCGCCTGGGCGATACTGTCCTGCTTCACAAGGCCGGCGACATCATTCCGGAAATCTCGCAGTACGTGCCGGACAAGCGCCCGGCCGATGCGCAAGCCTATCCGATTCCAACGGTCTGCCCGTCCTGTGGCGCCAAGCTGGTTCACCTGGACGAGGAAGTCGCCCTCCGGTGTATCAACCCGAACTGTCCGGCACAACTGGCCGAGGGGATGAATCACTTTGCCTCGCGGAATGCGATGAACATCGCCGGGCTGGGACCGCAGATCGTGGCCCAGTTGTTCGACCGCAAATTAGTGACCAACGTGGCCAGTTTGTATCGATTGACGGCCGATCAATTATTAACTTTAGATAAATTTGGGGAGAAGTCAGCCCAAAACCTCTTGACAGCAATCGATAATAGTCGCAATAATTCATTAGAACGTTTGCTATTTGGTTTGGGGATTCGTCACGTGGGGGCCAAGGCCGCCCGGTCGATTGCCGCGAAATTCGGCGACCTGGACAGTCTGATGGCTGCTGACAGCGAGACGATTGCGGCCATCGACACCATCGGCGGGATTATTGCCGACAGCGTGGTGACCTACTTCAGCAGTGATCAGGTCCGCGACTTGGTTCAAGAGCTCGCCGATTTAGGCGTGAACTTGACCTATACCAGCGGTCCCAGCACCCCGGTTGATCCCGAGGGCCAGTTTGCCGGTCAACGCATTGTGTTAACCGGTAAGCTTCAGGAGTTGACACGGCCGGCGGCAACGGCCTGGCTGGAACAGCACGGCGCCACGGTTACTGGGTCCGTTTCCAAGAAGACGGACCTCCTGATCGCTGGGGAAGCGGCCGGTAGCAAGCTCACCAAAGCCCAGAGCCTCAACATTCCGATCTGGAACGAGGCCCAGTTGACGGCGGCAATGAATGAGAACAAATGATGACCTTTAGGAGGAAACAAGTCGTGAAACGGTTACGAACTTTTATCGCGTTGGCCGCGGTACCATTATTTCTGGCTGCGTGTGGTAATTTAAGTAGTTCCAGCATGTCTTCCGGTTCCGGGAGCAGCAAGTCCGGGGGTACCCAGCTGACTGGGCAGACCACGGACGGGGACTACGAAGGGGTCATTAAGAGTGGCCACTATCAGACCAGCAAGTCGCGGGGGGTCACGAACAGTCAGGACTCCGGTAACACTTATAATTTAAAGAGTTTTGAGAACGGAATGCTGAGCGTTTCCAAGAAGGTCTTCTCAACCAAGAAGTACGTCTTCCAGGAAGGCCAGTACCTGAGTAGTTCCACCGTGCAGAACTGGCTAGACCGCAAGTCCAAGTCCAATCCAGACGGCTTGAACCCAACCAGTAACGGGTCCACGTCGCCAACCAAGCGGAACCCCGTTTACATTCAGGCCTTAGAAGAACAGGACTACATGACCCAAAAGAACAATAAGTTGTCGCTAGGCGGCGTCACGATTGGGATTGCCGTGAACTCGGTCGACTACTACAAGAAGACCCAGTACGGGGCCACCTATGAGACCAAGATTGACAAGGCGACCGGCGAGGCTTACGCGAAGAAGGCCGCTAACACGGTCTTACAACGGCTCCGGAAGAAGTCAGCCTTGAAGAACGTGCCGATTGTGATTGCGGTTTACCGCCAGGCCTCTAACGATAGCTTGGTCGGGGGAACCTTCCTGGCCTACTCGAATAACAAGGCTGGGACTACCAGCGTGAAGAGCTGGACGGCCTTGGGCGATAAGAACTACGTCTTCCCAATCGAGAGTGGCTCCAGTAGCCCGAACAGTAACGACGAAAGTTCCTTTACGAACTTCAAGACGCAGGTGGAGAACTTCTTCCCTAACCTGAGTGGCGTGACCGCGCAAGCCCGATACAACGGGAAAACCTTGCAAGGGATGCACGTCAACATCACGATTCAATTCTACAGTCAGACCGAAATCATCAGCTTCACGCAGTACCTGCAAACGGCGGCCCAGAAGTATCTGCCGTCCGGGGTGCCGATTGATATCACGGTCTCCTCGACGGATGGGGTCCAAAGCTTCCTGTCGCGGTCGACCGGCGCGAAGAAATTCACGAGTCACGTCTTTAATAGCTACTAAAATTGAACAAGTTGGTTTATCAAGTTGTGGGTTATTTGTGTCGGTGGGATACAAATGACCCACAACTTTTCGCTAACGCACCCATTGTGACCGCGAGTTATTCGGCAGAAAATGAGTTGTCAGCCTCGAGTTGAACTGGTATGATAGGCTCTCAGCAGTCCACCATTGCCGCCTCTTTACCGCTGAAAACCACGACCACTTCGCGTTTGACCACTGGGTGAGCGCCGATCCACGAAAAAGCCGTCATTTTCTTGTCAGAATCTTTGGTGGCTCGCGGATATATGGTAGAATGTTATTGTGTGTTTATCTTCTGAATTGCGAGGGTAAACGGTAAATGCGGATAACTTAGAAAGAGGGATATTGATGGCTAATCGAATTAATCGAGACCAAGTTCAACACGTTGCTAGCTTAGCAAAGCTTGAATTTACGGATGCCCAATTGGATGCTTTTACGCCCCAACTGGATGACATCATTGGCCTTTTTGAAACGCTCAGCGAAGTTGATACCGACGGCGTTGAAGCAACAAGCAGTGTTTCTGATCAATTAAACGTAATGCGCGAAGATGTCGCCGACAATTGGGGACAGAGTCAAGCGCTCCTTAAAAATGCACCGGATGCCGCTCGCGGCTTCGTTAAGGTACCAGCCATCATTGATGAAAGCGAGGATAACTAACAGATGAATTACTTCAAACAAGATCTCGCCAGTCTCCACGCCGATTTGGTGGCTAAAAAGTACAGCGCCAAGGAACTGACCCAGGCGACCTTTGACAACATCAAGGCGACCGACCCTAAGATCGATGCCTTCTTGGCCTTAAACGAAGATGCTGCCCTGGACCAGGCCGCTAAGATTGACGCGGCCGGCATTCAAGACGACCAGCCCTTAGCCGGGATTCCAGTCGCCATCAAGGACAACATCGTTACCAAGGACTTAACCACCACGGCGGCTTCGAAGATCTTAGCGAACTTTAAGCCCGTTTACGACGCCACGGTCTCAACCAAGTTGACCAACGCGCAGATGGTGACGATTGGGAAGACCAACTTAGATGAGTTCGCCATGGGGGGCTCGACCGAAACGTCAGCCTTCAAGCAGACCAAGAACGCCTGGGACCAAACCAAGGTTCCCGGTGGGTCTTCGGGTGGTTCCGCCGCGGCCGTTGCTTCCGGGCAAGTCGTCGCAGCCTTGGGAACCGATACCGGGGGTTCCATTCGTCAACCAGCGGCCTTTAACGGTGTCGTGGGGATGAAGCCCACGTACGGTCGGGTTTCCCGGTGGGGCCTGATTGCCTTTGGGTCTAGCCTGGACCAAATCGGCCCGTTGACGCGTGGTGTCAAGGATAACGCCACCGTCTTGAGTGCCATTGCCGGTCACGACGATCACGACCTTACCAGCTCTACTCAAGCCGTGCCAAGCTTTGCTAGCGACCTGACCGACGCTGCCAGCGTGAAGGGTCTGCGGATTGGTCTGCCTAAGGAATTCCTAGGCGAAGGGGTCGATGAAGACGTCAAGAACGCCATCCTGGCCGCTGCGGACACTTACCGCCAGCTGGGGGCCACGGTCGATGAGGTCTCCTTACCACACAACAAGTACGGGGTCGCCGCTTACTACATCATCGCGTCCTCCGAAGCCTCATCTAACTTACAACGTTACGATGGAATTCGTTACGGTTACCGGGCCCAAGACGTTCAGAACCTGGAAGACGTCTACGTGAAGTCCCGTTCCGAAGGCTTTGGCGACGAAGTCAAGCGGCGGATCATGTTGGGGACATTCTCCTTATCCGCTGGGTTCTACGACGCCTACTTCTTAAAGGCGGCCAAGGTGCGGACGGTCATCATCAATGACTTCAAGGCCGTCTTGAAGGACCACGACTTCATCATGGGGCCGGTTGCGCCAACACCAGCCTTCGATTTGGGTGCCGAAATCAAGGACCCAATCACCATGTACATGAACGATATCCTGACGATTCCGGTCAACTTAGCTGGCTTACCCGGTCTGTCCTTACCAGCCGGATTCAGTAAAAACCTGCCAGTCGGTATGCAGCTGATTGGGCGGCCATTTGACGAAAGCACGCTGTACAAGGCGGGCTACGTCTTCGAACAAAACACCGACTTTCATTTACAAGTCCCAACGTTAGGAGGTCAAAACTAATGAACTTTGAAACGACAATTGGACTAGAAGTCCACATTGAGTTAAAGACCAATTCAAAGATCTTTAGCCCATCTCCCGTGGCGTACGGGGCCGATCCTAACGCCAACACCAACGTGATCGATTGGGGGTACCCTGGGGTCTTACCAACGACCAACAAGGGCGTGGTGGCCGACGGCATTATCGCGGCTTTAGCCCTACACGCGACCGTTGAACAACACACCCACTTCGACCGGAAGAACTACTTCTATCCGGATAACCCGAAGGCCTACCAGATCACCCAATCCGACAAGCCAATTGGCCACGACGGCTGGGTTGAAATTGACGTGGATGGCGTGAAGAAGAAGATCGGGATTTCTGAAATGCACATTGAAGAAGATGCCGGGAAGAACACCCACGAACGGGACTACTCCTATGTTGATTTGAACCGGCAGGGGACGCCACTTATCGAAATCGTGTCCAAGCCAGACATCGCTTCACCCGCTGAAGCCTACGCCTACTTGGAAGCTCTCCGGCAACGGATTCAATTCACCGGGATTTCCGATGTGAAGATGGAAGAAGGGTCCATGCGGGTCGACGTCAACATTTCCGTGCGTCCCGTGGGCCAAGAGAAATTCGGGACCAAGACCGAGCTGAAGAACTTGAACTCCTTTAACTACGTGCAACGCGGGTTGGAGTACGAAGAAAAGCGGCAACAACAGGTCTTGATGTCCGGCGGTTCCGTTCAACAGGAAACGCGGCGGTTCGACGAAAAGACCGGCGAAACGATTCTGATGCGGGTCAAGGCCGGCGCCGATGATTACCGGTACTTCCCAGAACCAGACCTGCCAGCCTTGAACATCAGCGATGACTGGATCAAGGAATTGGGCGATGCCATGCCAGAAATGCCAACCAAGCGGCGCGAACGTTACGTTAACGACTTGGGCTTGACGGATTACGACGCCATGGTCATCACCCAGACCAAGGAAATGTCCGACTTCTTCGACGCCACGGTGGCCTTAAAGGCCGATCCGAAGATGGCCGCTAACTACCTGCAAGGGGACGTTAACGCCTACCTGAACGATAACCACGTTGATTTACAAGCCACGAAGTTAACACCAGCCAACCTGGCCGGGATGATTAACTTGATTTCCGATGGCACGATTTCCAGTAAGATGGCTAAGAAGGTCTTCAAGGCGATTACCAAGGGCGAGGAACCTAAGGCCTTCGTTGAGAAGAACGGCTTGGTTCAACTGTCCGATCCAGCCAAGTTACAACCCATCATCGATGATGTTTTGCAGGCAAACCCGCAATCCATCGAGGACTTTAACAACGGGAAAAAACGGGCCGTTGGGTACCTGGTTGGTCAGATTATGAAGCAAACACACGGGCAAGCTAACCCGCAAGTCGTTAACAAGCTGTTAATGACGGCACTACAGCAATAGAGCAATGGAGGCACATCATGCGTAAACGGGCACGGGTCATTTATAATCCAACTTCAGGTCGTGAAGCCCTGAAGAAAGACCTGATTGACATTCTAGCGGTGTTTGAACAAGCGGGGTACGAGACCAGTGCCTTCGCGACCACGGCCGACCCTAATTCGGCACAAAACGAAGCGACTCGCGTGGCGAAAGCCGGGTTCGAGCTGATCGTGGCGGCCGGGGGCGATGGGACGATCAATCAAGTCGTGAACGGGATTGCTGGATTACCACATCGTCCTAAAATGGCCATTATTCCTGCCGGTACCACGAATGATTATGCCCGGGCTTTACACATCCCGCGCGAAGATCCGTTGGCGGCAGCGAAGGTGGTCTTAAAGGACCAGACCATTAAGATGGATATTGGCCAGGCGGGCGATTCATACTTCATCAACATCGCCGGTGGGGGACTGCTGACGGAGTTGACCTATGACGTTCCGTCCAACCTGAAATCCATCTTTGGCTACTTGGCTTACCTGTTGAAGGGGGCCGAGTTGTTGCCACGAATCAAGCCAATCGATATGGATTTAACCTACGATGGCGGGCATTTCCGTGGTAAGGCGTCCATGTTCCTACTGGCGCTGACCAATTCCATCGGAGGCTTCGAGCAGATTGTGCCCGATGCCGCCTTGGATGACGGGAAATTCACCATGATTATCGTCAAGACCGCCAGCATGCCGGAGATTCTCCGGTTAATGGGCTTGGTCTTAAACGGCGGTAAGCACATCAACGATCCGCACATCATTTACAAGAAGACCAGCAAGGTGGTTGCCAAGCCGGTCGAGGAGCGGATGATGATTAATCTGGATGGGGAATACGGTGGGGATGCCCCCATGAAGTTCCGCAATCTGGCGCAGCATATCGAGATGTATGCGAACCTGGATGCCATTCCGGATTCGGCGGTCACCAGTGAATCGCCAGAGGTTCTGGAAGCAGAGCAACGGTTCGTCAAACAGGTCGAAAGCTTACCTGATGGCGACCAATCAACGGAAGACTAAGATACTGAAGGGATTTTGCGCGAAACTTGAGGGGCAAAATCCCTTTCTCATTAAGGAGTACACATGAAAATTAAAGCACCAGTAACGAAGAATGAACGGCTTGACGTGACGATTGCCGACCTGACTTATCAAGGCATGGGCGTGGCAAAAGTTGACGATTTTCCATTGTTCATCGAAAACGCCTTACCCGGCGAAAAATTAACGATTCAGGTCACCAAGGTTCAGAGCCACTACGGCTTTGCCCGGGCCATTTCCTGGCAGACGGAATCGCCCGACCGGGTCAAGGACGTGGACAAGACGTATCGCCAAACGGGGATTGCGCCCCTGCAGCACTTGGCTTACCCAGCCCAACTGAAGTTCAAGCAACACCAGATTGCCGAACTCTTCAGTAAGGCCCACCAAGACGTTGAGGTCGCCCCAACCTTGGGGATGGCCAATCCGACCCAATACCGGAACAAGGCGCAGGTCCCCGTTCGGATGATTAAGGGCCAGCTGGAAACCGGCTTCTACCGGCAACACAGCCATGACCTGATTCCCTTGACCGACTTTTACATTCAAGATCCCGCTATTGACGCGGCCATCGTGAAGGTCCGTGACTTACTCCGTCAATTTGAGATTCCGGCTTACAACGAAATCAATGATAAGGGCGTCATCCGCAACATCATGGTGCGGCGCGGGTACTACAGCCATGAAATGATGATTGTGCTGATTAGCCGAACTCAAAAGTTGCCGAGTCAGGCACAACTGGTTGAGCAGATTCACGAGGCCTTGCCGGAAGTGACCAGCATCGTGTTGAACGTCAACGCTAAGAAGACCAACGTGATCATGGGGAACGTGACGCGGACGCTGTACGGCAAGCCAACGATCGAGGACAGCCTGTTAGGCTTGACCTTCGCAATTTCGGCGCGGTCCTTCTATCAGGTGAACCCACAACAGACCGAAAAGCTCTACCAGATGGCCATCGACAAGGCCGGCCTGACCGGCGAGGAGACCGTCATCGATGCCTACTGTGGGATCGGGACGATTTCGCTGGCGTTGGCTAAGCATGCCAAGCAGGTCTACGGGGTCGATATCGTTCCCGAAGCCATTGAGGATGCCAAGGTGAACGCGCAGAAGAACCATTTGACCAACGTGACCTTCGAAGTCGACAAGGCCGAAGACCAGATGGCCAAGTGGCAAGAGGCCGGCATCAAGCCCGACGTCGTCGTGGTTGACCCACCACGCAAGGGCCTGGCTGAAAGCCTGATTGATTCCACGGCGAAGATGGGCCCGCAGAAGGTCGTCTACGTCAGCTGCAACCCGGCCACGCTGGTCCGCGATGTCGCCCGGTTCCAAGAACTCGGTTACGCCATCGACGGCCCCATCCAACCCGTTGACCAATTCCCACAGACGCCACATGTTGAGTCAGTTACGGTGCTTGAACGTACAGACAAATAGGTCATAAACGCCGGTATTAAGGCATTCATCAGTGATTTAAAGTGTACTTTTTCCTTTCTGAATGATTGGAATTAGTACGCTTTTTATTTTTGGAGCCAGCGGTTCGAGTGTTCAATGTCCTATTTCGCTAGTCGAGTATGCGAATGTCCAGTATGGCAGGTCGAGTTGATTAGAGTGCTAATACAAGATTTAACAATTTTGCCCAAACAAAAAAACATGATCATCAATAAGATGAGCATGCAGTATATTAATAATCACGATGCTTCTTTCAATGTTTAGCCATTTGATTCTGCTAACGAAGCTCTTGTACTAAGCGTTTTCAGCAGAATGCAGTTTTCTTTTACTTTTAACTTTTTTCTTTGGGAAAAGGAAACTTACAAATGTGGAAAGAAAGACAAAGATAATTGAGTTTCTATATAGTTTGGTAAATGCTTTTCCATATTCGTTAACGGCAAAGCTTTTTATTTTTGCAATGGCAGCATTGGTATTCTGATTTATAGTTTTCAGTTTTGAATTTACCTTTATTGAGACTTGAGCATGAATTTGGCGTTTTTCGACATCTGAAATTGAACTAGGTTGCTCTTTCAATACCTGATAATAATTTTCTTGAATAATACGTTTCTTTTCCACTGAGGTAAAATGATTTTTTGGTGTACTAGTAGAAGTGTTTGACAGTGAATGAATAGCTTTTTGGATAACAGTCGTTTTCTTTTCTTCTGGAATATTTAATGCTATTACTTCATTTTTAATGTATTGTATAGAATGATTCTTCGCAGTAACCAAATTACCATATAAACCTGTAACGTAGACTGCAATTGCTAATGAAATCCCAATTTGACGAAGAACACCAGCCACACTCTGAGAAGCATTTAACAATGACCCCTTAAAATCTGAAGCGGCTAGCACAGTAATTGGACCAGTTATAATTCCATAACCTGTTCCTAAGATCATGCAGGTAATGACAACGAGAAATAGATTTTTCATATTGATTATGGAAAAAAGGATAAAACTCATTGTCATCAATATAAAACCGGTGGAAATAACTATTCGAGCTCCCAATTTATCAATAAGGATGGCGGCCAAGGGTGAAAAAATAAAAATCATTCCGGTAATAGGGGTAATTAATAAAGCAGCCTCTAGTTCAGTTTTACCTTGGATCTTCACAAAATAGGTTGGTAAAACCACAGTCACAGCGACAAGAAAGAGATTGCTGAGGAGAATAGTAATAGCGGAACCGGTAAATTCTCGGTTTTTAAATAGTACTAATGGCATCATTGGATGGGATGATTTGTATTCGCAAATGATAAATAAAAGTAGTGATATTCCTGATAACATAAATAAGCAAATAATAACTGAACTATGCCATCCCCATACCCTTCCTTGTACTAGGCCTAAAGTTAACGAAAAAAGAGTTATCATGCTTAGCAGAGAACCAACAAAGTCGATGGCTTCTGGTTGAGTAGGTTCATTCAATTTAAGTGTATATAAGCAAATAATAACAGAAATGATGCCTAGCGGTATGTTAATGATGAAAATCCATCGCCAAGAAAGGAAATTAGTTAAGCAACCACCGATAATCGGTCCTAATGCCGCAGCTAATCCCTGCGTGATTCCTAAAACTGCGATAACTTGTTTTCTAACACTTAGATCAACGCTATTGATACCAATAGACATTGATAAGGGAAATACGAGTGCGGCTCCAATACTTTGAACTGCACGTCCAATAATTAACATGGTCAGGTTATGAGCGAAGCTAGAAATAGCAGATCCGCTAATAAAAACAATAAAACCTAGAATATAGGATTTATGGGTACCGAAATGTTCAGCAATTTTGCCAAGTGGAATAGTTAACGAGGCAAATAAAATTGTGTAAATGTTCAATGCCCAAGATATATTGTTTAACTGAATTCTTAAACTGGATTGAATTGCCGGTAAAGCAACATTCATTACGGTAGTATCCAGCATACACAGAAAAATACCAATTGACATAGCGATAATGATCATGACTTGTTTAAATTTCATTATTTATAGCCGCCTCCTATATTGATGACATTAATATAAATTAAATTAGTATAGATGTCAATTATATAAAAGCGCAAATTGCAAGAACAAGTTAGCCACCCGATAGAATGCCACTACCAAGCGGTTCTTTCTGTCATTGGAGCTGATTAATGTTTAGCGCTGAGCCAAGTCAGCGGCGACGGCGAAGCGTTCGGCAGGAGTTTCGTAACCAAATGCCCGCCTAGGCAGTTTATTAAGACGGTCAGACACGCTAGTCACTTGGGCTGGACTGATGGTATCAAAGGACATTCCTTTGGGAAGATCCTGTCGAATCATACGGTTATGAACTTCATTAGTGCCACGCTCATTAGAGGTATATGGATGTGCGAAATACACCGGTGCCGTGTCAGCCATAACAGCCGTAAGCGTGGTGAACTCAGGGCCATTATCCGAAGTGATTGATTTAATGACGGAGCCGTACTGACGCTTAATATCACGCATTGCGTAAGCCACCGAATCGGCTTCGCGGCTATCAATCAAGCGCATGATTTCAAAACGTGATTGGCGTTCAATCATTGTGAGAATTACGTTTTCTTGACCATTACGGTGACCAACAACCGTATCGATTTCGAAGTGACCGAACTCTTTACGATCAGCGACATTTGCCGGGCGTTCATCAATGCTACGTCCACGCAGTCGATGGTGTTTGATCGACTTATGAACCGGCCGTCGCCGACTAGTTTTCTCCGTCAATTCGATGTTACGAACTTCCAGTCGTTGTTCATCAATGTAACGGTATAAAGTCTTCGTGCAGACCATCTCATCAGCTTGAAATTTTTTCAAATAGCGAGCGCGACCTACCGCGGCATCTGGCGACCACTTGTCAGTACGAAAATGGTTAATAAAATAGGCCAAGAAGTCTTTGACCTGACCGAACTTAGAAGGACGGTGACAAGACTTACGACAAGCTTCATACCGGGCTTGAGCGGCTTCCGGAAAGTACTTAGTAGTGAATTTACGCTTTCCATTAGCCTTCTTAACTTGGGACACAGAGCCACGCTTGAGCTCATTGTTAATAGTTTGCGGACACACACCAATTTCAGCGGCAATTTTGCGATTTGAAAGTCCCAAATGATGGAGTTCATCAATTTTTCCGCGTTCCATCTCAGTTAAATGGTGACCTTTAACATGTGGTGTGGTAGGCTGTTCTTGCATCAAGACGAAAACCTCTTTCATTGTTTGTGTAGGAACTTCAATGATGCCTGAGATTTACGTCTTGGTGTTTTTATTTTGTCATTTTTTCAAAGTGGCTAAGTTGATTTTACAACGCGCGAATTATATAAAAGATGAAAATAATAGAGGTAAATGATATTATTAGAGAAAAAGGCGGGAAATAGTGATGAAGGGGAAAGATGTTATTCTTGGCATTCTACAAAAGAAGCCACGTACAGGTTATGAGATTAATGATATTCTGCAAAATCAAATTTCGTATTTCTATGATGGAACTTATGGGATGATTTATCCGACGCTTAAAAAGCTGAAAAAAGAAGGTAAAGTTGAGAAAAAAACTATCATTCAGAGTGATAAACCTAATAAGAATGTTTTTTCTATTACCGATAAGGGTGAAGATGAGTTAAACAAATATTTAAACTCCGATAGTGTAAGCGAAGTATTTAAATCTGATTTCTTAATGAAACTCTTTTTTGGCGAGAATTTAAAAAAACAACAGGTTATAAAATTAATTAATAACGAAATTGAAAATAAAGAAAAACAAATAAGAAAGTTAACAATTAGTTTAGAACAATGGGAAGACCAAGGAATCAGTAAGTTACAAAAGATGACGGTTGGTTATGGACTTACTGAATATAGGGCTGTAGTTGAGTACTTGAAAGAACAGTTAAAATTCTTGGAAGATGATAATAAAACAACGGCACCCAGCCAAAATAGCTGAGTACCGTATATATAAATTACACTTACATATTAATCGGTTCTATGATATTTGGTGTTGATGGAGAAATCCATCGACACCATTTTTGCATAAAAAAGAGGCCCAATTCGTAAATGAATTGAACCTCTCAAATTCTCCCCATCAACACCGGTTGACAAAGAGCCGTTTTTTTACGCGAAATTGCAGTCTCACACTATTTAACGGGTGGATAATAATTAGCCGGTATAATTATTGCAGGTACGCTGACACAGCTGAGAGTAACCGACATACATGATTCATCAACGTTTTCTCCCATAAACTGTTCTAATCATAATCGTTTAGTAGTATAATATTACCTGGACCTGGTTGTTTAACGGGCGACACGAATGTGAGACTGGAATTGAGGGATTGCGAATGAAACGACGAATAGGATGGTTAGCCGTTGGGGTGACGGCACTGCTGTTAGGGCTGAGCGGCATTCAGCCGGGGTATGCGGCTTCAGATAAATTGGACTTGGAGAGCGGCTTGAATACAGTTCCGCAAGGCTTGTCGCTTAGCGGTTATTTTAAGGCTGGGACTTCCTCGAATAACGATGCGCAAGTCGTTGATGGAACGAACAGTGACTCGCCCAACACGCAGGTGGTTGAGTTGACAACGGGTGGGAGTCAGGTGGGATCGATTTGGTCGCAACCGGATTTTAAATTTAACTTAGGAGAAAAGCAGGTCGCTTCCATGTGGCTTAACTTTGGGTCGAAAGGGTATATCGGGACAACCAATCAAAATGATCTTCCCGGCGATGGCATGGCGCTGGTCTTACAAAACGCCAGTGATGCGATGGCGGCCACACCCAATTTTGGAACGAATTCACCATACGGGGAGACGCTAGGGGTCTGGGGGGTCGCCAACACCGGCGGGACCGATGCTTCGGCGATCGCCAAGACGGCTATTCAAAATAGTTGGGCGTTGGAGTTTGATTCGTATTTGAATCAGTCGACCGCGCTGGCTGACGCCAAGAATGCGGCGTCATTTGATGCGGATACCACGGGTGGTAAGTTGACCGCTCCCCACCTCGCGGCCAATTATCCAGGACAGCCGTCAACGTATACGCCCGTGACGAAGACCGAAGGCGGAATAGATATCTTTGGGCATAACGTTGGTGGGACCACGGGGACTTACATACAGATGGTCCACAAGGGCGTCATCCAAGGGAGCAATTTCAAATTCCTCTCCGACGGTGCCTGGCATCATTTAACGCTGACCTACACGCCCAAGTCTGGGACAACCTCCGCGAAGATGACCTACACCTTTAACGACAAGGACCCGGCCACCGGTGCCAGCCAACCTGGGCAGACCAACAGCATGGACGTGGACCCCAGCATTATCGATCCGGATAACACCGGCAAGGCCACGTGGGGCTTCACCGGCGCCACCGGGACCTACAGCGAGGCCAACATGGTGGCCTTCGAGCAGATTCCCAACCTGGTTAACGCCACGGCCACCGCGGATCTGACGGCCAACGGCCAGGCCGTCAGCGATGGCGATACCGTTAAGGCCAACGCCCCGGTCAATCTGACCTACAACGCCACCTATGACAGCGGGACGGCGGATTGGCAGGACATTCAAGCCGACCTCAAGATTCCCGCTCACCTGACGATCACCAAGGGCGTCGTGACCTATGGCAACGGCGAGTCGACCACCTTGGGGGCGGCCGACCTTACCGCCATCAATCAGGGTAACGGCGTTGGTCTAAAAGATCTGAGCAAGACCAATCCGACCGCTAAGATTTCGCTGACCGGGACGGTGGACAGCGTGACCAGTACCACCACGGTTCCGGCCACCGTGAGCGAATTCAAGGGGAGCAACGCCATTGTCCAGGCCACATTGCCAGGGTTTTCCATCACGCCATCGACCCTGCATCTGGCCACGGATCAGACGACCCTCACAGCCGATGGCACCACCGCTGTGCCGGTGACCGGGACCGTTACGGATTCCGTGGGCGCTGTGACCAACAGTCACCTGACGATTCACGGGACGTTGAATGACGCGAAGTTAGCCGATACGGCGCTGTCCACCAGCGATGCGGCGGGGAAATTCACCGTTTCCGTGCCCGCCGATAAACTACAACCGGGCGCCAACGTCCTGGACCTTACCGCCGAGGATCAGACCACGGGGGCGCTGTCCAACGTGGGCGAGGTGGTCATCACGGTCGGCGAGTTGAAATTTCAATCGGTGAGTGGCACGGCCGCCTATCAGGCCCGGCTCACCGGTTCGCGGCAATTGGTCGCGCGCGACAGTGCTAGCGACCTCAGCATCGTGATTCAGGATACCCGCGCCAAGGGCAACCACTGGCAGCTGACGGCCGCGGCCACGCCGCTAATGGCCGGCAGCGACCCACTCGCGGGCCGACTGGTCTACGTCGATGGGAGCCAACAGACCACGCTGTCCACCGCGGCGGCTCCGGTGATGACCCACACCGACGACGGCGATTCCGCCACCACCGATGTCACCGGGGACTGGACGGCCAACCAGGGCCTACTGCTGGACCTGGACGGTGACGCCCGTCAATCCACGGCGACCTACAGTAGTCAGGTTACCTGGGCGCTGATTAATTCCGTGGCGTCTTAAGATTTTGGCCAAATGAGTACGGTCTTTAGTCGTTCACCGTTGAACGGCCGATTGGGGATTTTTAAATAAAGTGGGTAAGCCGGGAGAAATTTCCCGGCTTTTTTGCGTCACCTTTACATAGCTGAAACGTGCGCAAAAAGGCAGCTGGTTCCGCTTAAAACTGATAACCAAACAATCCAAACCCGGGATTATTCGGTTATCAGCCTTAATGCTCGCCGGCTAATCGCTTTTTGTCACACTCTCTTTTTTCGTTCGCTGCCCCCAACATCTAGGGGGGGATTTTCGACCAATGCGAGGGCGGCCAAAATAATTAAAATTTTTCCGAGGGGTGATTGAAATTATGACCAATTGAACGATCTCAGCGGTCGGTGGTTTACTGGTTAGGGGACTTCCCATTGCCGATGGCGTGAGCTGGCCGGTTAAATGGATTTAGCCATTTTTACCCACTTACAATTAAGCGCTCGGAAAGAAAACTTGAGTCGCACCCGTTAACTATGTTACATAGCGGCTGGATTTGAAATGTCTAGGGACAATCCTAAAATTCTACATATTGTATTTTACTTGGCAACCTGATACCATATGTAGTGCATTCTTGATGACGGGAGCGATGAACATGATGGAAACAAAAACAGCCGCAACGATTTCGTTGTCGGCGGACTTTATTGATCAAGTAACTCGGGAGGTGACACCGCACTGGGGCGAGCTGGGTTGGGTAACCTACAAGCGGACCTACGCACGGTGGCTACCGGACCAGCAACGGACCGAGGAATGGCCCGAAACGGTGAAGCGAGTGGTTGAGGGTAACATTAACCTCGACCCCCGGCTACACGAGGCGCCCGTGGACGCCCAGGTGGTCGCGGACCTAACGCAGGAGGCCCAGCGCCTCTTCAAGTTGATCTATGGCTTGGCCGCCACGCCGTCCGGTCGGAACCTCTGGATTTCCGGAACCGACTATCAGCACCGCAACGGCGATGCCCTGAACAACTGCTGGTTCGTGGCGATTCGGCCGCAAGCCTACGGGGACAGCCACATCGTCCCCGGTTACCTAGCGCCCGACCAGCCGGCGGTTTCCATGCCTTTTTCCTTCATGTTCGATCAACTCATGAAGGGCGGCGGGGTCGGCTTCTCCGTGACCCCTGACAACGTCCGGCAGATGCCGCGCGTCGACCAACGAGTGGACCTGACCATCCTGATTGACCCGGACAGCGTCTCCTACGACGCGTCCGTGGCCCTGGGTGCCG
The DNA here is from genome assembly GCF_038374745.1 of Levilactobacillus sp. HBUAS70063. Lineage (NCBI taxonomy): Bacteria > Bacillati > Bacillota > Bacilli > Lactobacillales > Lactobacillaceae > Levilactobacillus > Levilactobacillus sp. HBUAS70063. The sequence goes on along the minus strand of NZ_JBANSM010000006.1, from coordinate 96,169 downwards.
AGGACCGGACCCAATGGCTGGCCCGCCATTCCCTGGCGGATACGCGCTACTACCGCCTGCCAGACACCCGCGAAGGCTGGGTTTTGGCCAACGCCAATTTAATCGACGCCCATTTCACCGGCAGTAATCCCACCCGGCAAACGCAGGTGGTCCTAGATATCAGCGACATCCGGCCCAAGGATGCGCCGATTCACGGGTTTGGCGGGACCGCCTCCGGTCCCATGCCGTTGGTCGAGATGCTCTTTGACATCAACGGGATTCTAAATGCCGCGGTCGGCCGCGACCTGACCGCCGTGGACTGCACCGACATGGGCAATCTAATCGGCAAGACCGTGGTGGCCGGCAACGTCCGCCGCTCGGCCGAACTGGCCCTGGGTGGTGCCGAGGACCAGGACTTTATTACCATGAAACAAGACAAGGACAAGCTCTACCATCACCGCTGGGCCTCCAACAACAGTGTTGCCGTGGACCAGCAATTTAACGACTACCAGCCCGTGGCCGACGCCATTCAGCGCAACGGGGAGCCGGGGATCGTTAACCTCGAGTTGTCCCGCAATTACGGCCGGTTAGTCGATGGTTACCAGCCCGGCATCGATGCCGCCGTTGAGGGAACCAATCCCTGCGGCGAAATCTCATTGAGTAACGGTGAACCCTGCAACCTCTTCGAAGTCTTTCCCAGTGTGGCCGAAGACCAGGGCTGGGCGCTCGAGGACGCCTTCGGACTGGGTGCGCGGTACACGAAACGCGTGACGTTTAGCCACTACGATTGGGAAGTTTCCCGCCGCGCCATTCAGAAGAATCGCCGGATCGGCGTCTCCATGTCGGGGATTCAGGACTGGATTCTCAAGACCTTCAAGCAACGCGTCGTCACCGGTTTTACGCCGCGACGGCTAGCCGACGGGACCACCGTGAACCAGCCTGTTTACAATCAAGCGGCGGTCAACCGGGTGAACGCGCTGTATCAGGCGGTCGTGGACGCCGACCGAACCTACTCGCAAACGCTGGGGTGCCAGCCGTCCATCAAGCACACGACGGTCAAGCCCTCCGGTACCGTGGCTAAATTGGCCGGTGTTTCCGAGGGGATGCACTTCCACTACGCGCGCTACCTGATTCAGCGGATTCGTTTCCAGGACAGCGACCCCTTACTGCCAGCCTTGAAGGCCTGCGGATACACGGTCGAACCGGACGTGTACAGTCAAAACACCATGTGCGTCGAATTTCCCGTGAAGGCCGCCCACGCCGACGAACCGGCCTTCGCCTCCGCCGGTGAGGTGTCCATGGCCGAACAGTTTGCGACCCAAGCTTTCCTCCAGAAATACTGGTCGGACAACGCCGTCAGTTGCACGGTGACCTTCCAGCCGGAAGAGGGGGCCGCAATCAGTGGGCTGCTGCACCAGTACCGCAATGCCATCAAGTCCACGTCCTTACTGCCTTACAGCGGCGCCGATTTCAAACAAGCCCCGAAGGAACCCATCGACGCGGCGACTTACCAACAACATCGCGCCCAGATTACCGAGGACGTGGCTGAGAAATTTGCGGCCCTAACGAATCACCACGACCAGAAGGATGTCGAATTGGTCGACCAGTCTGATTGTGAAAGCGGCGCCTGCCCAATCCGGTAGGGTACCGAGAAATTTCCGAGACGAAAGGTGAAGACGATGACGAAAATTTATACGCGAGTCGGCGATCACGGGCTGACCAAACAAGTGAGCGGCAAGATGGTGGCCAAGACGGACGCCCAGATTGTGACGTTGGGCGAGGTTGATGAGCTCCAATCCTACCTAGGCGTGGTGATGACCAGTTTCGGAGAGACGCACGCCGATCTGGTGGCCGAGTTGGCCGACGTCCAGAGAAAGCTGTACGTCTTGGAGGCCGATATCAGTGTCAAACGCCATCAGGATATGACGCCGGAAGATACTACGTGGTTGGAAGGACGGGTGGATGATTTCACGGCCCACACGCCCGACCTCAAGGAATTTATCCTACCAGGTGGCTCACCGGCCGGGGCCCATCTGCATTACGCTCGAACGGTGGCCCGGCGTGCGGAGCGGTCCGCGGTTGCCCTTAATGCGGCGCAACCCCTGGACCCCGCCATCTTGACGTATTTGAACCGACTGTCGGATTATCTCTTCGCCATGGCCCGGTACGTCAACCATTTGGATGGTTACGTGGAGGTTCCCAGCAATCGGGAAAAGGCGGCTCGGGCGGCTAAACGCCAGTCTTAGGTGGCTTACCGCTGACGTAGTGTGGGCTGGACGCCTTGCCGTTCGCCCACCGCGTTCCAGCCCATCTGGCGCGAACGGTAGGCGGCAGTTAGAACCGGAGTTGCTGGAAAACACAGGTATTTAATGAACACGATTCGTGAATGATCCAACAAGTTAAGTGCGTAACCGCCAAGAGGCCGGGATTTTTTCCTGGTCTCTTGGCATGCAGGGCGGCTTTTTTACCCCGAATGATCACAGATTTTCCGGCGTTGCCCCGATTAAGACTATTTTGAATGAATAGGAAAGGCCGTAACGATGGGGCTTAGCAGCTGTGGACTAGACCAAATAGCGAACTATTTGGCACGGAAACGGTCGTTTTTGACCCGAGCGCGAAATCCTACTAAGACTAGTAGAAAATAAAGCCAACTTTGCAAGATTTTCGAAGGGCAGACGGGTTACGAGATGATATGATGACAACTGTTAGCGGTTACAAGAAAGGTGGTCGGTGCTGTGAACGGCGGTACTGTAGCAAGTCAAACGTTTTTCAACCAGCTTCATCCGGCGACGCTGGCCGGCTACTTTGTGGCGTTGTTTACAATCTTACTGCTCTTTAACCATTTAATTGTGGCCGGTACCTTATTTCTCAGCATCGTCGGCCTGAATAGTTGGTATTTTAGTTGGCAACGGGTACGCGGCCTGCTCAAGGGAACCGGCGCATTCATGCTGACGATTCTACTGTTCAACGTCCTCCTGAATCAGCGAGGGTCGGTGTTATGGCAAGCCTCGCTAGGCCCGGTGAGTTTCCGACTGACGCGGACCGGCGTCCTCTACGGCCTGACCATGGCCATCATGCTGGGGGCCATGATTCTCACGTTCGTGTTGCTCAACGGTATCCTGACCACGCCGAAGATTAGTTACCTGCTCTTTCCTGTCGTGCCGCGGCTGGCGATGCTGCTGACGATTTCGATGCGGCTCGTGACGCTCTTCACCCAGAAGTTTCACCGGTTGATGATGCTTCAGAAGACGCGGGGGCTGATCGTCACCGAGGGGGCCTGGACGCAGCGGATTCGCAAGACAGGAAAGTTGATGCGGATTCTGCTGATTGATTCCATCTCCGGGTCCATGGAAACGGCGGTGTTGATGGAAGCACGGGGATTCGGGGCGCGTCGACGGAGTCACTACCAGACCTACCACTGGCGCGCGGCCGATGGCTGGTTTCTCGGTGGGGCCCTCATCCTACTGGTCATCGCGATTTACTTGCGGTGGGCAGGTTGGGGCTGGACCACCAACGTTTATCACCTGTCACTAAGCGTCACGACGGATTGGCTGCTGACCCTCCCAGTGCTGGGACTGGCCGGCCTACCGTTACTCGGCGAAGGAGTGTATCACTTATGGGAAAATTAATGACACTGCAGCACCTCTCCTTTCGCTATCCGGAGAGCGCGGCGCCCACGCTAGACGACCTGTCGTTTACGGTGGAGCGCGGCGACTTCATCACCCTCGTGGGGGCCACCGGGAGCGGGAAGACCACCTTATTAAAGCAACTCAAGCCGGAGCTTCAACCGGCCGGCACCCGCACCGGGCAACTGCGCTTAGACGGGCAACCCCTGAGTGCGCTGACCGGGCGAGAGAGTGTGCAGCGCTTGGGTTACGTGGCCCAGGACCCGCAAACCCAGCCCATCATGGCGACCGTGATCGAGGAGCTCGCCTTTTCTCTGGAAAATCTGGGACTGGCCACCGCCGACATCACCACCCGAGTGGCCGAGCTCGCCAACTTCCTAGGCCTCGACCAGTTGCTGAACCGGCCAATCGACGACCTGTCCGGCGGCCAACTTCAGCTGGTTAATTTGGCCTCGGTGTTGGCGCTCAAGCCGGACATCTTGCTTCTGGACGAGCCGACCGCCCAGCTGGACCCCACGACCGCGCAGCACTTTCTGGCTGTGCTCCAGCAGGTCCACGACGAGCTGGGGCTGACGATTATCCTGACGGAACACCGGCTCAGCAGCGTCTTGGCGATGAGTAATCGGCTGATGTTGCTGCGAGACGGTCGACTGGCCTATGACGGGCCGGTCGCCGCCGGGCTGGTGCAGATGAATCAGCTCCCGGAGCTCCAAGCGTTCGTGCCACCGGTGCCCGAGTTTTTTCTGGCTCACGACCTGGCCGAAGACCAACTTCCCCTGACGGTACAAACCGGGCGGCAGTTGATTCGCCAAGCCGGCTGGGCCTTCGACCTGGTCGAGCCGACGCCACACCTCCAGCTGGCCGCCGAGCCCCTGGTCACGGCCAAGGGCTTGGTCCTCAGCTATCCCGAGCATACGCCGACCCTGCAGCAACTCAATCTGACGGTGGGCCAGGGCGATTGGCTGGCCATCATCGGCAAGAACGGGTCGGGGAAGTCCACGCTGCTGTCGATTCTGGCTGGCCTGCGCAAGCCCCAGCACGGGCGCGCCCGGCTGGGTAAGACCGTGATTTGGCGGCTGAGAAATGCCGACCGCCTTGCTCGGATCGGTTACCTGTCGCAGAACCCCACCGAGCAATTCAGCGGGGAAACGGTGGCCGCCGAACTCCGGCAACAGGCCGAGTTGGTCGGGGTGTCGGCGGTGGAGCCGACCGTAGCGGCCATGCTTCGGCGTCTCCAACTGACGGCGGTGGCCGACCGGAACGCCTTTGACCTCAGCGGTGGGCAGCAACAGTTGCTGGGGTTGGGATTGGCCCTCATCGGGGAGCCCCAAGTGCTCCTCCTCGACGAGCCGACCAAGGGGCTGGACCCCACGACCAAGCAACAGATTGGTCGCGTGCTCCAACAAGCCCATGCGGCCGGCCTGACGCTGATCATGGCCAGCCACGACATGGACTTCTGTGCCGAGTTCGCCACGACCTGTGCCTTCATGTTTGACGGGCGGCTCTCGCAGCAACAGCCCACCCGAACCTTTTTCACCCATAACTTTTTAGCCACCACGGCGGTTAACCGCCTGCTACGGCAACAGGTTCCCCAGGCGCTGTTCTGGCGGGACGTGCACATCACATTGAAGGGAGGTGATTGTTTATCGAAGAACGACGACAATTTGACTGGCGCTTAGCGGTGGCGGTCTTGCTGATGGGCGGACTCTTAGCGGGGATGCTCTTACTCAAGGGCAAGCACTATCTGGCCTTTAGCTTTGGCTGCCTGATCTGTAGCCTGTTGCCGGCCTACTGGCACTTTGAAAAACGCCAGATGACCACGCGGCTACTGGTCTTTCTGGCCGTCATCGTGGCCCTCGGCGTCCTCGGTCGGGTGCCACTCGCGGCCATTCCCAACGTGCAACTCACCAGTTTCGTGGTGATTGTCAGCGCCATTACGCTGGGGCCCGAGCTGGGGTTTGTCAGCGGGTCCATGATGGCTTTGGTCTCCAATTTATTTCTCGGCCAAGGCCCCTGGACCCCATGGCAAATGCTGGCGTGGGGCCTCATGGGACTGACGACCGGCTTGATTTACCGGGGAAAACTCAAGGATAGCGTCTGGTTGTTGGTCATCTGGGGTGCCCTGTGGGGATTCTGGTTTGGCTGGATTCTGGACTTATGGTACGCCCTAGCTTACGTTCGACCCCTGCGCGGCACCAGTTTCTTTGTCGCCTTTGCGGGGAGCTTCATGTTTGACGCCCTTCATGCGGCGACCAACGCGGTGAGTTTAGCCATTCTCTACCGACCGTGGCGGCAGCTGATGAAGCGTTTAATGACGAAATACCAAATTTTACCAAAAGGATGATGGGATAATGTTTAAGACAAATAAAGTAATCGTAGCTTCAATGACCGCCGTAATGATGTTAGGTGCCGTGGTGCCCGTGGCAGATGCCAGTGCGGCCAGCTTGAAGACGGCCGGGAAGAGCTACCGGACCAGCCACCTCAAGAAAGCCAATACATACGCCAAGAAGATGATGAAGGCCAACAAGGATGGCCTGAACAGTCAGGCGAAGATTTTCAGCAAGTCCGCTTACCCAACCACTGGGGCCGCGGCCGGTTACTCTGACTTCCTTTTGGGCTTGAAGAAGCAGGGGTACAAGTTCACCAAGAGCCAAAAGACGCTGGTTAAGAAGAACCTGGTCGTTTCCAAGAAGAGCGATCCGGCCGTTCTGGCCAACGCCATCATCGGCCTGCAAGCCATCGGCGTTAACCCAACCAAGTACAAGCCAGCTGGGGCCAAGAAGAACCTGAACCTGGTCAGCACGCTGTACAAGAAATCTATGAACAAGCAGACTGTCAATGTGCAAAGCACGGCTTTAATCGCGGTTTCTTCCAACAAGACCTTCAAGAAGCCTAGCAAGGCAGCCTTCTCCAAGGCTTCATTGAGCCTGAAGATTGCTAAGAACCAACAATCCAATCACGGCTGGGCTTACAACAACACCGTAGCCAGCGTGGACAGCGATACCACGGCCGTGGCGGTTAACGCCTTAGCCATGGGCAAGAGTAAGAACAAGAAGGTGACCGCCGCAGCCAAGGCCGGCCGCAGTTACCTCAAGAAGGCCGTTTACAAGAACGGGGCCTTTGGTTACGTCTACAACGGTAAGACCAACCCGAACGCCAACTCCACGGCCGAAGCCATCCTGGGCTTAGCCACGAACAAGACGGCCTTTAACTTCCTGAACAAGAAAGCCATCAAGAAGGGCCAGACGGCAACGCCACTGCGGACCATGCTGAGCTACGTGAAGAGTGACGGTACGGTCAAGGACGCCTACAGTATGACGCTGGCTTACGGTCAAGTGAGTCTCGCGGCGAGTGCCTACCACAACGGCAAGTATTCATCGAAATTGGTTTACACGTTTAAATAAGACTGAAAGGTAAGGAGCGTCTCTCATGAAGAAGTCGGTAGGGATCATCGTCGCAGCGGTCGTCACCATCCTGATTATCGGTGGTGGACTGGCTGTTCAGCAGCATCGACAACGGGCGAACACGCCGCCCGCGCAAGAACGGGTGGCCACCAGTTCCACGGCTACGACTCAGTCGGAATCGGCCGGGGATCAGGCCACCACGTCATCGAAACAGGCGCATCGGAAGTCCTCGTCCGCTGCGGCGAAATCGTCCCATCGGCGGCACGCGACTTCCGTGAAGGCGGCGTCTAGTCAGGTTGCCAGTTCGCAGCGCCGGTCGTCCTCACGGGCCGCGGCTAAGCGGACGTCGGCAAGCCGGCAGAAGACCGCAACGTCCACGGCTAAAGCCACCACGACCCATCGGACCAAGCGTTCGGCCACGAGTACGACCGCTAAGAAGCGGACCACGGCGACCGGCAAGGCCTACCTGGTGGTCTCGGGCTACAAGAAGACCTTCTTCAAGGGCAACGTGACCCTCAACGCCCATTCGACGGCCTTCTCCGTGCTCCAGTCGGCCAAGCTTAAGCTGGTCTACCAGAACGGTGTGGTGGTCTACGTCAGCAGCATTAATGGCTTAGCCGAGAACGATGTGAAGACGGGGAGCGGCTGGAAATACCGGGTGAATGATAAATTCATTGATCAGGCGGCCAACCTCAAACACATTAAGAACGGTGACCAGGTCCACTGGTACTTTACGACAAAGGGGTATTAGACCATGCAACGGGCGATGTTTATCGGGGCCATCGGCTGTGGTAAGACCACACTACTACAGCGCTTGAAGGACCTCACCATCCATTACGACAAGACGCAAGCGGTGGAATTCTATCAAAATATTATTGATACGCCGGGCGAGTACATCGAGCACCGCCGGATGTACACCAACATTGCCACCACCGCGATGGATGCGGACGTGGTGGTCATGTTGCAAAGCGCCACGGATCAGCGGCTGATTTTTCCGGAAGCCTTCAGTACCATGTTCGGTCGTCCCGTGGTGGGGGTGGTGACCAAGATTGACGTGGCCGCCGACCAACACGCCATCGACTGGTCTAGCGAGCAACTCAAGCGTGCGGGCGCCCAGCGAATCTTCACGGTTTCGGCGCTGACCGGTGAACACACGGCGGTGCTACGCGAGTTTCTGGAGGCCGAACCCGGCGTTAAGCCTTGAAACCGTAGTGTCAACTGGCGAAGTTTGAAGCCATTCCTTTGGTCGTTGCTGGTCACCTGCGTCTGTCAGAGATTCCGGTGCTGTGGGAACCGCCTGCGGCCTGAGGCGCGGTCCTCCGGCTCGGTTTGAAGCCTAGCAAAGTTCGCCAGTCTCCAAACGCGTCCCGCGCTGTAAGCTGACCCAGAACGTCAGCTAACACCGCCGTCACGGCTACCTCCATCTCTGACTGCCTCCGGTGATGATGGTTAAAACCCACAAGGATTGTGCAACTATCGCTGATCTAATGGCATTTAGCCACATTAATTGGGAACTTCCTGCGTAGCCGTGAGTGAGTCAAATTTGGTCTCAGCCGTGGGATTTTCCCAAGCGGTTCACTTGGGAAAATGGCGACTTTGAGACGTGGTCTATCGGCTCAAAGCGAGTGACGAGACCGATTCTCAGGCTCGGCGCGTCCTGCCCACCGCGATCCAGACTAAATTTGGCGAACGGTAAGGCGGCCAGTTCAGACTGAGCTGCCGAGAATAAACGATTCCTGTATGACAAGCAAATGAAGAGCCTTACAACTGGTAGACGGGTAAGTCTAGTGGTGGTAGGGTTCTTTTTGTGACCAGCGTGCGACTTTTTTGGCGCGGGCGGGGTCACAATATTCTTAGGATTGAGAAAAAACGCCAGTCATCTGTCCTTTCTTATTAGCGCTTACACGACTGAGCAAAATATTTCCCGTGCTAGTCAAAAATGGTGCGGTGAGCCTATGCTACACTACGTTTGTTCAGAATTCACAGAGCACGAGTGAACGGCTGTGCCGGTACTTGTGTAGCAACTAACAAATTAGTGAAGGCGGGTGTTTGGTAATGAATGGTTTTATTGGCGAATTCTTTGGAACGTTGATTCTGATTCTACTAGGGGCGGGGACTTGTGCGGGGGTTAACCTGCGGAAGACATACGGGACCGGGTCCAACTGGGCTTACATCAGTATCGCCTGGGGTTTAGCGGTGACAATGGGGGTCTATGTCGGTGGGGCATTGGGCTCCGACGGCCACCTGAATCCGGCGGTCACGATCGGCTTTGCCGTGTTTGGTTTCTTCCCCTGGGGCGATGTCGTCCCGTACTTATTGGGACAATTTCTGGGGGCGTTTGTGGGTGCAGCGTTAGTTATTATTCAATTTTATCCCCACTTCAAGGCCTCCCCGGACGAGGCTTCGGGCAATATTGTCGGGATCTTTGCCACGCGGCCGGCAATCTCCAGTCCGTTGTTTAACTTCTTCTCCGAAGTGATTGCCACCTGGGGCTTTACCTTTATCCTCTTAAATCTGGGAGACTTCACGCAAGGCCTCAAGCCGTTCATCGTGGGGACGCTGATTACCGTCGTCGGGATGGCGCTGGGGACCACGACCGGTTTCGCGTTGAATCCGGCGCGTGACTGGGGTCCCCGGTTGGCTCACACCGTTCTGCCGATTCCCAACAAGGGGTCGAGCGAGTGGGGCTACGCCTGGGTACCGATGTGCGGGCCCATCGTGGGCGGCGTGCTCGCGGCCGGACTCCAGGTCCTAGTCGCTTAGTTCCACCCGTTAAATACAGACCAAAAGTGCCGGCAACTGTGACTTTTCACAGTTGCCGGCACTTTTATGTCTAGTGGGTCTGGCCGCCTTGCCGTTCGCGAAGGATGAGCTGGAACGCGGTGGGCAGGACGTCCCGAGCCAAAGAGCGGTCTCGGAACTCGCTTGGAACCGCCACAGACCGGCGTTTCCAAGTCGCCATTTCCAAGTAGACCACTTGGAAATCCCACGGCTGAGCTCATCCTTCGCTTCACTCTCGGCTCCGATAGCAGCGAGCAATGCCTGGTGAGTTAATTCACCGGGCCAGTCACAGCCTGACAAGGAGATTACAGTTTCTGGATGATGAGTGTTGACCGTCACTGTGCCGGAGGAGGCCAGGGATGGAGCCAGCCGTGATAACGGTGTTAGCTGGCGTCTTGGGCAGCTTAGACCGTGGGACGACTTGGGAGACTCGGGTTCTTCGAGGCTTCCAAGCGAGCCGGAAGCCCGCCTTTTGGCTGCAGGCGGTCCCCACAGCAGGCGGAATCCCTGGCAGCCGCAGGCACATGCTGCGACGAACGGCAAGGCGGCAATCAAAGGACAAAGTAAATCGTTTTACTAGTGTCAAAGAACCAGGCGATTCGCTGGCCTGGCGTTACCGGTTGGCGTAGTCGGTGTAGACCCACTGAATGACGGACTTGTCGTGAACCGTAATCTCGTCGGCCGACTGCTTGGGCTGCTGCCCGTCGACCGTGTAAATCCAGCCGCGTTCACCGTCCGCATCGCTTAAATCGCCGATGCTATTGACATAGGTCGCGCCCTCGGCGGATTCGGTGTGGTAATCGATGTTATGGGCTTTGAAGTAATCCTGAGAAATATCGATGATGGAGCCCTGTTCGTTCCAGTCGAGTTCGCGCGGAATCGTGTAGACCTTCTGAATAGAGTGATTGCGCTGACGGTACTCGGACGGGGTCAGCCCCGTCTTTTTCTTAAAGATCTTCGTGAAGTAACTGGTCTGTGTAAAGCCAATTTGACTCGAAATCTGGTTGATCGGCGTCAGCGTCATGGAGAGCTTCTCCTGGGCGAGCGCAATCTTTTGGTTGTTCACGTACTCAATGAAGTTGACGTGTAAGTATTTCTTGAAGAGGCGACTGAGGTACGAGGCCGAGAGAAAGGCGTGCTGGGCGACCTCGTTTAGCGAAATCGGTCGCTGAATGTTCTTACGTATGTAGGCAATGGCCAGGCTAATGCTGTGAAAGGCCTCATCGTTATCGATTGGCTGGCCGGCGATGCTGGCGGTCGGCGGCACGAACTGCGCGGCGGGCCGATTGCTCTCGGCGCCCATGCGAATGAAGCCGTCGAGACTGCCAATCTGATCGACCTGATCGGAGGTGAGGGGTTCCCACACGCTGACGGTCCCGAGGGTTTCTTCGGTAAAGATTTGCCGCATCAGGTTTTCTAGGTACGAGCGCGACAGGAACAGCCGCTTCTTGGAAACGTTGGTGCTCTCACACATGATGGCGCCCCACAGCTGAATATTCCGGCTAACCGGAAAGAGGGCGTACTCGTCGAAACCGTTGTTGCTTAAATTATCTTGAATGACGGACTGGTTCACGTAGACAAAGTCATCCTTCAACAAAATCCCCGTGAAGTCGAAAAAGACGGTTTTAATCTGAGTCAGACTGGTAAACGTGGCTAGTGAATGCGCTAGCTCGCGGTAGTTCGCTTGACTTGGTGAATAAGTTGGCATATTCGATCCTCCCCATAAGGTGCTGGACGCCTGGTATAAATAAAGCGTCCGATTTATCTGAGTGCCGACAAAATAGTAATGAATCCGCTATCATTGCATAATTGTAGTTGATTCTAATTCTAACATCAAGCGAAATTTCCAAATTTTTTGTATTATTTTGAGCTTTTTAATCTGCGCGGGTCGATTCGAACTATCTTGTCATAAATAGTGCCAATCTGAGAGAAATAGTGCAAATCACTTTTTTTATACTGAAAGCGTTTTAAAAGTTCAGGCGGTCACGATCGCCTACCACAAATGGAGGTTTTCATCATGGAACAAGAAGCACTGGGTTTAATCGAAACAAAGGGTTTAGTTGCCGCAATCGAAGCCGCAGACGCAATGGTTAAGGCCGCTAACGTTGACTTAGTCGGCCAAGAAAAGATTGGTCACGGGTTAGTCACCACCATGGTTAGAGGTGATGTGGGTGCCGTTAAGGCCGCTGTTGATGCCGGGGTTTCTGCCGCCGAAAACATTGGCGAAGTGCTGTCGAACTACGTCATTCCACGTCCCCACACCGATGTTGAAAAGATTCTACCAACGAAGAAATAACCGCTCGGACGGGTAATGAACGATGACCAATCAGCGAGTTATTAACGAAATCGTCGCGCAACTTCTGCGTCACGGGGTGAGCGTCACACCGACCCCGCAGTCATCGGGAGGAAAAACAATGGATAATTTTTTAAATACCACCAGCGTGGTTCCAGAATTTGTGGGAGCCAGCGAAATCGGCGACACGATTGGGATGTGTATTCCCAGCGTTGACGCCTTACTGTTAGACCACTTACACGTTCAAAAGCGCTTTTCCGTGATTGGCGTGCTGAGTTCCCGGACGGGGGCCGGCCCACAAATCATGGCGATGGACGAGGCGGTCAAGGCCACCAACACCGAGGTCATCGACATCGAAATGCCACGGGATACCAAGGGCGGTGCCGGTCACGGCGTGCTGATGCTCATCGGCGGTTTCGATCCGTCAGATGTTCGGTCGGCCATCCAGGTGGCCCTAGACAATCTGAGCCGCACATTTGGTGACGTGTACAATTCACCGGCCGGTCACTTGGAACTTCAATTCACCGCCAGAGCCGCGGGAGCCTGCCACATGGCCTTCGGCGCACCCGAGGGAAAGGCGTACGGCCTCATCTGTGGCGCACCTTCCGGCATTGGCGTGGTCATGGCCGATACCGCCATCAAGACCGCCGGCGTGGACGTCTTAACCTTCGCGTCACCCGGTCACGGGACCAGCTTCTCCAACGAAGGGATCGTCCACATCAGTGGGGATTCCGGCGCGGTTCGCCAGGCCGTCATTGCCGGTCGTGAGGTGGGCTTAAAGCTCCTAGCCCAACTCGGCGAGACACCCGTCAACGATTTTCCATCGTACATCCGATAGTGAAGGGGGATATTTAAGTGAAACGTCAAAAGAGATTCGAAGCACTTGAGAAACGACCAATCCATCTGGATGGTTTCGTCAAGGAATGGCCCGAAGAAGGCTTTGTTGCCATGATGGGCCCCAACGACCCGAAGCCTAGCATCACCATTGAAAATGGTGTGGTGACCGAACTGGACAGTAAGAAGCGAGAAGATTTCGACCTGATCGACCTCTACATCGCCAATTACGGGATTAAGTTGGAAAACGCCGAAAAGGTCATGGCGATGGATTCTACCAAGATTGCCAACATGCTCTGCGACCCCAACGTGAGTCGTCAGGACATCGTGGCGCTGACCACGGCGATGACCCCGGCGAAGGCCGAAGAGGTCATCAGCAAGCTGAACTTTGCCGAAATGATTATGGCCACCCAGAAGATGCGGCCACGGCGGACGCCAGCCACGCAATGCCACGTCACCAACATCCGGGATAATCCGGTTCAGATCGCCGCAGATGCTGCGGATGCCGCACTGCGGGGCTTCCCCGAACAAGAAACCACCACGGCCGTGGCCCGCTACGCCCCACTGAACGCCATTGCCTTGATGGTTGGCGCGCAGACTGGTCGTCCTGGCGTCATCACCCAGTGTTCCGTCGAAGAAGCGCTGGAACTGAGCCTGGGGATGCGGGGCTTCACCGGCTATGCCGAAACCATTTCCGTTTACGGTACCGACAAGGTCTTCACGGATGGGGACGACACGCCTTGGTCCAAGGGCTTCCTGGCTTCCTGCTACGCCTCACGGGGGCTGAAGATGCGGTTTACATCCGGGTCCGGCTCAGAGGTCATGATGGGCTACACCGAAGGCAAGTCCATGCTGTACTTAGAATCACGTTGTATCTTCATTACCAAGGCTTCCGGTGTTCAAGGCCTCCAAAACGGTGGGGTTAGTTGTATCGGGATTCCGGGGTCCGTACCTTCCGGGATTCGTTCCGTACTGGGCGAAAACCTCCTGTGCATGATGCTTGATTTGGAATGTGCTTCGGCCAACGACCAAGCCTTCTCTCACTCAGACATGCGGCGGACGGAACGGTTACTCGGCCAATTCATCGCCGGGACCGACTACATCTCCTCCGGATACTCCTCAACGCCGAACTACGATAACACCTTCGCCGGCTCCAACACCGACGGCCTAGACTACGATGACTACTACGTCATGGAACGCGATTTGGCCATCAACGGTGGGATTCACCCGGTCGAAGAAGAAACGATTATCAAGGCGCGGAACCAAGCCGCACGGGCGTTACAAGCCGTTTTTGCCGATCTGGGTCTGCCAAAGATTACCGATGAAGAAGTCGAAGCCGCTACCTACGCCAACACGTCCAAGGACATGCCGGAACGGAACATGGTGGAAGACATGAAGGCCGCCCAAGATCTGATGGACCGCGGGATTACCGGTGTCGATATTGTGAAAGCGCTTTATAACAATGGCTTCAAGGAGACTGCCCAAGCTGTTCTTGACCTACAGAAGCAAAAGGTTTGTGGCGACTTCCTCCAGACTTCCGCCATCTTCGATGAGAAGTGGAACGTCATTTCTGCCGTGAACGATGCCAACGACTACCAAGGTCCGGGCACCGGCTACCGGTTGGAAGAAGATACGGACGAATGGGAACGGATCAAGAATTTACCGTTTGCCATCGATCCACAGAACATGCAGCTGTAGAAAGAAAAGGGGGTCAATCCTGTGGTTCAAGAAATTGATGAAAAATTATTGCGCAGTATTATTCGAAACGTCATTGCCGAGACAAATCAGGTCGACACACCGATTTCCTTTCAAAACGAGACGGCCGAGGCGTCACCGGTCAACGGTGACCAGCCGGAACCGGAAAAATCCGTGGACTGGTTCAAGCACGTGGGGCCAGCCAAGCCGGGCTATTCTCGCGATGAGGTCGTGATTGCCGTGGCGCCGGCGTTTGCCGAAGTCCTCGACCATAACCTGACCGGTATCAGTCACAAGGAGATTCTCCGCCAGGTCGTTGCGGGCATTGAAGAAGAAGGCTTGAAGGCCCGGATCGTTAAGGTTTACCGGACGTCCGACGTGTCCTTCTGTGGGGCCGAGGGGGATCACCTCTCCGGGTCCGGGATTGCCGTGGCCATCCAGTCCAAAGGAACCACGATCATTCACCAAAAGGACCAAGAACCGCTGTCCAACCTGGAACTCTTCCCGCAAGCACCCGTGATTGACGGCGACACCTACCGGGCAATCGGGAAGAACGCCGCCGAATACGCCAAGGGTATGTCGCCTAGCCCGGTGCCGACGGTGAACGACCAGATGGCGCGGGTTCAGTACCAGGCGCTCTCAGCCTTGATGCACATCAAGGAGACGAAACAAGTCGTGATGGGCAAGCCCGCCGAACAGATCGAAGTTAACTTTAATTAGGAGGAACGGTTATGAGCGAGATTGATGACTTAGTAGCAAAGATCGTCCAGCAGATCGGGGAGACCGCGACTGCGACGACCGTTAAACCCCAAGCACCGACGACCCAAGCGGCGCTGACCAAGAAGGACTATCCCCTCTACTCGCAACACCCCGAGCTGGTACATTCGCCATCGGGCAAGCAGTTGAAGGATATCACGCTGGATAATATTTTAAGCGACAAGATTAAGTCCAATGACCTGCGGATTACGCCGGATACCCTGCGCCTGCAAGGGGAAGTGGCCAACGATGCCGGTCGGGATGCCGTTCAACGGAATTTCCAACGGGCCTCAGAGTTAACGGCCATCCCGGATGACCGGCTCTTGGAAATGTACAACGCCTTGCGGCCATATCGGTCGACCAAGGCGGAGTTACTCGCGATGTCGGCGGAATTAAAGGACAAGTATCACGCTCCAATCAACGCCGGGTGGTTTGCCCAAGCGGCCGACTTCTACGAATCCCGGAAGAAGTTGAAGGGTGACAATTAGTTAGGAGTCTTCGCATGCAAAAGGTGATAGGCGTTGACATTGGTAATTCCTCGACAGAAGTTGCCTTGGCCAACATCTCTGAGCAGGGGTCAGTCGAGTTTATCAATGCGGATATTGCAGAAACGACAGGGATTAAAGGAACCAAACAGAATCTGATTGGGATTAAGAAGGCCATCACCCAGCTACTCAACAAGAGCCGGCTGGGCCTGGGCGACATTGACCTTATTAGAATCAACGAAGCCACCCCCGTGATTGGGGACGTGGCCATGGAGACCATCACGGAGACCGTGATTACGGAATCCACCATGATTGGTCACAACCCCAATACACCGGGTGGGGTGGGGATCGGCTCGGGTTACACCGTGAACCTCCTACAATTACGACAAGAGGCAGATAAGGACCGGCCCTACATCGTCTTGATTCCGGCCGAGGTGGACTTTGAGGATGCGGCGCGCCTGATTAACCTGTACCAGCACGCCGGCTACACCATCACCGCGGCGATTCTGCAAAACGATGACGGGGTGCTGATCGACAACCGGCTGGACCACATGCTACCTATCGTGGACGAAGTCGCCCGGTTGGACAAGATTCCACTGGGCATGATGGCCGGGGTGGAAGTCGCTGGAAAGGGTCAAGTCATTTCACAGCTCTCCAACCCGTACGGCATCGCCACGCTATTTGACCTGACGGCCGAGGAAACCAAGAATATCGTGCCGGTCTCGCGGGCGTTGATTGGCAATCGCTCGGCGGTGGTCATCAAGACGCCGAAGGGGGATGTCAAGGCCAGAGTCATTCCGGCCGGAAGCATTCAGATTCAGGCGGTCAACGGTTCCGACAAGGTTAACGTCGCGGCCGGGGCGGACGCTATCATGCAGAAGATCAATCAATTTGATCGGATTCAAGACATCACGGGTGAGGCCGGGACCAACGTCGGCGGCATGCTGGAAAAGGTCCGCCAGACCATGGCCGATCTCACGAAGAAGCGTAACCACGAGATTGCGATTCAAGACCTGCTGGCTGTGGATACGGCGGTGCCCGTAAAGGTCCAAGGTGGATTGGCCGGTGAATTCTCGACCGAACAAGCCGTGGGAATCGCGGCCATGGTGAAGTCGGACCACCTGCAGATGCAGCAGATTGCGGACGCCATCCAGGCCGAACTCAAGATTCCCGTAGAGATTGGCGGGGCCGAGGCCGAAGCCGCTATTCTTGGTGCGCTGACCACGCCGGGGACCACCAAGCCGATTGCGATTCTGGACTTGGGGGCGGGCTCCACAGACGCCTCGATCATCAACCAACAGGACGAGATTGTAGCGATTCACCTGGCCGGTGCCGGCGACATGGTTACGATGATTATCAACTCGGAGCTGGGCCTGGACGATGTCTACCTCGCAGAAGACATCAAGAAGTACCCGCTGGCCCGCGTGGAGAACCTCTTCCAGATTCGCCACGAGGACGGGGCCGTCGAGTTCTTCGATGAACCGCTTCCTTCCGAGATTTTCGCCCGGACGGTGGTCATCAAGCCCGATGGCTACGTGCCACTGCCGGGGAACATGAACATCGAGAAGGTCAAGCAGATTCGCCAGACCGCTAAGAAGCGGGTCTTCGTGGAAAATGCGCGGCGGGCCCTGCAGCACGTCAGCCCGACCGGCAACATCCGTGACATCCCATTCGTCGTGATTGTCGGCGGGTCGGCCTTGGACTTCGAGATTCCACAACTGGTGACCGACGAGCTGTCCCATTATAGTCTGGTCGCCGGTCGAGGGAACATCCGGGCCGTGGCGGGTCCACGGAACGCCGTAGCTACGGGGTTGATTCTCTCGTACGCGCGGGAGAGGAGTGCCGCTCATGGTTAAACCGATGGAAAAACCGGCCATCCTGATTGCGGTGCCGGGCGACACCAGCCGAATTCCCGCGGGTTTACAGCCGTTACTCAACGGGATCGAAGAGGAGGCCATTCCGGTTCAGACCAAGGTGATTACGGAAGCCGACGTGGTCACGCGCGCCTACCAGGCGGCGCTGGCCTCGCGGTTGTCCGTGGGCATTGGCTTTGCGGACCAACGGGTGGTCATTCACTACAAGAACCTGAAGCCCGACCGGCCGCTCTTCTCGGTGGTGACGACCTCGACCGATCAGCTGCGACGGCTCGGTGCCAATGCGGCCCGGTTGGTCAAGGGCGTTCCCTTCAAAAAAATAGACGATTAGGTGGTTAGAAATGATGGACGCAATTGGATATTTAGAAACGGCGGGCCTGCCTAACGCCATCGTTGCCGCGGACAAGATGCTCAAGACGGCTTCGGTCGGCTTACTGGGCATCGAGAACACCAAGGGTGGCGGCTGGGTCACGGTCGGCATTCACGGGGACGTCGCGGCGGTCTCGGTCGCCGTGGAAACGGCGCGCCAGGCTCTGGGCGCCGCCTACGTGGGTTCGACGGTGCTGGCCAACCCGGCATCAGGCGTACAAACGCTGAGTCACACGCCGATCTTCCCTCAAGCATCGGCGTCAGTCGCAGCGCCGGACGTGTCCGCCCCCACGGCCACGTCCGCCAGCCCGGCAAAATCGCAAACGGCGGTGGCCAAACGCCCGACTGCCCAGCCGGTAGTACCAACGCCCGCTCAGTCGACGCCCCCAACGTCAATTGAGCAATCGGCCAAGCCAGCGGCTAAGCCGTCAGCCAAGCGGTCGGCCACCCAGCCGGCCACGTGTAACCTGTGTAACGACCCGGATTGCCCCCGCAAGCTCGGTGAGCCCCGAAAGAAGTGTATCCACTACCAGGAACTCTTTGGGAAGAAGAAATAGGTCACGACTAGAAGTCAACACGCGTCAGCCAAATTTAGGAGGAAATAACATGAATAACGCATTAGGAATGATTGAAACCAAGGGTCTCGTCGCATCGATCGAAGCAGCAGATGCCATGGTAAAGGCCGCTAACGTTGAAATGATGGGTCAAGAAAAGATCGGGAGCGGCTTAGTCACCGTCATGGTTCGTGGTGACGTGGGTGCCGTCAAAGCCGCCGTCGATGCCGGAGTCGCCGCTGCCGAAAACATCGGTGAAGTGATGAGTTCCTACGTCATCCCTCGTCCGCACGCCGAAGTGGAAAACATTTTACCCGCAGCGAACAAGCCGGTCGCAAAATAAATTAAGTCGTAGTGAAGGTGGCAATAGACATGGACGAAACAGCTCTGCGCGCGTTGATTCAACGCGTCATTAAAGAAGAATTGGACCCCGATCGCATCCCAATTGGGGTGTCCAATCATCATATTCACTTAACTCAGGCGGACTTCGCCACGTTATTTCCCAATCAGGAGATGACGGTGCTCAAGCCGTTGAAACAACCCAATGAATTCGCCTCTAAGCAAACGGTCGACATCGTTGGACCCCAGGGAACGATCGAACACGTCCGGGTCCTCGGACCTTGCCGGGCACACTCTCAGGTGGAGATTGCCCGTTCCGAAGCGATTCGCATCGGTGTGGACGCACCCATCCGGTTATCCGGGCATTTAGACGGCGCCCCATCCGTGAAGCTGGTCACGCCCAACGGTGAGGTCACGGTTCAAGGCGTCATCATTGCCAAGCGCCACATCCATATGAGTAATCAGGATGCCGCGCGCTTCGGGGTGAAGTTAGGCGATACGGTCGCCGTCGAGATTAGATCGGCTGATCGGCGAACCATCTTCGACGATGTGATTGCCCGGCCCCGCGAGGACTTTGTCTTGGAGATGCATATCGATACCGATGAAGCCAACGCGGCGAACGTGAACGGCGACACCATCGCCCGGATCGTCAAGGCCAAGTAACGCCGACAACCGAAAACGAGGGAGTGAACGATTTGGAACAGTTAGTGGCGCAAGTCCTGACGAAGTTAAAGCAACGGGAACGCCAAACCTAC
The DNA here is from genome assembly GCF_038374745.1 of Levilactobacillus sp. HBUAS70063. Lineage (NCBI taxonomy): Bacteria > Bacillati > Bacillota > Bacilli > Lactobacillales > Lactobacillaceae > Levilactobacillus > Levilactobacillus sp. HBUAS70063. The sequence goes on along the minus strand of NZ_JBANSM010000006.1, from coordinate 76,425 downwards.
GACTGTGTCTACGATCGGCAGGCGGCGGCTCCGGACACGCAGGTCTTCTTGGACCACGCGACCGTCACCGTAGCCAACCTCTCGATTGAACTCATCGCTCGGCTGTACCGATTGGATACGGCCGATCCCTGGGTGGCCTGGCTGCTGCAGGCCATCGACTATCGCGTCGAACTCCGACTGGTGGTCAACGACCTCAGCCTGGCGTTTATTCCGCGACCGATGCTGCTGGACTGGCCCGTCATCTTCATGACGCCGGAATTCCGGCAGGTTCGTGCCGTGTATCCACACGCGATTGCGCGGTCGGCGGTGGCCGGTCTACCGGACCGGACGATTCTGGTCGTGACGCCCACGCAGCGGTTGACCGCGGAGGCCCACGACGCCCTGAGTAAGAAGCAGATGACCCTACAGATGAGGACTGATGAAGCATGTATATGGCAAAAGTAATTGGCAGCGTCGTGTCGACGCAGAAAGATCCGTCGCTGGTCGGGCGTAAGTTAATGATTGTCCAGCCGGTGAATTCGGATGGCCGCGCCGTTCGTCATCAGGAGGTCGCCGCTGACTCTGTTGGCGCGGGGATTGGCGAGTACGTCTTGCTGGTCCGCGGGGCCGGGGCCCGGTTGACGAACCATAAGGACGCCACGATGGTCGACGTCAACGACTGCGCCATCGTGGGCATCATTGACCGATTTGATCAGTAAGAGAGGGGTGACGGCGGGATGCCGATTTATACCAAAGGTGGCGACAAGGGCTCGACCAGTCTGTACGACGGTACGCGGGTGAAGAAGGATTCGCTGCGGGTCGAAACGTACGGGACCTTCGATGAGCTGAATGCCAACGTCAGCCTCGCCGACAAGTTTTGTGTCAAGCCGGAAAATCAGGAGATTCTCCGGCAGATTGAATACAAGATGTTCTTTCTCCAAGGCGAGGTCGCCACGCAAGAAGCAGCGAAATTTAACATGAACAGTCGAATCATTACGGACGAAGACGTCTTGCAATTGGAACGGATTATTGACCGGTACACGGCGGAACTACCGCCGGTGACCAGCTTTATCCTGCCTGGAGCCAGCGTGGCCGGGGCCCAACTGCACGTCTGCCGGACCGTCTGTCGGCGAGCGGAGCGGCTCTTTGTCCGCTTTGCTAGCGAAAACGCGGTGCGGCCAGTCCTGGAACGTTACATCAATCGACTGTCAGATTTCTTCTATATTATGGCCCGCTCTGAGGACTATAACTATCAAATTAACGAGCTCACTGATCGCGTCATCGCGCAGTACGCTCAAGCAATGGGGCGAAAACAATGAATGAAGAACAACTCAAAGAATTGGTCCGCGGCGTCTTGGCCGGCCAAGGTGAGCCCGGCAACAACCTCTTCGACCGTCACAAGATGGAACGCGTGATCGACGCGGCGGTGGCCAAGGCCGATGAACTCAAGGTCGGCGTGACCATCTGCATCATGGACCAGGCAACTACGCCACAGATGATATACCACATGCCCAACGCCAACCTGGTCAGCGTCACGTTGGCGCCCAAGAAGGCCTGGTCGGCGATTGCCATGAAGGAACCCACCAAGAACATTAGTCGCGACATCCAGCCGGGGGGGCCACTCTACCAGATGGAAACCATGCTGGACGGTCGACTGGTCTCATTTCCCGGGGGCATTCCGCTAGAGATTGGCGACATTGCCATCGGCGCGATTGGCGTCAGTGGTGGTCTGATTGAAGAGGACCAAGCAATTTGTGAAGCAGCGGTGGCTGCCTTTCTAAAGGAGAGTAACTAGTATGCAAACAGAAGAAATCGAACAAGCAATCCGCAAAATTTTGTCTGAAGAATTGAGCCACAAGCCAGGGGCCAACGCGGCCGCTGCGCCCGGCGAAAACGGTATCTTTAAGACGGTTAACGAAGCCATCGCGGCGGCCAAGGCGGCCCAGATCGACTTCGGCGACCAGCCGATTGCCGTGCGTAACCAGGTGATTGACGCGATTCGCGAGGGCTTCCGGCCCTACATTCAGACCATGGCGGAACGGATTCACGAGGAAACCGGCATGGGGACGGTCAGTGCCAAGGTAACCAAGCTCCACAATGCCCTGTATAACACGCCCGGTCCCGAACTGCTCCAACCAGAAGTGGAAACGGGCGACGCCGGCCTGGTGATGTACGAATATGCCCCATTTGGCGTGATTGGCGCCGTGGGTCCTAGTACCAACCCGTCCGAAACGGTGATTGCCAACGCCATCATGATGCTGGCCGGGGGCAACACGGTCTTCTTCGGCGCCCATCCCGGGGCCAAGAATATCACGCGTTGGACCATCGAAAAACTCAATGAGTTCGTGGCCAAGGCAACCGGCCTGCACAACCTTGTGGTGTCTTTGGAAACGCCGTCGATCGAATCCGTTCAAGAGGTCATGCACCATCCGGACGTGGCGATGCTCTCCATCACCGGGGGTCCCGCGGTGGTTCACCAGGCCCTGATCAGCGGCAAGAAGGCCGTGGGTGCCGGTGCCGGAAATCCACCGGCCATGGTCGACGCCACGGCTAACATTGCCCTGGCCGCCCACAACATCGTGGACTCGGCCGCCTTTGACAACAATATCCTTTGCACCGCCGAAAAAGAAGTGGTCGTGGAAGCCACGGTCAAGGAAGACCTGATGACTCGGATGCAAAATGAAGGCGCCTTCTTGGTGACGAAGCCGGCCGACATTCAGAAATTGGTCGACATGACCATTGGGCCTAAGGGTGATCCCGACCGGAAATTTGTCGGCAAGGACGCGACCTTTATCCTGGACGAAGCGGGGATTGCCTACACGGGTAAGCCAACGCTGATCATTCTCGAAGCCGCCAAGGACCATCCTCTGGTGACGACCGAAATGTTGATGCCTATCCTGCCGGTCGTGACCTGCCCCGACTTTACCGCCGTGCTGGCAACCGCCACCGAAATCGAAGGCGGCCTGCACCACACGGCCTCCATTCACTCTGAAAATCTCCCACACATCAATCAGGCTGCACACCGCCTGAATACGTCCATCTTCGTGGTCAACGGGCCAACCTACTGTGGGACCGGGGTGGCCACGAACGGCGCGCACAGTGGGGCCTCAGCCCTGACGATTGCCACGCCAACTGGGGAAGGGACCGCCACGTCCAAGACCTACACGCGTCGGCGCCGGCTCAATTCGCCAGAAGGGTTCTCACTACGGACTTGGGAGGCGTAAGTTATGGAAAAATTTTCACTCGCAACAACGGTCTATTCGGGTAACGATAGCCTGTCGCGGCTGGGTTTATTGAAGAACGAAACCATCTTCCTGGTCTGCGATGCCTTTCTACCGGATACGCCGGCCTTAAAGCGGATCTTATCTAAGATTGACGGCAGTAATCAGGTCGCCGTCTTCGCCAACGTCAAGCCGGACCCGCCGTTAGAGACCATCGTGGACGGCGTCAAGCAGTACGTGCCGGTGGCGCCCACCATCGTGATTGGGATTGGCGGGGGCTCGGCCATCGACACGGCCAAGGGCATTCGCTTCTTTGGCGACAAGCTCCGGCAGGAAACGATTAAAAAGTTCATCGCTATCCCTACCACGAGTGGGACCGGGTCTGAGGTCACCCAACACTGTGTGCTCTCGGATCCGGAGAATCATCGGAAATACCCGATCATGGAGAATTACCTCCGGCCCGATGAGGCCCTCCTCGATCCGCAACTCGTCATGACGGCGCCGAAGTCGGTCACGGCATACTCCGGCCTCGATGTCTTAACCCATTCCCTGGAATCCCTGGTGGCCGTGGACGCTAACGTGCTGACCGATGGCTTGGCCGAGAAGGGCGTCGACGTCATCACCCACGATCTGGTGACCTGCTTTAAACACGGGGACGATGAGGCGGCGAGAAAGCGGGTGCACGAGATCTCCTGTGCCGCCGGAATGGCCTTTAGTAACGCCGGACTGGGGATTTGCCACTCGCTGGCGCACCAACTCGGGGCAAACTTCCACGTGCCGCACGGCCTGGCCAACGCCATGCTCCTGCCTTACGTGGTCAGCTACAACGCTGCGCACGACAAGACGGCCTGCGCCAAGTACGCCCAAGCCACACGGAAGGCCGGTCTGGCCGCCAACGGCATGGGTGATCGGGTCGCCGTTCGCCGGCTGATCAGTCATATTCACCAGATGATGGTGCAGATGGATTGCCCGCAGACGTTACAGGCTTTCGGCGTGGACTTGAAGGTCGCCGTGGAGATGACCGAGACGGTGGTCGTCAACGCCAAGCTGGACGCGACCTTCCCGGGAAACCCGGTCGTGCCCACGGATGAAGATTTAGCCAAGATTTACCAACAAATTATCAAGTAGGTCTGACTCGCGGCGCGCCCGGCGTGACCGCCAGTTGACTAGAGAGGGAATTGATTTTATGGCAGAAAAAATTCTTGCAATCAATGCCGGTAGTTCTTCATTAAAGTTCAAGCTCTACGCGATGCCGGCCGAAACCGTGATGATGAGTGGTCAGCTCGACCGCATCGGCACCAAGACCAGTTCGTTTACCTACGTGATCGCGGGGAAACAGAGTAAATTGGTGAGTCCCATCGCGGATTTTGTCGCGGCCATTCAAATGGTGATTGACACGCTGCTGAGCAGTCACGTCATCGCCAGCAAGACCGAGATTGTCGGCGTGGGGCACCGCATCTCCCACGGGGGGAAATACTACTCGCAGCCGGTGTTGGTTGACGCGGATGTCAAAGCCAAAATCCACGAACTCTCGGTGCTGTCACCGCTACACAACCCGGTCAATTTGCTGGGAATCGAAGCCTTTGAGAAGTTGTTGCCCGCCGCCAAGGAGGTCGCCATCTTCGATACGGCCTTCCACCATACGATTCCCGCCAAGGCCTACATGTACGCGCTACCGTACAGCTACTACGAGGATCACGGAATTCGGCGGTACGGCTTTCACGGCCCGTCGCACGAATACATCGCCCAGCGTGCGCCCGAACTCTTTGGCCGCGAGCAGACGCGTCGGATGATCTCCTGTCATCTTGGCAACGGTGGGAGCTTAACGGCCTTGTTGGACGGCCAATCCGTCAATAGTTCCATGGGCTTCACGCCACTCGCAGGTATCGTGATGGGCACGCGTTCCGGCGATATTGATCCGGAGATTATTCCTTACATTGAAGAGGAGCTTCACCTGGATTCCCATGCCGTGCGGGAGATGCTGAACCAGGATTCCGGGCTCCTGGGACTGTCGGGCATTTCCAACGATATCCGGGACCTCGACATTGCGGCCGAGGCGGGGAATAAACGGGCGCAGCTGGCCCTCGACGTCTACGTCCACCAGATTCAGCAGTACATCGGTGCCTATACGACCGACCTGCAGGGCTTGGACACGCTGGTCTTTACGGCCGGCATCGGCGAGCACTCCGCATTGATTCGTCAGCGGGTCTGTGAGAACCTGGGCTACCTGGGCGTCCGCATCGATCCAGTCAAGAACGAGGCCAATGCCCTGAGCATCGAGGCCGCGGACAGCCGGGTCAAGGTGGCGGTCATTCCGACCGATGAGGAAATTGTGATTGCCCGTGACGTGGTTCAGGTCTTAGGCGACCAGGCCTAAAGGAGGCGATGAAGATGAGTCGAGAGATTGACCGAACCATTCAGGAGTATGTGCCAGGGAAACAGGTCACGCTGGCCCACATTGTGGCGAATCCCACGGCGGATATTTATGAAAAGCTGGGTATTCAGACGCCAAAGAATGCCCTGGGAATTCTCACGATTACCCCAAGCGAGGCGTCGATTATCGCCGGGGATGTCGCGACCAAATCCAGCAACGTGAAGCTGAGATTCATTGACCGATTCAGTGGGTCGGTGGTCATCGTGGGGGAGGTCTCTGAGGTGGAGGCGGCCCTGCGGCAGGTGATTGCTACGCTCCATAGCCTGCTGGACTTCGATATCCCAGAAATTACCCGGACGTAAGCGAGGTGGAGACCGTGCAACAACCCTTTAGTTTTGATCGGCCGCAGACGCTGGGGGCCTTGGCCCTGCGCAACGGCTACTGCTTGGCGCCGTTAGAGACGCGTACGGCGTTGTTCGATGGGGAGGTCAGTCGTGACGACTGCTACTTTCATCAGGAACACGCCCAGCACGTGGGCCTCGACGTGGTCGGGTCCATCTACGTTCACGCCAGTGGGGCCACGGTGACCGGATCGCTCAGTGCGGCCGACGACGCCATGATTCCCGGTCTGCGACGGTTGGCGGCCAGCATTCATGCTTCCGGCGCCAAGGCCGTGGGTCAGCTGGTTCACGCCGGGCGGATGACTAACCACGTGGCCACCAACGGCGCGTCGGTGGTCGCACCCAGTGCGGTACGCGCCGCCCATGGCGTGGTGGACGCGCCGCACGCCTTGACGCGTGCCGAAATTTTCACCATCATCGATCAATTCGGGGCGGCCACCCAGCGTTTGATTCTGGCCGGCTTCGATGGGGTCGAGCTCCACGGTGCCAATAGCATGCTTCTCCAGCAGTTCCTCTCGCCGCTGTCCAACCAGCGGTCAGACGACTTCGGAGGAGAGCTGTTGAACCGGTTGCGGCTCCCATTACTGGTGGTCCAGCGGGTTCTGCGGGTGGCTAAGCAGGCCCAACAACCGTTCGTGGTGGGTTACCGTCTCTCGCCAGAGGAGGTGGAACCCGGCGGCCTGCAACTGTTGGACACGTTAGTCCTGAGCCGCGTGCTGGCGCAACTCCCGGTGGCCTACCTGAGTCTGTCGCTACACCACTACGATCAGACGGCGGTGACCAGCTCGGCCACGGGACCCGTGCGTAAGCTCTTTAAGACCCAGATTGGGGAGTTACCGTTGATGGTGGCCGGTGAGATTGCGCGGGCCGAAGACGTCCAACGCCTGGACCAGCAGGTAGATTTCCTGGCGTTAGGCCGGCAGCTCATGCTGAATCCGCAGTGGCCTGTGGCGTTTCGCTTCCCGGCGGCCCTGCACACCGCGGCCGATTTAACGGCGACGCGGGTGGGGGTCCCCCAGGCAATCTTTAAATACTTGTAAGGGGTGATGTGATGACGGCAAGGGTTCTACAACTTCAGGGCGGTTTTAACTTTCGGGAGTTGGGTGGCTACCTGGGGGCCCAGGGACAACCGGTGCGCTGGCATCGCCTGTTTCGTACGGCCCACCTCGCCACGCTCACACCGGCGGACTGGACCGAACTCCAGACCCAGGGCGTCCGGATGGTGATTGACCTCCGCTCCACGGCCGAGACGCTGGCGGCCCCGGATCGCTTGGGCCCGCAGATGCACTACTGCCATTTGCCGGTCTTCGACGATGATGAGGCCGAGAGTGCCGCCTCGGTGGCCGAACTCCAACGGCGTTTCAGTCGCGACCCGCACAGCGGTTACCAACGGATGATGCGGGTTTACCGGCGCCTGGTGACGGCCCCGCAGGCTCAGGCAGCCTATCGGCGATTGTTTCAAATCCTGCTGACGGTTCCGGCGAGCGATGGGGTAATCTTTCACTGCTCGGCCGGTAAGGACCGCACGGGGATGGCCGCCATCTACCTTCTCGCGGCCTTAGGTGTGGCCCCCGCACAGGTGAAAGCCGACTACCTCCTGACCAATCCGGCCTCGGCCGACCACATTGCGCGGCGCGTGGCCGCCGTGAAGCTGGGGAATGGCCGCGTGAACTTCCAGCACGCGGTCCACGACCTGGCCTCGGTGAACGTGGATTACTTCGATCAGGCGTTGACGCTCATCAATTACGGGTACGGGGGGCTGATGCCGTACCTCCACGACGTCCTGGGTCTAACCCCAGCCGCCCAGCAGGCCCTGCAACAACGGTACTTGGAGCCACGCTCACGATAACCAGCGATAGGTCACTTTGGGCAAACCATGGCCTGCGGCTGCCAGGGGTTCCACCTGCTGTGGGGGACGGCTCCAGCCAAAAGGCGGGCTTCCACCTCGCTCAGAAGCCTTGCCAAGATCGCAAGTCTTCTGAGTCGCCCCATGCTGTAGGCTGGCAAAAGACGCCAGCTAACACCATCGACACAGCTGGCTCCACCCCTGGCCTCCTTCGGCTATGTTGGCGGCGATTGCTGGAAAATGTGTGAGCGGTGACTGCAGATCGGTGAAGCCGGGCCGACTGTATGGTGCGATTAGCCTTCGCCGTAGCCGTGAGTGAAGCGAAATCTAGGCTCAGCCGGGGAATTTGGTCGTGATTTTTGCGACCAAATTGGTGACTTTGAGACGGTGACTTTCCGGCTCAAAGCAAGGCCCGAGACCGCTCTGTGGCTCGGGGCGTCCTCTCCCAGCGATCCAGCCTAGATTTCGCGAACGGTAAGGCGGATGGGGTGGCGTTCCTGTCCGCCGCAGGCCATAACCGTATGATTACGGATTAAACCCAATAAGTTTTACCATGACGAGCTATCGGTCGCGGCGGGGAATCCTGCCGGGCGGTGGCTTTTTTGGCGTAATATTAAAAAATTTTTTCGACCGACCAGGGGGTTAATTGTGAGCGAACTATCAGAAAACGGCCGGTGCACAAAGCTTGCTAGAATACGCTTTCATAGGTAAAACGTTTAACAAGAAACTGAAATATAAATTTGTTAATTAAAGCACAATGAGAAGCTGAATGAACATAATTTCAAAAATAGGCTTTACAAACGTGCACGAATTCGGTATGCTAATTGTGATAAATGAAAGGGGTTTCATACTATGACATTAACGACTGCACAATTAGCAAAATACATTGATCACACCAACTTAAAGGCTGACGCTACCGAAGCCAGCATCAAACAAACTTGTGACGAAGCTAAGCAATTTGATACAGCTTCCGTTTGTGTTAACTCCTACTGGATTCCGTTCGTTACTGAGCAATTAAAGGACAGCGACGTTAACCCAATCGCCGTTGTCGGCTTCCCACTAGGCGCCATGGCTACGGATAGCGAAGTCTTCGAAGCCAGCAAAGCCATTGATGATGGTGCCGAAGAAATCGACATGGTCATCAACGTCGGCGAATTGAAAGCCGGGAACAACGATAAGGTGGGTAATGACATCTTAGCCTTGGCTAAGACCGTTCACGCCAAGGGTAAACTCCTGAAGGTTATCTTGGAAACTTGCCTGTTGAACAACGAAGAAATCATTCGTGCCTGCAAGTTAAGTGAACAAGCCGGTGCCGACTTCGTGAAGACCTCGACTGGGTTCTCCACGGCGGGTGCCAAGATTGAAGACGTTAAATTAATGCGTGAAACCGTTGGCGACCGGTTAGGCGTCAAGGCTTCCGGTGGGATTCACAGCAAGGACGAAGCCTTAGCCATGATCGATGCGGGTGCTAGTCGTTTAGGTGTCAGTGCCACGGTGGCCATCTTAACGGGTGAAGCTGCTGGGACGAAGTCGGGCTATTAAAATTTAGCAAGTGAAAGTGGGGATACGGATATGAAGTTTAAACGCATTTTCGGTTTAGTTATGGATTCTGTCGGGACGGGGGCCGCACCGGACTCTGTGAACTACGGTGACGAGGGGGCCGATACCCTGGGTCACGTGGGTCACTACTACGCGGGCAAGCTAGCCTTACCGAACCTGGCTAAATTGGGGATATCCAATCTCCGGGAGACACCGATCGAAGGCGTTCCCGTCGCTGACGCCCCTCAGGCTTACTACGGTAAGATGCAAGAAATCTCTGCCGGCAAGGACTCAATGGATGGTCACTGGGAAATGATGGGCTTACCCGTACGGAAGGCCCTGAGCACCTACCCGAATGGTTTTCCGGCCGATTTAATCAAGAAATTAGAAGACTTCTCCGGGCGCAAGGTGATCGGTAACCGGCCCGAATCCGGGACCAAGATCATTGCCGAACTCGGGGAACAACAGATGGCCAAGGGCGACCTAATCGTTTACACGTCCGGCGACTCGGTCTTACAGATTGCGGCGCATGAAGAAATTATTCCGCTCGACGAACTCTACAAGATCTGTGAGTACGCGCGGTCACTGGTTAACGGGCCAGAAAACCTGATTGGCCGGGTCATCGCGCGGCCATACGTGGGTCCGGACGCCGAACACTTTACGCGGACGGCGAACCGGCGGGACTTTACGCTGGAACCGACTGGCGAGACCGATATGGATCGCTTGCAAGCCGCTGGCATTCACACGGTCGGTGTGGGGAAGATTAACGACATCTTCTCCGGCCACGGGATCGACGAAGGCTACCACAACGAAAGCAACATGGACGGCATGGACCACGTGGATCACGTCATGCAAGAAGACTTCACCGGTTTTTGCTTCATTAACTTGGTGGACTTCGACGCGATGTACGGTCACCGGCGGAATCCGGAGGGCTTCGGTCAAGCTCTGATGGACTTCGATCGGCGCCTCGGCACCGTCATGGCCAACATGCACGATGACGACCTGTTGATGATTACCGCGGACCACGGGAACGACCCAACCTATACTGGGACGGACCACACCCGTGAATTTGTGCCATTACTGGCCTACTCACCAAGCTTCAAGCAAGGGGGCAGTCTGGGCATCCGGTCACCATTCTCGGACTTTGGCGCAACGGTGTTGGATAACTTTGGCGTGGCCGGCAACGACGCGGGTCACAGTTTCTTAGCTGACTTGAACTAGCACAACCAAGGAGGAAAACCATCATGAGTAACCATTTGGAAGCAAAAATGGGTGATATCGCCGACACGGTCTTAATGCCTGGAGATCCATTGCGGGCCAAGTACATTGCGGAAACATTCCTGGAAAATCCGGTATGTTACAACAAGGTCCGCAACGCCTTTGGCTACACGGGAACTTACAAGGGTCATCGCATCTCCGTTCAAGGAACGGGGATGGGAATTCCCTCTATCTCCATCTACGCGCACGAGTTGATTAACGAATACGGCGCCAAGAAGCTGTTTCGGGTGGGGACTGCCGGCGGAATGAGCCCCGATGTTCACGTGCGTGACGTGGTGCTGGCCCAGGGGTCGACGACCGATTCGGCCATCATTCACAACACGTTTGGCGGCGGCATCTACTACGCGACGTTGAGTGACTTCGGCTTGCTGGACGCGGCCTATCATGCGGCCAAGGACCTGAAGATTCCGGTGAAGGTGGGAAACATCTTGGCCGAGGATCGCTTCTACAATGATGAAATGGATCGGCAAAAACTGGTGGACTACGGGGTTATCGCCACGGAAATGGAATCGGCAGCCCTATTCCTAATCGCGGCGAAGTACCACGTCAAGGCGCTTTCCGTGCTGACCATCAGCAATCACTTGGTGACCGGTGAATCAACGAGTCCCGAAGAACGCGAGACGTCCTTTGGGGACATGATTAAGGTGGCTTTGGAAGCCGCCATTGCGGAATAAGTCACAGTTCAAGCGTGACCAGAATAAAAGTTAAAGCGTTGCGAAACTGGTAGGGACACATGACGATTGACTGGTGACCAGTTCATGACATGCGGTCCTGCCAGTTTTCGCCAGGTGGACTACCGGGCGCGCAACGTTTAGTCAGGAGGGCAAACCCATGGCGGAGACCACAGATCAGCGGCTATCGCAGAGCTTAGCCGTTGCGAAAATGTATTACCAATCCGATCAGAGTCAAAGTCAGATTGCCCACCAACTCGGCATTTCTCGCCCAACCGTATCACGGTTGCTTCAGTTTGCCAGAGAGCAGGGCTTGGTCCGGATTCAGATTGTGGACCCGGTTGAAGACGTTCAGACGTTGGAACAGGCCCTGACGCGTGCCTACCACGTGACGGTTCACGTGGTCCCGACCCAATTAACTGCCGCCAGTGAGCTGCTCAACACGGTCGGTCAGTACGCGGCACACTATCTCGAGGAAATCGTGACCGAACACGACATTATCGGGATCGGTTGGGGGAAGACCATCTATGCCATCGGATCGAATTTACAACCAGACACGCTAACCGGCGTCGAGGTGATTCAACTCAAGGGGAGTGTGAGTTATTCCACGGAGCACACGTACGCGTATGAAAGCATTGACGCCTTTGCCAACGCCTTTCACGCCGTGCCCCAATACTTACCGTTACCCGTGATCTTTGACCACCAACAAACTAAGGAATTGGTGGAAGCGGAACGGCACATTCAATATCTCCTCGAGTTGGGACGCAAGGCCAACATTGCGATTTACTCCGTCGGAACGGTGCGGAGTTCGGCGCTCGTCTTTCAGCTGGGGTACCTGCAGGATCAGGAGAAAGATTTTTTGCAGGCTCACGCTGTGGGGGATATCTTCTCCCGGTACATCGACGAAAATGGTGAAGTCGTCGATCCCAAGTTAAATCAGCGCACGATTGGCATTGACCTGGAGAACCTCCGTCAAAAGGAACATTCGATTCTGGTGGCGGCCGGTGACGCTAAGGTGCCGGCGGTCCGCGCGGCCTTACTGGGTGGTTACCCAAATTGCTTAATTATTGATCAGCACGCAGCAGCACAACTACTGAAGGTTACCCCGGCAGTCAAGTCGCGGTAAACGCATCCAATTAGAAATGGAGTGGCTGAAACATGAGAATGGTTGATATTATTGATAAGAAACGTAACGGTGGCGAACTGACCAAGGAAGAAATTCAAACTTTCGTGGACGGCGTCGTTTCCGGTGAGATTCCTGATTACCAAACCAGTGCCTTTTTAATGGCAACTTACTTCAAGGATATGACCGATGCCGAACGTTCCGAACTGACGATGGCCATGATGAAGTCTGGGGATCACTTGGATCTGTCCAGCATTGATGGCCTCAAGGTGGACAAGCACTCGACCGGTGGGGTGGGTGACAAGACCAGTATTCCGCTGGCACCAATCGTTGCGGCGTTAGGTATTCCGGTACCGATGATTTCTGGCCGGGGGCTTGGACACACGGGTGGCACCTTGGATAAATTGGAAGCGATTCCAGGCTACCAAGTTGAAATCAGTGAAGCCGACTTTATCAAGCAGGTTCAGAACCAGGGCCTGGCCATCGTGGGTGCTACCGGGAACATTGCGCCGGCGGATAAGAAGATCTATGCGCTGCGGGACGTGACCGACACGGTGGATTCGATTCCGTTGATTGCCAGTTCCATCATGAGTAAGAAGATTGCCTCCGGCACGGATGCGTTGGTCATCGACGTTAAGACCGGGTCCGGGGCCTTCATGAAGACGTTGGACGACTCCCGTGAATTGGCGAAGGCCTTAGTGGGTATCGGTAAAGGGGTCGGCATGAACTGCATGGCCATCATTTCCGACATGAACCAACCGCTGGGGAACGCCATTGGGAACGCCTTGGAAATCAAGGAATCCATTGACCTGTTGAAGGGTCAAGCCCCGGCCGACATCACCGATCTGGTGCTGACCTTAGGCTCTTACATGGTGGTCATGTCCGGCAAGACCGACAGCATGGCCGAAGCCCGGAAGATGTGTGAACGGACCATCGAAGACGGCTCGGCATTGAAGAAGTTCGGCGACATGGTGGAAGCCCAGGGCGGCGACCGGCGTGTGATTGACCATCCAGAAATCATGCCACAGGCCAAGTACAAGATTCCACTGCCAGCCAAGACCAGTGGGGTTGTCAGTCGGGTTGAAGCTGATGAAATGGGTGTCGCTAGCATGCTACTCGGCGGTGGCCGGCAAAAGGCCGACGACAAGCTGGATTACGCCGTGGGGATCATGATGAACAAGAAGGTCGGCGACCAAGTGGAAGCCGGCGAACCACTCTTGACGATCTACAGCGACCGCGAAAATGTCGACGATATCAAGGACCTGTTATACGCCAACATCGAAATCAGCGATTCGGCGGAACCATTTACGCTGATTCACGAGACGGTGAGATAGGAAAAGAGTGTGAAGCGAGGCGGTTAGAAGCTGAGCATTAACGTCATTCGGGGAAAAATCCCGGGTTTGGATTATTTCCCGAATGGGGTTAAGCGCAGGCTTCTGCCTTGGTGAACACGTTTCGGCCAGGTTGCCAGCTACGCCCCGCGTCACCCAATCCCCCCCGGTCAGCGAACGAATTCTCGGCTGAACACCATGAATTCGCTGACCGGCGGCTGACAAAGGTTGGGCAAACGGGCACGGATCTGACGACTCGTCGATTATCAACGAAAACCACACACGATTTTGGAAGAGTCTGGGACACGTCCTGGGCTCTTTTGTGATTTTGCGAGAGCAGGACACGGCCCCTCTACTTATTACTAATGTTAAAACGATGGATTTTGTTGCAGAAAATTGACGAGAATCGTTTTAACATAATAGTAGTTAATAGGAAGAAAAAGTAATCGAAAGAATACTTTGCAGGTAGAAGAGTGGGTTCGCCGGCGAGAATTTGATGGTTGGAATGGCGAGTCTACCGCGTAAAGTTTGCTGAATTTAACAAGTTTTGGTTTATTCGGTGGAATGCGAACAATATCAGTGACAGGCGGGGGATTTTTGTTTAAACTTTAGGGTAATAGACAAACCATTCGAACGACAGGGGATGTTACCGCCATGCTGGACAATTTATTAGCGGTTATTCAAGAAGAAAATTTATCAGAACAGTTGTATCACAGCCTCGTGGGCTTGGAGATTGAAGAGCAACGCATTGACCAGCACGGCCGGTTGAGTCGCCGACCGCACCCCAGTAAATTTGGGTCGCGGACCTTCCATCCGTACTTTCAAACGGACTTTACGGAAAGCCAATTGGAGGTCATTACCGACCCCAATCCCAACATTGGCGGGACGCTCGACCAACTCGACACCTTGCAGACGGTCGCTTACCGGACGCTGGAGGGGGACGACCGCATCTGGCCGTTGAGCATGCCCCCGGTCATGGACGACACGGACCTGCAGTTTATCGCCGACCATTTTGACCGACCGGCGATTAAGCCGTACCGGGAGTATTTGGTGAAGAAATACGGGTTGCAGCACGGCTGTCTGACCGGCGTCCACGTGAACTACAGCATTCCCGATCCGGTGATCCACCGGCTATTCAGCCATTACACCACGGAATTCGACACGATTGTGGCGTTTAAAAACGCGCTGTACTTCCGGATTGCCCAGAACTTCGTGCGCTACCAGTGGCTACTGACCTATCTCTTTGGGGCCAGTCCCATTGCTGAAAAGGGCTTCTTTGACCCCCTGCCCGCCGAGCTTAAAACGCCGGTCCGCAGCATTCGCAACAGTCGCTTTGGCTTCGTGAACCGACCGGAAGAACAGGTCACCTACACGTCACTGACCCGGCACCTCGAGCAACTCCAGCAGAAGATCGACGCCGGAACGTATTTCTCGGCCCACGAATTCTATGGACCGGTGCGGCTCAAGGGCCAGGCCAACGCCAAGGACTTCCTGACCGGAGGAATTCGCTACCTGGAGTTGCGGGACTTCGACAACACGCCGCTGGCCCGCAACGGGATTAGCCGCCACGCGTTGTACTTTTTGAAGATTTTTATGATTTATCTGATGACCCAGCCGTTGCCGGCCGACCGGACGCGAGAACTCCTGGCTACCGGACGCCAGCGCAATCAGACGGTTGCCCTGGAAAATCCCTTACAGCCCACGCAATTTCAGGCCGATGGGCAGCGCGTCTTCCGTGAGATGCGCGCCATGGCCGACCACCTGCAGGCGCACAACGAGCAGTGGGGGGCTATCGACGATTTGGAAGAAGTCTTGATGCATCCGGAGCTGACCCCGGCAGCCAAGTTGCTGGCGCATATCGAGCAGGGCAGTCTGATGAAGTACGGCCAAAAGGTGGCGCGGCGGTGGTATCACGATCGCATCTCGGCGCCCCAGCTGTTGCCGCAGTTGCCGCGGCTGAGTGAGGCCACCCAGCGGCTGATTCTGACGGCTTTACAACTGGGTATCAAGTTCTACCAGGTCAGAGACGAGGACGGGGAGGATATGTTCATGTTTACTTTCGATGGCATTACCCAAGTCCTCCAAGAGCGGGATACCCAAGGGAAGGTGCCGGAAGCACTCTTGCGGCGACTCTTTCCCGACCTGCCAGATTTACCCGCACCGCTAGATTACGGTCAGGCGCAATAAAAAAATTGGTAATTAAAAAGCAAAGAAATGGTTAGACCTTGAAAAAAGTTTTCATCGCCTGACTGATAGTCATGACGGCTTTAGCGCGCGTCCACGTTGGTTTCGTGGGCGCTTTTTTGTTGCGCTTTCTGAAAATGAACAACTTCACAAATTATAAAAAGTTCTTGAAAGCCTTTTAGTTTTATGATAATGTAAACGATGTCGCTTAACGTAAAACGGTTTACATACGATTTCTAGTCAACTAATTCGTCAAATGCAACGGGTTGCGCTCGTCATTTGCCGACCGGCTGAAAAGGATTGCACGTGTACCAGTGATCAATTTAGTTTAAAAGGAGAAATATCTGATGAAAAAGACGACCGTTATTAATTCCGAATTATCTACGGTAATTGCCGGCATGGGCCACATGGATTGGTTGAGTATCGGTGATGCTGGGATGCCAGTGCCGATGGGGACCAAGAAGATTGATTTGGCCTTAACCAAGCAATTGCCTAGTTTCCAAGACGTCTTGAAGAACATCTTGGCCGAACTCGAAGTGCAAAAGATTTACCTGGCCGAAGAAATCAAGACGGAAAACCCGGAACAATTGGCAGCCATCAAGGAACTTATGCCTAACGTGGAAATTGAATACATGCCACACAGTCAATTGAAAAAGGATCTGGCTCAAACCCACGCCTTCGTCCGGACGGGGGAAATGACACCATTCTCCAACATCATCTTGGAATCCGGCGTCACGTTCTAAGGTTAATTTTAGTCTTCATAAAACGTTTTACTTAAATTCACAATAAAGGAGTCTTTACCATGCAAGCAGTTGAATCGAAGCACGGTTGGACCCAGTTGGCCGATGGCTATCTGAGCAAAACCCCGCTTTTCCAATTTATCCTAGTGTCTCTGATCTTCCCACTGTGGGGGACCGCCGCTAGTTTAAACGATATTTTAATCACCCAGTTCAAGACGGTTTTCATGTTAAACGATGCCGCAACGGCTTTCGTTCAAAGTGCCTTCTACGGGGGTTACTTCTTAATTGCCATTCCAGCCTCATTAATCATCAAAAAGAACAGTTATAAATTTGCTATTATGACCGGGCTGATTTTCTACATCGTGGGTTGTGGGTTATTCTTCCCAGCTTCTCACCTGGCAACCTACAGTATGTTCCTGGTCGCTATCTTCGCGATTGCGATTGGCTTGAGCTTCCTGGAAACGTCCTGTGATACTTACAGCTCCATGTTGGGGCCGAAAGCCAACGCAACGATGCGGTTAAACTTCTCACAAACCTTGGTGCCCCTCGGTGACATCATGGGGATCGTCTTAGGGAAGTACCTGATCTTCGGTTCCGTGGACAACTTGGCTAACAAGATGTCCACCATGCATGGCGCTGCCCGGTTGGCTTACGGGGAAAAGATGTTACAACTGACGTTACGGCCATACAAGTACATCTTGATTGTGCTGATTGTGATGTTCATCATCTTCGCCTTATCCCCAATGCCACGTGCCAAGGCAACGAAGACGGTTGAAGGTTCCGATGAAGCCGTTGAAGATCGTCCAAGCTTAGGCGAAACCATCAAATACCTGTCCCACAACAAGCGTTACATGAAGGGTGTTTTAACCCAATTCTTCTACGCCGGTTTACAGACGACGGTATGGTCCTTCACGATTCGGTTGGCGCTGAACTTGAACCATCAGATTACCGATAGTGCCGCTTCAACCTTCATGATCTACAGCTACATTGCTTGGTTCGTGGGTAAGTTGGTCGCTAACGTCTTCATGAGTAAGTTCTCCATCACCGGGGTCTTGACGTGGTTCTCCCTGTTAGGGACGTTAGCCCTCGTGGTTACCTTCACGATTCCGAACATGATTGCCGTTTACACGGCGATCCTGACCAGCTTCTTCTTCGGTCCAGAATGGCCAACGATTTACACCCACACGTTGGATGCCATCGAGGAAAAGCGTTACACCGAAACCGGTGGGGCAATCATCGTGATGGCCTTGATTGGTGGGGCGATTATCCCAGCCATCCAAGGATTGGTATCCGACGCTTCCGGTTCCATGCAGTTCTCCTTCGTGGTCCCAACGATTTGCTACGCGTTGATCACGTTATACTTCTTCTTAGAACACCGTTTCGAAAAGAAACACCCCGAAGAGGTTCAAGAACACTAAATCTATCAGTTAACTTTAGCCAGTCGGTCTCTCTGCCGACTGGCTTTTTTTACGCGTTGAATTGGGCACCACCCAAGGCCAGCGCTTTCGGCGCCACGAGAAGCCGCCGGCGACCGGATGAGAAGTTGAGTAGTGATAGTCCAAACGGCTATACGCGGCTAATAGTGGCTAATAGTGGCGTCATGAAGCTCGGCCCTCATGATAACCAAAAGGCCGCCAGCCGGACTATCCGGCTGACGACCTTGGCAATGCTTTAGTTCGTGCGGTTCTGACGCCGCCGTTGATGGATAAAGTAAATCGGTAAACCTACCAGCGTTAGGGCCAATCCTGTGACGGCTAAGCCGATCTCTGTGACCAGGGTGGTGACGACGATGAAGATTCCGCCGACCAGCGCGATAAGGGGCACCAGTGGAAAGCCAGGAACCTTGTAAGGCCGGACCAATTCCGGTTCACGTTTTCGCAGGACGAAGATGGCGATGAAGATGAGGCAGTTGAACAGCCACATGACGAAGACCAACATGTCGGTCAGAATGTCGAAACTGCCCATGAGCATCATGATCAGGGCAATCACGAACTGGACGATGCCGGCGAAATACGGCACGTAGGTTCGCCGAGACAGTCGGCCGAAGTATTTAGACAGGGGGAGGCTATCCTCGGTGGCCAACGCGTAAGGCACCCGCATCCCGGTCATGGTATAGCCGTTGATGGCACCGTAGACGGAGATAAGAATCCCAATGGTTACCAGCTTACCACCGAACTGACCAAAGAGTTTCATGGCCGCATCGGCCGCGGCGTTTTGGTTACCGGCGATTAGGTCGATGGGGAGCGTCCGCAAGAAGACCAGGTTAATCAGGGTGTAGACCACCGTGATCAGGGCCAGGCCTAAGACAATAGCGCGAGGGAGGTCTCGTTCCGGGTGCTTCATCTCACCGGCGATATTTCCGATGTTAATCCAGCCGTCGTAGGCAAACATGGTTGCCAGTAGGCTGGAGGCGAAGGCGCTACCGAAACTCAGGTGGTCACCGGTTGCGATGGGCCAGAACTGAATGGTCGTGTGTGCCGGGGCGAAGAGCCCGAAGACCACGATGACGGCGATGGGAATCAGCTTAAAGATTAAGGCGATCGACTGAACGCGCCCACCGACCCGGGCGCCAAGGAAGTTGAGTCCGGTAATGCTTAGACCACAGATAATGGCGATGGGTAATTTCCATGCGTTATCGAGGTGGAATAAATTCACGAATTGAACGCCGAAGATGATGGACAGCGCGGCGATATTAGCCGGGTAATAGACCAGCATCTGGGCCCAACCCATGAGGAAGCCCACGGGTTTGCCATAGGTGTACTCGAGGTAGCGCATGGCGCCCCCGGTGCGGGGGATGGCCGCAGCGAGTTCTGCGCTGGTCAGACCGGCACAGATGGTCAGGAAGCCACCCAAGACCCAGGCGACCAGGGTCATGTTAGCGGAGTGGTTGGCGGCCACCACGCTAGCGGTTTTGAAGAAGACCCCACCACCAATAACGGTTCCCATGACGGTGGCGAGGGCGGTAAACGTGCCGATTTCACGGCGTAACTCCTTTGCCAAAGTAAAGACTCCTTTTTCTCTCAAATGCTTAGATTTAACCATTATAGCACGGAACCCGTTGATTCGTACGGGTTTTGGGCAGAGAATTTTGGGGAGTCGAGGGTGACCGGGCGATGCTAAGGGCTGAACGTGCCGGTAGGAGCGAGGCTGATTGGCGTCTTAGGAGAAATTGTCAAGCGGTCAAGGATGGGGGTGACGTCGCTAGCGGTCGGCGATGGTCAGGGCTAAGACCAGTCACGTGAGGGGGCGGGAGCGCAACAACGGCGGACTTTCAATCTGCGTGGAAAGGGGGTAAGGGTCGTATGCCAGGTTATGGTCGATTTAGCAATCTATGTCACCCCATGAATTAATTTATAAGGCCGATTACGACCGATTTTCCGTCGATACGGGGCCTTAAAATTAATTAAATCGTGTCATGCCGGTTTGGACGAAAATAAAAATAGTTGGCAACTTAATCATACTAGTTACCAACTATTTTCGAATATAGATGTGAGCCTATGCGATTATTTTTTCTAGTGTGCTGGGGGGACTAGTGGAAGGCCATGTTCAGTAGCAGGACAATCAACAGCCCCACGACGGAAATCACGGTTTCCAACACGGTCCAGATACTCAGCGTTTGTTTCACGGTCAAATCGAAGTATTCTCGGAACATCCAGAACCCGGCATCGTTCACGTGAGAGGCGGCCAGCGACCCGGCCCCAATGGCGAGCACCATCAAGGCGGGGTCCACGCCGGCTTGGGCCATCAGTGGCGCCACTATCCCGGCGGCGGTCAAGGCAGCCACGGTCGCGGACCCGAGGGCCACCCGCAGAACCACGGCGACCAACCATCCCAGAATCAGTGGGGACATGTTGGAGTCGATGAAGATCTTGGCGACTTCCTTACCGACACCCCCATCGATCAGGACTTGCTTGAAGGCGCCACCACCCCCGATAACCAGGAGCAGCATGGCAATGGACTTCACGGCGTTTTCAATCGAGGCCATGATCTCGGAGGTCTTACGCTTCCGGCCCCAGCCCATGGTGAACATCGCCACCATCAGCGAGATCAGCATGGCGATGGCCGGGTCCCCAATCAGGGCCACGATCTGGTCGAGCATCGAAGCATTCTTGGTCGGCGTTGCACCGCCATCGACCGTCATCTTGTAGATGGTCGTGATGGCCATCAGAATAACGGGGAATAGCGACGTCAGAACGGACAGACCGAAGCTTGGTGATTCGGACGGCTTGAACGTTTTAACTTCACCCAGAGACGACAGATTACCCTTACGCTCGAAGGCGGCCGGCGCGTACCGCTGGGCCAGCTTGGTAAACATGGGCCCGGCGACGATCGCACACGGAATCGCGACGACTAACCCGAACAACAGGACCTTCCCATCATTGGCATTTAAAATCGCCGCGATGGCCACGGGTGCCGGGTGAGGGGGCAGAAAGCCGTGGGTGACGGACAGTGCGGCTGCCATGGAAATCCCCAAGTAAAGAATGGGCACGTCAGCCTCAATAGCAATGGCAAAGACGATTGGGATCAGCAGAACCATCCCAACTTCGAAGAAGAGCGCGATGCCCAGAATAAATGAAGCGAGCATGATGGCCATTTGCAGGCGTTTCTTCCCGAATTTATCGATTAATGTGGTCGCAATAACGTAGGCCCCACCGGCGTCGGCAACTAACCGACCCAGCATGGCACCAAATCCAAAGACCAGAGAGAGTTCGCCCAATTGGCTCCCAATTCCAGCCTCAACGGTCGTGGCAATTTTGGTAAGATCCATCCCCAGTAGAATCGCGGTGAGGACGGAGGTTAAGATCAGGGAGACGAAAGTATTGATTTTAAACTTGATGATCAAAACCAATAAAAAAATGACCCCGATGACTAAAGCTATAAGTTCCATAAGGTAAGCCCTTTCATTTTTAGAATTTTGAAAAGCCGATGCATCAGCATCGGCTTCTCACTGTAAGCAAACATTATTGTACCCAATCCGTCTAGAAAAAGCCACCATAACGTTTCATAAATTTATTAATTTGTTAGCTTACTTTCTGAAAACTTAAGGGGCTAACTTATTTCTCTTTGGAAACATTAACATGTGTCCGTTGGTATTCCGCAATGTTCTTGTATTCGGACTGCAATTGCCGACTCAGGCGAATGTAGATGGGAACCAAGGCCCGGTAAGCACTGAAAGTCTCGGGGTTCGGGTGGTGGACGTTCGCCACGCCGATGAAGTTCTTGACCACGTGAAGGTCGTCAACCATGCCTAAGGCGTACATCCCTAGGGTGGCGGCACCTAAGGCCGTTCCTTCAGGACTTTCTGGGATCGTGACGTCTTGTTCAAAGATGTCAGCGAGCATTTGCCGCCAGAGAGCGGACCGGGCGAAACCACCCGTTGCTTGAATGCTGGAAGGCTTGCCGACGACTTCTTCGAGGGCCAACATCACCGTGTAGAGGTTGTAGACAATCCCTTCCAGTGCGGCCCGAACCATGTGTGCCCGGGAGTGGGTCCGGGTCAGACCGAAGAAGGAACCGCGCGCGTTGGCGTCCCAGATTGGGGCCCGTTCGCCGCCCAAGAAGGGGTGGAAGATCAGGCCATCGGAACCGGCCGGAATCTTTTCGGCGATTTCCGTCAAGAGGTCGTAGGAATCCACGTGCATCTGTTCAGCGGTGATCTTTTCTGGGGCAAAGAGTTGGTCACGGACCCAACGGAAGACGATTCCCCCGTTGTTGACTGGTCCACCAACGACCCAGTGATCCTTGGATAGGTAGTAACAGAAGACCCGTCCCTTAGGATCAATCTTTGGCTTGTCGGTGACGACCCGCACGGCACCGGAAGTTCCGATGGTAACGGCTACGACACCGGGGTCAATGGCGTTAACGCCCAAGTTGGCCAGCGGACCATCGGAGGCCCCCATGACAAATGGCGTCTGGGGGTCCATGCCGATGACGCCGGCATAGTCGGCCTTCATGCCCGTGACTTGGTCGGTGGTGTCGACTAGCTTTGGCAGTTGGTCGCGGGTAATCCCGGCAACTTCCAAGGCTTGGTCGTCCCAGTCCATGTTGAAGATGTTGAAGAGTCCCGTGGCGTTAGCGATGGAGTAGTCTTCTTGTAAGACGCCAAATAACTTGTAGATGACGTATTCCTTGATGCCCACGAACCAACGTGCTTGCTTGAACAGGTCAGTCTTTTCGTGGCGTAACCAGATCAGCTTGCTCAGTGGGGTCATAGGATGAATCGGGGTCCCGGTCTTTTCGTAAAGTTGCTTGCCGACACCGTTTTCACGCAGTTCATCCGCGTATTTAACGGCCCGGTTATCCGCCCAGGTGATGGCGCGCGTCAGCGGCTTGTGGTTCTCGTCTAACAGAATCAGGCTGTGCATTGCTGCGGAGAAGGAGACGCCGTGTAGGTCGCCATTCTTCAAGTCGGCCTTCCGTAAAACGGTCGTCAACCCATCGAGAATCGCAGAAAAGATTTCTTCTGGATCTTCTTCGGCCATATCTGGGACGTCCTGGTAGAGAGGGTACAGGTTGTTTGAGTAGCCCTGCATCTTGCCCGCAGTATCGTAGAGAACGGTTTTAACACTGGTCGTCCCAATGTCGACCCCAATCATGTAATCCATAGTGCTCTTCCTTTCGTGGTGCCAAGTTATTAAATGAAAAAAATCATCCTGCTTTGAACGATAACGCATTGACGGTCAGAACGCAACGCTCCCGTCTTCAACCGGCCAAAAAAAGGCGGTCAAGTCACCAATTCGCGGCACGAATGTAAAATTTCCGTCTCGCCTATTATATGAAAAGAAGTTTCACTTTTCAAGCGAAATGTTGTAAAATGTTTACAAAAGGTAATCTTTTAAAAATTGTTGGAAGGGGGCGGCGACTATCGCACGCTCAACCATTGGAAAGATTCGGGGGACGTATGATCAGTTGTCTCGGACGGAGAAAAAGGTGGCCCAGCTGGCCTTGGATAACCCAGCCGTGGTCAGTGAAATGACGATTAAGGAATTGGCCAGTGCTACGGGTGTCTCGACCGCGACCATCTCTCGTTTCGTCAAGCGGATGGACTATGCTAACTATCGGGAATTCACGATGGCTCTGGCTCACACCGCAGCCGAGATGACGCCGCAACAAAATAGCTTCCCGGAATTGGCCGAGGGTGATTCGCTCGCCACGATTGCGAACAAGACCTTTCGTTTTTCGATAAATTCCTTGCGGGCGACTAATGAAGCGCTGAATGAGGACGACCTTGCGCGGGCCGTGATTAAAATTATTAACGCCAAGACGGTGGCCTTCTTTGGCTTAGGAGGTTCGGCGGTGGCGGCGTTGGACGGCTACCATAAGTTCTTGCGGACGCCGTTGAACGTGACCTACCATCCCGACTACGATATTCAATTGATGCAGGCGGCCCGGATGACGGCCCAAGACTGCGCGATTGTGATTTCCCATTCGGGTCGGAACCACGAGACGTTAGAAATTGTTCGTGAATTAAAACGCAATGGCGTGGCGATCATCGTGATCACCAGCTACAGTGGGTCCGAGTTGGCGCAGGCCGCGGCCGTCACTTTCCTGTCCTTAACGGATGAGGTCAAGTATCGGTCGGAGGGGATGTACTCGTTGATTTCACAGATGACGATCCTCGACAGTCTTTTTATGATGACCGTCTTGCGCAGTTCTTCACGTACTAAACCAGTCTTAACCCGGGTCAGAGATGTTATTGAACAGACCCGCTACGATTCATAAGAGTCATGGTATAATAGACGGCAACCCCCTTAGATCGGGGTGCCGCCTATTTTGGGTCAAGCAGGCAAATCCACGTAAGGAGAACGGTGATTAACGGTGAAACGGCGCGACTATCAACCCATATATGATAATACGTTTCGGCGCCGGCACCGTCATCGGCGGTGGCTCCTCATCGTGGCCGTGCTGGTGCTGCTCGTTGGTGGTGGCTGGGGCTGGTTCCAGTGGAATGCCCATCAGCGCGCCCAAGTGGCCAGTTACCCGGTGCGCGGAGTCACGATTAATCAGGATAGTGGCTACCTGGACTTTCAGCAGTTGGCCAAGCACGAGACCTTCGCGTACCTCCAGGCCACCTCGGGAGCGACCTATACCGATGATGATTTTAGCGATAATTATTCGCGGTCCCAGGGGGCGGATATCCAGATTGGGGTGGCCCATACCTTTAGTTTTACAACGTCCGCGCAACGCCAATATCGGCATTTCAGACGGACGGTCAAACGCAATTCGGGAACCTTACCAATCATGGTGGCCGTGAGTTATTATGGGAAATACAATAGTAGCAACTCGGACATGGCGACGCAGGGACAGAAGCTCAAGCGCTTGGTGCGGCTGTTGAATCAGCATTACCATCAGGGCGTGGTGATCTTTGCTAGCCAGTCCGTTCTGACCCAGTTTGTGAAGCCCGTCTTACCCCAGCAGGATTATTGGACGGCGGGGGGGAAGCTGTCGGGGCATACCCAACAGGTCAAGCTGATCGAGTACGATGCCGACGGGACGATTACCCAAAATGGTCAGGACCTGGCCGTTGCCAAGTCGGTGTTTAACGGGAGTCGGCGCGATTGGCACGCGTTTACGAAGTGATCTTGAATGAAGCTTAGATGTGAGGGCTTAATCCGGTGTGGGTTAAGCCTTTTTTGATTGATGTTGCGTAAATAAAAAAGGTCAAGACCAGCGTCTCAACCCGAAAAAACAGGATCTATGAATGAAATGGCTAAATCGTTATCCGCTTAGTCCGAAGAGTCTAGCGGTTTCATGGCATAAGTACAGTCGTCGGCTTCGTCGAAAAAGGAAATTGGTTGACGTTCGTTGGCGTGAATCGTCAGGTGGTAGCCGAACTTATCCTGAAAGGTAAGCTGCGTGTCGTTCAGATTCTTTACGGAAACCTGAAGTGGATGGTTATCGATCTGCACGTCAAGATTAGGACTAATTTCTAACCGGTGACGCCGCTGGTTGTGGGGGTCAACAAACTGCCACGTTCCGACATAAAAGAGTGGCGACTCACTGGGCTGGGGTTTCTTCTTCTTACGTAATGAGAATCCACTAGTTAAACCAGCCATGAGTGAAATGCCAAATAATGCGATCTCCCGACCTTTCACCGGTAATCCCTCCCTTGAATTAGTTGTTACTCTCAATATAACATTTTTGGACAGAAAACACGCAATATTTCCCCCGGATTTGGAAGAAATTTAATTCATTGCTATCTCTTAGGCGACCCGACTGTTAGAATAAAGTTAACGACAGATAATTGATGGAGGGATTGCAATGATTCGCATTGGAACTGTAGGAACGAACTGGATTACGCAGCAATTGGTTGAGGCGGTGGCCTTATCTCACCGTTACACGTTAGCCGGGGTGTTCTCACGGCACGAGGAGACGGCGACGGCCTTCGCCGACAAGAACCACGCGGAAAAAGGCTATACCGATTACGAAACGATGCTCGATCAAGCCAAGTTGGACGTGGTTTACATTGCCTCACCGAACAGCTTACATTTCAAGCAAGCCATGGCGGCCATCGACCGGGACATTTCCATCATCGTGGAGAAACCGGCCTTCAGTAATCGCCGCGAAATGGCCGCGATTATGGCGGAATTAAAGCAACACCCAGCTGTGAAATATTTTGAAGCCGCGCGGCATGTGCACACGCCAAATTTCAAGGCGATTGCCAAGGCCTTAACGGCACTGCCAACGGTTCAAGGCGCGGCGTTGACCTACATGAAGTATTCGTCCCGGTACGACAAGGTTCTGGACGGCGAACAGCCTAACGTGTTCACCAAGGAATTTTCCGGCGGCGCCCTGCAAGACCTGGGCGTTTACCCGTTGTACCTGGCCGTGGCGCTGTTTGGCCAGCCCGAAAATGTGGCGTTTTTCCCAACGATCATTGCCACGGGCGCCGATGGCAAGGGCTTAGCCGTCCTGCGTTACGGTGACTTTGACGTGACCGTGAACTTCGGGAAGACCAGCAACTCCTACGCCTTATCTGAAATTTACGGCTTGAAGGAAACTATCACTATCGACAGCGCCGGGGAATTAACGCACGTGGAAGAACGCGATGCCACCGGCAAAGCCACGGACTTGAGCGCGGCGGAATTGGCTAACCCTATGTTACCGGAAGCCGAGGACTTTGCGCGCATCTTGGAAGACCCAGAGAATGCCCAGAATGCCGCGGATTACCAACGCTGGTTACAGTGGAGCCTGACGGTTAACCAAGTGCTGTACGATCTCCGGGTCTCCGCCAACCTGAAATTCCCAGCCGATCAACACTAGAAAGAGGACAAAACATGTTAAAACAATTCGAGGCTCATTTTAAAGACTTGGGCTACACTGAACCGACCGCAATTCAAACGGCAGTCTATGAGCCGCTAGCGGGAGACCAGAACGTCCTGGGCCTCGCCCCAACGGGTTCCGGCAAGACGGTCGCCTTCACACTGCCGGCCTTGGCCAACCTGCTACCGGGGGATGGCATCCAGCTGATTGTGCTGGAACCTTCCCAGGAGTTGGCGATTCAGACCAGCCGGGTCATGCGTGACTGGGCCAAGCTGCTGGATTTAAAGGTCGTCGCCTTGACCGGTGGGGCCAACGTCAAACGGCAGACGGAGCGCCTGAAGAAGCGGCCGGAAGTGGTCGTGGGGACCCCGGGCCGGGTGCTCAACCTGGTCAGCGACCGCAAGCTTAAACTCCATCTGGTCTCGCTACTGATTGTCGATGAGGCCGATGATCTCTTGACGGGGGATACCCTGGACACGGTCCGGTCGATTGCGCAAAACATGCCGGCCGACGTGCAGCTGGGCTTCTTCTCTGCCACCGATACGCCGATTCTTCACGAACTGGACCAATGGTTTGGTCAGACGGTCAACCGGATTGACGTGCGGCAGGAGGACCAGACCCAAGGAGAAGTCCGCCATGGGCTACTCCAAGTCGGGATGGGCAAACGTGATCAGATGCTCAAACGCCTGCTGGCGATGCCGAATTTCCGGGCGCTGGTCTTCTTCAAGCAAGCCAATACCTTACGGCAGACGGCCACGCGGTTCTACCACGAGCACATGTCCGCGGCCAGCCTGACCAGTGACTTACGGCAGGTTCAACGGGAAAAGGCGTTGCAAGACTTTCGCTTGGGGCGGACGCGGTTACTCCTGACCACGGATGTCGCGGCGCGGGGATTGGATATTCCCAAGCTCCCGGCCGTCATTAACTACGACCTGCCTACCTCGGTGAATGAATACGTTCACCGGGTCGGGCGGACCGGACGGATGGGGGAACCGGGTCAGGTCATCAGCTTAGGCGATGACCACGACCTGCGGGACCTGAAGAAGCTGTTGAAGGATACCGATTACGATCTGGTTCCGCTGTACTTTAGCGGACGGACGTTGACGACGGAAAAGCCCGTCGCGGTGGCAACGCCGCAGGAGGCTCCTGCAGAGAAGGCGACCCCGGCGACTGCAACGGCGGCCGCAGGAAAGACCTCGGCGGCAACGTCACGGGCCACCGGGAACAAGAGTAAGGGGAGCACCGCGCCCGCCCGGCAACAGCAATCCAATCCTGGCAAGAAAAAGAAACATAAGAATCGTCACACCAAGAACAAGGGCATGCGCAAAAAGTGGCGTGACCGCGATGCCCAACAGTAATTAGACTTTTGAAAATAAATAATCCGTGGTAAACTTAATAGCGGATTATTTTTATTGGCCCTATAGCACAACTGGATAGGGCACTCGCCTCCTAAGCGAATGATCCCGGTTCGAGTCCGGGTGGGGCCATTTTAAAAGAGTGCGGTACCAGACGGTTAGTCAGTGAGCATTAACGTTACTAAGTGAAGAATCCCGGGCTTGGATTGTTTGCTTAGTGGCGTTAAGCGGAACTGGCTGTCTGGTACCGCACGTTTCGTCTACATGATAGCAACGACAATCGTCAATCAAAACAAGACGCGCCAGGGCCATTGCCTAGCGCGTCTTGTTTTCGCGTTCACTATTTTTCGTAATTGATGACCCATTTGCCGTTGCTAGCCAGTCGGTACCAGAGGTAGGCCGGCAAGTTCTGGCCACTGTAGTTGTACAGCCAATACTGATTGCGGTAGACGTGGGTCTTGGCTTTTAACATGACCTTGCTGGGTTGGTTAGGTTTAACCGTCGAGATGAGCTTCTTACCGCTGCGCCAAGTGTTGTAGCGGTAGAGGTGGGTATCGTAAGTATTCATGTAGTAATAGGTCTTTTGATAAATAATTTCGTAAACACGTTTGTTGGCCGTCTTCCGGGCGTAGAAGACCTGTCGATTGGAGATGGTTTTGCCGGTGTCCGAGGTTCGGTGCACGGCGTTATCCTTGGTGCGGTACAGTTCCATAAACTCATGGTTACCGTACATAAAGGCGCGGGCAAACGTCTGCCGGGAAAATGAATTGGATGGTGTGACCGAATAATGCCAGGTTTTAGCCGCCGCCTGACCAGGGCTGACTAGCAAGAGTGCGATCGCTGCGGTGAAGAGAAGAACCAACTTTTTAATCATCAAGATCCAGACCTCCCTTGTTTGAGTTAAGCATATCAAATTTTCAGGGGTTTAGCATTATTTTTTTGATATTAAATCCTAATTATCAGTGATCACATGTGGTGGTCCTAACCAGGCGACTTGAAGCGTCACATTCAACGCCGAGAAGCCCCGGATCACGCGGTGTTTGATCGTAAAAGCGCTTTACTTTTAAAAAATTCCGTGCCAAAATGTAAGATAAGTTTAAGCACCAACTAACTGAATTTAATTAAGTGAGTTGTGAAAAAATTCTGTTGCTGTACATATAGGAACAAAAATTATTAAGAGAGCGGGTTATTTAAAATGGGTGTGGGTTACAAACTGTTATTTCGAGCAATTTTTTGGTCGGCGCTGACGTGGTACTTCTGGTTCTTTAGCGGCGCTCAGGCTTCCGGCGGTGTCGGGATTATTCAAATGATCTTTGCTATCTTCTCCACGGTGGCGGCCGCCTTTTACATCATCATGTTCCTTATCGGTTGGATGAAGAGCTGGGGCATGTTCCAAGGCAAGTCGAAGAAAAAAGAATAGGTCCGTCGGAGGCGCGATGCTTTCCCGGTCGCTTCAAACGGTATTGAACGGAAATTTCTCAGAAATTTCGCGTTTGGTACCGTTTTCCTTTATAATGGGGGTAGCAAACAAGAGGAGGATTTTCGATGGAAAATTCAGAATCAATGAATCCTAAGAAATTTAGTCGAATTTTAGTTGGGGTAGACGATTCCCCCGATGCACAGCTGGCGTTCCGCTACGCGATGAATCGGGCCAAGTTTGACGAATGCGAGTTGGTCATCTGTTCCGTTTTGGAATCGGATAACATGAATATTTACCAGGCACTGAGCAAGAATTACGTGCATGGACAACGGGCCGACCTACAAAAACATTTACAACAATATCAAAAATTAGCCGAACGTTTCGGCATCGCTAAGGTCAGCATTATCATTGGCGAAGGTGATCCGGGCGAGACGATTGTGAAGACCATTATTCCCGAAGTTAAGCCGGACCTGTTAGTGATTGGGTCGCTGTCCCAGACCGGGGTGCGGAAGTACTTTGGGAGTCAAGCGGCTTACATGGCAAAATATTCTCCAGTTTCCGTAATGATTGTTCGTTAGGCGTTTTACCGGGCTTTATGGCGTTGCATGTGAAAATTATATACAAGTAAGCCCTTGCATTGGGAAACTTTTTTTCATACAATGGGTTCTATGCAAAAAGATTCTCCCAGCTCGGTTGAGGTGGGAGAATCTGAATCGAGCATAGGAAAAGAGAGAAAATTAGCATGCAGTTCGTCGTTTTGATTTTAGGTATTTTACTTTTACTCTTTTTGATCATTCGGGTAAAGTTAAACACCTTTGTTTCACTGATCGTGACCTCAGTGCTGGTAGCGCTAGGGCTGGGGATGAACCCCGCCAATATCGCGACCTCGATTAAAGACGGAATCGGTAGCTCCATGGGCGAACTGATTATCGTCTTTGGTTTCGGGGCGATGATTGGCCGGTTGGTTGCCGATGCCGGGGGTTCGTACCGAATCGCCCGGACGTTAATCAACTTATTCGGGAAGAAACGCCTTCAGATTGCCATCGTGGTGGCGTCCTTCCTCATCGGGATTTCCTTACTGTTTGAAGTGGGGTTAGTTCTGGTAACGCCAATCGTCTTCGCCGTTGCGCTGGAAGCCGAAGTGCCATTCCTCTATCTGGGGATTTCAATGGCGGCCGCACTGTCGGCCACGCAAGGCTTCTTGCCACCACAACCGTCTCCTACGGCCGTTGCCACGGTCTTGGGCGCTAACATCGGGGAAATGTTGTTAGTCGGGATCATCGTGGCCATTCCGTGTGTGATCGTGGCCGGTCCTATCTGGACGCGCGTGATTCGCCGGTTCAACCCAGACTTATTCGTGATCAAACGTTCTTTACCAGCCTTCGGGGAAGTTAAGGAATTTGATTTGAAGGAAACGCCTGGTTTTGGCTTGTCCGTCTTGACGTCACTGTTCCCAGTGGTCTTCATGGCTGCTGCAACGATTTACCAGTTGGCGGTTGATGGTGGGACGACGCCGAAGAATCCGCACGGTTTGGATGCCATCGTGGCGATGCTGGGGAATCCCGTCATTGCCATGGTCATCGCGTTACTATTCGCCATCTGGTCCATGGGTTTCCACCGTCAACGGACGATGAAGGAAATCAGTGCGACCCTGGAAGACGCCATCAAGTCGATCGCCATGTTACTGATGGTTATCGCCGGTGGGTCAGCCTTCAAGGAAGTCCTGATCGATGGTGGGGTTGGTAAGGCCGTGCAACAATTGATGATGCACTCCAAGCTGTCACCCATCCTGTTGGCCTGGTTAATCACCGTCATCTTACGGATCTCTTTGGGTTCCGCAACGGTTGCTGGGATGACCTCCGCCGGGTTGGTCTTACCGCTGATGAACACCTTGAGTGCCGATCCCGTCATGGTGGCCTTGGCCATCGGGGCCGGGTCTTTGGCGGCATCCCACGTGAACGATGCCGGGTTCTGGATGTTCTCAGAATACTTTGACCTGAGTGTTAAGCAGACCTTCCAGGTTTGGACCACGTTGGAAACCGTCATATCGGTGGTCGGACTGGGCATGGTCATGCTCATGAACGTCATTATAAATTAGCTTAAAATCAAGCCGAGTCGCCAATTGTTGGTGGCCCGGTTTTTTTGGACCTAAATTGTAAGAGACAGACCGGCAGTACATTATTTAAAAGGTATAAGTATTCACTTATTCAAGCATACGTTGCGGGCGCTTTTTCACAAATTTAATCGGCTGATCTGGCGCCTTATCGTTCGCCAAATTTGGTCTGGATCGCTGTGGGCAGGACGCGCCGAGCCTGAGGAGCGGTCTCGGCACTCGCTTTGAGCCGAAAAATCACGTCTCAAAGTCGCCATTTTCTCAAGCGAAACGCTTGAGAAAATCCCACGGCTGAGACCAAATTTGGCTCACTCACGGCGACACGGCAGATAACCAACTATTTTGGATGAAAGTTACTCTGCCAGCAAGCGTCGCGCAGATCTTATGATCGTTACCCGTCATATAATCGGAACTTTTGCCAGGCGCAGGTGGCTAGAGACCATTAGTCTAATGTTTTTGAACATTAACAGACGGTAGACGGTAAGGCGACCAGCCAAGTCAGGTTAATATCAAAGCCACTGGCAATTAACGAAAAAAAGAGCCTGAGATAAAAATCTCAGACTCTAGGGCAGCTACTTTAGCCGAAACGTGCACCAAAAGGCAAGTGGTTCCGCTTAAAACCGGTAGCCAGGCAATCCCAACCCGGGATTATCCGGCTATCGGTCTTAATATTCGCCAGCTAATTGCCCTCTGGCGCACTTTGCTTACTTTTCTTCACGAATAATATACTTTGGTCGATGCTTGGTTTCGAGGTAGATCTTACTGATGTACTGTCCCAGAATTCCCAGGCAGAACAACTGAATGCCCCCCACGGCGAGTAGGATGACCACCAGAGATGGCCATCCCGCTACGGCACCACCGACCGTTAATGCGCGGACAATCACGAAGATTAGGGCCACGATAGATGCCAGGAAGGACAGACTGCCCACCCAGGTCGCCAACCGTAACGGCGCATTTGAGAAATCGATGATGCCCTCGATGGAGTAGGCGAAGAGTTGCCGCAGACTCCAGTGCGTAGTTCCGGCGGCTCTGGGCTGGCTCTCGTAGGTCAGATAGGTGGTCTTAAAGCCCACCCAACTGAAGATTCCTTTGGAGAACCGGTTGAATTCGGGCAGTGACAACACCGTATCCACGAATTGCCGGGTCATCAGCCGGTAGTCGCGGGCGTTGGGTTCAATCCGCACGTCCGAAATCCAATTGATGACGCTGTAGAAGCTCCGCGAGAGAAATGCTCGCAGGCGACTTTGGCCGCGGCGTTCTTTTTGAATCGTCCCGACACAGTCGTAATTCCGGTTTTCAATCAAGTCAACCATTTCTGGTAGGAGCTCCGGTGGATCTTGGAGGTCAACGTCCATCACGGCTACCATATCCCCGGTCGTGGCTTGTAACCCCGCGGCGAGCGCTGATTCCTTTCCAAAGTTCCGTGAGAACGACCGATAGTGGACGGTCTCCGGATGTTCCTCATGTAGCTGTTTCATTTCCTCTAAGGTGTGGTCGCTGGACCCATCATCCACGAAGATATACTCCGGTGTTACCGTCGGAGTAGGGGTGTTCATGGCGTTGATCACCTTGCTAACGGTTCGGTAAAATAATGGAATAGACTCCTCCTCGTTATAGCAAGGAACGACCAGACTAAGCTTTTTCATCACAGACATTCCTTTCACACAACGATACCATCTTACCTCAAATATAGGGGGCTTGCCATTAAATTTTCCTTACAGTCAGAAGTCATTTCCGGGTGGCAGCGGCTTCAGCGTCTTGGATCAGGGCGCAGTGGAAACGTTGTGGGCCGCACTCTCGATGGGGGCTTGACCAATTGCGGTTTAAGTCGTCGACTGCGACGACAGTTGTCTGACTAGATACGAAAAAGGTTGTCGTTCGGCGTAAGATCAGGTATGGTTTTCTTTAAACCCCTGTAAATGGTCTGCAAGGATTCTGAGCTTAAGCTTAGCCGAATGCCATTGCAGAAGCCAGTTTAAGGCCTGAGATAGTTAGGACAGCAAGTCTTGTGGGCGAGACACCGATGAGTCGTTGAAGACTGCCGGAAATCGGTGCGGTTCTGGTAAAATTGTTCCCGTTTCAACGTACAAGTCGCCCCGGGTCTGCTATAATTGACCGTAATTGAGTAACATTAACCTGGAGGGAATATCGTGACGAAACCAATTAAAGTAATGACGGTCTTTGGAACCCGTCCGGAGGCCATTAAGATGGCTCCCATCATTTTAGCCATGCAGCAGCGGCCCGCAGAGTTTACCCCGATTACGGTCGTAACGGCCCAACACCGAGAAATGCTCGATCAGGTGCTCGACATCTTCAAGATCACGCCCGACTACGACTTGAACATCATGCGGCCCAAGCAGACGTTAAGCGACATCACCACTCGCGTCTTGACGCAACTGGACGCCGTGCTGAGTGAGGCGAAGCCCGACATCGTGTTGGTTCACGGGGACACCACCACGACCTTTGCGGCCAGCATCAGCGCCTTCTATCATCAGACGTTACTGGGCCACGTTGAGGCCGGATTGCGGACTTGGAACAAGTATTCCCCGTATCCGGAAGAGATGAACCGCCAGCTGACGGACATCCTAAGCGACCTGTACTTTGCGCCCACGGACTTGTCCAAGGAGAATCTTTTGAAACAAGCCCATCCACTGGCTGACATTTACGTCACGGGGAATACCGCGATCGATGCTCTGAAACAGACGGTGAGTGCCGACTATCACCATGCCGTGTTGGATCAGGTTCAGCCGGGCCACCGGTTGATTCTGCTGACGATGCACCGGCGGGAAAATCAAGGGGCACCCATGCACGCCGTCTTTAAGGCCGTGCGGGCCGAAGTTGAGGCACATCCGGACGTTGAGGTCATTTACCCCGTCCACCTGAGCCCCGCCGTACAGACGGTTGCACACGAGGAATTAGGGGGCATGGACCGGATTCATTTGATCGATCCGCTGGACGTTTTGGACTTCCACAACTTGGCGGCCAAGAGTGACTTTATCATGACCGATTCTGGTGGGGTTCAAGAAGAAGCCCCGTCGCTGAACAAGCCGGTCTTGGTCTTGCGGGACACGACGGAACGGCCGGAAGGGGTCACGAATGGCACGCTGAAGCTAGTCGGTACCGACCCCAAGCGCGTGACTGCGGCCATGGAAATGTTACTGACGGACCAGGCGGCGTACGACCGGATGGCCCAAGCGAAGAATCCATACGGGGATGGTCACGCGTCTGAACGGATTCTGGCAGCAATTCAAGCAAAAATTAATGGAGGCAATGTTAATGGGTGAAACGGCGTATGACCGGGCCGAGATCAAAACGACCGAACAGTTATATGAAATTATGCGAGAAATTCACCAGAGCGCCGCGAAGCGTCATGAGCGGTTCGACTATAAAATCCTGCGCAATGTGCATTTTGCCAACAAAGTAAAGAATCCTGTCACGCAAGAGATGAACGAGGGGGATTCATGGCGGGTGATGCAGATTGACAATCTGTTGGTGACCTCATTTGGGGTTATCAACGTGGAGAGTAAGTATTGGCGGGGCATGATCTTCCACGATCTTTCGGAAGAAATCTTCTCCTCCAGTCTGGATGACTTCTCCGGCGTGAACCTCAGCGGCAAGGAAAAAGAAGTGCCCAAGGCGTTAGCCAGTCATCTGGACCGCTTCTTCCTGCCGAATCTGTCGGAGGAAAATGAGTCGCTCACGCAGGGATACACCATGAGTCTGGAACAGGAAGGCCGCGGGCAACGGTCGATTACGTTGCATACGGGGATCAGTAACCCCGCCACGCAGGCCGAATTGTCGTCCAAGCTGCTGGTGCGTTACATCAACAGTGAAATCACCATGCACCGGCAACTGGAAAATAAAAACGACCGGATTATCGACTTTGTGAAGCCGTTGGTTTACTATAATTACTACGACCGTTACAATCACAGTAACTCGTTAGTGGTCGGCAATAAAACCAAATTGAATCCGCACGATGCTTATAATTGTACGGCGGTGGCCAACTATGATGACTTGGCCACGTTTATCGAGACCTTCCGTCAGGCCAAGCGGGTGCGGTTCAGCAGAAAGACCCTGGAAAAGATGATCGGCACCTTGAAATTTGCCGAAGATTACGGGTCATTTTAGGGGAGACGAAAGGGGTCACAACTCGTGTGGAAGAAATGGCGTCCGCATTTAGCGGGGATTAATCGGATTATCCAAACCATCAGTAAGCATTATCAAATGGCGAATGTGTCCGATTCGGCGGCCGTTTTGGCGTACTATACGCTGCTGTCCTTATTTCCGGCACTGTTGGTTCTGGCCAGCCTGTTGCCGTTCTTCCATATTGAGACCAGTACCGTGATGGACGGCATCGAGCCATTCTTGCCCGACAACATCTATGACATCTTGGCGCCAATCATTCACTCGTTTCTAAATAATCGAAACGGAAGCGTGCTGTCCATTGGGGTTATCGTGGCCATTTGGTCATCGTCTCGGGCCGTCGCGGCTTTCCAGCGAACGGTGAATGGGGCGTACGGCGTGGTTCGTAAGCAAAACGCGATTGTCAATCGAGTCATGGCCTTCTTCTGGATGGTGGCGCTGATTGCCTTTCTGTTTTTGATGATGCTGTTTTTCAGTGTGGGCCAAGTGGTTCTGGAACGGTTGACGCCGCTCCTGCAGTTGCCCACCCAGATTCTGTCGTACGTGAATGCCGCCAAGTGGCCGGTAACGTTTATCATGACGTTTCTGCTACTGATGATTCTCTTTTACTTTGTGCCCAGTGTAAAATTAAAATTACGCTACGTCTGGCCGGGTGCGTTGACCGCTACGCTGGGTTGGTTGCTCTTATCCCAGGCCTTTAGCTGGTATCTGAAGTTCTTTGTCCACAATATCGATAGTTATAAAACCATTGGAACTTTTATCGTCCTGATGTTCTGGTTGGACTTCACCGCGCTCATCTTGATGTTTGGCGCGGTCTTGAATGCCGCCATTCAGGACTTAATCGAGGGAACCATTGAGGAGCAGGCCGTCTTCACGTACATCCTGCGTAATCGGCTGAAACGCAATAACCGGGGCAAGTGAGACCTTGTCCAACGAAAAAGCTACGCCTCACCGCCAGAATGGGTGGTGGGACGTAGCTTTTGGTCACAAATAGCTGTACAGCGCCTGTGGTTGTCAGAAGTTCTGGTTCTAGCTGTCGACTACCGTTCGCGCCAGATGGGCTGGATCGCGGTGGGCGGACGTTGCGAGCCAAAGGGCGGTCTCGCAACTCGCTTTGAGCCGGAAAGGCACGTCTCAAAGACGCCATTCCCTAACCGGCAAAGTTCGTGCCGCCAAGGGAATCCCACGGCTGAGCCCAGCTGGCACTTCACTTTCGGCTACGTTAGAGCTGAACCGCAGCGATTGCGTAAACTGACCTAATCAGCTACTGTTCACGCTAACGTTGTATCAGCAGACCGTCTAGTTGATCGCCTCGCCGGAGGAGGTCAGGAGTGGAGCCAGCCGTGTCGATGGTGTTGGCTGACGTTCTTTGTCAGCCTACAGCATGGGACGACTCGGGAGACTTGCGGTCTTGGCAAGGCTTTCGAGCGAGGTGGAAGCCCGCTTCTCAGGCTGGAACCGGCCCCACAGCAGGCGGAACTCCTGACAGCCGCAGGCAATGTCAGATGTTTCAGCCTGTTAGGCGCGAACGGCAGGCGGCCAGTTCGGACAAGGTTGCTTGATCAGCACAAGCCGCTGTGTGGTTAGGCCTGGGCGTGGTGGACCAACTGGGTGGCGAAGGCGTCCAGCTGGGTGATGGCCGCCGCATCCGGCTCGAGGTTAATCTTCACGCTGGGCGCGCCCAACGTCGCGCCCGTTTGCCGGAAGGCCGCTTCGAAGTGATCCACGGTCGTGTTGTAATACTCGCCGTAGAAGGTATCGCCCGAACCGGCGACGCCAAACGTCTTGCCGTGCAGGTCGAGGGCTTGGAGGTCTTCGTAAAAGTCGAGGCCCTCGTCGGGAAGGGATCCCTCATCGTAGGTGTACGCGCAGACCACGCAGATATCGGCCTGTTGAAATTCGGCGGCATCCGTTTGGGAGATTTCCGTCTCGGTGACCTGGCACCCCAGATCCTCTAATTTTTCCGTGACGATGTCGGCCACGTCTTCGTTATTTCCGGTGATGGTGGCAAAAACTACGTGTGCTGTTAGCAAATCACTCACTCCTTAAAATCGTCTTGATTGCCGTTAATTATAGCAGGCCGTGGTGATGGTGACTAGGGAAGGTTCTTCTGGAAAATAGTGGCGACGCGAAAAGATGATTGACTAACTAAGGTGTCACTGGGGTCGTCATCCCCGGGGCAAAACTGTTAAAATAATGACAGATAACGAGAAAAGGATGTGACCTGAATGGCCGTCATTACCATGATTGAGGCGCAAAAGCGCAGTGG
This sequence comes from Levilactobacillus sp. HBUAS70063, assembly GCF_038374745.1. Classification (NCBI taxonomy): domain Bacteria; kingdom Bacillati; phylum Bacillota; class Bacilli; order Lactobacillales; family Lactobacillaceae; genus Levilactobacillus; species Levilactobacillus sp. HBUAS70063. The sequence continues at coordinate 38,175 of NZ_JBANSM010000006.1, read as the reverse complement.
CCGCTTTAATATTTACGTTGATGGACACTATGCATTTCCCGTTAGCGATAGCGTTTTGGTCGACTTTCGCCTGTACAAGGGCATGGAGATTGATAAGGACCTCGAAGAACGGCTCACCGCGGCCGATGATGTGGCCAAGGCGTACAATCGCGCGTTGGACTACCTGTCGCATCAGTTGCGAACGGAAAAAGAAGTGACGGATAAGCTCGTGGCATTGGAAATTCCGGAAGAAACGATTGCGCTGACGATGAAAAAGTTGCGGGACTTCTCGCTGGTGGACGATGCCCACTACGCCGCTAGCTACGTCCGCACCATGATGCACACGGGAGATAAGGGTCCCCGGGTGATTCGTCAGCACTTGCGGCAAAAGGGCGTTGGCGAAAAGGTGATTGATGACGCGTTGGTTCTGTACACACCGGCGGATCGGTTGGCCGTGGGGACGGCCGTGGCCGAAAAGCTAGCGAAACGCTACCGGCACGCCTCGACGCGTAATCAGGAACAGAAGATGCGGCAAGGGTTGATGGCACGAGGCTTCGGTGGCGATGAGATCAAGGCGATGCTCGATGCGGTTGATTTGACGCCGGACGAAGACGAGCAGCAGGCCTTATTGGCGAAGCAGGGCGAGAAGTTCCTGCGGCGCTACCATGCGTTGAGTCGCTCGGAACAACAGTATAAAACGAAGCAGGCACTGTATCGTAAGGGATTCAAACTAGATGATATTAGTCAGTGGCTAGCCGATTTAGGGGAATCGGCCGACTAATTCACGTCATCGGATTAGGGTAAGGGGGAGTAACCATGAATTCTAAAGCTTGGGGAACAGTCTTAGCGTTTGTCACCGTCTTGGGGCTCAGTGGTGGTCTGGCTTGGTGGTTCAACGACCAGGCCAAGACGCAAGCGGAGCCTAAGGCCAGCAGTAGTTCGGTGGTTCGGCAGGTCAAGCCGAAGAAGAAGGCTAAGCCGGTCGTCAAAAAGGTCGTGGCGAAGCCGAAGCCGACCGCGGCCACCCGCGAGATTGACGCGGTCCTGCGCGCCAACCGCTTCGTGGGAACGGCGCTAGTGGTCCACAACAACCAGGTCATTTACCAGAAGGGCTGGGGTTACGCGGACGCCGCGGCGCATGTCAAGAATGGACCACACAGCGTTTACCAGTTGGCTTCCGTGCAAAAGTCCTTCACGGCCGGGCTGATCATGCGGTTGGCCAGCGAGGGCAAGTTGAACCTGACGGACCCGTTGTCTAAATACTACCCGACCATTGCGGGGTCCGATCAGATTACCCTCCGCGACATGCTAGACATGAAGAGTGGGTTAACGCTGACGGCCTTTCCGACGAAGGTCCATTCCGAGAAGGGCATGATTAAATTTATTCTGGCCAACGTTATCAGTCGGCCGGACCGCATCGGCAAGTGGGACTACGCGCCGGTCAACTTCATGCTACTATCGGGGATTATCGCCAAGGTCAGCGGGCAAAGTTACCGCCACTACTTCACGACCAACATCACGGATGCTTGGCACCTGAAGCACACCGGGTTTGTCTTTAACATGGACCAGCAAGCCACGTATTCTCGGGGCTATCAAAACGCCAATAACGCCGACGTCACGGCCAACTATGGCGCCTTGTTCGGTGAATCCAAAGAATCCATGTACTATCAATTTGGGACCGGTCAAGTCTACATGTCAGCGCGCGACCTCTACACGGCACAGCGGAACATGCTACAGGGCCAGCTCTATCCACAAAGCGACGTCAACGTACTGTTGGTTCCCGGGTCCTCGTCCATGTACGGTGGGGGGATGTACGTCTATCCCGGCTATATCCGCACCCACGGGCTGGCCTATGGTTACGAGGCCACGACGCTGTTGAGCAAGGACGGTACGGATGGCGTGGTTCTCTTGAGTAACTACTACCGCGTCAACCAGCTGTCCCAGACGCCGGCTATTCAGATTTGGAACTTACTCCAGGCCGGCGAGTTGGGCAAATAAGCGTCATCTGCTGCTTGGCAATATGCCTGCGGCTGTCAGGAGTTCCAGTTCTAGCTGCCGCCTACCGTTCGCGCCAGATGGGCTGGATCGCGGTGGGCGGACGTTGCGAGCCAAAGGGCGGTCTCGCAACTCGCTTTGAGCCGCAAGACCACGTCTCAAAGACGCTATTCCCTAACCGGCGAAGTTCGTGCCGCTAAGGGAATCCCACGGCTGAGCCCATCTGGCGCTTCACTTGCGGCTACGTTAGAGTTGGACCGCCGCGATTGCGTAAACCAGCCTAATCAGCTACTGCGCACGCTATCGTGGTGTGAACAGATCCGTCTGGCTGGCCACCTCGCCGGAGGAGGTCAGGGGTGGAGCCAGCTGTGTCGATGGTGTTGGCTGACGTTCTTTGTCAGCCTACAGCATGGGACGACTCGGGAGACTTGCGAATTCGGCAAGGCTTCTGAGCGAGGTGGAAGCCCGTTTCTCAGGCTGGAATCGGCCCCACAGCAGGCGGAACTCCTGACAGCCGCAGGCGACTGAGTACAATTCAAGTTAATCTAAAAACCAGCAAGCCCGTCAGCGGATGTTCCGTCTGACGGGTTTGCTGGTTTTAACGTTAGGTCCACGGCCTAGGCTTTCGGCCGGCTGCCGTAAGCCCGTTTGGACTTGTAGCCAGCGGCCAGAATCTGGCGCATGTCGGCGATGTGGCGTTCCTTCGTTGCCTCGGCTTTGACGCCGAAAATGTAGCGGGCCCATTCTCGCTGGTAGCCCACCGTCAAATCGTTGAAGAAGGCGGTTAACTGGGCATCGTCGGCCAAAAGTTCGGCCACTTGGGGAATCAGGGGCTCAAAGGTACTGAGTGGTGCTTGGGCCATACGGGGTCACCTCGTTCATAGAATTCTTTTAGTTTACCTTAAATTTACGGGGCACCCAAGGATTTTGTTCAGGAATGTTGCAGGGGCTATTCAATAATAGGGCTGAATCTGGTATAATATTGATTGAATTTTTATAGTTACCCGTTACTTAGAAAGTAGGGTTAAGACATGACGCGCGAAGCTAGAGGACCTAAGGAAGGCGACTTCATTACGATCAAAAGCTACAAGCACGACGGAAGTTTGCATCGAACTTGGCGCGACACGATGGTACTCAAAACAAGCGAAAATGCCCTCATTGGCGTCAATGACCACACGTTGGTCACCGAAGACGATGGGCGGCGGTGGGTGACCCGCGAACCCGCGATCGTTTATTTCCACAAGCATTATTGGTTCAACATTGTTGCAATGATTCGGGATAACGGGGTGTCGTATTACTGTAATCTGGCGTCCCCGTATGTTTTAGATAAAGAAGCGCTCAAATACATTGATTACGATCTGGACGTCAAGGTCTTTCCGGATGGTGAGAAACGCCTACTCGATGTTGACGAATATCAAGATTTTAGTCAACGCTGGCAGTATGGCGAGGAGACCGACCGGATCTTAAAGGCGAACGTCTTGACCCTTGTCGATTGGATTAATCATCACAAAGGCCCTTTTTCTAAAGCCTATGTCGATCTATGGTATCAACGGTATCAGGAGTTATTACGCCGCTCGAATTAGTGCGGTACAGACCTGTAAGAGTTGTCTTCCGTATCACCAGGAGCAAGTCATTCGTGGCTCGCTCCTTTTTTTAAAAAACGAAGCACGCTGACGAAAGGGGCTTGCCCATGAAATGGTTTGCAAATTCCCGGCTGATGTTTTGGTCCGTGGAACTGTTGATTGTTGCCGCGTTAATCTGGGTTTGTACGCAGATTAGCTTTCTGTTTTCGCCAATCGGAATTTTTCTCTCGACGATCTTTGCGCCGCTGCTGATTTCGGGCATTTTATTCTACTTACTTAATCCGGTGGTGAAGCTGCTGGAAAAGGTCCGCTGGAAGAAATTCCATATCAATCGGACCGGGGCGGTGGCCCTGGTGTTCTTATTACTGGTCCTCGTGCTGGTGGCCGGGGCGATGTGGGTGATTCCGCGGCTGGTGACCCAGGTGACCACGCTGGTCGGCAATATTCCGGATTTTGCCAAATCCAGTGAGGCCGTCTTAAGAAAGCTGATCGACCATCCTCTATTAAAGGAGATCGACTTTTCTAAATACTTAACGCAGCTGCAGACAGCCCTGTCAAAGTACGCGCAGAGCTTTATGAGTGGGCTGACGACCGGCATCGGCAGCATCATCGGCACGGTGACCACGGTCACGGTGACGGCCGTGACGGTGCCCGTCATGCTGTTCTACATGCTTAAGGATGGCGACAAGTTCATGCCGGCCATTCGGCGCTGGTTGCCTAGCAAGCACGGCGAGCAGACGGCGGAACTATTGGGGCGGATGAACAACACGATTGCCCGGTACGTGGGCGGTCAAATTGTCGAGTGCCTCTTCGTCGGGAGTTTTACGGCGATTGGCTACTTCTTCGTCGGCGAGAAATACGCGCTGCTGCTGGGCTTTTTCGCCGGCATCTGTAATCTGATTCCGTACGTCGGTCCGTACATTGGGATTCTGCCGGCGCTGATCGTGGCTTTTGCCACCAGCACGAGCCTGATTATCTACGTGATCATCGTGGTGGTTGTGGTCCAGCAGATCGACGGCAACCTGGTTTATCCCAACATCATCGGCAAGAGCCTCCAGATTCATCCGTTAACGATTATCATTATTTTATTGGCGGCCGGCAATATCGCCGGGCTGCTGGGGATGATTCTGGCCATTCCGCTGTACGCCGTGGTGAAGACGGTGGTGCAGTACCTCTACAGCATCTGGCAACTGGAACACGCCGAAAAGAAGTCGCTGTGAGGGCGGGGTTTGTAAGGTGAAATGGTGGAACTACGGTAGAAACCGAATTCATCCCTGACCAGCCGGAAAGGTTGCCCGGAAATTCTCAAGAAATCACTAACGTTTGTGGTTTGAAGTTGACGTGGCCGCTCAATATGCTACTATTTAGATTGTTATTGGATTTTTAAAATTGACCCCCGGGTGCAGTCTCGGGGGAATTAACCAGATAAAGTAGGAGATTCTACATGAAAAAAGTAATTACTTATGGGACGTTCGACCTGATACATAAGGGTCACATTCGGTTGTTAAAACGGGCCGCAGCCTTGGGTGACGATCTCACGGTTTGTGTGTCTTCCGACGAATTCAACGCGGAGAAGGGCAAGCGGGCCTACACGTCTTATGAAGACCGGAAATACATCCTGGAAGCCATCAAGTACGTGGACCACGTGATTCCCGAAACGACTTGGGACCAAAAGATTCGCGACGTTCAGGAAAACAACATTGATGTTTTTGTAATGGGTGATGACTGGAAAGGGAAGTTTGACTTCTTGAAGGATTACTGTGAAGTCATTTACTTACCCCGGACGGAAGGCATTTCCACGACTAAAATCAAGCATGACCTTGGTCTTTCCGATGAAAAGACTTGGAAGGAAGACGCGAAGTAGTGCTGGCAATGAAATCCTTAGTCGCAGACTAGGGATTTTTTCTTAGGATACGTAGACGGAGGCAAATACATGCAGCAGTTTATCTTTTTATTGACATCGTTAAATGGGATGCACAAGCCCAACTTCTCCATCCAGCTTCAAAAGGCCCTGCAACGCGGCGTCCAAGTCAGCGTGCTGGTGGCCATGGTTGACTTTGAAGCGGTCTGGACCGTGCGTCAATATCTCAATCAATTGGCGAGAAAGGACGCGCGCGTCAAGTCGGTGCGGCTGATCACACTGGCCGAAATGTTCGCTAAGGAACCCGGACTGGCGTTAACGGCTGCGGAACGACATGCCGTGCAGCTAGACCGTTACGAACAGCGGCTGTTCGCCGACAATCAGGAACAGGTCAAACGGTACTTGGACGCCGGACACATGGTCGCGGAGCTCCGACAGATTGACGACGAGACGCCGATGGTGTTGCGCCAGTACCAGGAGGACCAGCTCACCCAGGTCGATACGTATGGACTGGACGGCACGGTCGTGGGCATCGAGAAAATTCAAAATGAGGTGGCCACGACCAGTTACCTGCTTAACCAGCACGGAGAGGCTGTCTTACGCTTTGTTCGGCATGAACGGCCCGTGGAGCACGTTTACAACTTAAGTGCCACCTCGGCCATGCTAGCGACCGAATTTGAGGACGCTAAGCAGGTGGCTAACGCTGCCACCATGTCTAAGCGCCAATTGGAAAGAGCGGAAGCCAAGGCCATCGATAAGACCCAGGTCATTACGGCCACGGAGGCCTACTATGGCGTGCTCGCCTATTCCAATTACCGGCGCTTCAGCGACATCTATGCCTTCTACCAGGCGGTCTTGAGCCGGCTGCTTACCCCGCAGACGCGACTGTACATTGATTTAGCCGTCAACGCTCATTTCTCGCCACAAATGCCGAATCAGCTGATTTTTAACTACTAAGGAGTTTTTCCATCGTGCGTGCGATTTTATCTGGATTACATCATAAAAAGAATTTACAGGAACTCGAGCTTGAATTGATCGATGTGCCGGAGCCGTTTGACGATCTTGCGGTCACCTTCTTGGAAAAGCAAACCAAGGCGTCGATCACGATTCCCATCAGTAAGGTGCTCAGCGCCCAGGTCGTCCGGTTACGCCTCAGCGCTAGCGACCTGCAATTTCCGGCGGAGGGCCAAAGCGAATTTAGCTGGGAGCTGTACTTGAACTTGCAGCAGCAAAATACGCGGGGCCTGATTCAGGTGGAAAGTGAATACCTGAGTGACCGGCACCAACTGACTCTGACCAGCTACTATCAATTAAATAGTGATGCCAACGGGATGGCTCTCTTCAACATGCATACGGAGCAGGCGCAGGACGAATTCACCATCAACGCGATTAACCTGCAAGACGACCAGCTCCAGGTGATTGGGCCGAGTCGGATCAACAACCAACCGATTACGAACCAACGGCTGGTGCTCAAGAACGTTCAGGCCGATAGCTCGGCGGAATGGCCGATTGCCCACATGACCCTCCACGGTTTGTTCACCGGGTCGATTCCTTTGTCGGATCTGGCCGCGGACAGCACCCAGCAACTCTTTATCCGCTCAACGGTGGGTGGTGAGGACCTCGAACAACGCGTGGTTCTTGCCAAGTCGTTGGCCGGACAAGTCACGCAGGCGATTACGGCCGATCACCGGCTCGTGATCATCGACAAACGTTTCGATAACGGGATTCGCGTGCAGGAGACGGCGGCGCCAACCTTGCCACAACGGCTGGCCAATGTACCGGCCAAGGTCGGTGGGGCGACCAAGTTGCTCTCCATGTTAATGGACAAGGCCAACCTGTTCTACATGCGGCGGTTATTTAAGCGTGGGCACCGGGCCTTCGACCAGCCAACGCTAATCTTCGAAAGTTTCGGTGGTCGCCAAGTCAGCGACTCCCCATACGCGATTTACCGCTTATTTACCCAGCTCTACCCGGGCTTTACCTTCATCTGGTCCATCGACCGGTCGCAGAAGAAATTCTGTAAGGAAAATGGCATTCCGTACGTGATTCGCCGGACGTCTAAGTGGGTGCGGACACTGGAAAAGGCCAGTTTCTGGATCAGTAACGCGCGGTTCCCAGCCTGGGTGAAGAAGCCTAATTACGTTACCTACATTCAAACGTGGCACGGGACGCCGCTCAAGAAGTTGGGACTGGACATCGAAAATGTCTCCATGCCCGGCACCACGACGACCAAGTATCACGCCAACTTCGTGCGGGAAGCCAACCGCTGGGACGCGTTGGTCTCGCCTAACGACTATTCCACGCGAATTTTCCGGTCGGCCTTCGGGTTTAATAACCAGATCTTAAAGGTCGGTTATCCGCGAAACGACGAACTCATTAATAGTACCCGTGAGGACGTGACGGCTCTGAAGCAGGAGCTGGGGATTCCGTTGGATAAGAAGGTCGTGCTCTACGCGCCAACCTACCGGGACAATCAATTTGCCGAGAAGGGGAAGTACACCTTCGAACTGCCATTCTCACTCGATGAATTCCGCGACCGGTACGGCAAGGATGCCGTCTTGGTACTGCGGATGCACTACTTGATTTCCAACGCCTTGGATATCAGTGGGTACGAAGGGGTCGTCTTTGACTTCTCCAACCATCCAAACATTTCGGACTTGTACCTGATCAGTGACATGCTGATTACCGACTACTCTTCCGTCTTCTTCGACTTCGCCTACCTGAAGCGGCCCATCCTGTTCTATCCGTACGATTACCACATGTACAAGGATGAATTGCGCGGGTTCTACCTCGATTACGAGAAGGATCTGCCGGGTGAGATTGCCCACAACGAGCAACAGTTGTTGACCATGATTGGCGAGAAATTAAAGACGCCGGACATGAGCCAAAACCAGAAGTTCATGGACTTCTACCAACGCTTCTGCTCGATTGACGACGGGCTGAGTTCCCTGAAGATCGTGAACTACGTGGTTCAACAGATCGAAAAGCACGGTTAAACGGCTGGATAGCCTGCGCCTGTCAGGGGTTCCGCCTGCTGTGGGGAACCCCTCCAGCCAAAGGGCGGGCTTCCGGCTCGCTTGGAAGCCTCACCCAGACCGTGAGTCTCCCAAGTCGTCCCATGCCGTAACCTGGCAAATAACGCCAGCTAACGGCATCGACACGGCTGGCTCCACCCCTGACGATCTCCGGCAGGCAGCGGTGGTTGTGACGTTGTCCGACTGGGTCACTTGGATCAGAATGTCCGTACACGTGAATCGTTTGAAAAATCCTGCGGCTGAGGCCAACAATTACTCTGGGTGTAGACGGGCATCGATGCTTTAGTGGCCTGATATTGACTGGCTTCACCGTTTCAGTTGGCATCGTCCCTGACGATTTTCGGCAAGTAGTGGCGGTAGTGACGCGATGTTGGTCATTGTGTCGCTTGGGTTAGCCAATCGTAGTGGCTAGCCATTATCGTAGCCGAGAGTGAAGCCCCAGATGAGCTCAGCCGTGGGATTATCTTAGCGGCGATAGCCGGTTAGATAATGGCGTTTGGAACCGCGTTCCAGCTCATCTGGGGCGAACGGCAAGGCGGTCGGTTCACGACTAGCCCTAGTGATTAAGCTGAATAGACTAAGAGGAGCTCGAGACCGCGGTCTCGAGCTCCTCTGTATTAAAAGTTAGTTGTGAAAGTGCGTGGCCTGTCGATAGGCGTGAGCGCTCAAGCGTTGGGCCACGTGGTCCGGCCGCACGGCGGCCTGGAAGTAGTCGTCTAAGATGAGCCGGTAGTTGTGCTGAACCAGCTTGATGTTGGGCTGCTTCTTGGTCGTCAACTCGCGCTGCGCCGTTTGGGCCAACTGAATGGCCGACTTCGACTGGTTGGTATGCTTAATTAGATAGGTGACGTTCTTACTGGCCTTCTTGGCCGTGGGAGTCACCGGTTGGTCGCTGGCCTGGCTGCTAGCCAGGGAGGCGTGCATGTTGGCCGTGAGGCTGGTAATCTCGTAGTACTGGTTCTTCTTGACCTGGACGTGATCGTAGGTCTTGAACAGCAAGACGTTCAGAAGGGCCGCAATGATGATGAGCCCCGCGCCACTGATGATGACGGCCATGGCCGGGCGGAGGGCTCGGTGCTTGGCCTTGGCCACGAGCAAGCCGACCAGGCCACCCACGGCGACCAGCGCGCCTAGGCTGAAGACTATTTCAATAATGATGGCTTCGGTACTCGCCGACATATTTTCACCCGATTCTCAATGAATTCATTCTTTAATGATACCACGAAATGACGAGGGTGCGGGTTAAAATGGGGCTAGACCGTGAATTGTAACGGTAAATGTGTTAAAATCAAAACGCTGTGCAATTAAAATTTAACGACTATTTAAACTAAAAAAGACTTTGTGAGGAAAAAACAATTATGAGTGAAAATAAATTAGCATCTGCGGTGGATAAGCGCCGGACCTTTGCCATCATTTCTCACCCTGATGCCGGGAAGACCACGATTACCGAACAACTGCTGCTCTTTGGTGGCGTTGTCCGGGAAGCCGGGACGGTTAAGGGGAAGAAGAGCGGTAACTTCGCGAAATCCGACTGGATGGAAATCGAACAGAAGCGGGGAATTTCCGTGACGAGTTCCGTCATGCAATTTGACTACCAGGGCAAACGGATTAACATTCTGGATACCCCGGGACATGAGGATTTCTCGGAAGATACCTACCGGACGTTGATGGCCGTGGACTCCGCGGTCATGGTCATTGACTCCGCCAAGGGGATTGAACCGCAGACCAAGAAGCTGTTCCAGATTTGTAAGATGCGGGGCATTCCCATCTTTACCTTTATGAACAAGCTCGACCGCGATGGCCGCGATCCGCTCGACCTGATTGCCGAATTGGAAGATGTCTTGGGCATCGAAGGCTATCCGATGAACTGGCCAATCGGGATGGGGAAGGAATTAAAGGGGTTATACGACCGCTACCATCACCGGGTTGCCCTGTTCCGGCCTCAGGATCAGGACCACCAATACCTGCCCCTGGACGACGAGGGCGAGTTGGTCACGCACAATGATTTGGAAGAGGACGGCTGGTACCAAGATGCCCACGACAACATGGCGTTGATCAGTGAGGCCGGTAACCAGTTTGACGAGGCCAAGATTGCCAGTGGGGACCAGACCCCCGTCTTCTTCGGGTCGGCGCTGGCCAACTTCGGAGTGAAGACGTTCCTGGAAACCTATCTGGAATACGCTCCACAACCAGCTGCCCACCACACCCAGGAGGATACGGACGTGGCTCCGACCGATCCCGAGTTCTCTGGCTTTGTCTTTAAGATTCAGGCCAACATGAACCCTAAGCACCGTGACCGGATCGCCTTCGTGCGGGTCTGCTCCGGGGAATTTGACCGCGGCATGGACGTCACGCAGGAACGGACCGGCAAGAAGCTTCGGCTGTCCAACGTGACGGAATTCATGGCCGATACCCGTGAGAACGTGGAAAAGGCCGTGGCTGGCGACATCATCGGGCTGTACGATACCGGGAACTTCCAGATTGGCGATACCATCTATACCGGGAAGCAGGCCATCAAGTTTGAGAAGCTGCCGCAATTTACGCCGGAACTCTTCGTGCGGGTGGCCGCTAAGAACGTCATGAAGCAGAAGTCCTTCCACAAGGGGATCAATCAGCTGGTTCAAGAAGGGGCCGTGCAGCTGTACACGTCCTATTCGACCGGCGATTACATCCTGGGTGCCGTGGGACAACTGCAGTTCGAAGTCTTCCAGTTCCGGATGCAAAACGAATACAATTCGGAAGTCATCATGGAACCGATGGGCAAGAAGACGGCACGGTGGATTGACCCCGACCAACTGGACGAACGGATGTCGTCATCCCGGAATCTGCTGGTCAAGGACAACCACGGCGATCCGCTGTTCCTGTTCGAAAACCACTTTGCTGAGCGCTGGTTCCAAGATAAATATCCGGACGTGAAGTTAACGTCTAAGCTATAAACGGACGAGAGTTTGGGGGCAGCCCTGAACTCTTTTTTTATAGGTTAGCCGCGGGCCGTGACGTCGTATGAGAAAAAATTGGATTATCACACGAAAATCTAAGCGGGCTATTACTAAATTAACAGGCGATTGTATGGTTCCTCGGATAAACTGATAAAAGCGCCTTCAATTGGGCAGTTTATAAGGTTTGGGGAGAAATATAATGGCGGAAAATAACAATAAAATCACATTAATGGCGTTAGTCATGATGATTTTTACCACCGTGTTTGGCTTTGCGAATAGTACGGTGGCCTATTTCTTAATGGGATATTCATCCATCCTGTTTTACTTAGCAGCGGCGGTTCTGTTCTTTATTCCGTTTGCCTTGATGATGGCGGAGTACGGTGCCGCGATTAAATCCGATGAGGGGAGCGGAATGTACCAGTGGATGGAAGTGAGTGTGAACCCCCAGTTTGCGTTTATCGGGACGTTCATGTGGTTTGCCTCCTACATCATCTGGCTGGTCTCGACCTCGGCTAAGGTCTGGATTCCATTTACCACGTTATTCTTCGGGACGGATCAAACGCAAAAATTTGCGATTGCCGGGCTGAATGCCACCCAAGTGATTGGGATTCTGTCGTGTCTGTGGATGATTCTGGTCACCTGGGTCTCGATCAAAGGGGTCAAGGGCATCGTCCGGGTGACCAGTCTGGGTGGTCTGGCGGTGATGAGTTTAAATGCCATTCTGTTGGTGGTTTCCGGGGTCGTATTGGCTTTGCGGCATGGCCACATGGCCCAACCGCTTCAACACTTTATGACCTCACCTCATCCGAACTACCAACAACCGATGGGGATTATGAGTTTTGCCGTGTTTGCCATCTTTGCCTACGGGGGCTTGGAAGTCCTCGGGGGGATGGTCGATAAGACCAAGAATCCTGAAAAGACGTTCCCGAAGGCCATCGTTATCTCGGCCATCGTGATTACGCTGGGCTACGCGATTGGGATTCTCTGTTGGGGGATTAGCACCAACTGGAATTCGGTCTTATCCGATCCGTCGACCAATATGGGGAATATTAGTTACGTCATGATGCGGAACTTAGGGGACGTGTTGGGCGAATCCCTCGGCTTGAGCGCCGCCACTAGCACCACGATTGGGCTGTGGTTCGCGCGCTACACGGGGCTGGGAATGTTCCTAGCATACTCCGGGGCCTTCTTCACGCTGACGTACTCGCCGCTCAAGACCTTAATCTTGGGGACGCCGAAGTCTATGTGGCCGAAGAAGTTCACGAAGCTAAACGAAAACGACATGCCTAGCTACGCCATGAAATTACAGTGTGCCGTGGTGATTGTCATCATCCTGTTGGCGTCGTTCGCGTCGACGGACCCATCGGCCTTCTACAATATCTTGACGCTGATGGCCAACGTTTCCATGACGTTGCCATACCTGTTCTTGGTTTACGCCTTTCCAAAGTTCAAGCACAATCACGACATTCAAAAGCCGTTCGAAGTGTACAAGTCACCGGCTTGGACGACCGTGATCAGTTGGGTCGTCTTCATCGTGGTGCTGGGCGCCAACACCTTTACGCTGATTCAACCGGTCTTGGAAAACAACGACCTGCAGAGTACGCTGTGGATGCTGGTGGGGCCAATTCTGTTTGGTTTGCTGGGGGTTATTTGGTACCACGTCCGGCAGCGAAAGGCTTCGCAGGACTAGGCTTGTATAGCTAGGAAAGTTAGGGTTAGTCCGGGATTAAACATTAAAATTCAAATTGATGGATGGTGTTAATTGCTTATTTTGGGGTGATTAACGCCATTTTTCTTGATGATAGGAGCTGGCTTAACGTTCTCAAGTAAGGTTTTAAGCCACCGACCGGCATATTGAGTGCTTTAGAAGTACTACAAAATCAGAGAAATATCCGCAACGTGATCTAAAAGATCACGTTGTTTTTTATTACGATGTTCTGACTGGCCTGTGACCGTCAGTAATTCCGACATCCATGGAACGGCTCCCTTTGCTGGCAGCCTCGGGTAACCCATTGGTCAATCTATCCCCGCCAAAAGCTAGGCATTCATTTTTCGAAGCAAAGTCTTGAGAATTTGACCAATTAGCCAACCAATGGTGAAGGCGTGGTATTCTTTAAGCGAGGAAGTATAGCGTTGTTTAAGCGATTGAGGATCAACACCGTTTGGGGGCGGAAAGGAGCGTTTACCGATGAAATGGAAAACTTGGTTAGGCGTCTTCGCGGGTCTGGGGGTCATCCTCTTAGGGGGTGGAACCGCGCACGCTGATACGGATTACGATAATGCCTTAAAGGCGGCACCCCAGGGGATTTCCCTGGAGAATATTTTCACGCCGGGTACCACGACGACCAATCAGGCGGCGGTAGTGGACACCCCGACCGCCGGGACGCAGGCGGCTAAGGTGAATAACGGCAAGAAACAGTTCGGCGCGCTATGGTCGACCGCCGACAATGCTTTTGATCTGACTAAAAATGAAACGGCCTCCATGTGGCTGTACTTCGGCAATAACGGCAAGAAGGCGGCGGACGGCATGGCGCTGGTTCTGCAAAACGATGATAACGGTCTGGCCGCCACGCCAACGTTTGGCAAGACCGTTTCCGGTGAAACGCTCGGCGTCTGGGGCGTGGATACCGATAAGAAACAAGCCACGGCGGACAAGCTGGCGGCCAGTGCCATTCAGAATAGCTGGGCGCTGGAGTTCGACACGCATTTAAACAGTTCGACGAATTATTCGAATGCCGGAAGTGCCGACTCCTTCGATGGCAAATTGACGGGGCCGCACCTGGCCTACAATTACCCGGGTGAGGTGAGCACCTACCAGATGGTCAAGGCTTCCCAGCTACTCCCATTGCCGGCCTCGGGGTATTACGCCACGCAGACTCATGAAGGCGCTATCACCGGCGACTACACGCTACTGTCCAATGGCGCGTGGCACCACTTGACACTGGATTGGGACGCGGCTGAGCAGCAGATGACCTACACGTTTAATGACAAGGATCCGGCCACGGGCCACAAGCAGGCCGGCATCAGTAAGACGGTCGCCATCGACCTGGCCAAGATTGACCCAGAGAATACGGGTCAGGTTCGCTGGGGCTTTACCGGGGCGACCGGGGACAGCTACGAGAATAATTTAGTCGTGATGGAAAAGATTCCCGGGCTGGTCAACGCGCAGGCCACGACCAAGCTGACGGATGTCACCACCAATCAGGTTGTGGGCAACGGTGACGTCCTCAAGGGCACTCACCAATTCCGCCTGGACTATCGCGATGGTAAACAGTCCTGGAAAGACGTAGCGGCCGCGATTCAGCTGCCGACCGATCTAACGTATGATGACTCGGCCACGATTCACTACCAGAACGGCCAGACGTCCACGGTGAATCTGGCGGGAATGACCGACAATCAGGTGGCCGTGACCCTGACGGAAGCGTTGAACGCGGAAAACGCGACGGCCACGATTTCATTTACCGGAACGGCCGATGACCTGAAGGCGGCGACCACGGTGGCGGCGGATACCAGTCGTTTTACCGCGGTGAACGGTGTGGTCACGGCGGATACGCCGTCGTTTACCGTGACGCCAACGTTGGAATTGAATCTCTTCTCGCTCTCGGGCAGTAGCGTTCAATTGGAGTCCGGCGAAGATGCCATTTTCAAGGGCTTGGTGGTGATTCCGGAAGGGGTTAACCTGCACAACACGGACATGACGGTTAATCCGACGCTGAACGGTCAGGCCCAAGCCGATTTTACGATGGCGGCGGGCGACGACAATAGCAGTGGCCGGTTCAACTATACCGTCCAAGCGGCCAACCTGAAGGCGGGGGCGAACACGTTGAAACTAAACGTTGAGGACCCCTACGGTAACGTGTCGAATACGGTAACCTACACGATTAATGTGCCGGGACAGCTGTTGTTCCAGGAAGTTTCGCCGAACAGTTCCTTTGAAAGCACGAGTCTGACCGGTCAAAAGCAAACGATCAAGCGGACGAAGGATTGGCAAGTGAAGATTTTAGATACCCGCGAAGCCGGTGCCCAGTGGTCGTTGCAAGTGGCCGGAACGAAATTCACGACGGCGGACGGCCGCGAGCTGGCCGGCGACCTCTACTACTACGATAGCGATCAACGCAGTGTGGTCACGACCACGCCGATGACCGTGATGAGCGGAACCTCCAGCGCCAACGATGACGTCACCGATGTGGTTGGCGGCTGGGATGATGAGGCCGGATTGATGCTGGAAGTCAATAGTGACGCCGTCCAAGGGCAGTATGACGCGCAGATCACATGGTCACTGAACAATGTTCCCTGACTAGGGCGACACCGTGGGGACGATCGCCTTTGGGTCGTTGCCAGGTCGATAAAGCCTTAACACAAGCCTGGGCAGGCAATGCTCAGGCTTTTTTCGTCGGTATGGCGTTGACGGTCGGCAAACGCTGGTATGACGATTAAACGGTTAACGGGTGATAAGTAAAACCGACATTTAACGACTGTCGGTGGTCGGAAGGCAAGCAAAAAAGCCATTGTCACGTTAAATCGTGAGCAATGGCTTTGTGGGAAATTTAAGATTCATTTTTACTCGGTAGGGGTCAGCTTAGCCGCCTGTGCCTGTGCGGCCTGGGCCACAATGTTGAGGTAGTTGAACGGCCGGTCGAAGTTTGGCTGGAAGAGCATGTCGACCATGGCCAGGTCGTCAATCGTGTTTTCGTTTTGGATGCAAACGGAAAGGGTGTTGGCGGATTGGGAAACGTCGTATTTACTCATCAGGGCGCCCCCCAGAATCCGGCGTGTCTCTGGATCGTAGACCAGCGACATCAGGACGGGTTCCGTGGTCGGCATGAACTCTGGCCGGTAGTTATCCTTCACGATGACCTGTTCGGCGCGGAGCCCCTGTTGTTCCGCAGCGGCCAGGGTCAATCCGGTGGACACGATGGTCCGGCCGTACAGTTCCAGCCCGGAAGAGGATTGGGTCCCCATGTATTTGACGGTTGGCTTGACTAAGTTCTTACCGACCAGAATGCCTTGCCGAACCGCGTTGGTGGCCAGCGGGATGTAGGCGTTCTGGTGGGTCGGGTTGTAATGGACCGCGGCACTATCGCCGGCCGCGAAGATGTCCGGATTGGAGGAACGCATGTAGTCATCGGTAATGATGGCGCCGTTCTTGGCCATGTCGACCTTGCCCTTCAGCAGGTCGGTGTTGGGCCGGAACCCGATGCATAAGATGGCCAAATCGGTGTCGTAGCTGCTCTGGTCGGTCGTGATGGTCAACCGGCCATCGTCACTGTCGGCGAAGCTTTTGACCGTCTCACCCAAGGCCAATTGAACGTGATTATCCCGGTAGTCCTGTTCGATGACGTCGGTGAACTCGCGGTCGAAGTACTTCGGCATGACGCGGTCCATGGCATCAATCAGGGTAACCTCGTGGCCGGTGGTGGAGTAAGCCTCGGCTAGTTCGGCGCCGATGTAGCCGGCGCCAATCACCGTGATGTGCTTAGCACTCTTGGCTTCTTCGATTAAGGTTTGTGCGTGAGCCCAGTTCTTGCAGAGCTTGACCTTGGCGTTGTCGATGCCCGGAATCTTGGGAACGATCGGCCAAGAGCCAGAGGTCATCACGAGCTTGTCGTAGGTCTCGGTTGTTTGTTCGTGAGTGTTCAAGTCTTCTACCGTAACCGTTTTCTTTTCGGGGTCAATGTTCAGGACGTTATGGTTCATCTGAACGTTGGCGCCTAATTCGGCGAGTTCCTCGGGACTGGAATAAAACAGGCCCTGAGGATCGGCGACCTTGCCGCCTAAGTAGAGCGCAATCCCGCAGGATAGGAAAGAAATGACATCGTTTCGCTCGTAAACGGTGACCTCGGCATCCGGATTCTCAGCTAAAATTTGTTTGATGGCAAAGGTACCAGCATGCGTACAACCAACTACTGTGACTTTCATGATGTAGCCTCCTAGACAAGTTTTAATGATTGAAAATTTCTTCACAAACTGCTTCAAAAAAATATGAATCAGTTGGTTACAACTCTATTTTAGACAATATTGCGTAAATGTCAACACTTTCGTGAAAGTGTTACCATTTTTGACAGAAAGCGCGTGGGTGCACGCTAGCCTTCAGCGGGGGTTAGGCGTACACTAGATTTTGTAAGTTTAAATAAGGAGTGGTCATTCCAATGAAAGCAGCAAAAAATTTAACCGCTTGTACCACGGTATTAGTCGGTAAGCAGGCGACGGTCGACGGATCAACGTTAATCGCTAGAAATGACGATACGTTCTTAGCCCTGACGCCCCAACGGTTCTACGTGCACCCGGCCGAACACGACCAGCCCCAGCGAACCTGGGTTTCCAATCAAAATGGGTTCACGGCCCCAATTCCTAGCGATGGGTACCGTTACCTGGCGACGCCGAACGTGGAAACGGATAAGACAGGGGAGTACGCCGAAAGTGGAATCAATTCACAAAACGTGGCGATGAGTGCCACCGAAAGTGTTTACGGCAATCCGCAAGCCTTGGCTTTTGATCCCCTCGTGGCCAACGGTTTGGCCGAAGATTCTTTGCAAACCATGGTGTTGCCGTACATCAATTCCGCGCGTGATGGTGTGCGCTATCTGGGCAAGCTGATTAAGCAATACGGCTCGCCGGAAGGCAACGGCGTGTTGTTCTCCGACAACGATGAGGTCTGGTACATGGAAATCGTGACGGGCCATCACTGGGTCGCCCAACGCATTCCCGACGATGCTTACGCGGTAGCCGCCAACCAAGTCGCTATCCAACAGGTCACCTTCGATGATCCCGATAACTTCATGTATTCGGAGGGTATCCAGGAATTTGTCGCAACTAATCACTTGAATCCGGACCAAGACGGCTGGAATTTCCGGCACATCTTTGGGACCAGCACCGAAAAAGACCGGCACTACAACACGCCGCGGGTCTGGTTTGGCCAACGTTATTTAAATCCCGAGATTGAACAGGACCCGCAATCCAGCGACCTGCCATTCATCTGCCGGACCAGCCATAAGATTAGCGTGGAAGACGTGGAATATATTCTGAGCTCCCACTACAACGAAACTAAGTACGATCCGTTAGGTCCCGGTGATGACGCCGATCGGCTGAAATTCCGGCCAATTTCCATGAATCGGACGCAGAACTCACACGTCCTTCAACTGAGAAACGACGTGCCTAAGGAAAGCTCCGCCATTATGTGGCTGTGCTTCGGGGTTCCGGCCTTCAGTCCTTACGTGCCGTTCTTCGCTAACGCCACCGACACGGATGATTCCTACAGCCACACGCCGGTTCACCTGGATGACGTGAGTGCTTACTGGATGTACCGGAAGTTGTCGATGATCGTGGAATCCCACTACGTTGACTTCATCGAACAGGATACGGATTACGTTACGGCCGCTAAGGAAAGTCTGCGGACGCACGTGGCCCAAGCCTTGAAGGGTGCCGAAGGTCTGAGCGGCGATGAGCTGACGACCTACCTGACGAAGCAAAATCACCAAGTCACTGCCGACATGCGAAAGGTCACGACCAAGTTCACCAACGACTTGATTGAAAAGGGCTTAACGCTGTCACGGCTGACGTTCAACATGGATAAGAACCTCTAACCTTAAAAAGCGTGTCGCCGGGAATTGACCGGGCGGCACGCTTTTTGTCAGGTGTTCGGCGTTTTTTTAATGTGTGGGACGCCAATCAGCTTAGCCGAATTGCGGTTTCAATTTTTAACAGGGTACAAAATAGACGTGGTCACGGAAACTTTTCCGGTGAGCACGTCTACTTTTATGGGTTTTGCTATTTTGATTGCGTTTGGCAAACACTCGCCTAGCTCTTCTCATAAATCGCCCGGAGACTCTTGAGGTCGGCCGCGGATAGTTGGGTGCGGCCCTGATCGACCGGGGTCATCACCGAGGTCCGATCGGAGCTGTGATCCAGGCCCAGGGCGTGTCCCAGCTCGTGGACGGCCACGGAGAGGTGGTAGGACTGTGGGTAGGTGGCGTTGAGCTTGGCCGTGGCCATATTGGTGGTGAGAATGCCTTGCCAACTGATGCGCTGCGTAATCTGCGGCCCGCCACGCCCCAGCTCAATTAGGCTGCGGTCGCCGGTCTCCTGGTGGTGGTAGACGCCCAGCGTGATGTGATTGGTCGTCTTGCGATGGGCTCCGGCCACGAGCCGCACGATGCCGGTTTGGTTGTAGACGGCGATGGCCCGATTGAAGACCCGCTTCACCCGCGAATCGGTATTGGCGGCGTAGCTGTAGGTGTATTTACGCTGTAGCAACACGCCCTGCATGGCCGTTTCCACCGGGGTGTCCTCGGCGCCGGTCTTCGTGGTGGCGTCCTTGAGGTTGCGGAGAATGTAGCCACTGCTCTGGTAGTTATCGGCCTTCTTTGTGGTCGCGGGCGCAAGAATCGTGGTGAATGCCGAGCGATAATAGGTGAACTGGGTGGAGAGGGTCTGCCAATTGCTCAGAATAAAGAGGCCCACTGCCAGGAGGGTCACAATGAGTAGCCGCCTAATAAGTTTCACGCCAACGCTTCCTTTCCAACCCCGTTGTCTGAACGGGGGAGTTATTTAGCTTGATTCTAGGGGATCTCGTGGACCCTGACAAGCAGTTTGCCTTATAAATTTAGCCCCATCACCGTTTATCCCCGATTATAAATTATTTTATCCCGTGTCGGCCGTAGAACAGCGATGATTCGTCAAAATAGCGTATACCCTTAATAGAAAATACATTGTTCAATCTTTCTTCACAATTTGCCCGTAGTCTGACTAAATTTATCCTGTTTAATAAGAGTATAGTAATTAAACCGATAACTTATTCAATAAACGGAGGCCCATTCATGATGAAGAGAAAAGAGATGACGAACTTAAATTTAACGGCCCAGCAAGGGCTAAACGCGCAAGAAGCGCAGCGGCGATTGGCCGAATACGGCAGTAATCAACTGGTGGCGGCCAAACGACCGAGTATTTGGCGGCAAATCGGGCACCATCTGGCGGACGTCTCCTCACTCGTCCTGCTGTTTGCCGTGGCGTTGGCCAGCTACATGGCACTCTTTCAGGGTGGCGGCTGGACCAAGTCGATTGTGATCGGGTCCATCCTGGTGATTAACGTCATCATTGGGATGTACCAAGAAGCCTCGGCGGAAAAGGCTTTAGCAGCGTTACAGTCCATGAGTTTACCCACCACGACGGTTCGGCGAGAAGACATCGCCCAGACCATTGACGCCAAGGATGTCGTGCCCGGCGACCTGGTCTTATTGAAGGCTGGTGACCAGGTTCCGGCCGACGGGGTGGTCCTGTCCAGTACTAATTTAGCCGTAGACGAGGCCGTTCTGACCGGCGAAAGTGTACCGGTGGATAAGCAGGCCTTACAGACACCGGCGGGCGTGAAAGACGAGCAACAGGTTTTCTCCGGGACGGCGGTGACAGCGGGAACGGCCGTGGTTCAGGTCGTCACGACCGGGATGGCAACTGAATTGGGCCAAATCGCGGGCCTACTGAACAAGACCAAGAAGCGGGCCACACCGTTGCAGGGCCGCTTGAATCGCTTATCCGGCTGGCTGACGACCTTCGCCGTGATGGGTGGACTGGCCATCTTTGCCCTGAGCATTTGGATGCAGAACCAGGGGCTGGCGGATAGCCTGATGATTGGGATTTCACTGGCCGTGGCGGCCGTGCCGGAAACGTTGCCGATCATTGTGACCATCAGTCTGGCCCACGGTGTCAAACGGATGGCGAAGCGTAACGCCATCATGCGGCGGGTCAACGCGGTCGAAACGATTGGTGGCGTCGATGTGATTGCCTCCGATAAGACCGGGACGCTGACGCAGAATCAAATGACTATCACTCACTACTGGACGCCGCAGGACCGGGCGGCCACGCCCGCCGCGGAGCTGACGCATGCCGGTCGGAAGCTGTTACGCTACCTGGGACTGGCCACCAACGCCGAGATTCAAGTGGTCGACGGCGAGGAGCAGAAGGTGGGGGACCCCACGGAATTAGCGATTGTGCGCTGGCTAGGGCAACACGCGGCGAGTCGTGCTGCACTGGAACAGGACGCTCCGCGGTTGGCCGAAGATCCCTTCGACTCAACGAAGAAGACGATGGCCACGCTCCACCAGTTGCCGGATGGCCGGCGTCTGGTCGTGGTGAAAGGGGCCTTTGATCGGCTACCGGTCGATTGGCAAGCGACCGACTACGCACAAGCCAAACGCATACACGATGAATTTGGGCAGCAGGCGTTGCGGGTTCTGGCCGTGGGCTACAAGGTGGTTCCGACCGGTCAGACGGTCGACTGGACGCAACTCACGCAAAACCTGACGTTTGCCGGCATCGTGGGGATGATTGACCCACCACGGCCGGAGGTGATCACGGCGATTCGGGAGGCCAAGGCCGCCGGAATTAAGCCGATCATGATTACCGGGGACCACATGGTGACGGCCGAGGCCATTGCCAAAGAAATTGACCTGTTAACGCCGGGGCAGTTGGTGATGTCGGGCGATGAGCTCCGTACCCTGACGGACGAAGAATTGGCGGCTCAGATCAAGCAGATTGCCGTCTACGCCCGGGTGTCGCCGACCGATAAGATTCGTATCGTTCAGGCTTGGCAACAGACTGGGGCCACCGTGGCCATGACCGGCGATGGCGTGAACGATGCGCCCGCGCTGAAGGCCGCCGATGTGGGGATTGCCATGGGCATCACCGGGACGGAAGTGTCCAAGAGTGCAGCCGACATGGTCCTGACGGATGATAATTTTGCCACGATTATCTCGGCGGTCAAGGAAGGCCGGACCGTCTACCAGAACATCCTCAAGGCCGTGGAATTCCTGGTGGGGGTCAACTTCGCGCAAATCTTCCTCATGGTGGGTGCGGTACTGATGGGCTGGGGCGCGCCACTATTGGCGGAACAACTCCTGCTCATCAACGTCCTGGCCGATGGGATTCCGGGCTTCTACCTGAGTCGCGAGCCCGGCGAAAAGTCGGCGATGCAACAGCCGCCGGTGGCCAACGAGGAAAGTTTATTCGCTCGAGGTCTGGGTGGCCGGTTAGCCACGCGAGCCGTGACGTTTACGTTGCTCACGCTGGGGGCTTACGCCCTGGGCCGCTTCGTCTTATCCGCTAACCAGCCCGCGGTCGGCATGACGGTGACCTTCCTGATTCTGGCGATTGGGTCGATGATTGATATCTACGCCATCAAGGACCGCCAGCCGTTGCGTTGGGCCAGTCTTAAACGGAATCCGCAACTGAATCGGGCGCTAGCCGTGACGATTGGCTTAGTCGTCCTGGTCGCAGTGACACCGGGTCTGCAGGGTCTCTTCGGCTTAGTAAGCTTGCCGCTGAGCGCTTGGATCGTGGTCGGAATCGGCGTCTTCATCCCCACGGTGGTCTTGGAAATCAAGAAGCGCTGGGGTCGCCGCCAGCCGGTACAGTCCAGCCAGTTGTTAGAGGATTAATTAAAGCGTGAAAGCAGAATTAATGCGCTGATTTTCGGAGCAGCTGTCTATCTGTCCACTAAAATTAGCGAAACCAGGAGCCTGCGCTTGCCAAGGATTTCGTCTGCTATGGGGGCCACCTCCAGCCTGGAAAGCGGGCTTCCGGTTCGCTTGGAAGACTTGCTAAACCCGCAAGTCTTCCAAGTCGTCCCACGATAAGGCGGTGAGATCCCGTTATAAAATTGCAAATAACTAAGCGTAACGTCATGAGTCGCATAATGACCATAATTCTAGTCAATTTCGGACGAAAAGTGACCGTAACCCGCGGACAACTGAAATTCTAGTTGTATGCCGCTCCAACTTGTGATACGCTGACAACAGTTGAATAAAGATAAAAACAAGTGAAACGGACAATGCCAAATGGGCAACGCGTGTTCAGCGAACTAAGGGTAGTGCAAGCTTAGTGACGCGTCCAATAGGGCGAACCCCGATTTCGTTGCAGGCTGAAATGCAAAGAGTAGGCCCCGCCGTGACCGACACGTTATCAACCGGAGCGTATGTTTGTACGCTAGTTTAAAGTTGGTTTTGAGTTAAAAACAATTTGGGTGGTACCGCGGAAAGATCTTTCGTCCCTAGTTTTAGGGATGATGGGTCTTTTTTTATGGTTCCGCAGAAGGAGAGTACGATGAAAGAAATTTTAGTAAAAGATTTATTTAGCGATCAACACTTTGCCGAAGACGAACAAGTCGTCTTACACGGCTGGGTGAAGACGGTGCGGGGTTCCAAGCGTGTTGGGTTTATCGAATTAAACGATGGCTCCTGCTTGAAGCACGCCCAGATCGTCATGAAGAGCGACCTGGAGAACTATGCGGAAATGACGAAGTTACCGTTGAGTTCCACGATTAAGGTCGTGGGGACGGTCGTTTACACGCCGGATGCCAAGCAGCCTTTCGAAATTCATGCGGATGAAGTCGTTCTGGAAGGGGCTTCCGACAACGATTACCCATTACAAAAGAAGAAGCACTCCTACGAATACCTGCGGACGTTGGCCCACTTACGGCCTCGGACGAACACGTTTTACGCGGTCTTCCGGATTCGGTCACTGACGGCCTTCGCTATTCACCAATATCTACAGGAACACGGCTTTACCTACGTGAACACGCCGATCATCACCAGTAGCGATAGCGAAGGGGCCGGGGAAATGTTCCGGGTAACCACGCTGGACATGAACAACCTGCCCAAGACTGACGATGGCAAGGTGGACGATAGCCAGGACTTCTTCAAGAAGGAAACCAACTTGACGGTCAGTGGTCAGCTGCCCGTCGAAGCCTTTGCCTTAGCCCTGCGGAACGTCTACACGTTTGGCCCCACTTTCCGGGCTGAAAACTCCCACACGGCGCGGCACGCTTCAGAATTCTGGATGATTGAACCAGAAATGGCCTTTGCCGACCTGCAGGACGTGATTGACGAGTCCGAAGGCTTGCTGAAGTACGTGGTCAACTACCTGTTGGCCCACGCCAAGGATGAACTGGAATTCCTGAACGGCGCGGTCGACGATGACCTGTTGAACCGACTTCACCAGACGACGAGTGAGAAATTCGCTCAGATTACCTACACGAAGGCAATCGAACTCTTGAAGGAAGCCCCCGTTAAGTTCGACGTTCCCGTTTACTGGGGGCTGGACTTACAGGCCGAACACGAACGGTACCTGTGCGAACAGATCTACAAGCGGCCAACCTTCCTGACGGACTACCCACGCGAAATCAAGGCCTTCTACATGCGGGACAACGACGATGGCAAGACGGTTGCCGCCGCCGACCTGCTGGTGCCACGGATTGGGGAACTGATCGGTGGAAGTCAACGTGAGGAACGTCAAGCCGAAATGGCCAAGAAGATCAAGGACAACCACTTACCACAAGAAGAGTATCAATGGTACCTCGACCTGCGGAAGTACGGGGAAACCAAGCACTCCGGTTACGGTATCGGGTTCGAGCGGTTGCTGATGTACGTCACGGGGATGGAAAATATCCGCGACGTGATCCCTTACCCACGGACGCCAGGCAACGCCGAATTCTAAGACAATCTGTTTTACCTGCGACTGCCAGGGATTCCGCCTGCTGAGGGGCCGGTAAAAGCCTGAGAAGCGGTCTTTTACCTCGATTGGAAGCCGCAAACCACGTCTTCCAATCGTCCGGTGAAGTAAGCTGGCTAAAAACGCCAGCCAACTTCACTCTCACGGCTGGCTCCATCCCTGGCCGCCTCCGGTAACGATTGTCGGTCGATCTTCTCGTTCGGGTTGCCGTAGAAGTGGCCGGGTGACATCGGCGAGGGTGTTTCCAGTTAGGTGAACAGTCAAAACGGTGTTGCCGGAGTGCGCCATGCATCATGCGCCATCAAGACGCCTAAGAACGATAGCGAAATCAAAAGAAGCCTCCCAAACAATCTCAACGGATTGTTTGGGAGGCTTTTCGAGTTCCTTTATAGCGTTTCAGTGGGGACCAGGCGGGCGTAACGGGCGTTGATGTAGGCGGTTGGGCCAATCTGATACCAGGTTAGGTGCTGGTCGTCCACGATTCGACCGCGGATATCCAGCGTTTCGCCGTGGGCCAATTGCCCAGCCGTTTCGCCGTACGGTTCAGTGTAGATGGAGACCGCCGCTCCTGGGACGTAATCCACGGTGCCCAGTCTAGCGTAGGGCTCGGGATGCCACAGCCGCTTTTGCGGGAGGGCCGGTTGCGCCAAGCGGTGGTCGCGTCGGCGGGTTTCTTCGGCACTCAGCCATTGATTGCCCCCAAGATTGTACCAGACGGACCCGTCCGTCAGCGTGATAATCATGAAGAGGCGCCAAAGCGAATCCGCCGGGAATTGGTAGCCGTAGTCGCGGCCCTTAGGTTCATCGTAAACGGCGTGATCCGCCTGAAGAAAGACGTACTGGTGAACGCGTTGGACGGTCTCCCAACTATCCCGACGATAGAAGTAGACCACGCGTTTGGCTTGGCTGGTAAAGGTTCCACGCTGGGGGCCTTGCGCCTGAAAGATGTGGTAGCCGGGGACCGTGGGCGGCGTGAGGGTGTACGTTAACCCTAATTTGCCACGATGGATTTGCGGCAATTCGAGTAGGCGACCGGAATCGAAGTCTACCAGGTAGCCGACGATTGGCTTCCCCAGTAGTCGCCGGTAAATCACCGTCGTTAGGCCGTATTCACTGATAAAGTCCTGTGTAAAGCCGTGAATCCGCGAGAGTGCATACCCCGGGATATCTGGAAAACGGTAATTTACGGGGGTGTTGAGCGGCCCCGTGATGACCAACGCCGGTTGAAGGGCGCGGTCGTGTTCATCGACTAGGCGAACGACCAACGTTGCGGTGGGTGCCGGCGCGGCTGCTTGTGGCGTCGGGGGTAAGGTAATGATCGGTGTGGTCAGGACCACCGGCGGTTCGACGGATTGACTGGGTTTTACTGGTTCAATTGGCGGTTGAACCGGCGGGACGGCCGGATGGCGACGTGAGACGACCGGCTGCGAAACGGCTTCGCGCCGGGGCTTAGGTTCAATCAAACGCCGTAACCAGTCAAAAAATGCCATACCATTCACCTCCAGAAGTTTCCTTTAAAATCTAGTATACCATTTTTACCCGTCACGCCAACATGTGAACGCTATCAGTTTTGTCTTTCGACAATGGTTGCGGGGCGTTGTTGACAGTCTTGGTAGCCGTGAGTGGGTCAAATGGGGACAAACTAAAAGGGTGCGCAACCGCTGTGGCTGAGCACCCTGGAAAAATCAGAAATTAAGCTTTAGTTGTATCGGTCGTCGATGCGGTGGCTTCATTGTCAGCAGCCAACGTAATCTTACCGTCTTCAATCTTGGCAACGAGATTGAAGACGTCCCCGTGGTCCAGGTAGAAGTCGGCAATCCGGTCTTCAATCTCTTCTTGGATGACCCGGCGAAGTGGCCGTGCCCCCATGGTTGGATTGTAGCCCTTTTGGACCAATTGTTCTTCAACAGGTTCGGTGACGTGGATGTGGAGACCTTGACCGGCCAGCATCTGGTTAACATCATCGATCATTAAATCAACGATGTGCATCAGATTATCCTTGCTCAATGAATTGAATTCAATGATGTCATCGAAACGGTTGAGAAATTCCGGCTTGAAGTAGTTGGTTAGGTTACCCAGAACGGAGTGGGTGGTTCCTTCGGCAGCGGCTCCGAAACCAACATTGGCTTCGGCATCGCCGGTCCCGGCGTTACTGGTCATGATGATCAGCGTGTCCTTGAAGGAAACCGTCCGCCCTTGCGAATCGGTCAACCGGCCATCGTCAAGAATTTGTAAGAACATGTTCATGACGTCAGGGTGGGCCTTTTCGATTTCATCCAACAGAATCAACGTGTATGGATGACGCCGAACTTGCTCGGTGAGTTGACCAGCTTCTTCATAGCCAACATAGCCAGGCGGTGACCCGATCAGCTTAGAAATGGAATGTGGCTCCATGTACTCGGACATGTCGAAACGAACCATGGCGTCCGTGGACCCGAACATTTCATTGGCTAATTGCTTGGCCAATTCCGTCTTCCCCACACCGGTTGGTCCGACGAAGAGGAAGGAGCCGATTGGCCGACCAGTGCCGTTTAACCCAATCCGGTTCCGGCGAATGGCGCGGGCAACCTTATCGACCGCTTCGTTCTGGCCGATGACGTGCTTTTCAAGGTCGGCACCCAAGCTCTTGAGCTGGTGTTGTTCCTTGGCCTGTAATTCACCGACCGGAATGTTGGTCTTTTCTTCAACGATGTCTTGCATGTCCTTAACCGTGACTTCGGCGGAAGCATTTTGGTCGGCGTCCTTGGCATTTTCCTTGGACTTCTCCAGCTTCGTGACTTGATCACGGTAGTAGGCGGCCTTTTCGTAGTCTTCCTGCTTCAGGGCAGCCTGCTTCTGATCCTCGGCCGACTTGATCTTTTCATCAATGGCCTTCGGATCGGCGACATTAATGGTTAAGTTCTTGCGTGAACCGGCTTCATCCAACAGGTCGATGGCCTTGTCGGGTAAGAAGCGGTCTTGAATGTACCGATCGGATAACCGAACGGCCGCATCAATCGCATCGTCCGTGTAGTGGACGTGGTGGTAGTCCTCGTATTTCTTTTGGATACCCTTTAAAATCTTAACGGCTTCGTCAGCACTCGGTTCATTGACCGTGACCGGTTGGAACCGCCGTGCTAAGGCTTGGTCTTTTTCAATGTCACGGTACTCACTCAGAGTCGTGGCCCCGATTAATTGAAAATCACCACGGGCGAGGGCTGGCTTTAAGACGTTGCCAGCGTCCATCCCGCCTTCGGCATTCCCGGCACCCATGATTTCATGGATTTCATCAATAAAGAGGATGATGTCGGGGTTAGCCTGAACCTCTTTCATTAACTGTTGCATGCGTTGCTCGAACTGGCCACGGATACCCGTACCCTGGACCAGTGAGACCACATCTAGACGAATAATCTGCTTGTTGGCGAGCTTTTGAGGAACGTTGCCTTCGACAATGCGTTCCGCAAGGCCCTCAACAACCGCCGTCTTCCCGACACCGGCTTCCCCAATTAAAACGGGGTTGTTCTTCGTCCGCCGGTTCAAGATTTCAATGACTTGAGCGGTTTCCTTATCCCGGCCGATCACGGGATCGACCTTGCCATCCTTGGCCATCTGGGTCAGATTCAGACCATATTGGCTGAGTAAGCCGTTGCCTGAACCGCCCTGATTGCCGGAAGGTTGGGTTGGACGCCCTTGACCAGACGCTTGTCGGAAATTAGCTTGGCTGTTGTCGCCGCCTTGCATTGCCCGGAAAATATCATCCAGGTTATTAAAGCCGAATGGATCTTGTGCCATACGGCCACCTCCATTTCCAGAATCGTTTGATTGCTGTTGCTTCAGCAGCTGGTAACAATTTTGGCATAGGTCAACTTGTTGCCGCTGCCCATTTACACTCATGTAAAGGTGAATCGTTGCTTCATTGCGGTGGCAATTTTGACATAGCATCTTGTCGTCTCCTTTCTTGCCTGGAGTTCTCGTAGGAAATTCCCACGCGGTCGACGAAAAGCCTTTGACCTTTCTTGACCATTGACCACATTATACCGCGTTCAGCTGACCGTGCAAGTATTTTGTTTGCACGAAAGATGCGCGGTGTGGCGGGCGATTTCCAGCGAACGACTACATTTTAGCACTCTCGGCCATAGAATGCTAAAATGACTATCTCAAATTGGTCAAAAAGTTAAAAAAGTTTTGACCGCTACGGATTTTGACCGTAAGATAGGGAAGAACGTTTTGTTTAGAATTAGGAAGGGGGCACGCTATGGATCGCGACTTTACGGATTTAATGAATCAATTAAAGGATAAAAAAATCGACCAGTTTGAAGTTACGCCGGAAGACTTTCCCGCTTTTCAAAAGGCGTTTATGGCATTTGAGACGCGCAAACGGGTGGTTGGCCAGGCCGAAAAGAACGGTAAAATCATCTATCACTACGATCATGACGCCGGAAATAGCGGTGAATAATGATTTTTTGATGAAAGCGGTTCATGTATAACTTGTAATTTCTCGCTTAGATTGATATTCTTAATAGGTAGGCGTGACTCGTTGAATGGTTGTTTGATCAATGCGCAAGGTCAAGGCGAGTGACGTTCGGTAAGTAGTCAACCTAAGCTTAAAGGAGATCGATCAATTATGGAAAAACGCGAATTTCATGTTACAGCAGAAACAGGTATTCATGCACGTCCAGCGACTTTATTAGTTCAATCAGCAAGCAAGTTCAATTCTGAAGTTAGCTTGCAATACCAAGACAAGTCCGTTAACTTGAAGTCTATCATGGGTGTAATGTCCTTAGGTGTTGGCCAAAACGCCGACATCACGATTACGACTGATGGTGACGATGAAGCTGACGCTATGACTGCCATTGCTGAAACGATGACTAAAGAGGGTTTATCTGACTAATGAAGGCGATGCTCAGGGGGATTGCTGCCAGTGATGGGGTGGCTTGTGGTCGGGTCTACCGACTAGATGAGCCAGACCTGCACGTTTCTCAGCAGACAATCACTGATCTTGATTACGAATTAAATCGTTTCCATCAGGCCCTTGCAGCAACCGTCTCGGAGATCGAGACGATAAAAACTCGTGTAAATAAAAACCTGGGTGCTGACCGTGCCCAGGTTTTTATTGCGCAAATGGCGATGTTAAAGGACCAGGATTTGGTGGGAAACATTGAACAGCGGATTCGCGACCAGCACGTCAACGCCGAATTTGCCGTGGCATTGGTCTCGACGACCGTGCGAGACGAGCTGGCGGAGTTGGCGGACAACCCCTATCTACAGGATCGGCTGACTAATTGGCAACAGGTGGCCAAACGACTGACAGCCCACTTACTCGGCGTCACGCTACCCGATTTGGCGTTGGTTAAGACGCCGGTGATTGTGGTCACCCATGACTTGATTGCCAGCGAGGCGGTGGCCACTAATCCCCAGCAGGTCTTAGGCTTTGTGACCGATGCCGGTGGGCGGACCTCGCATTCATCGATTCTGGCGCGGTCCCTGAATATCCCTGCGGTGGTCGGTACGCAAGCGGCCACCCACGAGCTGACTAATGGTGACCTCATCATCGTCAACGGAACGCAGGGGAACGTGATGGTCGGTCCGACCGCCGATGAGATTGCCGTGGCGCGGCGGACCATGGCCCAGCGGGTAAAGAACCAGCAACGGTTGGAAAAGCTCACGCATTACGAGACGGTGTCGAAGGACGGCGTGGGCGTCACGCTGGCTGCCAATATGGGGGCCGTTACCGATTTACCACGAGTTACCGCCAGTGGCGCCGAGGGGGTCGGTTTGTTGCGAACCGAATTTCTTTACCTGGACGCGCAGCACTTACCGACCGAAGATGAGCAATTTGCCATCTATCGGCAGGTGCTGACCGAACTTAGCCCCCGGCCAGTGGTCATTCGCACGCTTGACGTGGGTGGCGACAAGGATTTACCGTATCGGCCCATGCAAAACGAGGCTAATCCCTTCATGGGAGCCCGGGCCATTCGGCAAAGTCTGGCGCATCAACAGGTCTTTCGCAGTCAGCTGCGGGCGTTGATTCGGGCCTCGGCGTTTGGCGACCTGAAGATTATGTTTCCGATGATTGCCACGCTGGATGAATTGCGGCAGGCCAAGGCCATCTATGACGACGAGCGCTCGAAGCTCACGGCTAAACGTGTGCCGATGGGCAAGATTGCCGTGGGGATGATGGTTGAGGTTCCGGCGGCGGCTTTGCTGGCGGACCGGTTTGCCAACGAGGTGGACTTCATGAGCATTGGGACCAATGACCTGATTGGGTATACCCTGGCGGCCGACCGGACCAATCAGAATGTGGCCTATCTCTATCAGCCGTATCATCCTGCAATCCTGCGGCTCATCAAGCACGTCATCACGGCCGGCCACGCCGCGGGGATTCCCGTGGCCATGTGTGGCGAGATGGCGGGCGATCCGATTGCACTGCCGTTGCTGTTGGGCATGGGCTTAGACGAATTCTCCATGGCCCCCGGGTCCATTCTCAAGACGCGTCAGCTGATTAGTCAGCTGGATGCGCACGAGTTGACCTCATTAGCGGAGACCACGGTTAACTCGGCCAGCACCAGCCAAGAAGTGGTGACGATGGTCCAAGCGGCCGTACCGGATGTTTTGAAATGAAAATTAAGCGTTCGTGAAGAGTTTGGGCGTCTGGCCCAAGCTCTTTTTGCTTGGTAGCGATTGGGGGATGCGGACTGTGGTGGCTGGCTTCCGAGCGAGGTGGAAGCCCGTCTCTTAGGCTGGAACCGGCCCCCACAGCAGACGGAACCCTTGGCAGCCGCAGGCGTAGCACAAGAGTTACCGTAAAAATCAGCGGGGGAACGAGTAACCGGCGTGAATGGGCAAATGATGAGATTTTCTTGCGATAGCGGCTGACGTTTGCAATCCCCTAGTCAAACCCATATAATTGTGATGATTGTACAAAGCGAAGCTCCAAAACTTTTAGCCAAACACAGACGCAAGGGGGATTGGCGATGAACATTGGCTTATTTACGGATACCTATTTCCCTCAAGTGAGTGGGGTTGCAACTTCGATTAAGACGTTGCGTGATCAATTGGAAAAACAGGGGCATCAGGTCTACATCTTTACGACCACCGATCCGAACGTGGAACGCAACGTTTATGAGCGGAATGTCTTCCGTTTTTCGAGTATTCCGTTCGTTTCGTTTACGGAGCGGCGGATTGCCGTTCGGGGATTATTTCAGGCCTATCAGATTGCAAAGGAATTGAACCTAGATATTGTGCACACCCAGACTGAGTTCTCGATGGGGTGGATTGGAAAATTTGTGGCGCGGAACTTGGAAATCCCCTGCCTACATACCTACCACACGATGTACGAGGATTATCTCCATTACGTGGCCAACGGGAAGATTTTGAAGCCCGTGCACGTTAAACAGGGGACGTTGGCCTTTTGCTATCACCTGACGGGGGTCGTGGCACCGAGTGATCGGGTGCTGACGACGCTCACCGACTATGGGGTGAAAGCACCTATTCGGGTGATTCCGACCGGGGTCAACCTGCATCAATACGAACAGCCAGATACGGCTAACCTTCGGCGGGAGTTGGGGTACCGGCCGGATACGCCGGTGATTCTGTCACTGAGCCGGTTGGCCTACGAGAAAAATATCAAGGAAAGTATTGCCGCGATGCCGCGAATCTTAGCGGCCGTCCCCAACGCCCAGCTACTAATCGTGGGGGATGGACCGGCCAAAGAAGACTTGGAGCAACAGGTCCGAGACGCTCAGCTCACGGATCACGTGACCTTCACCGGGCAAGTCAACAACAATGATGTCTTTCGCTATTACCACATGGCGAATGTCTTCCTGTCGTCGTCCGATTCCGAGTCGCAGGGGTTGACCTACATCGAGGCCATGGCGGCCGGTACCAAGATTGTGGTCATGACCAGTCCGTATACGGATGAGTTGCTGTCTAGCCGAACCTTAGGGGTGACGTTTAAGACGGCCGACGAGATGATTGCCAACGTCATCGATTACCTGCAGCACGGGGATGAAGAGCAGGACCCGGATTTATTGGCCCGTAAATTGGCCGAAATCTCCGCGGATACCTTTGGCCAGCGGGTCATCTCGTTTTATCAGGATGCCCAGGCCAGCTATGAGGCCACGCACGAGGATACCCCGGACTTTAGTGATTAGAGGAGCAATTGAATGCTAAAAATTAACATGTTCTCCAAGGCCGATTCCGTTAAGGGACAGGGCGTGGGGAGTGCTTACAATGAACTGATGAATCTACTGGCAACGCGGTTAAAGGCCGACTTTCAGGTCACGGTTAACCGGTACGGGCGGGTCGATGTGACCCACTACCATACGATTAATCCGACCTATTATCTGTCGACTTTTTTACCGGGACGGGGCCGGAAGATTGGTTACGTTCATTTTTTGCCGGAAACGTTGGAGGGGAGTCTGAAGATTCCGCAACCGTTCCGGTCTATCTTTTATAAATACGTCATTGCCTTTTATCGCCGGATGGACCACATTGTGGTGGTTAATCCGACCTTTATTCCTAAGCTGGTGGGCTATGGCATTCCGGCAGAACGCGTGACGTATATTCCCAACTTCGTCAGTCGCAAGGAATTCTATCCCGTCGATCACGACCAGAAATTGGCGTTGCGCCGACAGTACGGGTACGATCAGCAGCGGTTTACGGTGCTTGGCATTGGCCAGATCCAGGAACGCAAGGGGCTGTTTGACTTCATCAAGTTGGCGCGCAATAACCCGCAGATTCAATTTATCTGGGCGGGTGGCTTTTCCTTTGGTCGCATGACGGATGGCTACGCGGCCCTAAAGAAGGTCGTCGATGATCCGCCGGCTAACCTGAGTTTTCCGGGCATCGTGCCGCGTGAAAAACTCGTGGATTACTACAACTTGGCCGATCTCTTTCTCCTGCCATCGTTTAACGAGCTCTTTCCCATGTCGGTGCTAGAGGCCTTTAGTACGGGGACTCCGGTTCTTTTGCGGGATTTAGACCTTTACCAGGCGATTATTGCTGGGGACTATCAACCGGCCGCGGACTACGATGAGATGAACGCACAGTTACACAGCTTGCCGAATGATCCGGCGGCCTTGGAACACTGGCACCAACAGAGTCTGGCCGCCGCCGACCGTTACTCCGAGGAACATTTAACGGAGATTTGGCGGAAGTTCTATACGCAGCAAGCAAAAGAGGGGTAAGTTGAATGTCACGACGAAATAAATGGGTACTAGCTTTAATGTTACTCTTGGGGATTGCCATTTTCGCTTATTCACTCCGTGACATTAAATTCTCCGTTTTGGTGAACGACTTTGTTCACATTAATTTCTGGTGGTTTGGGGTCGCCGTTTTATGTATGCTTTTGTACCTGGGATTGGAGGCGTGGATCGTCAAGGTCTTCATCTCCGATCGAATCGAAGGGTTTACGTTTAAAGACGCCGTACGGATTCCGTTGGTGGAACAACTATTTAACGGGATTACACCGTTTTCTTCCGGTGGTCAACCCGCACAACTATTTGCGCTGATGCAGACGGGGATCGATGCGGGAAAGGCCAGCTCGGTGCTGCTCATGAAGTTTGTGGTCTATCAGTCGATGATCGTCATTAACTTCATCATCGCCTTGGTGATTGGCTTCCAGCAGATTCAAGACAAGTTGCATGCGTTGTCCTGGCTGGTGATCTTTGGGTTTACGATTCACCTGGCCGTTATCGTGGGACTGCTGATGATTATGTTCTGGTATTCCTTTACCAAGAAGATGGTGGGCGTTATCTTGTATCCCTTCCATTGGTTCATGAAGGCCGAACGGTTCCACCGTATCGAGGATAACTTGAATAGTAAAATTGATTCGTTCTACGCGGAGAGTGTCCGCATCAGTGGTAAGGGAAAGCTGATGCTCCGCGTCTTCGTGATTACCTTTTTCCAGCTGATGTTCTATTACCTGATTCCATACTTCATTATGCTGTCGCTGGGGTATACCACGGCCAACATTGTCATGGTGACCAGTTTCCACATCCTCATTGTGATGGTGATTTCTTTGTTTCCAATCCCAGGGGGCTCTGGGGGCGCCGAGTACAGCTTTGAAATGATCTTTCGGAGTTATATCACGTCTAATAGTAAATTAGTTTTAGCCATGATTTTGTGGCGCCTGTTGACCTATTACTTTGGGATGCTGGCGGGCTTAGTGGCGATGGTGATTCGCCCAGACAAGGTGACGGAAGACTCGGATTTGTGAAATCCTTGAGTTTTTCTGTATTAGGGCGTGTCATCTAGCGCTAAGTTTGGTAAAATCATAAGGGAAAGCTAGAAAGGGGACCAACCATGGAAGAATCTCAACTGATTGGTATCATCAACCGCCTCAAGGCGATGCAAGAGGATGCCACCGACGAGCCACAACCCCGTCGTTTCGAAAAAGAAGGCGTGGAGCAGGCAACCGTTGTCTTTAACCAAGCCGCGCACACCTATACTTTAACTGAACACAATCCGGAAACAACTTTTGAATTTGATAACATCGACTTAGTTGCTATCGAACTGTTTGATTTATTGACGGATAACTAAGACAAAACTATGGGTGGCCATAGTTTTGTTTTTTTATAATGATGAAAGATTGAATTTTTTCCAAAGGTTCTGTAATCGGATTGATTACCTCGCAATATCCGCTATACTTGAGAGATGTTAATTATTATGTGGAGGCAGTCGTAATGGCGAACTTTTTTAAGCGAAAGACGAACTGGTTAAACACCCGCATGGGCTTTTTCCTGTTAATCGTCGTTTTATTTTGGGTAAAAACTTACATTGCCTATCAAACCGAGTTTACTTTAGGTGCTAAGGGGAGTGTCCAACAGTTTTTACTGCTGATTAACCCACTACCGGCCGCCCTGTTGGTGTTCGGGATCGCGCTGTATTTTCGAGGGCGATTAGCTTACTGGCTAATGTTGATTATCGATGTGTTGGAATCGACCTGGATCTTTGCCAACGTGGTATATTACCGAGAATTCTCGGACTTTCTGTCCTTTGGGATCATGAAGGGGTCGAGTTCCGTCGGCAATAACCTGGGGAAGAGTCTGGCCCAGATTACCCATCTCTATGATTTCTTCGTTTACGTTGATATTATTGTGTTAATTATCTTACTGGCCACGCACGTCATCAAGATTGACGCCCGGCCATTCAAGCGACGGTACGCATTTTCCCTGACCGTCCTGTCGTTTGCCCTGATGTTTGCCGAATTTGGGATGGCGAGTGCCGACCGGTCCGGCCTGTTGACGCGGACGTTTGACAATAACTATATCGTGAAGTACCTGGGACTCAACGAGTACGCGGCCTTCAACGCCTACCAGACGCAAAAGGAAAGTGCGACGCGGGCGAGTGCCAATGCATCGGATATGAAGAGTGTCCTGAAATACCTGAAGCAAAATCGGGTGAGCCCGAATGTGTCGTACTACGGCAAGGAGAAGGGGAAGAACGTCTTTATCATCCACCTGGAGAGTTTCCAGCAATTCTTGATTGACTATAAGGTGGACGGTAAAGAGGTTACCCCTACGCTCAATAAGTTCTACCATAACCAAAACACCCTGTCATTTGATAACTTCTACAACCAAGTGGCCCAGGGGAAGACGTCCGATGCCGAAATGATGCTG
This sequence comes from Levilactobacillus sp. HBUAS70063, assembly GCF_038374745.1. NCBI lineage: Bacteria > Bacillati > Bacillota > Bacilli > Lactobacillales > Lactobacillaceae > Levilactobacillus > Levilactobacillus sp. HBUAS70063. Next base: position 1,683 of record NZ_JBANSM010000006.1, on the reverse strand, counting down.
GAAAACTCGCTGTTTGGGTTGCCCCAGGGGTCGGCGATGACCACCTATGGGACGCAGAACACGTTCCAGGCGGCACCGGCAATCCTGAGTCAGGAGGCGGGCTACACCACGGCGGCCTTCCATGGGGATGTCCCGAGTTTCTGGAACAGAGATAACACCTATAAGTCATGGGGCTACCAGTATTTCTTTAGCTCCAGCTACTATACGGAGAAACCGGGGTATAGTGTCGGCTATGGCCTGAAGGATAAGATCTTCTTTAAGCAGTCGGCCAAGTACATCGAACAGCTACCGCAGCCGTTCTATGCCAAGCTGATTACGCTGACAAACCATTACCCGTACGAACTCGACAAGAAGAATACGGACTTCCCAGCTACCAAGACGGGGGATAAGACGGTTGATCCGTACGTTCAGACGGCCCACTACCTGGATCAGTCCTTTGCTGAATTCTTAGCCTACCTGAAGAAGGTCGGTCTGTACAAGAATAGTGTGATTGTGGCCTATGGGGATCACTATGGGATCTCGAATAACCACCGGCCGGCAATTGCCCAGTTACTGGGTAAGAGCAAGGTCACGAGCTATGACTTGGCCCAGTTCCAGAAGGTCCCGTTCATGATTCATGCCAATGGACTCAAGGGTGGCATCAACCATACCTATGGTGGTGAAATCGACGTTCTACCAACGCTGCTAGACCTGTTAGGCGTAAAGAACACGGATACGGTCCAGTTTGGGCAAGACCTGCTGGCTAAGAACCGTAATCAGACGGTGGCCTTTCGTGATGGGAACTTTGTCTCGCCGAAGTATACGAAGATTGGTAGCACCGTCTACGATACGAAGACGGGGAAAGTGCTGACCTTAACGGCGGCTCAGAAGAAGGCGGTCGCTAAGCTACAGAACCACGTGACGACCGAGCTGTCGCTATCCGATCGGGTGATCTACGGTGATTTGCTCCGGTTCTATACACCGAAGAACTTTAAGAAGGTCGATAAGACGTCCTTTACCTATAAGTTGAAACCAGCGATGGAACGTTTAGCCGATGCGGAAAAGTCTGAGAAGACGAGCGTTTTGGCTAAGAACGATGGGAAGAGTACCGTATCCGACTATAAGACGGATGCACCAGAATTGAAATAAGTTGTGAAAAGTCGTTATTGCCGCGGGGTGATAACGGCTTTTTTAGTGGGTTTAAGCGAGGCGATCTGTTGTCGGTGATCGGGTTTGGCGCAGAAATGGGTATTTTTACATTCGGCTAAACACTGATTTGACGGTGTTTCGTGGAAGTGGCGCAACAAATTTCAGTAAATATTCATTTTCCTCTTGACCATAGTCCCAGATATTGGTAAACTATTTTCTGTTGTCATTTACAGGACAAACATTGTAACAGCAACGAAAGATTGCAAATTAATTAATTTAAAAAAAGGCTTGACGGTCTGATTGATAATTGATATAGTAGTAATCGTTGTTGAGAATATTTATTCAACTGAGCTTCCAAAATTCAATATTTATTCAAAATATATTGAAAAAATCAGTTGACAGTAAATTGACAGCATGATATACTTTAAAAGTTGTCACGGAGCAAACACTTCATTAGATAACTTGGTAGACCTTTGAAAACTGAACATTGTTTCGACAAACCAAATATGTGTAGGGCGGTTTGAATTTATTCAAACCCAAACAATATTTGCGAAG